>CAZBMR010000094.1:0-9772 GCA_964492695.1 uncultured Lentimicrobiaceae bacterium
TGTAGCGCTCAATGGTGGCGTTGCCGCTGACGGTTCCATTGGTGATGAGAGAACCGGTGCCTGTTTCGTCCGAATTAATTTTGAAACTATTTAAACCACTTATTGTGAGATTATTAATCGTTAAACTTTCACCTGAATTAAGTTCAACTGAACCTTCGATAAATACATTTGCAGAAGATGGGACTTTTGAGGGAGATGAATACTTGATCTTTAGGTTGTTAAAGAAAATATTATTTAGATCATTACCCGCTTGAGTATTTCCCACGTAAATTTTGAAAGCATAAAATGATTTATTTGAAATGGTAGTGTTGTAAGAATCTGAGCCTCTTGTAACAGTTATATCCAAATTAGCACCATTTTGGGTGACTGTAACTGTAAATACAGAGGTTTGAGAGTATGCCCATCCGGTCTGGTCTATTCCACCAGTTGTATACTTGTCATTTCCTACATTGAAATTAAAGACATTTTCAAATCCTGATGCAAAAATATCAATGCCTTTTGAACCATTTCGATAAGCCACGGCCAAATCGATTGTAAAAACAGCGCCATCAGACCAGTCATTAACTAATCTTTGTGCATTTGCAAAGTTGACTCCAGCGGGATTTCCGTACATTCCAAATGCTTTACTGTTAGTATTGACATCGCCAAAACCCTGTGCAGTAGAGTTTCCAATAAAGAACCCAGCTGTACCAGTAGTCCACATATCCCATTCACTGAACCCGAACCCTTCATTTGAACCGTTGACCCATGTAACATATGAATCAGCCAGATCATGTGAAGTAAGAAATTGTGCCATTGAGAATAGAGGAATTAGGGCAGCCAATAGCAAAGTGTAAGTGGTCTTTTTCATATCCAATTATTGTTTTTTGTTAATTAAATTTGTTTTCAAAATTTGATTCAAGATATCTTAAATATAACATAACGAATTATTTATTTATGATTAACTTATTCCAAAACTGACTCCCATTTTTATAAATTATAATTATGTAATACCCTGAAGGTAAATGTTTTAGTGATATGGTTTTTAAAGGATAGTGTAAATCTAGACTCAATAGTAATTTTCCCTCTATGTTGTAAACATTTAACTTCTCTCCTTCGATATTCCTAAAATTAACAACGTCATTTGTAGGATTAGGAAATAAATAACTGTTGCCATCTTCCTCCACCTCCTGCATCGCCGTGGCCTTGAGCATATGCAGCCTGAAACGTGCTTCATCATTGGCTTGCAGGTGCTGGAAGCTATAGCTGCTTTGCTGCCGGATGTTGAGGAGACTGTCGTGCAGCAGGTCTTCAAGCAAAAGGTTGTATTCAGGCGGGAAGTTGTCGTAGCCTGAAAAAACGAGGTTTGTCAAGCCTTCTGTATCTGATTGATACAAGAGCGGCACCACCAGTTCATTGCTTTCTGCAGGTAAGCCGTTGATGCTGAGCTTCCGGCCGTCGCTGCTGTGGCTGCTGAGTTGGGGCAGGGTAGCGCTTCCGCTGAGTTTGCTGGCGTCGCAGGAGGCGTCAAAGGCCACACTGGCTTGCGTATCCACATAAACCACCGTTTCGTCTTTTCCAATGGAGTTGGTGGCCGTGATGCGGAGGGCGGTCCTGTCTGCAGCTTCCTTCAGGAATGGTGCATTCTGGTGCAGCCTCACGGCATCGGTCATGCTAAGCGCCGGCGTTCCCGTGCCACTTGTTTCAACAAAGAACGACTGGCCGGGAGCGATGTACTGCGAGCCGCCATTGGCGCTCACGCCATTCACAAAACTGGCGTATTGCCCGTTGGGATTGCTGATGTTGGCAGCATCCCTGTTCCAGACGTAGATGGCGTTGTTCAGATTTGTTTTGGTCCAGCCGCTTGCCGCCAGCCAGTCGATGGCCGAAGGGTAGGGGTTGGGCACAAGGTTATAATTGAAAGCGGCGGATGCCGATGGTGTTGCGGCTTCAAACAGGCCGCTGTTCAAGCTGCCGGCGAAGTCGTAGGTGGTTTCGCTGCCGGTGTACCAGGCCATATATCCTTCGTCCACCGGAACTGCTGTGCCGGTGCTGCTGCCCATGCTTTCCCATGCTTGTCCGGCCGCATCAAAGTGATAGAGGTAGGAATTCATGAAAAGTGCTGCTGTCGGACTGCTTTCTGACGTAAGCGGCACCGACACAAAGTGATAGCCGCCTCCATTCAGGTGGCGTTCAACGGTGGCTTCCAAACCGCTGCTGGCATGCAGCAACGATCCTGTTCCGGTGGCATCGCTTTCGACCACCAATGCAGCAGTGCCTGCCTTGTTGTCGGTGTTTCCGCTGACAGTGAGCTGCCCGCCGGGTTTCACAT
Organism: uncultured Lentimicrobiaceae bacterium; assembly: GCA_964492695.1. Lineage (GTDB taxonomy): Bacteria > Bacteroidota > Bacteroidia > Bacteroidales > F082 > JALNZU01. The sequence goes on from CAZBMR010000094.1 coordinate 2,312, forward strand.
GCACGCTGCCCGATGCCTCAATCTGAAGGTAGCCGGTGGTGAGCAGTGCGCCCGATTGGATGTTGAGGGTGGTGGCGTTTGTGCCATCACCAACGATGAGGCGGCTGTCGCTGCCACTGAGCGTCCAGTCGGATGAGAGTTCAAAGCTCGTGCGGTTTTGCAGGTGGTAGTTGGTGTGCGCACTGCCAAAGTCGGCCGGACTGCTGCCGCTGCCATCGCTGTTGCTGCCCCAGGTGCTGGCGTCGTTCAGATTGCCGGTGGCCTTGGGATAGTAATTGCTGTAGAACGGGCTGTCGGAATAGAGCCTGTACTCGCCCGGCTGCAGATAGATTGGGTCGGTGGTACTGCTGACATTGAGTGTTGATCCGCTGAAATGTTCATACCAGAGACCCGTCTGTTGAAAATAAGGGGTGATGTTTTGAGCGGTGACGCCAAAATTGCCCAGTAGCGTTACTTTTCTACCTGAACCATCGGCGTTTTCGTTGAGGTGCAGGCGTTTGAGTGGTTCGTCGAGGTCGTAGTTGATGTTGCCTGTACGGAAAACAGCAAACTGGGTCTTGAGCCTGTTCAGTTCAGCATATCTGTCGAAAAGGGCAAGACGGTCAGTGTCTTTGTCGTAGTTGAGGGGGGCATCCCAGGGGATGGGCTTGCGCGAAGTGCGGCAGTCGTTGCTGTAGCTGCCATCAGGGCAGTGGTTGATGCCCTTGTCATAGCCGAGCTCACCAAACTGCCAGATCATCTTGGGGCCGGGTGTCAACAGGTAGAATGTTGCCGACATGCCCGATCTTGCCAGGGCAATGTTCTCATTTTTAACGTCATGGGCTGGATTTGAGCTGTTGCCATAGGTGAGGCTGCTGTACATCTGCCGTTCTTCGTCGTGGCTTTCCATATAACTTACCAGGTTGTGGTAGGTGAAACCCCGTGCGCTGTGGATGCCCCAGGTGAAGTCGGAGGCAAAGCCCATGCTTGCTTCACTGTATTGATGCTCCATATTGCCCCACAGCATCATGCCGTAGTTGGCCAGCTCAGCCTCTTCGCTGTTGTCGGTAAGGTGCTCCAGTATCACGTATGCACCCGGTTTGGCAGCCCAGATGGCATCGGCCATGCGCTTGAGAATGGCAATGCGTGCGGCATCATAAGCCCAGCCATCGCCCGGGGTGTTGGTAAAACCTTTGGTGAAGTCGAAACGGAAGCCATCAGCTTTAAACTCGTTGAGCCAATAGGCAGTGATGCGGTCAACCAGTTGCTGGGTATAGATGCTCGTATGGTTGAAATCGAATCCCCACGACCAGGCTGGATTTGGACTGCTTACGTTGTACCATGGGTTGGTGGCCGTCACCTGACCATAATCACCGGCGTCGGCATCGAAATACATCTGCACAAGGGGCGACTGGCTGAAGCTGTGGTTGAGCACCATATCGATGATCACGGCCATGCCGCGCTTATGGCATTCGTCAAAAAAGCGTTTGTAGTCGTTTTTTGTGCCATAGGCTTTGTCAGGGGCAAAATAAAAGGAAGGGTTGTAGCCCCAAGAGTCGTTCCCTTCAAACTCGTTCACAGGCATCAGCTCGATGGCATTCACTCCGAGGCGTTGCAGGTAGTCGAGTTTGGCCGTCACGTCCTTGATGTCGTCGGAAGCCACAAAATCACGGATGTGCAGCTCGTAAATCACGAGATCGCGGTTGTCGGGTTTGGTGAAGTTGGCAACCTCCCAGTTATAGTCTTGCTGATTGGTTTGCAGCACACTCACGATGCCGGTGGTATTTCCTGAAGGGTAGGGTTTTAAGTCGGGATAAATTGTAGAGGAAATATAGGCATCGTTCCATGGATCGAGTACCTTATCACAATAAGGATCAGCAAGTTTCAGTTCGCCGTCGATGTAATACTGGTAGGCGTATTCTGTGCCTGGGGTGAGTCCGGTGATGGTTTTCCAAAAGTATTTGCCGTCGGCTGTTTCGTTCATATATCCCTCGTCAGTGAGTGTCCAATTGTTGAAATCGCCAATCACAAAAGCATGGTTTTTAAGTGTTGGCGGGTCGTGCAGCACGAGCGTCACGGTGGTAGCATCCACATAGTTGATGCCGGGCAGCACGCCAGATGGCAATGATGCAACGGTGGCCGCCGGACGGATGTAAAAGGCCACCGAATCTCTCACGCTGGCTTTGGCAGCGCTGGCCTCAGCGATGATCCAATGTCGGCCTGCGCTGTAGCCTGACAGGTCGATGAGTTCTGAAAAATCGCTTGCGCTGGTTTCTCCAACAAGGGTTGTATTTACAAACAGTTTCAGGCTGTTGTGATTCGTTGCGGTGGCGCAGGCCGCGATGTGTAATTCATCTTCAACTAAATTGAGGTTGCCGGTTGGATTTAACAGCTTTACGTTTAAGGTGTTTTCGTAAATATCAACCAGAATGTCAGATTCGTCAGCGGTTTTGTGAACGAGATAGGAAGGTGCAGCTGGTGTGGTGCCATCACTTCGGAAAACCATGACCATTTTTAGGATTTCTTCTCCTGATGGAACACCGTAATAAGCACGTATATCACTGATGCTGAGGGTATAGGTGTTTGTTCCGGTACGCGTGAGTTTGGTCTCAGCGGTGTTCGTTCCCCAGCTTGTTTTGGTGTATTTCCAGTCGGCATCGCTGCTGCTCAGGTTCGTAATCACACCAGTGTGAATATACACATCGCCGGCATAGTTGAGCAGTGCTTCGTTGCCGGCCACCGCATTAAAGGTGAGTGTGAAGGCCTGATTTTCCTGCGGAAACTGTGGATCGGTGCTCACCAGCTGTACGCCGCAGAGGTCACCAAACACTTGGTAGCTGTAGTTGCTTCCACCATTGTTGTTGTATTTCAATGTCAGCAGATCGTAATCGGCTGTGGGGTTGCTAACGGTGGTGGTCATCACATAATACGAAACGGTGAGCCCGGCCTCCATGGCGGGAATGGTGGCTGATGCTGATGCACCGCTGATTGTGGCAGATATCAGTGCAGAAGTGGCCCAGTTGTCGGTTGAGTACCTCACATAACATTTTTCTTCGGCCGAGGGCGTAGTTGAAAAGGTGATGTTCACCTGCACTTGATCCTGATAGGTCACGCCCTCGGGGCTTTGTGCCACATCGGTGATGGTTACGGGAAGTGCGGAGGTTTCCATGAAAATGGCCCTTGTGCTTGTATAGCCCTGATCCTGCCAGTTCATGGTGTACCATTTTCCGTTCACCAGGGTGATGCTGTTGTCTGTTCCTCCCTGATAGGTGTATGTTTGCAGGCTGTTCATTGCCACCGTAACATTCGCCCATTTATTGTTGAAAGGACTACCCGACGGGCCACTGGTGAAAAGCCATGAATAGGTGCCACCAGCCACATCTGCACCGCTTGCTGCTACACTGAAAGTGGTTTGCCAGCGCACAGTGCCGGTGGTGATTTTGGCCACACGGCCGCCTGGCACCTGCGTTGCACTTGCAAAAGCCTGGTTGGTCGGAGGATTCGACCAGCCATTCCAGCTACCGGGCATACTGAGACCCTCCGGCGCATAAATCTGAGCACTCAGCTGCAGGGGCTTGAGGGCGAGCAAAACAACTGCCGTGTGCAGAACGAGCAAATAACGTATGAATGAATGTTTCATCTGGTTCTTTTCGGGTGAGATCAATTTGGTTTCAGTATGGAAGCAACACAGCCTTTGCGTACAAAACTAATAAATTCATTTTTGAGATCAAAAAATTGAGCAGCAAAAAAGGCAAGATATTCCGCAAACGATTGCGGTATTGATGGCTATGCAAAAAAAGCCGGTGCAAACCGGCTTTTGATGTGTCTTAGATGAAGTGTTTTATTCGTGGCTGTATATTGCTGCTTCGTTGCGATAATCAGCACCTTGATTGATGTACCAATCGGTAAAACTGCTGCCGCCGCTTTCGGCCCAGGCACCAAATTTCAGGTATGCGCTGGTGATGTCGGCTTTTTCAATGGGATAAGCAAATTCAGTGGGCAGGTTGATGGCCCATGGCAAATTGCCGGCTGACTGGTAGTATTTGCCTGTGGAAGGGTTGCTGTTGTCGAACCATTGTCCGAAATAAGCCGGGTCGTGCAGGTCGGTGGGCGTTTTGCCTGGCAGGTGCACTTCGCGGCCGCGGGTTTTGTCCACAATCAGGAAGGGATTGTAGGGCGCAAATCCTGTGAATTGTGTTGATATCGGATCAACAAGCAGCACATGCAGCTGTTCCATCACGGGTTCAACATATGGTGCATCGGGTGTGGTGTTCACGCCAAAGCTGCCAGCAGGCACTTCCATTTTACTGAAAGCATTGTCAAACAGGATGATCACGGCATTGGATTGACCTTGTTCGGTACCGTTGGTATTCAGATTCAGATATGATTCTGTTATCTCCTGGCCTGTGATGCTGGCAATGTTGTCGGGATCGATGCCTGGAATTTCGATACCAAATCCGTTTTCAAGCGTGGCGCCAATGGCACGCACCTGATAGTCGAGGAAAAATTCAACCAATTGGTTATTTCCGTTGAGTACCTGCTTGAACTGGTAATCCACCACCAGATCGTTGAAGTCGTAGTCGCCCTTACCAGGCCAAAGGTCTTCGAAAGCAAGTGTGCCAAAGTCATCAGCGTTCGGATAATATACATTGAACGCCCTGTCGGCATCGTTGGGGTAATCGTCGAGTTCATCGTCCACGCCATCGCCGTCGCTGTCGCTCACCGGACCTGTGACAATAACGTTGTCATAATCCACCCTTCCACCATACACATGCGACCAAAGCAATACCTGAACGCTGACAGCATTGGCCGGCATGGTGGCTGCCACGGTGCGCGTAACCCAATCTTCGCCAGAGGGATTGGTTTGGATGCTGAAGTAATTCAATGAATTACCGGCAGCATCGCGTGGGATCAGGAAGAGCCATGAGATGTTTCTGGAGTTGCCTGTCAACCGCACATCGGCAGTAAAAGTGATCAGATCGCCCGGACTCACAGCAATGAGCTGGGCTACACCACCATATTTGGCAGGGCTTGAAGTTTTGCGAAGAAATGTTTCGCCGGCCTGTGTTTGTTGTTTGGCATGCGCTGTTCCAAGGGTGGAGGTGATATACCACTTGCCGTCGGCCACCATAGGTGAAGGCCAGTCGGCGATCAGTCCGAAATCGTCGTCATCGAATCCGCCGTTGGAGATCAGGTTGACAATGCTGCCCACAGATTTGTAGTGGATGGTGTTGGTGGTGTTGATGGAAGTTGTTTTTGTTTCTTCAGCAACGGGTGGTGGCAGAAAACCTGTTCCATCATTGAAATTGATCACAATTTCTCCGGCCTTGGCAGCTCCGCTGTTCAACTCTACGAGGGCAGACCCGGCCTGTGTTTGCACGAATAGCTGGTTTAGGTGCACAGGCACCATCAAGTCGATGGAAGTGGTGTTGTCGGCCGCAGCACTGCCTGAATAAAGCAGTTTTCCACCATTTGAAGGAGCTTGCGTAAAGATGTCAATGCGGCTTTTGATGTCGCCAAGCTGAATGGCATCAGGAAAGATGATTTCGATGCTTCTCAGTGCGGATGTTTCGAAAGTAAAGCCATTGGGCACGCTCAGTTTCTCGATGCCCGTAGCTTCTGGTTCAGGATTATCGGTTTTGTTGCATCCGCTCATCAGCATTGCTGCAACAGCCATCATTGAAAGAAGGTAATGTGTTTTCTTCATATTGGTTTGTAAAATAAATATCGCCTCAAAGATACGCACATACCATGCCAATTGCAAGTCTGTTTGCCTAACTCGCTGTTATATAATGTGCTAATAAAGTCTGTGGAAATTAATAAATTCCCATTTTAGGAATAAATCCAAATTTAAAACAAAAACAAAACTAATTTGATGGGGTAGTTGGTTTCACTTTGCCTTTGAATGAAGCCTTGAAGGTGTTCCAATCGCTGGTTTTGTAGGCGTTTTTTCCGAAGTAGTGGAGGATGGGTTCAAACTGATCAGGGGGGTAGTAGCCCGGCACAACCGTGAGCACTTTCAGGTCTTCTCCCATGAACACATAAGAGGGGTACGACATTTTGCCTTGCATGAGGGCTTGTGCAAGCTGGTGCGAGCTGCGACTTTTTCCGGGATTGGCGTTCACAAAGGTTTTTCCCGAAAAAACAACGGTATCCTGGCGCTCGGCATTAAATTTCACGGCATAAAAGTTTTCGTTGATATAGGCTGCAATCACAGGATCGGAAAAGGTGGCTTCGTCCATTTTGACGCACCATTTACACCAGTCGGTGTACATGTCCATAAACAGTTTTTTAGGTTGCTTTTGTGCTTTCGCAACGGCCTCCTCAAACGACATCCATTTGATTTTGGTGGTGTTCTGGCTTTGCAGTGTCAGGGCTAAAAACAGTGTTAAAAGAGTGAAAGTGAGTTGTTTCATAGTGTTAGTATTTTGATAATCTGTCCATTTCTCGTTTTGAATCTTTCTTTTTCAAGTCCTCGCGTTTGTCATAAAAGTGTTTCCCGCGTGCCAAACCAATCTCGAGCTTTGCGCGTCCATTGTCGTCAATAAACAATGCCAATGGTACAATTGTAAAACCCTTTTCCTTCACTTTTGTTGAGAGCTTCTTCAATTCCCTATAGTTGAGCAGCAGCTTTCGTTCGCGCTTGGGTTCGTGGTTGTTGTAGGTGCCGTGACTGTACTCAGAGATGTGCATTTCCTGCACAAACAGCTCCAATCCCCTGAAAGCACAATACGAATCGGCGAGGTTGGCTTTGCCCTGCCGGATGCTTTTGATCTCGGTTCCGGTTAGGACAATGCCAGCCACCAGCGACTCAACCACGAAATATTCGAAGCTGACCCGTTTATTCTTGATGCGGATGTTTTCTTTCATGGGTAGAGATGAAATGTGCGCAAAGATAGGATTTTTCCGCATGAGCGAAAACAGGGCTTGCGCTCATGCAACAAAACACAGGCCATGAGGGAGGTTTTATGTTGAAAAGTGTATTTTTGCGAAAAATCACAGCATGAAGATTTTGATTATCAACGGCCCCAATTTGAACATGTTGGGAACACGTCAGCCCGACCTCTATGGCCATCAAAGCTTTGATAACTACCTTGAACAGCTGCAGCAGGCTATGCCCCATGTGCAACTCGCTTACTTTCAAAGCAACCACGAAGGTGCCATCATCGATCAGATACAGCAAGCGGCTGTCACATACAATGCTTTGATTATCAATCCTGGGGCATACAGCCACACTTCAATAGCCATTGCTGACGCCATACGCAGCATCAGTTTACCCGTTGTGGAGGTGCACCTTACCAACATTCATGCGCGTGAGGCATACCGTCAGCACAGTTTCACTGCGCAGGCGTGCAGGGGCATCATCAGTGGTTTTGGGCTCGACAGCTACCGTTTGGCAGTGCTGCACCTGAGCCTTTGAAAGTCTTTAGCTAAAAAACCGTGTGTCGAAGCGGTCGAAGGTGCTCTTGCGTTTAATAAAAT
>CAZBMR010000095.1:0-8591 GCA_964492695.1 uncultured Lentimicrobiaceae bacterium
GGCCTTACGCCTTGCGGAGCAAGGCCTCGTCCCCGTTACCGAGCTGCCGGGCAAGGTTGGCCGCCATGGCTTCGCGGGAGCATTGCCGCAGGTCATCGTTGAAATCGCCCAGGATCGGCATGAGCGGCATCACCTCGATGCCCGGCGTGGCGCAGCGCTCGGCGATGGCGGCAAAAGCTGCCTCACCGGCCTTGTCGCGATCACGGGCGACATAGAGGCGGTTCACGCCTGCCGGGAACAGGAAAGCTGCCAGATGCGCGGACGACGTACAGGCCGCGAGAGGCATGGCGGGCAGACATGCGCGCAGGGAAAGCATGGTCTCGATGCCTTCGCCGATGATCATGCGATCCGTTGGCACGCCGAAGCGGACGGCATGGCCGAGAATGGCCCCCATGGTCTTTCTGGGATGAGCGACGGGTGCCTTGTCCTTTCCGGACGGGTCGAGCCAGGTGCGATGCACACCGGTGGTGCCGCCCGCATTGTCGGTGACAGCAGCAATCAGGGCGGGCCAGCGCGTCGGCGTGTCGGATGCGTCGTCACGGGACGGCCGGTAATGACAGCCGGGCAGGAACCGCAGGGGCGTGAGGTCGGCACCTGCTTCAAGGCCCCGGGACTGGAGGTAGGCTTGCGCGAGAGTGCCAGCGATCGGGCGGCTGCCCGACCAAAGCCGCAGGGCTGCGTCCGGATGGCCTGAACTGGTGCAACTGAGCCCGAACGGACGCAATCGCGGCACAGAGACTGGAGTTTCCGGCAGGGAGAGAAATCGGCGGGCCTCGCTAAGGGCCTCCCGCATGCCGGTGGTCCCAACCGAATGGGCGATAATGTCGAGCAGGTCGCCATGGTCGCCGGTGGCAGCGTCGGTCCATTTACCGGCTGGGCCTTTCTCGCCATCGACCAGACGGACATAGAGACTGCGCCCCGGTGCGTTGTCGACATTGCCGACCAGCCAGTAACGCCCCTCCTTGCACCCGTTGGACAGATACCGGCGGCATACCGCCTCGGCCTGCTGGCCAAGGCGGCGGGATAATTCGGTGGCATTCATGAGACAAAGCTCCTGCCGAACAAAGAAGAGGGGTAAGGATGCGATGCGCGGTCCGGAACCGGCAAATCGGCGGGGTCAGGCTACCCTGGCGCTCTCGCGGCGGGGCAGGATACGCTCAAGAGGATAGCGATCGAGCAGCCGGGCGAGGATGGCGGGGCCTTCGCTGCCGGTCGGCACGAACAGGCGCAGTTTCCACGAAACGATTTCGGAGATCAGCCCGATCGCCTTCAGCCGGTCGAGCGCCAGATCGCTGAAACCCGCAAGCTCGATGCGCGGAGTACCCATGGCGCGGACCTGCTGGAGGGTCTGCCCTTCGCGCAGTTGCAAAGCCGCTTCTCCGGACATCAGCATGGCAAAGGCAGAATCGGGCGCGAGTCCCGGTGCCTCTTCCTCGATGATCGCGGCGACCCAGGCTGGCGAGACCTTGCGCCCGACAAAGCGCTGCCCGTCATCGGTCTGGAGCCGGTATACCCGGGTGCTTTCGTCGGGAAGCTGCTTCCAGATCGGCAGCAAAAGACCGCTGACCATGTGCAGGGTGCTGGTTTCAAACTCCGGGATCGTCGCCAGTTCGGCCGTCCAGGCTGCCCTGAACGCTGTTTCGTCGGCAGGCTCCCAGTGGCTTGCCGCCATGGCCTCGACCGGCACCGTGCTGGCCTCGCCCGGGCGCACCAGTCGAATGCGGGCTTCGACCGAACCGTCGTCGCGCATCATGCTGCGCGCGGGCATCTCGACCGCCGCGCGGCCCGAGCGCTGGTTGAAGAGCAGCCGTCCCTGGCTGCGTCCGGCAAGCTCAAGTGCTTCATCCAGCGTAACCGTCCGGGTGCGATCCTTGCGGGCGATGGTCAGCAGGTCGGTCACAGCGCCGGTGCCGGGATGGGTATAGATGGTCCGGCGCGAGGTCAGCGCGAAGCTCTCGGCGCGCAGGGTCTCGAGGCCGATTTCATATGTGCCGCTGGCAATCGCGCCTTCGATCCGGCGGGAGAGCAGGTCTTCGAACGCGGTGAAGAGAATGTCCTGCAGCGCAATCGTCAGGGCCAGCATGCGGTTGAGGAAGGTCGTGATCGGCGGAAGCTCGTCGCGCAGCCCGCCGCCTTCGGCTTCTATGATCGATAGCCCGGTCGCCTGCTCGAACTGCTGGAGACTGCAGCCTTCAACCTTGCCGGCGGCAATCAGGGCATAGAGCTGGCGCAGGGCGTCGCGCGCATAGTGCGATTCGAGATTATCCTCGGGCCGGAACATGTTCTGCCCGCCCGTCTGCCGCTGGCCCCGTGTGATGGCACCAAGGCTGTCGAGCCGCCGGGCGATGGTCGAGATGAAGCGCTTCTGCGCCTTCACATCGGTCGTCACCGGACGAAACCGGGGCGGCTGCGCCTGGTTGGTGCGGTTGGTGCGCCCGAAGCCCTGGATGGCATTGTCGGCCTTCCATCCGGCTTCGAGCAGATAGTGGACCCGCAGCCGGCGGTTCCGGGCTCCGAGATCGGCATGGTAGGAACGCCCCGTGCCACCGGCGTCGGAAAAGATGAGGATGCGCTTGGCATCGTCCATGAAGGCTTGGGTCTCGGCGAGGTTGGCGGACGCGGGACGGGTCTCGACGGCAAAGCGGACCTGCCTGCCCCCATCGCGGCGCGCGACAATGCGCCGGGCGCGGCCGGTCACTTCGGCGACCACTTCCGTGCCAAAATGATGGAGGATCTGGTCGAGCGCAGCGGGCACCGGCGGCAAGGCGGCCAGATGCTCGATCATCTGTTGGCGGCGTGCGACCGCCTCGCGGCAGAGCACCGGCTGCCCATCCTTCCAGACCGGGCGGGATGACAGGTTCCCCTCCTCATCGCTGTAGGGCTCGAACAACTGCACCGGGAAGCTGTGCTCGAGGTACGACAGAACATATTCGCGAGGCGTGATGTCGACGCGGACGTCGTTCCATTCCTCGGTCGGAATGTCGGCCAGACGCCGCTCCATCAGGGCTTCCCCGGTCGAGACGATCTGCACGACGGCGGCATGTCCCGCCTCCAGGTCCTGCTCGATCGCGGCAATGACGCTCGGACACTGCATCGCGGTGATCAGGTGGTTGAAGAAGCGCTGCTTCGCGCTTTCGAACGCCGAGCGGGCGGCGGACCTGGCCTGGGCGTTGAGCGTGCCGGTCGCCGAAGTGACGTTGGCTGCGGCAAGGGCTGCATCGAGGTGATTGTGAATGACCTGGAAGGCGGCGGCATAGGCATCGTAGATCCGCACCTGCTCGCCCGTCAGCGCGTGTTCGAGCATGTCATATTCGACCCCGTCGAACGACAGCGAACGCGAGGCATAGAGCCCGAGCGCCTTGAGATCGCGGGCCAGCACTTCCATTGCCGCGACCCCGCCGTTCTCGATCGCCGCCACGAATTCGCCGCGCGTCGCGAACGGAAAGTCTTCACCGCTCCACAGTCCGAGCCGCTGGGCATAGGCCAGGTTCTGGACCGTGGTCGCCCCGGTCGCCGAGACATAGACAACTCGTGCCGAGGGCAAGGCATGCTGCAGGCGCAGACCCGCCCGGCCCTGCTGGGAGGGCGTCTGTTCGCCCCGACTGCCCTTGCCGCCGGCGGCATTGGCCATGGCATGGGCTTCGTCAAACACGATGACCCCGTCAAAATCGCAGCCGAGCCATTCGACAATCTGCGCCAGGCGCGAGGCCTTGCCTTCGCGTTCCTGCGAACGGAGGGTCGCATAGGTCGTAAACAGGATGCCTTCGGCAAGGCGGATCGGGCTACCCTGTCGGAAACGCGACAGCGGGGTGACCTGCAGGCGCTCCTGCCCGAGGGCCGCCCAGTCGCGCTGCGCGTCTTCCAGCAACCGGTCCGACACCGAAATCCATAACGCGCGGCGGCGACCCTTGAGCCAGTTGTCGAGGATGATCCCGGCGACCTGGCGGCCTTTGCCCGCGCCGGTGCCATCACCGAGGAACCAGCCCCGCCGGAAGCGGACGGCGCCCTCCTGCTCCTCGCTCGCGGCCGACAGGACATCGAACGTCGCATCCACTGCCCAGGCTCCGGACAGAAATCCGGCATGGGCTTCCCCGGCATAGATCACTGATTCGAGCTGTGTGTCAGACAGCATGCCATCGGCGACCAGTCTCGCCGGGACATGCGGACGATAGTTGGGTGGCGGCGGTGCTACCGAGGCCATGGCCGCCGACTGGACCAGCGGCGTCGGATGGGGAACTGCGCCCGGGATGCGGAGCGACTGGAGCGTGTAAGGCTCGTAGATTGCCTCGCCCAGCTGGACGGTGTCTGCTGGGGCGCTTTCGAGCGTCTCATACTCGAGCTCGATCCCTTCCAGCGACGGGACATTGCCCTTCAGCGGGACCGCGACCACGGCAGGACGGCCATGCTGCATCCCGGTGGCGCGTCCATCCTGGGGCCCGACGATGTGGACGGGAACAGACGGCGTGCAGTCCGGCCGGGACGACAGGTCGGCGAGGATCCAGTCGAGCAGGCTGGCAACGTCCGGGGCCATCCCGCGCGGCTCAGGGAAAGCAAGCGGATCGGCAGCAGGCAGCTTGTCGATCACGGTCAGGCGCGTGGCAATCGCGGTGCCGTGGGGCGCGAACACCTTGCCGGCAATCGCGGCGGAAAAGACGAGAGTGCCTGCGTGCTGGAGTTCAGCAAAGGCGTCCTGCCAGGCAGGATCATGGGGCGAGCAGTTCGCGCCGGTGATGGCGACAAGCCGCCCGCCGGGGGCAAGCCGCGCAAACGCCGAGCGCATGTGGCGCAAGGCTGCATCGCGGACCCGGCCCTTGACGTGGACCGCTGCCGAGAACGGCGGGTTCATCAGCACGAGGCTCGGTGACAGGTCGGGCTCCAGAAAATCGTCGATCTGGGCAGCGTCGTGGCGCGTGACCGGCAGGGTCGCAAACAGTCCGGACAACAGGTCAGCCCGGCCATCGGCCAGCTCGTTAAGGTGCAAACGGGCGCCCATGATCTCGGCGAGGATCGCCAGCATGCCGGTTCCTGCCGATGGTTCGAGAACCAGGTCACTGGGCGTGATCCGGGCTGCGACGGCGGCAACTAGCCCCAGCGGCAGGGGCGTGGAGAACTGCTGAAAGGCCTGTCCGTCTTCCGATCGCCGGGTCTGGGTCGGAAGCAGGTCGGCCAAGCGTTGGATGGCGGCGAGCAATGCCTGTGCTCCGCCCGGCCGCCTCAGCAGGGCTGCGCCATAGCGGCGCAGGAACAGGACCTGGGCCGCTTCGCAGGCTTCATAGGCAAGCTTCCAGCTCCAGCGCCCCTCGGCATCGCTGCCGCCGAAGGCTTCCTCCATGACCCGGCGCAACCGCGCGGTGGCAATGCGCTCGCCCCGCACCAGCAGGGGAAGGAGCGCGGTAGCTGCCGTGATCAGGCGACTGGGCTCGCTGTCTGCGGCGGCGGGGGGCCTTGCATGCGCGGCGCGCGGCAAGGCCGAGGCGGAAACGGGCAGAAGAGACATGGCAGGGAACTCCGGACTGAAGGTTGCGGCCCGGCACGATCTCCCTCGATCCTGCCCGGGCTCGCTTGCGTCCCGGCCAGCCTCGTCCTCTCTGGTCCGCCGTGCAGGCGGACATGCGAAAAGGCCCGCCTCCGTGCGGGAATGCGCGGAAGCGGGCCGGTCCGGCAGCGCTGTTGTTCCCGTATGCTGGCGGTCAGGCGCTGAGGGCTGAAGGCTCCACCTGTTCGTGGCGGTCCGGATCGATGACAAAGCCGAACGCGCCGGGAGCGTATTCGCCGACCGGCACCCGGTAGTGTCGGACAGGCACTGCTCCGCGCGCACCGCCCATCGTCGCGACACAGTCGACCATTCCCGGATGGCTGTCCGACCGCACTGCCGAGATGACGATCCAGTTGGCCGCATGGACCTCGCGGAAACGGCGCTCGTCCTTGACGCGTGACTGGCCGGGGGCAAGCTCGATGTCGTGGATCGCCTCCCAGGCGTCCGGATAATAGGCGATCAGGCTTTCAGCCGCGATCCGTCGCTCCCGCGTGGTGAACAGGCCCGGGAAGGTGAAGGCTACCTTGGCCCAGTCGCAGTCCTCTTCGTACCAGCCATTGGCATGCCGCAGCAGCGGATGAACCGCGGCATTGCGTAGATCGTCGAGATGGAAGCCGCCATGCCCGGCGGTGGAGTGGCAACTGATCCCCTCACCATAGCGGCAGGATTGCTGGGCCGGACCCCACGGCGTCGACCGGCGTGGGATCATGGTCGGACGGGGAAGACCCCGCAATTCGCGGTGGTGCTCGGCAATCTCGGCAACGTGATCCCGGAATGCGGCCTCGTCGGCAACGATGCCGCACGAACCCCAGAAGTCCTCCTCGGTCCAGTCGGCCATCGTCTTCTTGAGCCGCCAGGCATTGGCGATGCGCAGGCCGGTCCGGACAGGAACTGCGATCCAGGAATGATCCTCTAGGCTTGCGGCGAGCAGACCTCCGGCGGTTCTGCCGAACACCGGTGCGGGATTTGTCCTGGGCGTCTTCACGCTGCCCTCCGTAGGGCGCCAAGTCCGCCCGTTTCGTCCGCTGCGGCAATGCTGAGGAAAGCGTTCGAATAGCGGTGGCGTGCCAGCCATTCGTGGGCTGAGGGCAGGTCTTCGGCCAGATGCTGAAGCTCGACCTTGCTGTTCCATTCGGTCAGGACCCGAACCATGCCGGGGCGCGGGCGCTCAAGGATGGCGAAGTCGAGCGGACAGGTGAGCTCGAAATGGCGGCTGACGGTGAGGATCGTCACGCCTTCGGAGCCGTATTCGCCGATCTTCAGCACGAACCCAGCGGACTGGAAGCTGCTGCCTATCAGGCGGCGCGGGTAGATGGCGACAAGCCGGCCAGCGCCGTTCCAGGTACGCCAGGCAGCCAGTTTGCGCCGGAAGCGCTCGGGCGGTCGGGACTGGTCATTGGCAAAGCTTATCAGGCTGCCAAGCGGCGCGGTGTCGAAAAGGTCATGGGCATTCATCAGTCTGGTCCTGTGATCGGGGCGCTGCGGCGTCATCGCGCGCGCGCCGGAAAGGGGATGGGAAGTGGCCGGGACGCGAGCAGGCACATCCCGGCCCTCGGGGGTCACTCGGCCGCGATGGCCCACGCGTCGAAGCTGCCGTCTTCACCGTCCTCGGGCTCCCCGTCGCCGGTGAGGAAGGCTGGCAGGTCGTCACTCGCTGCGGTGCTGACTGCGCCAAGATCGACAAGATCGGCGATGCCCGGCGTGCGCAGCGGTTCGGGCAGCCATGCGCTGTCCTCGAGCAGGCGGGCTGCCTCGCGGGCCATGTCGCCTTTCTTGAGGTGATCGATCAGCGCTGCGGTCTCCTCGCCCCGGGCTTCGGCCACCGCAGCAAGAATGTGCGGCTTGGTCACCCGGCCGAGGTAGTTCTCGACGCCCGGCTTCCAGCCTGCGGCCACCATGTCGAGATCGACTGCGCGGGCGAGGACATGGGCATGCTCGATGCGTCGCGCCACCGTGTGGGCGGAAACCCTGCCATCGTAGCGGCTGGCCGGTTCCCACTGCGCATTGATGCCGAAAGCGGCGCAATGGGCGAACAGGGCTGCCTGGTCGGCGCCGGTCATGGACAGAAGAGCTGCCCATAGATCGATGTCGTGCTCGGGCAGTTTGGCCTTCCACTGGTCATGCCGCGCGATGATCGCGCGGGCGCTGACCGAATCCGCCATGCCCGGCGCCTGGTGCGGGAAGCCGGTGCGATGCACCGCCACGCCGAGACAGCTTTCCCGCGCTCCATGGTAGAACGTCTGGAGGACCATGGCATGGAGGACGACGGCAAAGGCCACGTCAGGGCGGTTCGCAACCGCATCCTGCAACGCCAGCGTGCGCTCGGCGGTCAGTTCGCAGACGAGCTTGTCGGGCAGCGGTTTGATGCTGCTCTCGTCTTCTTCGGGCTCGCCGGAAGGTTCGCTGCCCTGCGACGGTTCGCCGCCAAAGGGCCGATCGGCATCGACGCTTCCGGCATCGTGCCCATCTTCGCCGCCAGCATACCCGCCGTCATCCGGCATGTCCGAGTCAGGCTTCGGCTCATCCTCGGCGCGCACGAAGCCGCGTTCGACATGGAGCGATCCGTCGACATCGATGCTGATGAATACCCCAGCCATCGCCATGTCCTCGGGTGCAAATACCGGGGGGCGTTCCAGCAGCAGCGCCAGCTCCTGGTCGATCGCGGTCAGCCGCTGTTCGACCTCATCCGGGATCTCGGAGACACCCTCGTAGTCGTTCTCGATACCCGCAGCTTCGGCTTGCAAGGCTTCGACCCGGGCCTGTTCTTCCTGGGTGAGCTCGGCGGCCGTGCCGGTGATGACGCGCATGCCGTCGCGGTAACCCCAGGGAAAATCGACTGCCGCCGCCGCCCATTTCCACCCGTCAGCTTCGAGCTGTGCTGCTTCGGACTGCAAGCGTTCAGCGACCAGCTTGTCGAGGAGCTGCACGTCCTGCAGCCAGCCCCCGTGGTCATCCTCGAACAGGTCGCGCATGACGCTGCCGCCCGCAGTCACATAGGCCTCGAGCGTGACGAAGCGGACCCGCTTGTCGGAGGCGCGCACGGTATCTTCGGTCA
>CAZBMR010000095.1:8691-9758 GCA_964492695.1 uncultured Lentimicrobiaceae bacterium
TCGAGCGTGACGAAGCGGACCCGCTTGTCGGAGGCGCGCACGGTATCTTCGGTCAGGCGCGAGCGGATATAGGCGGGCGAACGGTTGAAGCTGTGCGCCAGCATCTCCCAGACCTGCTCCTGCCGCTCGTGATCCTCGCAGACCGAGAAGGCCATCAGCTGATCGAGGGTCATGCCGTCATCGGCATAGATCGCATGCAGCCGGGGCGAGACCGAGGCGAGCTTTAGTCGCTGTCGCACGACAGCCGACGTCACCATGAAATGGGCGGCGATGTCCTCGAGCCCCAGGCCCTGATCGCTCAGCACCTGCATGGCGCGAAACTGGTCGAGGGGGTGCAGCTGTTCGCGGTGGGTGTTTTCCGCCAGCGAATCTTCCTCTGCAGAAATGTCGCTGCCCTCGCGCACCACGCAAGGGACGGGCTGGGTTTTCGCCATGCGCTTCTGCTTCACCAGCAGTTCGAGGGCGCGGAAGCGGCGGCCGCCCGCAGGCACTTCGAACAGGCCGGTTTCCTGCCCGGCATCGTCGAGCTGGGGGCGGACATTGAGGCTCTGGAGCAAGGTGCGCCGGGCGATGTCCTCGGCCAGCGCCTCGATCGAGACGCCGGTCTTGACCCGCCGGACATTGGCCTGGCTCAGGACCAGCTGGTTGAAGGGAATGTCGCGCGACTGCGACAGGACGATCTTGGAAGCGGCACTTGCCATGTCAGGTCTCCGGTGGCGGACCGCCGGGAGCCTCTCTCCCAGCCCCTGGCCCGTCACGAAGCCCCCGGCTTCCCTTTCCCTCTATGGGGCGGGCGCCGCCTGTCCGGGGACGGCGACGCCCTTGCCCTGATCCCGCCGTTAGCCCGCGCGGCGACCTCACGCCGCCCGCGCGAACTCGGGCGCCTCCTCTTCCCCCCGTCCGAAAGCGAGGAGGAAGTCCGCCGCCTTCGAGGCGGCACTTGCGGCCCGCACGATGGCGCGATTGTCCTCGCGCAGGATCGCCAGCCACGAGCCAAGGTAGTCGGCATGGCGCACGCTGGGCTCGATCCCGAGCGCGGCGCAGACGAAAGCGCTCGTCATCTCGGC
>CAZBMR010000096.1:0-8440 GCA_964492695.1 uncultured Lentimicrobiaceae bacterium
TTGGTGCAGGCTTGCAGCAGTGCCGTTGAAGCACTGGAAGTGTTGCAGAACAGCGACATACAATTGATTTTTCTGGATATTCAGATGCCCGATCTAAACGGCATCGAGCTCTCTCGTCTGCTAGATAAAGACATCAAAGTGGTGTTTACTACCGCATTTCACGAATACGCATTGGAAGGTTTCAAGGTGAACGCGCTGGATTATCTGCTGAAGCCGTTCAACTACGAAGAATTCCTGCGGGCAGCCTCAAGGGCTGCCGATTGGTTTCAGCACCGTGTCCTGACATCCGAAGCAAAAACTGGGAGGGACTACCTCTTTGTTAAATCAGAATACAAGCTGGTGAAGGTGGATTTCAATCATGTCATCTATTTTGAGGGTTTAAAAGATTACATCAAGATCATCACCAACAACAACCCCAAAGCCATCCTCACGCTCATGAGCCTTAAAAACTTAGAAGCCCTGCTTCCGGAAGAACGTTTCATGCGTGTGCATCGCTCATACATCATTTCACTAAACGAAATCACCGCTGTGGAACGCAATCAGGTGATCATGTCGGACAATCTGCGCATCACCATTGCCGACCCCTATAAGGAACGTTTTCAGGCTTTTGTTAACCATTGAGAGCCTTCCGCGAATTCTTTCTTCTGGCTTAAATCCAGCGATCTTCGATAGAAATCAACCGTTCGTCTATTCGGTTTTCCTGTCAATTAGTGTCATGATACCTTTGGCCGATCTAATCACATAAAATGCAAAGGATTTACAAAAACACCGACACTGCGGTCCGTTGGCTATTCTTCCATGGGCTTGTTACGCTGTTCATGTTTTGTGGCACCAAGGCACAAGGTCAGCATAAACAATATAACTTCAACAATCCTGGCAATGAATGCTTTATGGAATATATCCTGAATCCTCCCAACGGCGTATTCGAGTCCATCAAGCGGCCTTTTGTTTTTGTGGTTGGCAAGCAGGGCGAAACGGCTGCAGAAGCATTGCAACGCGATTCCATCTCGAAAGAACCTGCATTTCATCACTATATGTTTGTTTACCTGCCCGGAAGCGCAGCGCGTCAAAACGGCAGGCTGCGCTGCATCGAGACGCTGGCAAGCCTGCTCACCTACAACTATTACTACGGGCACGACAACCTGTTTCTGAAACTCAGCGACAGCGCCATCACTGACAGCATGCTCACAGAGGCCCGTTTGAACACGATCTTCAACGCCATCCGCCTGCCGGATGCTTCACCTTCGTCTGTCATTTCCTCTGCTGCTTCCGAATCGAACCTTTTCAAAGAAACAGCCATCGACTATGAAAACTATCACAGGCGCATCACCGACGATGGCACCGGCACTTTTTATGTGGAAGATGAACAAAAAACCACGAATGCAGGCCCCGCTGCTGAAAAAGCTGTAAAGACCTATTTTGGTGCGCCAACACGGCAACTTTTCACCCTCAGCGGAATCGTCCGCGACCAATCCAGCGGCGAAGCCCTGCCCTTTGCCAACGTGATGGTGAAAGGCACCACCAACGGCACCTCTGCCAATGCTGATGGCTATTTCACCCTGTTGAAAGTGCCAACCGATACGAGCGTACTCCTTGCGCAATATGTGGGCTATCAAACCATTGAGGTGTTTTTGAATCCTGAAACC
This sequence comes from uncultured Lentimicrobiaceae bacterium, assembly GCA_964492695.1. Lineage (GTDB taxonomy): Bacteria > Bacteroidota > Bacteroidia > Bacteroidales > F082 > JALNZU01. Next base: position 1,647 of record CAZBMR010000096.1, read on the forward strand.
GCAGGCCGTCAGTTGCTGGTAGAGCTTCCGTCGCAGGCTATATCACTGCGCACCGTCACGGTGGTGGGCAAACGCGACGACCTGGTGCTCAGCGGCAGGCAGGAGATAGCCACCATGAAACTCTCTCCAAAAAAACTGGAACAGCTGCCCAACACCGGCGAAAGGGATGTGATGCGCTCATTTCAACTGATGCCGGGTGTGAGTGCCAGCAACGAGTCGTCGTCGGGGCTGTATGTCCGCGGTGGCACGCCCGACCAAAACTTAGTCTTATATGACGGCTTCAGCATCTATCATGTGGATCACCTGTATGGCTTCTTCAGTGCTTTCAATTCCAATGCGTTGAAAGATGTGCAGCTCTACAAGGGTGGTTTTGAATCAAAGTATGGAGGCAGGCTCTCGAGCGTTACAGAGATCACCGGCAAAGATGGTAACAGCAAGAAATTCAATATTGGTGGCGACCTGAGTATGCTCAGCACCAATGTGTTTGCTGAGCTTCCCATAGGTAACAAGTTCACTTCGGTGGTGGCTTTCCGCAAATCCTACAAGGGATTTTTGTACAATAAAATCTTTGATAAATTCAGCTCCACCTCCTCATATGAAGTTCCTGAAGGCGGTGGTGGCATGGGTCGTTTCTCACAGGAAACAGAGGTAACATCCTATTTCTACGACCTCAATGCCAAATTCACTTACAGGCCTACCGATCGTGACGTGGTTTCGCTGAGCATTTTTAATGGCGCCGACAAGCTCGACAACGGCAGTGCTTTTTCTGCAGCAGGTTTTGGTATGCAAAATGCACGATTCGGATCAAGCTCCACCGACCTGACCAATTATGGAAATACAGGTGGAAGTTTGAAATGGGGCCGGAAATGGAACGAAAAAATCTATGGAAACACCTTGCTGAGCTATAGCAACTACTTCAGCGAGCGCGACCGTACGCAGGAGAGAACCACCTACGACGACGACGGTAATGCCACTACCGTAAAAAATGGCGTGATCGAAAACAACGACCTCAAAGACTACAGCCTGAAATCCGATTATGAATGGGATGCCTTTAGAAACAGCAAGATACAGTTCGGGCTTTTTGCAAGCTTGTACGATATCGACTACAGCTATGCCCAAAATGATACCACCGATGTGTTGCAGCGCAGCAACGAGGCAGCCCTTGCAGGGGTTTATCTGCAAACCAAAACAAGACTCTTTAATGACAGACTGATTGTCACCCCCGGTTTGCGCACAAGCTACTTCGGCCAAACCGGAAAAATCTATGCTGAGCCGCGGCTGAGTATGAAATTTCACCTCACCGAAAACCTGGCATTGAATGCAGCCACCGGACAGTATTATCAGTTTGCCAACAGGGTAACACGTGAAGACATCCTCTCGGGAAGCCGCGACTTCTGGCTCCTTTCTGACGAAACCGCCGTTCCTGTGAGCAGCGCTTCGCATTACATTGCAGGCCTTTCGTTCGAAAACAACAACTACCTGTTTTCAGCCGAAGCCTATTACAAAGACATCCAAAGCCTTACGGAATACTCATTGCGCTTCGATCCCAGTCCGATGGGCGTGAGCTACGATGAAAACTTCTTCTCAGGCAAAGGCTATGCCAAAGGCCTTGAATTGATGGCTCAGAAACAATCCGGAAAATTCAACGGTTGGGTTGCCTATACCCTGGGCGAGGCTAAAAACCGGTTCGATATCTATGGCAGCGACTATTTTGCCGCCAATCAGGACGTGACACACGAATTTAAGGTGGTGGCACTCTATAAGTTTCGCCGGTGGGATTTTTCAGCCACCTGGGTTTATGCCACCGGACGGCCCTACACGGCACCATCAGGCGCCTATACCATCACATTGCTCGACGGCAACACACGTGATTTCTTCACCGTGACCGACAAAAACAGCCAACGGCTTCCAGATTACCATCGTGCTGACATCTCGGCTACCTTTAAATTGTTGGGAGGCCTCAAAGGCGACAAAAAACGCCGCGAATACGGCTATATAGGTGCTTCCATCTTCAATTTGTACGATCGTAAAAACGTGTGGTACAAGCAGTTTATGATCGAAGACGGCAGCATTATCGAAACCAATGTCAATTATCTGGGATTCATGCCCAACATCACCCTCTCGCTTAAACTCAGGTAAATCAACATTTAACTTATGAAACAGATCCAGTTATTCCGGAAAATGCTCCTGGCTGCAGCCGTTTCAATTATAGCACTCATGAGCTGCCAAAAGGCAGAAAACAGTCGTTTCACTGACACGCCTATTGTGGAATCCTACCTGCTTCCGGGCGATACATTTGCAGTGCAGCTGAGCCACCAAACACCCTTTTACGAGTCAGTGACCTATGCCTCCGACGACATCAACAACCTGCATGTGTACATTCACAAGGGAAATGAAAGTTTTCAACTCGAACCTGCGGGAAACGGAAAATACATTCACGAACAACTCCTTATTGCTGAAGGTGATACATTCAACCTCAGCTTTCGTTTTAACGAAAAGGAAGTGAGCGGACGAACATGGGTGCCCGCCAAACCTGTTAGCATGAGCCAGTCGGTGACGCGCATCTACCTCCCAAAGATTGACTCCACATCAGGTTTTCCCGGTCAGGGCCTGATGCCAGAGCCGGTGGAGATTTCCTGGTCAAACCCTGATAATTCTTACTACCTGATCATCATCGAAAATATTGAAACCGACCCGGAATTGATCAGGGAGCTTGATGAAGATGAAGACCGACCCGCATTTGCTTTTCGCAAAGCTCCCACCAGCAATAACAGTGAGATGCTGAGGCCAATGGAATTCGAATATTTCGGCACACACCGGATCATCCTTTTTCATGTGCTGCCCGACTATGCCGCTTTGTATGAACAAAACAGCAGCAGTTCGCTGAATTTGACCAATCCTTCGACGAGCATCTCGAATGCTTATGGTATTTTTACCGGCCTGAGTTCCGATACACTCATGCTAGAAGTGAAAAAAGAGTAGTTATTAATGTTTTGATATAAAACCATTTATGATATGAAAAACTGGAAAAAAATCCTCTTGTCTTTGGTGGCTTTCATATTCCTCCAAGCTGTTGACGCCCAAAAAAAAGCTGAACCCATGGAATGGCAAAGCACCGAAGTGGTGGTGGATGGGCTCACAGGAGAATATCCCGAGTTGAGTCGCTATATGTCCGACATCAAAATGCTTTATTACATCGGCAATGACAAGGAGAACCTCTATGTGGTTTTAAAAACATATGATGCGACGATGATGCGCAAAGTTATAGTTTCGGGCATCGAACTGGGTTTGGATTCTACCGCCAAAAAACGCATGAAATCGGTACTCAAATTTCCGCTTGGTCGCGGCATGATGCCACGCAGACCGGGCGAAAGGCCTGAGGATGAAAAAATAACAGACATGCGCCAGCCCCAAACGGAAGCATATAAGCGCATGGCCGAACCTGAAGAAATGATGCTCCAGGGCTTCAAAGACATCGAAGACGGGCTTTATCCCCTGACACATCCTTCGGGCATCGAAGTGAAAGCCAAAGGAAAGCGCGGCGAGGAGTTTGTGTATGAAGCCAAAATCCCGTTCAAAACCTTTTACAAACCCATGCTGACAGCTGCCGACAACCAGAAGGTGATGAGCCTCACCTTCCATTTTGCCGGCTTCGAACGCCCCGAGGGCATGCCCGCGGAACCTCAGATGCAGGGTGGCGGTCACATGGGCGGCCGACCAGGAATGGAAGGCAGGCAGGGCATGCAGCGCGATGGGCAGCAACGGCCCAACATGGAAGCACTGGCGCAGGAAATAACGATTAAAAGACAGTTTAAACTGCAATTCAATGACAACTAAACAGCGTTTACATGATGTTTCAACACTGACGAGGGCAGTTAAACGCAGTCTTTTGCCAGCACTTTTTGCCCTCTTACTTGTTGGATCGGCGCAGGCTCAGGGACTAAAAGTTGAGGGCAGGGTGATTGATGCCGAGGAGAAAAAACCCATTCCAAACGCCAACATCCAGCTGGTGCGCGCCGACGATGCCTCCAAAAGCCGTGGAACGACCACCGACGTAAACGGCTGGTTCAGCATCGCAAAACTCCGGCAGGCAAGCTATGAACTGAGCGTGTCGTTTGTGGGCTATGAAACTTATCAGAAAACCATACGCCTTGGCAAGGACGACCTGAACCTACCGGTGATTGTGCTCAAGCAAAGTGCCATTGGCCTGAAGGAAGTGGAAGTGAAAGAAGTGGTGGAACGTGTTGAGCAGAAAGGAGATACGGTGCAGTTTAATGCAGCGGCCTTTCAAACCCACCAGGATGCTACAACGGAAGACCTTGTGAAAAAAATGCCCGGCGTCACTGTGGACGGCACCACTGTGAAAGTGCATGGAGAGGAAGTGAAAAAGGTGTTGGTGGACGGCCGTCAGTTTTTTGGCGACGACCCGGCCGTGACCCTCAAAAACCTTCCAGCCGAGATGGTAGATAAAATTCAGGTGTTCGACAAGGCCAGCGACCAGTCACTTTTCACCGGCTTTCGCGACAACAATGAGGAAAAAACCCTCAACATCGTCACACGGTCCGACAAGCGCGAGGGCACTTTCGGCAAAATCTATGCGGGCATCGGTCCCGATGAAAAATACAACGCCGGGTTAACGCTCAACCGCTTCAAGGGCGACAGCCGCGTTTCGCTCATCGGTATGAGCAACAATGTGAACCAACAAAATTTCTCCACCTCCGACATCATGAGTGTGATGAGCAACAGTGGTGGTGGCGGACGAGGTGGCGGCGGAGGAAGACCCGAAGGCGGAGCCAACCTCTTCAGTGGCCAGCAAAACGGAATTGCCCAAACCCATGCCTTTGGTATCAACTACATTGACAAATGGTCGGAAAAGGTGCAGGTGAGCGCCAACTATTTTTTCAACAAAACCTCCAACGAAATCATTTCTAACACCGTTCGTAACTATTTCACATCAAATGAATTAAGTTACAACGAAGACAGCCGTTCGGTCACAGACAACATCAACCACCGACTGAATTTCAGGTTGGAATATTCCATCGATTCAAGCAATACACTCATCCTCGTGCCGAGGCTAACCATTCAGGACAACCACACCGCTTCCACAATTCATACCCGCAACAACAGCCCGATGGCAGGTGCAAACAATAACACCCGCTATGTGACCGACATAAGCAACCTGGGCTTGCAATTTGCCAACGACCTGACACTTTTGCACAAGTTCAAAAAAGAAGGGCGCACCATTTCGCTCAACTTCAACACCCTGGTGAACAACCGCGACGGCGAAGGCGACATCGAAAACAATGCAGTGGATGCAGCCGATCAGGATTCGCTGCTGCTGCTTCAGAATTACAACAGCAAAACGCGGGGTATGCGGCTGCAGGGCAACCTCACCTGGACCGAGCCATTGGGACAAAACAGCCAGCTCGCCCTCAGCTACAGGCCAGCCTACAACAGAGACAAGGCTGCAAAGGATTCCTACGACCTGCTGGCCGAACCATCGGGCAGCATCCGCGACTCGGTGCTTTCGAACAACTACACCAACGACTACAGCACCCAGCGGGCAGGCCTCAGCTACCGCTATCGCCTCAGCGACTGGAACTTTGCTTTGGGGGCCGACTGGCAACATCTTTCTGTTGAAGGCGATCAAACATTTCCAAGCCCCAGCCTCATCGGGAAAACCTACACCCATCTGCTCCCAACAGCTTCGGCCAACTTCAGAAACAAAGAGAAGGGAAACCTCAACTTCTTTTACCGAACATCGGCCAACACCCCCTCCATCAGCCAGCTTCAGCCAGTGCCGGATCTGTCGAACCCACAAATAGTGCGCACGGGAAATGCCGACCTCAACCCATCCTACGACCACGAGTGGAACCTGCGTATGGGCAAGGGAACACCCCGGCAGGCAAAGCATGCCTTTTTGCTGCTGAATGCCAAACTATCGACCGATTACATCGGTAACGAAACCAGGCTGTTGCGCAACGACACGCTGATCAACGGCTATGCGGTGGCCAAAGGCAGCCAGCTGATTGTGCCCGTGAACCTCGACCGCTATGTGAGTGCACGTGCTTTTGTGGTGTACAGCTTCCCCGTCAATTTCATCAAGAGCAACCTCAACCTGAACACCGGCTACACCTACACCAACAGTCCGTCGGTGCTCAACAGCCAGTTCAACCGCTCAAAAAACCATGTGTTTTCGGCAGGCTTTTACCTGAGCAGCAACATCAGCCAAAACATCGACTTTTCGGTGGCTTACAACGGCAGCCTCAATCAGGTGCGCAACAGCCTGCCTGCCAAACCTGCCACCGACTATTACAACCATCGGGTGACGCTCAACCTGACCTACAATTTCCTAGACCGTTTTGTGCTGAGCAGCGATGCGAGCCAGCTCAACTATACCGGCCTGAGCCAGAGCAGCAACGAAAACTACATCCTCTGGAATGCATATATTGGATATAAGATGCTAAAGAACAAATCGTTGGAGCTCAAGGCCAGCATCTACGACATCCTGAACCAAAACCAGGGAATCAGCCGCACGGTGAGCGACACCTACACCGAAGACAGCCAGTCGAACGTGCTGAAACAATATGCCATGCTGACGCTCACATGGAATTTGAAATACTTTAAAAACGGCGGCGAAGCCGATGTGCGCGAAATGCCCAGGCACCTGCCACCGCCACCAGCCGGCATGCCACCTCCGGGAAGCATGCCGCCACCCTGATAAATGCATTGCATTCAGTTATTTTTTTGTGATTTGGTTAGTGAGACGGGGGGAAACTTCCGTCTTTTTTTTG
>CAZBMR010000096.1:8540-9620 GCA_964492695.1 uncultured Lentimicrobiaceae bacterium
TGCAATTGGATGGAAAAAACATCAGGGGGACAATTAAAACCGGGACTTCAAGGGGTGGTTATGATGATACGAACTCATTTTATCTTATTGCTCACAAAGAAATTGACATAACGGGAAGGTGGGAAAAAGTGAGTGGCGAATATGTAATTACCGGTGGATTTGAATCGTTGTACTACTATTATCATGCATTTGATTCAATCAATGCTGATTTTCCTGTCAAAGGCACGTTTATCATTCAACCCAGAAAAGAATAGCGATGAAAACTTTTTTTAACCTCTTCCTTTTTGTAATGGCGCTGTCATCCTGTACGAAGCAGCATTTTCCGGGCGAAGGTGCATTCACTGGCACTTTTACTGGCAGCTACATCAAGGAGGGTGATGTTATTTCCCATAAAAGAATTATCTACATCGTCATTACTGAATCAACAGATGAACGCCTGAAGCTGATCAATTCTGAAAGTGGCGCCTGGCATCAGGAATCAGAACTTACACAAAAAGGAAAAGACATCTCAGGAACGATCAAATCATGGGCAGATGTTTCGTGGCACGACAGCCCAACAACCCATATTTCTCACATTGACAAATACATCGATGTTGAAGGCCGATGGGAAAAACTGGACGGTGAATATGTGATCACCGGCCATTTCAAATCCATTTACCATTTTGTTTCAACAGCCGAAAACATCGATGTGGAATACCCGGTTGAAGGAAGTTTTACTATCAAACCCGCAGAAGATTAAATCATGAGAAATCTTTTTCTTTTTGTGCTTTCTATCTGGCTTTTAATGGCTTGTACAAAACAAGCCCCACCAACGGGAGGGTCGTATGTTGGAACATTCACGGGATCATATTCCAAAAATGGGGAATATATAAATCGTGACCGAATGCTCTATATGAAAATTACAAGCTCCTCAGCGAATGAGCTTGTATTCAGACATAATGAGCGCGGAGATCCAGCGTATGAGTCTGTTTTAGAGCTTAATGGAAAATCAATACATGGTTTGATTCTTACTTGGTACTCCTATAGTAATACAAGTGGAGAAGGTCTGGTAGGACACACAGACAAATACATCGATATTGA
>CAZBMR010000097.1:0-9545 GCA_964492695.1 uncultured Lentimicrobiaceae bacterium
CAGCAGCTGACTAGCGAAGTTGCTGCATTGTGCCAACTTATCCCGGAATATGTGTATGGCTTTGACAATGAGATGCCTGAGCAGGTGATTGGTAAATTGCTGACAACAAAGGAATTAACCATAGCTACTGCCGAAAGCTGCACCGGAGGCTATCTGGCTCATTTATTGACCTCTGTGCCCGGAAGTTCGGCTTATTTCAAGGGCTCGGTGGTGGCATATGCCAACGAGGTGAAGACTGCTTTGCTGGGTGTGAAACCTGATTCGCTCGAAAAGTATGGTGCTGTGAGCGAGGAGGTTGCTATTGAAATGGCCTCCGGGTTGAAGCACCGGATGGGCGTTGACTATGCCCTGTCCACCACCGGCATTGCCGGCCCCGATGGCGGAACACCTGAGAAACCTGTGGGGACTGTTTGGATTGGCCTGGCTGGACCAAAAGGGGTGAAAGCACAAAAATTTCAGCTGGGCGAGCAGCGCGACCGCAATATCCGGCGTGCAGCATTGGCAGCCCTCAATTTGTTGCGCATGGAACTCATTAACTAAGGCCTGGTGAAAACTGCCCGAACCTAAAAAATCAATCTTTCTCTCCTTCTGGCACATTTTGAAGAGTCGATGCCTTCGCCTCAAACGGAGCCGGAAAAGTTTAACCGAAAAGTTCGCCAAGGAGGCGCGAAGACCGCAAAGGGCTTACGCATAGTCGTTTATGGAATGAGAACAATGCCGATTGAAATCAGGTATTTCTCTGCGACCTCTGCGCCTTCTTTGTGGCCTCTGCGGTTAGATAAAAAATCGTAACCAATGCTTTTTTTGATTCTATTTCAACTTCGACTTTCAATAGGGGTGCAAGCTTTTTGACCTGAACAGATGTAAATGCATGCACATGAACCCTAAAATACGGGCTTTATTTATTGATATTTATGTACTTAATGGTATTTAAGCAAGCCCTAAATAAAAAAGGCTGCTTCATAGATTGAAACAGCCCTTCTTTGTCTTAAACCATTGGTTAGATCGAGGCGCTCGAAACCTCCAGGTTGCGGTCCACCTTTTTGAAAAGGCCCTGAAGCACCGTTCCCGGACCAACTTCAATGACGCCTTTGGCACCAGAAGCAATCATATTGTTCATGATTTGCGTCCAGCGCACAGGCGATGTGAGTTGTGCAATGAGGTTCTTTTTGATGATCTCAGGATCAGTAACAGATTGGCCTGTAACGTTTTGATAGATCGGGCAAATACCTTTGCTGAATTTAGTGGCGTTGATGGCTTCGGCCAGCTCCACGCGGGCAGGTTCCATCAGCGGCGAGTGAAACGCACCGCCCACCTTGAGTGGCAAAGCCCGTTTTGCACCAGCTGCCAGAATACGCTCGCAGGCGATGGCAACCCCTTTTTCGCTGCCGGAGATGACAAGCTGTCCGGGGCTGTTGTAATTGGCCGGAACAACTACCTCGTCCTTGATGAGTGCGCAAATGTTTTCAACTTCTTTATCATCAATTCCCAGGATGGCAGCCATGGTACCCGGAACGGCTTCGCAGGCGCTTTGCATGGCCATGGCACGTTTGTAAACCAGTTTCAGGCCATCGTCAAACGACAAGGTTTTGTTGGCAACCAGAGCAGAAAATTCGCCCAAAGAGTGGCCGGCAACCATATCCGGTTTGAAATCGTCGCCCAGCACAGCTGCCAAAATCACCGAATGGAGGAAAATAGCAGGCTGTGTTACTTTGGTTTGCCGCAGGTCTTCTTCCGTTCCGTCGAACATCAGCTCAGTGATGTTGAACTTCAGGATGCTGTTGGCTTTCAGAAAAAGTTCTTTGGCTTTGGCTGATTTTTCGTACAGGTCTTTACCCATTCCTACGAACTGGGCTCCCTGTCCTGGAAATACGTATGCTTTCATAGATAAAACAATTCAGTTTTTGCTTAAGTTGCTTGTTGACACCCGGTTAGTGAAGGTTTTAAAAGCGCACAAAGATAGTCAATTGCCGGCAATAATGGCTTAACGATGGCAGCAAACAAGCCGGCGATTTGAGGTGCTAATTTAGATAAACGGTTGTATGTCAGTGTGGTGAAATTTTATAAATAGTTATCAACAACTATTTGATGAGATCAGCGAAATGGGTTGCAAAGCTTGCATTGAAGCAGCTCCATCGTACCTTGCCTAGTGTAGTTTATTTTGAATCAGGCTGATGAACTCGGCCCTTGTTTCCATACGCTGAAAAGCACCGGTAAAATCACTGGTGGTGGTGACGGCACTTTGTTTTTGCACCCCACGCATCGACATGCAGAGGTGTTTTGCCTCGATCACGACGGCAACACCAAGGGGGTTGAGCGCATCCTGAATGGCATCTTTAATTTGTGAAGTGAGGCGTTCCTGCACCTGAAGGCGGCGTGAATAGGCCTCCACCACCCGCGCAATTTTGCTCAGGCCGGTGATGTAGCCATTGGGAATATAGCCCACATGGGCCTTGCCGATGAAGGGAATCATGTGGTGTTCGCAGAGCGAAAAAATCTCGATGTCTTTCACGATCACCATTTCACGGTAGTCTTCCTTAAACTTTGCAGAGAGTAATATTTCGATGGGGTCGTGGTCATAGCCCTGTGTGAGGAATTGAATGGACTTGGCTACCCGGTGCGGCGTGCGTTGCAGCCCCTCGCGCGTCACGTCTTCGCCAATCAGCTCGAGGATGGCTTTGTAATGCTGTTCGAGTGCTGCGAGTTTCTCGGGTGCATACCGTTCAATCTTTTCATAACCTAAGAGGCCTTTGGGTTTATTTTCCATGGGATAATGTATTTAGTTGGTTGATGCATTTGGCTTTTTTTTCATCTGTCCGTAAATTTCCGAGAGGGTGAAAGCCAGGTAATACACAAAAATGGTGATGAGAAAAGGAATGGTTTCTTCTCTGAAATAAAGCAGATATACCACAATCACAGCGAGATAGAGAATGAGTTTGAGGGAGCTTGCCAACATGAAGTAATTGGCATAGGTACTCATTTTCTTTTTTTGAGCGCGTTGGTTCAAAAAAAACAGCAAGCTGTTCACGCCAACAAAGAGCAGCAGCAGCCAGGGCCATGCCTGTGTTTGATACGAGGCGCCATAGTGAGCCGGAATTGCATAGCTGATCACAGCCAGCACAACGGCAATGCTGAGCTGCCTGATCAGGTATTTTTGAAAGGTAATCATAGGAATTATCAGGGTTTACGGATGAAATCTTTAATGGCGTAGTAGATGGCCAGTGACACGCCGGCCATCGACAAAATTACTTTAAAAACGGGAAACTTCCAGCCAGTCCATTCGTCGAGCTTGAAGCCTGCAAAAACAAAAGCCAGCATGATGGCCATCATTTGAAAGGCCAGAGAGGAGTAGCGCGCATAGGTGTTGAGCGTCTTATTCCAGTTTTTCGGGGCGTCAGGTTTATTCTTTTGCATCGGGGTGCTGGCCGCTCATGTCGCATTTGCCCGAATAGCGTGCGCCCAGCTCAATGGCAATGCGTCCGGTTTTGAGGTCGCCCTCCACCACAGCTGTTGCTTTGAAACTTGTGAGGTCGGTTACGAGGAGGTTTCCTTTGAGCACGCCAGACACGTCGGCATTTTGGCAGCTCACGTTGCCCTCGACGATGCCGGAGCTGCCAATCACAATTTTCCCCTCGGAATGAATCGAGCCAATGAGCTCGCCATCAATGCGAAAGTCGCCTTTCAGATGGATATCGCCGGTGATTTTTGTGCCCTGCCCAATGATGTTTCGGGCGGCAGAATCACTTACAATGTCGGTAAATTTTTTCATGCTATGGAGTTTAACTACTTGATATAATGTTTCTTCCAGAACTTGTCGTAGCTTTCAGTTTCTTTCAACCGGTAAAAAGTGGGGTAGTTGGTGAGCGAAATGGGTGCTATCAGAAAATCTTCGAGGCTTGTGCCGCCAAAAACGTATTCCGATTGGAGGAGTGCGTTTCGGTAGTCGGCAGCAGCGGTGGCCGATTCAAAGTTGCCAATTGTAACAAGGTTGCGCGACTCGTCGAGCATCAAACTTTTAATGATGAGCTGAGCGCTTTTGAATTCCCTGCCGTTGAAGTCGGAAAGCCGCACTTTGAGCGGGTCGATGCGGGTTTTTTCGGTTCCCACAACGATCATGACAAGGTGTGGTGTTGTTTCTTCGAACAGATAGGGGCTTTCTGCTTCAGCTTCTTTTTGTAGTGTATCGCCAGGCAGCTCAGGCACTTCGATCTTCATATCGTATTCCTTGTTCAGGTTTCTGAGGATGGCAGCAGCAGGAGTGGCCACCGGATGGGTGGGGTAGGTTTTTACAATTTGTTCCATGGCAACAGCCAGTGAATCAATGGTTTCGAGGCGGCCTTTGGCCACGGCCCTTAAGAAGTCGAAGCGGGGCAGCAGGTCCACATCTTCGGGATAGAGGTTTCGCGCACGGTTGGCATTGAGCAGCACCCTGTAAAATTCTTCGTTGTGGTAGGCGTCGAGGGTTTGCTCATAAAATGCCGAAGACTCACCTGCCTGTTCGGCCTTTCGGATGAAATAATCAGGGTCTTCGATCACCCGCGCATAGTCAGTGTTTGGAAAGTTGTCGAGGATCAGCTGTTTGAAGCGTTCGGCTTCGGCTGTGTTTCCCATCTCGGTGTGCATACGGTATTGTGCATACCACGACTGAAGCCTGTATTCACTCTCGGGGAATCGCTTGTTCAGTTCTGTATAGGCTTCGATTGAACGCGGAAAATCAGCAAGCTTTTCTTTATAGGTGTAGCCCAGGCCATTCCAGGCTTCTTCGATTTGTTTCGTGGCTTCGGCTTTGGCACTGTCGGTGAGCGGGATGTCGCGCAAATAATACCCCCGGTCGCGGTCGGTGAACCGGGCGCTGGAATCGGCACCGGCGGCATTTCCACCTCCGCCTGCCACAGCCACGCTTTCGATGCTTTCGAACGAGATGCTCTGCTTGTCGCTGATGCGCCAGTTGTCTTCGAGCTTGCGCCGGCCCCATTTGCGCAAAAATTCTGTGTAACCGAAGCTGAGCGTATTGGGATTGTAGAAATACCATTCCGCCGATTGGTTTAGATTGGCCGTTCTGTCCACAAACTGATTCGACATCATCACGTTGCGTTCGGCTTCGCGTTCTTCGGCCTCACGTTTTTTGTCGGCTTCTTCCAGGGCTTTGATGATGCCATCAATCACCGCGAAACGTGCAGTGGAATCCATATTTGCCAAACGCAACAGGCTGTCCTGCAGGTGGATGGTATTGAGGTCGTCCACCAGCTCACTGAGGATTCCGGCACGCAGACGGATGCTGTCGTAACCGGGATAATCGCGCGGGAGGGCCGAAACGGCTGTGTCGTAATAGGCTTGCGACGGAATGTATTCGTTTTTGGCAAAATAGATATCAGCCAGCTTGAGGGCTGAGGTGGATTGCTGCTGCTTGTTTTTGGTGCTCGACGAAACAGATTTGGCCAGGTAGTCCATCACCTTTGCCTCGTCGTTTTCGCGCATGGCTATTTCTGCCAGGGCATAATATACCTTGTCATAATAGTCCTCGTATTTTTCCTCTTTGAGCATCTTTTGCAAAATGCGCACAATCTGCCTGCTATCGCCCTGCGACACATCATATACGCGTGCCATGTTGATGCGGGCTTCAAAATCCATGTCGAAACCTGGATTGCGTTTGATCACCCCTTGATAGAGCGCAATGGCTTCAGCATTTTGACCTTTGGTTTGATGTATCTGCGCCATGATAAACATCACACGTGTCTTCAGGTATTTACCCTTTACTTCAGGCAGGGCTTCCTGAAGATAAATCAAGGCCTTATCATAATTTTTGCGTAAGATGTGATAGTCGGCAATCATCAATAAGAGGTTGTCGTTCACCTCTTTGGGTGTTTGCCCCATGGTACGTTTGGCTTCAAGGGCTTCGAAGAGCGGTACGGCCTTTTCGTATTGTTCCATTTCCTGCAATGTGACGGCCAGCCACATCTGGGCTGTGAAGGCAATGTCATTGTAGCTGAACTGACTGGCCACAAAATCGAAGGTGCGACGAGCACTGATGTAATCCTTTTTGTAAAAGTGGGCTTTGCCCATCATCAAATAGCTGTCGTCGATCCAGTTGACGCGTTCTTTGCCGGCAAAAACCATCGAGTGTTTTTGAATGCCGATGGCACCTTTTTCGAGCGCCCGTTCCATGGGGGCATTGATCTTGGCAACATCAGCTTTTGTGCCATAATTAAACACCCTGATCACTTTTGAATAGTCATCGACGGCCGCCTTCCGGAGGTCGGTCACACCTGTTTTCATGCTTTCGTTGCCATTCCAATACACATTGTAGTGGCTGGTCAGGTTGTGGTAGGCGCGCCTGCTCCAGGTGTTTTTTTTGGTCGAACAAGCTCCCGCCGTGATCATAACCAACACGATAGCAGTAGTTTGGACTAGAGTTTTATATTGCAATGCCACACGCATTCGTTTTATTCAATAACTCCCTTTTGGGTGTAAATATTATATGGACGCCTCAGCTTTTGCTCAGACACCTGCAAAGGTAAGCATTCTCGCGAAAAACTGATGCCCCTTCGCATCAGTGTGTGCCTATTGAGTGGGGAATGCTTGTCGTGGCTGCTTGTTAATTGTTGCTAAACAGGTGGTGCATGGCCGTGTTTAGCGGTGCTGAATGTTGGCTTTTTCTTATTTTTGCGGCCGGACCTGAGAAATGTGTCCTTCTGATGAAAGCAAAAGAAGAAAAATGGTACCACAAGCTGCGTGACAAATACCGTCTTGTAATTTTTGACGACGAAACCTTTGAAGAAAAGATCAGTTTCAGGCTCAGCAGGATGAATGTGTTTGTGTTGGCAACGAGCGTGAGCGTATTTTTAATTTTCATCACCAGCTACCTGATTGCCTTCACACCATTGCGCGAATACATCCCCGGATACACCGACCTCAACCTGAAGCGGGATGTGTATCAGCTCAGACAAACCACCGACTCCATCGAGAATGTGCTCAGGCAGAAGGAGTTGTATTTGAACAACCTGAAACGCATCATCTCGGGTGGCGATTTTTCCGACGACAGCACAGCCCTTGCATCGGCTGCAAGCCAAAAGGTGGGTTCGTCCTACGACACCATCACCCTCAGGCATTCTGACGAAGAGCGCATGTTGCGCAATGAGTTTGAGAGCGCCGATAAATACAACATCCAAACCGACCCAACCCTGATTCCGGAGGCACGCAAGCGTTCGAGTTCAGTGTCGAGTTTTTTCACGCCGGTGCGCGGAACCATTACCAACAAGTTTAATCCTTCGCAGCGCCATTATGGTGTGGATGTGGTGTCGCGGAGCAACGAAGCCATCAAAGCCACGCTCGAAGGCACTGTGTTGTTTGCCGACTGGACGGTTGACAAAGGCTATGTGATCAGCATCCAACATGCTGGCAGCTATGTGTCGGTTTACAAACACAATTCGGTGCTGCTGAAAAGGGAAGGCGATTTTGTGCGTGCCGGCGAACCGGTGGCCATCATCGGCGAATCGGGCGAAATGTCGACCGGCCCACACCTGCATTTTGAGCTCTGGCACAATGCAGCCCCTGTCAATCCAGAGGATTACGTCACGTTTTAAGCACTTCGGTTGGATCATCCGGAAAGGCTGCCGTCTTAACACTATTTGACAAATGCCGGGCTACCCCATCCGCTTTTTTTTTGTAATCTTGCAGGCCGAATGAGGCATCGCTTTTTGGAAAGCCTGCCTGACAGACGGTGATAAAAATCCCAATGTGATTTCAAGCTAATTTATTGGAATGGAAATACTTATCAAAATATTGCAGCTGTTGCTGAGCCTTTCGATCCTCGTGATTGTGCATGAATTCGGTCATTTTGCGGCTGCCAAGATTTTTAAAACAAGGGTTGAGAAGTTCTACCTTTTTTTCAATCCCTGGTTTTCGCTGTTCAAATTCAACTACAAAGGCACTGAATACGGCATGGGATGGCTTCCGTTGGGCGGCTATGTGAAGATTGCGGGCATGATTGATGAGTCGCTCGACAAAGAAGCGATGAAGCTGCCTCCACAGCCCTGGGAATTCAGGAGCAAGCCGGCATGGCAACGCCTGATTATCATGCTGGGCGGCGTGATCATGAATGTGGTGCTGGCTTTTGTGATTTACATTGGCATGCTGAGCATCTGGGGCGAACAATATTTGCCCACTTCCGAAGCCAACAAATATGGCATTGTGGCCGACTCGCTGGCGCAGGAATTTGGCCTTCAAAACGGGGATAAGGTGCTGGCCGTGAACGGACAATATGTGGAGGATTTCAGCAAGATTCCGCTCACCATGATTCTGGAAGAAGCCAAAACCATTGAGGTTGAGCGCGATGGCTCACGCCAGACATTGCAACTGCCCGAAGGTGCCATCGGCAAACTGGTGAAGCACAAATCGCCCCAGTTTTTATCGGTACGCATTCCATTTATTGTGGAATCATTCCCCGAAAGCTCTCCTGCTCGTGATGCAGGATTGTTGCCCGGCGACAGTTTGCTGGGCATCAACGATCAGGTGATCAGGTATTTCCAGGATTTCAGAACTGCCATTCAAGCCTATAAAGGTCAGGATGTGTCCATCAAGGTGATTCGTGGGGCTGACACCCTGGCTTTTGCCATGACCGTGCCCGAGGCCGGGTTCATCGGCGTGTTTCCAAAACAGCAGATGGAGGCCTTCTTTACGCTGAACCAGCAGGACTACAACCTGGCACAGGCCATTCCTGCCGGCATGGCCAAGACGGTGGATGGCATCGGTGGCTATCTCAAGCAGTTGAAGCTGCTCTTTTCTCCTGAAGTGAAAGCTTACGAAAGTGTGGGAGGTTTCATCACCATCGGCAGCATTTTCCCTGCGCAGTTTCACTGGGAAAGTTTCTGGCGTTTGACCGCTTTCCTGAGCATCATGCTGGCAGTGCTCAATCTCTTGCCCATTCCGGCACTTGATGGAGGCCACGTGGCCTTTTTGATGTATGAGATTGTAGCCCGCCGCAAGCCCAGCGATAAATTTATGGAAGTAGCGCAAATTGTGGGCATGGTCATCCTTTTTGCACTGATGATTTTTGCCAATGGCAACGACATTGTGAAGCTGTTCAGATAGTTGGCATTTGAATGCGGCCTGAATAAACAGTTTGAATTTCTGCTCGATTTGCGCACTAACTGTGAATTAGTAAAAACACGCATTTTCACTAACTGCCAATTAGTACAATATTTAAATAATTGAAAAACAACAAATTATAGGTGATAATTTGTAGGCGGACCAGAAATCATAATTAGAGCCTCCTGAAAAACTCTCCGAACCAAATATTGCAAACTTTTCATTTAGCCGTCCAAAGGTGAGAAGTATTTGAATTCACGTAGAACCGGGCCAAACAAGTTTAACCGCAGAGCACACAGAGTAGGCGCAAAGCCCGCAAAGGGCTTACGCCCTATCTCTTAAAGAATACGGAAAAACCGATTGAAATTAAAAATTTCTCTGCGTTCTCCTGCGCCTTCTTTGTGGCCTCTGCGGTTAGATAAAAAATCGTAACCAATGCTTTTTTTCATTCTATTCCA
>CAZBMR010000098.1:0-4518 GCA_964492695.1 uncultured Lentimicrobiaceae bacterium
ATCAACTTCTATTCGGTGCCGCTTGATTTTGATATGGACGGCCGTGGCATTTTAAACGAGGAACTGGATGTGATCGAAATGGTAAAAAATGCCGTTTCAGTTCCTGTGAGCGTTAAGCTTAGCCCATATTACACCAACCCGCTTTATGTGATTGGCGAGATGGACAAAAGGGGTGCTGATGGATTTGTGTTGTTCAACAGGCTTTTTCAACCCGACATCAACATCGAAACCGAAAAACATCATTTCCCCTACAACCTGAGTCATGAGCAGGACAACCGGCTTGCGTTGCGTTTTGCAGGTTTGCTGTATGGCAACATCGAAGCATCTGTTTGCGCCAGCAATGGCATCTTCACAGGTGCAGATGTCATCAAAATGATTCTTGCCGGTGCTGATGCCGTGCAGGTTGTGAGCACAGTATATAAAAATGGGCCAAAACAAATCACACGCATGCTGGAAGAACTGGAAGCCTGGATGGTGACCAAGCAGTATTCCAGCCTCGATGAATTCAGGGGAACACTCTCCAACATGAAAACCAAAGACCCGTTCACGTATCGCAGGGCTCAGTACATTGACATTTTAATGAAGTCGGAAGAGATTTTCAAAACCTATCCAATGGTTTAACTGACCTCAATCACAAAAAAAGAGGCTGCCCCAACAGGAGCAGCCTCTTTTTTTATGGCTGATGAAACAGCCTGTTGATGAAACCTATTGTGGTTCAACGGTATACGACATTGTGTTAATGTTCATCGAAACCTTATAGCTTCCACCGGCCGCTGGAGCAGGAATGGCAGGCGGGTCGGCGGTGGCTTCATCTGGTCTGTACACCAGCGGACCACTTTCAGATGTGCCGGTAGCATCGGTGCCATACATGGGTGCCCACTGACCAAGGGTGGTGATGAACTTGAGCTGACCGCCACCAGGCAGGTCGGTGATGATGAAGTAGCTTCCACCGGTTCCACTCATTGGCAGGGCGTTGCCATTGTTCCATCCGGCAGCACAACCATCACCAAGCATATACATTTCGGGCGTTGGCACACCAATGGTGTAGGTCAGGGCCAGCGTATCGATGGTGATTTTGTATTGCCCTGCCTCAGCCGGAGCTGGAATTGCCGGCGGGTCGGTCACGGTTTCATCGGGACGGTAAACCAACGGACCACCTTCGGAAGTGCCAGTGGCATCTGTTCCCCATTGTGGTGCCCAGGCACCCAATCTGGAGATAAATTTCAGGTATTTACCTGCACCGGCAAGGTTGGCAACAATAGAGAACTGGCTACCACCGATATGGGTCATTGGCAGAGCATTGGCATTGTTCCAGCCCGCATCGGTAGCATCGCCCAACAGGTAGATGGGTTTCACCACGATTTCGGCTGTGAACGGGGTGATGGAAAGTGTCAGCACTTCCGAAACCATTTCATCAGCATGACCCTGTTCGGTGATAAATGAAATGATACGGAAATAAACATTATGGGCCTCTCCCGGAGCCAGGTCGGCATTCAACATTTTCTGATTCATGGCAGCAACGCCCATAGAGAAGGAGGTTGTTTCGGCACTGACCAATGTTTGGGCATTGGCAAAGGTGTTATCCACTAAATCCATTTGCAGAATGTATTTAGTGCTTGCCAGGTTTTCGAGTTTATAATCGGTTGCCGACCATTGGAAATTAGCCATTTCGTTGGCTTCGTCGGCTTCGGTGAGCACAAAGGAAGCATTGTTGGCCGGGAAAGTGAAAGCAGGTTTCACCACCTGCGACAAATCAAGTATCGGCTCTTTCTCTTCTTTGGCACAAGAAAATGCCAGGCTGAGGCCGGTTATGATGACGAGAAATAAAAAGATCCTTTTCATATTAAATCTGGATATTAAGGACATTAATAATTGGGATTTTGTTGCAGGTTAGGATTTGCACCCACATCGGATGAGGGCAGCGGGAAAATGTTCAGGTGATTGGAAGTAGCAGTTCCGTCTGGCACATTGCCTTTCCATGGCCAGTGATAGTTGCCTTCGGTAAACCTTCCGAACCTGATAAGGTCGGTACGGCGGTGTGCTTCCCAATAGAGTTCGCGGGCACGTTCGTCGAGGATGAAATCGAGGTTCAACTCACCAGCGGTGATGTTGCCCATTTCGTCGCCATAAGCGCGTGTGCGCAGTGCATTCACATAATTGAGGGCCTGGTCAAGGCTTCCTCCGCCACCTCGTAACACGGCTTCTGCATACATGAGGTAAACATCAGCAAGACGGAACATCGGGAAGTCGGTGTCGGTAAATGTCAAATCTGAACCGGCAGTTCCGTCGCGTTTCACGTTTTTGAATTTGGTCACAGCCCAACCTTCGGTGAATGTTCCTATGTCATTGATTTCAAGGTTCTGGCCGTCAGTGAAGAACATCGCACGTTTGTCGAAGCTACTGCGGACAATGGTGTAGGTATAATCAGGCGGACCCACTTTCAGGCTAATGGTGTAAGTTCCGGCATCAGCAATGGGTATGTTATCACCGCCATATTCAAGGATTCCATCAAGGCCAGTATCACCCAGGTTGATGTCCCAGGCATCATTGGCACGGAATTTAATTTCACCGGAAGTGAGGTCGGCAACTACACTGAGCATACCTGAGGCAGCATCATAGGTCATGTCGGTATCAGTATCCCATCCACCAGGGGTTGCTGAACCAATCAAACCCCAATTGGTTTTAACGAGGGTATATGTCAATCCGGGAAGATCCACATTCACTTTGTAAATGCCATCTTCAGTCACAGAAATATTATCCCCACCCGGATCGAGAATTCCGTCGGCACCGGTGTCACCATAATTAACATCCCAGGCCGGGCCATCGGTAAATTTAAACTGATCACCTGCTGCGAAATAGAAATAACCTTCATATTTTCCGTCTGACAATACTGACGCGATCACTGTGTTGGTATTGGTTGGATCCCAACCCTGGTATGAACCAGGGACATAGAGCACGGGATAATCATTCGTTGACTTTGGTGTGGGCGACACTTTCAAGCCCTTTTCAGCATCCGGATAGAATTTATGAACCAAATTTTTGGTTGTACGGATACCACCCCATCCACCATCAATACCAAATTCGGCAGGGTTCATGTCGCCACCAACAGCAGCATGGATGATGAAGGTTGTTCCACCCCAGGTTTTTGTGCTGATGCCATCAAAAGTAATGGGGAAAATCACTTCGTCGCACTGATCATTGTCAGCGAGGAACAAATTTTGATACACTGGTTCAAGGGTATAGCCGGCATTGATGACCCTGCTGCTGTATTCAGCCGCATCGGCATAGCGCTGTGTGCCCGTGTAAACTTCTGCATTCAGATACAGCTTGGCAAGCAAAGTCCAAACCGCAGCCTTGTCAGCACGGCCATACTCATTAGATTTGGCAGCCACCATGGCAGGCTCGATGGCGAGCAGTTCGGTTTCGATGTATTCGAACAATGCCGGACGCTGAATCTGAGTTGGGAAGAACGATCCAACTTTATCATTTTCAGTAACAAAAGGCACATTGGCAAAGAGATCGAGCGCATGCCAGTAGCTCAAAGCACGCAGGAAACGGGCTTCGGCGCGAAACTCAGCAATCTGCGTACGCAAATCACCCGTAACACCTCTTGCATCGAGTTTTTCATCCGATGTTTCGCGAATAAACTCATTGGCCAGCGAAATCTGATAAAAAATGCGGTAATACATGGCAGAAATAAAGTTATCACCCGAACCCCAGGTGTGACCATGAAAGTCTTTAATGGTCTGGTCGTTCCAGCCAATCACCGTTTCGTCGGTGGTGAGCTGCTGGTGATAGAAATAACCGCGCAGGTATTGACCGAAACCTTCGTCAATGCCACTGATGTCGGGAGCGCCAGAAGGACCTGTCTGTCCTGAGACAGCCAGTCCGGCATACAGTTTGGCCAAAAAAGCCTTGTAAGCAGTAGGGTCGGAAAACACTTGATCGGGCGTTAAAACATCTTTGTCAAGTGGCACCGTATCAAGGTCTTTCACGCAAGAAGGCACCAACAAAAAGAGCATGGTAGCCAGTGCGAAAAATGATATGATTTTTTTCATCGTTATTCAGGATTTAATGTTAGAAAGAGAAGTTAAGACCCAAAACAAATGCACGTGTGCGGGGGTACATCAGGTTGTCGATGCCACTGAAAATTTCAGGATCAATTCCGCCATACTTTGTAATGGTGAATACATTGTTCACGGTAGCTGACAGTGACAAATTGGTGTTTTTGCCCAAAATATCATTAAAAGCATAACCAAGCGTCACATTGTCAAGCTTGAAGAATGAAGCATCCTGAATGTAATAATCGCTGGTGTATTGTGGATCGTAGAAACCGGCTTCGTTCACGTTGGCAGCCACATTGGAGAGGTATGGGCCTTCCGGGCGGTACAGCCTTTCGTAGGTGGCATTGTTGGAACTGAAGTTGTCATACACATAATTGCCAAAGTTGGCTCTTCCTGAGAAAGAAAACGACCAGTTTTTGTAATCGTATTTTGAATAGATGCCAAGCGTGAGATC
>CAZBMR010000098.1:4618-9461 GCA_964492695.1 uncultured Lentimicrobiaceae bacterium
TTCATGTCCTTTTCGAGAATGGGTTTTGCATTGATGGAGAATTCTACCCCTGTATTTGTCAGGTTGCCCACATTTGTAAGCAGGTAGTTCGACAAATTGGTACCGGCAGGAATGGGGATGAAGTTGATCATATCCTTTGTTTCACGGGTGTAAAACTCCACAGAACCAAAAATGCGATCGCGGAAGAATCCGTAGTCGAGTGCCACATTGATGGTGGAGGTTTCTTCCCATTTGATCAGTTCGTCGTAACCACCTGGCCTGTATGTTTGATAAAAAATACTGCCAAACTGATAGGCCGCATTGTTTTGGCCGTAAAGATAAACCGGCATATACGGATAATCATTGTCAGTAATATTTTGCTGACCGGTGATACCCCAACCCAGACGCAGTTTCAGTTCAGACAAATCTTCAAACTGTTTCATCCAGGATTCGTCCATGATGCGCCATGCCAGGGCAGCCGATGGGAACAAGCCCCAGCGTTGATCCTTTGAGAAGCGCGACGAGCCGTCGTTGCGCAGGGTGAAAGTGAGAATATAACGATCTTTGAAATAATAGTTGAAGCGGCCGAAGAACGAAACAAGGTACGACTCAGTGGCATAATCGCTGCTGTCTTTAACTTTCTTCTGGAGGAAAAGTGGACTTGTTAAGTCATTGGTTGAATAACTCGAGCCTTCGCGGTAGAAATGTTGCCATGAATAACCACCCATTACGTCGAACCGACTTTGGATGTTGCTGAGTTCCTTGGCATAGGTGAGGGTGAAGTCGAGCAGTTCATTCACTTTCTTTTGATCATATATCCCATTTGTTCCGCCACCATTGAGGGCGTCGTATTCAAAAGAGGCGTTTCCAGGAACAAAGATATCTCCCGACGAAGTGGAGCGGTCCATCCCCAAATTAAGATTTGCCCTAAGCTCCGGCAAGAAATGGAATTTGTAATCAATCTGGGCATTTCCGATGAAGCGGTTTACATCAGCATTGTCTTCTCTTTGCTCAATCAACGCCAAGGGGTTTTTGGTGGATTGGGTCACAGGGTCGCCATTGGTTTGAAGGCGTGTCCAATAACCACCATATTTATTCCCTTCGTCAAAAATGGCCTGTGTGGGATCCATCTGGATGGCTGAACCAATAGCACCTTCGTTTCCGAAGCGTTGTGAACTGAAGTTACCTTTTGCTGAAAGGTTAAGTTTCAAATGGTCGTCAAAGAAACTGGGATTTAACACAATACCTGTTGAAACACGTTTCATGTTATCAGTTTTCAAAATCCCGTCGAAATCAGCATAACCCAGCGAAACGCGGTAAGGCACTTTCATCAGCTGTCCACTCAGTGCAATGTTATGATCCATACCAAAAGCCTGACGGAAGATTTGATCCTGCCAGTTGGTGTTTTCAGTTCCTGCAAGGCCAAGCACATTGGCCTGTCCGGCAAATTTATCGTTCAGCATGGCCCTGAACTCATCACCATTGAGTACTTCGCGCCTTTGGGGTGCTGTGAACAGAGAGAAAGCACCGTTGTAATCAATTTTAATAGCACGGCCATCTTTGCCTGATCCTTTTTTTGTGGTGATGATGATTACCCCGTTTGAAGCACGCGCACCATAAATGGCGGCTGCAGAAGCATCTTTCAACACCGTGAAAGTTTCGATGTCGTTGGGATTGATGGTGCTAAGAGCATTTCTTGTTCCAGCAATGCCATCATTGTCAACAGGCACACCATCAATCACATACAAAGGATCGTTGCTGGCCGACATGGAAGAACCACCACGGATTCGGATGGTAGCACCACTGCCGGGAGCACCGCTGTTGCTGGTGATGTTTACTCCGGCAGATTTTCCTGAGATAAGATCCATGGGGTTGGTCACAACACCTTGATTGAAATCTTTCACGCTAACCGAAGTCACCGAACCAGTGGCATCGCCCTTGCGCACCTGACCGTAACCAATCACCACAATTTCATCGAGGTGCGTCACAGCGGCTTTCATCGCAACATTCAGTGTTTGCCGCTCGTTGATCACAAACTCCTGTGATTCGTAGCCAATAAACGAAAAAACCACCGTTGACCCCTTCGGCACACTCAGCGTGTATTTTCCGTCGAAATCAGTGGTGGTTCCCATGGTCGTGTTTTTCACTGCGATGGTAACACCCGGCATTGAAAAACCGTCAGAGGCGTCGGTGACTGTTCCACTCAGGCTAAGGTCCTGGGCCATCGACTGCAGGCCAAAGACTACCATGGTGGTAATCAACAACATCCTCATCAAAGAATTGATTTTCTTCATAGATGTAATTTGTAAAGGTTAAACATTGGTAATGAATTATTAGTGAGTCATACTTTTTTTAATTTGACTGTTGATCCGTTGATGGAAATCCGTCAGCCTCACAACCGCACAAATTTAATCATTTATAAATGATATCGAAATTTTTGTTAAAAAAGCTGTTTTTATTGGAATGAATAATCTCCGCAATCGTTTTAGATTAGATTCTATCTAAACAAATTATTGCTAACATCTTCACCACCTTACCACCGCAGGAATGTTTACTTTTGTAAAAGTGCCGTAAAATCAAAATCATCCATGATGAAAACAGTTAGCAGGTATCTTTGCCTGATTTGCCTGGTTAGCTTTGCACAAGCATGCAGCCATGGCGTCGAAGTAAAAAATGATGAACCACCTATGACTCCCGAATGGACGAAAACAGCCATATGGTATCAAATTTTTGTGGAGCGTTTCAACAATGGGGATTTGACCAACGACCCCTCCAGAGAAACCATCCGTACCTCATCGGATTTTGTTTCAGCTCCCGACGACTGGGCCGTTACGCCCTGGACACGAGACTGGTATGAGGAAGACACATGGGCAAAAAACCTGCCCGGCGATTTCTATTCGCACCTCCAACTTAGACGCTATGGCGGTGACTTGCAGGGTGTGATGAATAAAATTGACCATCTGGCCGACCTGGGAATAAATGCTATTTATTTCAATCCCCTGAACGATGCCCCTTCGTTGCATAAATACGATGCACGCAACTACCATCACATCGACGTGAACTTTGG
Organism: uncultured Lentimicrobiaceae bacterium; assembly: GCA_964492695.1. Lineage (GTDB taxonomy): Bacteria > Bacteroidota > Bacteroidia > Bacteroidales > F082 > JALNZU01. The sequence goes on from CAZBMR010000098.1 coordinate 7,665, forward strand.
CCCCGACCCCAAGGGCGACATGGCCATCATTGCAAGCGAGAATCCCGCTGACCCCACCACCTGGAAGTGGACATCGGCTGACAGACTCTTTCTGCAACTTGTTGAAGCCCTGCATGCAAAGGGCATCAAAGTGATCATGGACTATTCCTGGAATCACACCGGCGTGGAGTTTTGGGCCTGGCGCGACATCATGAAAAATCAGCAGGAAAGCCCCTACAAGGATTGGTATGAGATCAATAGCTTTGATGACCCTGCCACAGACCAAAGCGAGTTTTCGTACAAAGGCTGGCTCAACATCCAAAGCTTGCCAGAGTTGAAAAAAGTGGACGCCACTCCCGGACATCAGCCCGGATTTCCATATCAGGGGAACTTGTTTCCAGCAACCAAAGAACACATTTTCGCTGTTGCAAAACGCTGGCTGGCGCCCAATGGCGACCCCAACAAAGGCATCGACGGATTTCGCCTCGATGTGGCCGACCATGTGCCGATGGGTTTTTGGAAAGAATATTATCAATGGGTAAAAGACATCAAGCCTGAGGCTTACCTTGTTGGAGAGATATGGTGGCAGGAGTGGCCCGACAAATTGATGAACCCGGTGCCCTATGTCACAGAGGGTGTGTTTGATGCCGTGATGTTTTACCAGGTTTACAGGCCGGCACGCTACTTTTTTGCGAAAACCGACTACGAAATCACAGCCGACCAGCTCAAAGACAGCCTCAACTATCAGTGGAACAGGCTCAGCTCCGACACCCGGAATGCCATGATGAACACCGCTTCGACACACGATACCCCCCGCCTGCTCAGCTCGTTTGCCAATCGCAACAAATACAAGCACAATGCCAAACCCAACGACGACGCCGCCTATTTCACCGGTAAACCCGATGCAGAAACCTATCAACGCGTCAGGCTCTATTTGATCCACCAATTCACCATACCTGGCGCACCTCATATTTGGAACGGAGAAGAGCTGGGCATGTGGGGCGCCGACGACCCCGATTGCCGCAAACCACTCTGGTGGCCTGAATTTCAGTTTGAAGCGGAACGCAGAAACAATATTCAGCCCGGAGAACCGGCCTTTGATGCCATTGGCTACGATGCCGGTACGCACAGCTTATACAAACAACTCATTGCCATCAGAAAAGCGCATACCGTGTTAAGCAAGGGCGAAATTCAGTTTCTAAAAACTGAAGGAAAAACACTGGTTTACAGCAGACAAGATGCCAACGAACACATCATTGCTGCATTTAATCTGGCCGAAAACGAAGACAGCTATCAGCTCGAAGCCGGCAAAACATATACCGATCTCCTTACCGGACAAAGCAATAGCGGACGAATAACACTTTCACCAATGGCTGCCCTGGTGCTGCTCGAAAACAAATAAAATCATATGGAAATTACAACTGCCTGCATACCTGGTCAACTGAATCAACTCATCATCGACCACATCGAACCACAAGGTGCTTACCTGGCAGACGGGGCCGGACAACAAATTTTGCTGCCTTCGAAATGGGTTCCCCGACGAAGCAAAATCGGCGATGTTTTGAACGTGTTCGTCTATTTCGATTCGGAAGACCGGCCCATTGCCACCACACAAACCCCTTTGGCAAAAGCTGGCGAAGTGGCTTATCTTGAAGTGGTTGACGTCAATCAAACAGGTGCGTTTCTCAACTGGGGCCTCGAAAAAGACCTGCTCGTTCCGTTCCGCGAACAAAAACAACGAATGGAAGCCGGCCGTAAATACCTGGTGTTTGTTTACACCGAAGCTGAAACACAGCGCATTGCAGCATCGGCACGCAT
>CAZBMR010000099.1:0-9275 GCA_964492695.1 uncultured Lentimicrobiaceae bacterium
TTGGGATTGTCAGAAAGTATAAATACCTGGTATCCTTCACGTTGCTTCATCATCAGGTCGTCGAGCAGGAGCTTGAAATTCTTATTGAAACTGGTTTGGGGATTGGTTTCAAACCGCAGGTTGGCTGGGGCAGAGAACACACTATTTTGACCGTTTTCGATGAGGCGCGCTTTTTGCAAAGCCTCCATCAGGGGCTGTGTGCCAGAAAAGAGCGTTTCGGGCCGCATGATGCCCTTTGTTTCGGAGATTTTCTCAAACAGTTCAACAGCCTTATCCCATTCGGCCTGAAGGCGCTCTTCCAAAAACTGTGGTTCATCCACCCAAATGAGTGTGGAGGCAGGTATGAAATCGAGGAACGACTGGCGGCTGGCTTCCATGGAGCGGTCCTGGATGTTGGGAAGCAAGCTGATTCTGTTCAAAGGCTGTATGGAAAGTTGGCTCACCGGATCGAAAGTGCGTATGGACTCCACTTCCTCGCCAAAAAATTCTATGCGGTAGGGATGATCGTTGCTGAAGGAAAAAACATCGAGCAAACCACCCCTGATGGAAAACTGGCCCGGCTCCACCACAAAATCAACGCGGTCGAAATTATATTCCGAAAGCACATCAGCAACAAAATCGAGCGATACCTTTTCGCCTACCTTCAGCTTTAAAGTGTTTTTATTCAGAAAGTTACGAGTCACTACCTTTTCACACAATGCTTCGGGATAGGTGACGACAATTGTTTTACGTTCGCTCACCGACCATCGGCCCAGCACTTCGGCACGCGACAAGATGAAGTTGTTATCCAGTTTCTCAGGTTCGTAAGGTTTGCGGTACGAAGTGGGGTAAAACAGCACCTGCTTTTTATTGAAATCCATGTCGCGCTCGCCATAAAGGTTTTCAAGGTCGTTGTAGCAGTAGGCCGCAGCCTCCTTGTCGGTGCAAACCACCAGGTGCTGACCACCTGTTTTTTCGAAAAGGGCGGCAGATACCAAAGAGCGCGATGAGCCAGTGAGACCGTTCAGGTGAAGCCGATTGTGCATGCGCAGACCATCAACCACCTGCTGCAACAGTGGATGATTTAGAAAAGCTGTCAGTAGCGAATGTTGACTCAAAACAAAAAAATGAGCTGCAAAAATACAGATTCAGGCGCTTTGACTGCGCATGTTTTTTGCCGAAAAGCCGCAAATGCCCCGGACAAATCACTTCCTTTTCATCGAAGCCAGGGTTCATTGATGGTTCTTCAGATGTTGGCCGATGCGCCTCTCGAAGCCCGAAAAAGGCAGTTAAAATACTGTTTTACTGGATTTTAAGACTTCTTTTGGCCAAACCTGACCGCTAACAACCAGGCAGCAGGTGCAGGCGCGAGGCTGGATGAAGAGGAGGATAAACGCAGATGGAATCCTGAAATTCATGGGCAACACAACGTCAATTAATGTAACTTGCACACGCAAATCGCGATTGATTCATTTCAAAAAAAAACCACCATATGAACACTGAAAAACACTACTTTGCCCATGAAACAGCCGTTGTTGACGAAGGTTGCACCATAGGGGCAGGCACCAAAATCTGGCATTTCTCACACATCATGACCGGCTGCATCATCGGCGAAGGCTGCAATATTGGTCAAAACGTTGTCGTTTCGCCGGGCGTTGAACTAGGTCGGAATGTGAAGGTTCAGAACAATGTTTCCATCTACACGGGTGTTGTTTGTGAAGACGATGTATTTCTGGGTCCCTCCATGGTTTTCACCAACGTGATCAATCCGCGCAGTGCGGTGAACCGCAGGGGTGAATATGCAAAAACGATTGTCAGAAAAGGCGCATCGATCGGTGCGAATGCCACGATCGTTTGCGGTCACGAAATCGGCGCATATGCGTTTATTGGTGCCGGAGCCGTGATCACCAAAGCCGTGCCGGCCTATGCGCTCATGGTGGGTAATCCTGCACGCCAAACCGGCTGGATGAGCGAGTTTGGTCACAAGCTCCATTTTGATGCAAGCGGGCATGCCAAATGTCCGGAAAGCGGCGAAAACTATTTATTGCACGAAGGAAAAGTGAAAAAGCTTTGAAAGGGTGAAAATCGTCTTGTTTTTTAAGTGATTAGACCGTACATTTGAAAAAAATAAACACATGAAAATTCTCGTCACCGGAGGCACCGGTTATATTGGTTCCCATACTGTTGTTGAGCTACAACAGCAAGGTTTTGAGGTAGTTATTGTTGACAACCTGTCCAACTCGCAAGCATCGGTGGTGGATGCCATCGAAAAAATCACCGGTATCAGGCCGCTGCTCGAAGTTTTCGATCTGGTTGACCGCGAAAAAACGGCAGATTTTTTCAGGCGGCACAACGACATCAAAGGTGTCATTCACTTTGCGGCCTTTAAAGCTGTGGGCGAGTCCGTAGCAAAACCATTGCTTTACTACCGCAACAACCTGGTTTCGTTGATGAATATCCTTGAAAGCATGGCTGATAACAAGGTAGAAAACCTTGTTTTTTCATCGTCATGCACCGTTTACGGCCAACCCGACGAGCTTCCGGTGAGCGAAAAAGCACCCATCAAAAAGGCGGAGTCGCCGTATGGAAACACCAAGCAAATTTCTGAGGAAGTGATTCAGGATACCCTGAAATCAACCGACATCAAAGCCATTGCCCTGCGCTATTTCAATCCGATCGGGGCGCACGAAACGGCGCTCATCGGAGAGCTGCCACTGGGCGTGCCGAACAACCTGGTGCCGTTTATCACGCAGACGGCCATTGGCATCCGTGAGCAGCTCAGCGTGTTTGGCGATGACTACAACACGCCTGATGGCACTGCCATACGCGACTATATCCATGTGGTGGACCTGGCACAGGCGCATGTGGTGGCCGTGAAACGGATGATCGAAAACAGGATGAAACACAACTTCGAAATCTTCAACCTGGGCACGGGAAATGGATATTCAGTGCTGGAGGTCATCAAATCCTTTGAAAAAGTTTCAGGCGAAAAGCTGAATTACAAAATTGTTGGTCGCAGAGCCGGCGATGTGGAGCAGGTGTGGGCCGACCCAAGCTGGTCGAACGAGGAATTGGGCTGGAAAGCCAAAAAGTCATTGGATGAGATGAACGCCTCAGCCTGGAAGTGGGAAAAAGCTTATCGGGGTAAATAAAGAGCCGCGGTTAGACTATTTTAATAATATGATTATCAAATAGATGACAGAAAACGAGCTTTCATACAAGATAATCAGTTGTGCCATTGAAGTACATAAAACACTAGGGTCTGGCCTGCTTGAAAGCGCCTATCTGGAAAGTTTGTCATATGAGTTGAAAAAGAATGGCCTGCCATTTGAAAAGGAGAAAGCCTTACCGTTGGTTTACAAAGAGGTGAAACTTGAAACAGGATATCGCATTGACTTACTTGTTGGTGAAAAGGTGGTCGTTGAATTGAAATCTGTTGAGGCATTGAATGATGTTCATACTGCTCAGGTTTTAACCTATTTGAAATTAACTGGTTGCAAGCTTGGGTTGTTGATTAATTTTAATGTTGTGAAGTTGGTTCATGGAGTAAAAAGGCTCGTAAATGAATACACAGAAGAAAAATATTCGTAGTAATTTTTTACCGCAGAGGACGCTAAGAAGGCGCAAAGTACGCAGAGCATAAATCCTCTGGAAAAAACGTTTTCTTAACTTGTTGTATGAGACAAAAAAATATGAACCATAACAATTTAAGCAACTTGAATGCACTAAATTTTTTAATTATTACACGATAAAAAATGAATAAACTCAACCGCACAAGCCTTGAAAAAGGTACAGCAGCACAAATACTCCTTTGCGCCCTCTGTGCCTTCTTTGCGATCTCTGCGGTTAAACAATAAAACACCATGAAAAAAATACTCATCACCGGAGGGGCCGGTTTTATTGGCTCACACGTTGTCAGGCTGTTTGTAAACAAATATCCCGACTATCAGATTTTCAATCTGGATAAATTAACCTACGCCGGTAATTTGTTCAATTTGAAAGATATAGAATCCAAACCCAACTACCATTTTATCAAAGCCGATATTGTGGACGGTGAGGCCATCCATGCACTTTTTCAGGAGCACCGCTTTGATGGCGTTATTCACCTGGCTGCCGAATCGCATGTGGACCGCTCCATTGCCAACCCCATGGAGTTTGTGATGACCAATGTGATTGGCACCGTGAACCTGCTCAATGCTGCCCGTCATTTGTGGAAAGACAATTTTGAAGGCAAACGTTTTTACCACATCTCCACCGATGAAGTGTATGGCTCATTGGGCGAAACAGGTTTCTTTTATGAAGACACCGCCTACGACCCGCACAGCCCCTACTCTGCATCCAAAGCCAGCAGCGACCATTTTGTGCGTGCCTATCACGACACCTTTGGACTGCCGGTGGTGGTTTCGAACTGCTCCAACAATTATGGGCCAAACCAGTTTCCGGAAAAACTCATTCCGTTGTTTATCAACAATATCCGTCACAACAAACCCCTGCCGGTTTACGGCAAAGGCGAAAACGTGCGCGACTGGCTGTATGTGGTTGACCATGCACGCGCCATTGATGTGATTTATCATCAGGGAGGCGATGGCGAAACCTACAACATTGGCGGCCACAACGAATGGAAAAACATCGACCTGATCAGGGTGATGTGCCGCATCATGGACGAAAAACTGGGCAGGACCGAAGGAACTTCCGAGCAACTGATCACCTGGGTGAAAGACCGTGCCGGTCACGACCTGCGCTATGCCATTGATTCAGGCAAACTCCAAAAAGAACTGGGTTGGGTGCCCTCATTGCAATTTGAAGAAGGCATACGCCTGACCATCGACTGGTATCTCAACAACCAGGAATGGCTCGATGCCGTGACTTCGGGAAACTACCTGAAGTACTATGAGGAGCAGTATCATAAAAGGTAATTCATTGTAATTTAAATCATGCATCGTGAAAAGCTGCATCTTGCAGCTTCTGCAGCAAAAAGACACCCAAAGCACCATCGACCATTACTTGATCAATTGATGCGGCGTCATCTATAAAAAGACAAACAAATGGGCAGGCTGGCAAAATGTTTCGTGGCACTGCTGTTGTCAGCCGGGCCATTCACAACTGAGGCACAAAACACGCTCAGCATTGACGATCTGGTTGAAAAAGCAACGCTATACCTCGACACACGATCAGACAGCCTGAGCCTGTTGCCCATGCCACAGGCAGCCAATGGCGAGCAGTTGAGCCTGAACGACAGTGCAGGCATTTGGTTTGTTGAGGGGATGCAGCACAAAAAACAGGGCGACCGGGCACAATGCCGGACAAACTATCAGCAAGCCATGCAATTGGCGGGTTCATCCGGAAACATCAAGCTTGCCCATCAAGTGAGGATACAACTTGCGCGCCTGGAGCGAGAGGAACGCAACTACCGGATTGCAGGCAATCTGATTCAGGAGGCGCTGTTGTTTTTTCAAAACCGCAACGACAGTCTAAACACATTCAGGTCGTATTATGAAAAAGGCCATCTGCTCCATGAGCAAGGCCGCATATCGGCAGCGCTCCATCATTTTTTAACCGCAAAGTCTTACATTCCAAAGCATTACAAAGATTTCGCCGGGGCTGAGGTGAGCCGATCCACCGGCACAGCCTATGTGAAACTGGCCGCTTTGTTCAGCCACATCAAACCCGAAAAGGCAATCGAATACTACAACGAGGCTGAGCGCTATTTGATGCTTGCCAGGCAGTTCTATGATCAGTCGGGGCAGGGCTACGGACGGTGCTACTGTGGGTTGTACCTTGCCCAGATACAATTGGACAGGGGCAATGATGCAGCTGCAAAAACCTTGATCAAAGCGTCAGACTTTTGTGATGACTATCCCGACAACGAAATTCAAATCAGGTTGCGGCAAAATGCTGCCAAATTGCAGGCAAACGAGGGTGCTTTTGGCCAGGCCATTGAACAGATTCAAGCAGTCAACAGCCTAAAATACAGGCTTCTTGCTCCGTCGTTTTTTTACGATGCTTACTTTCAATTGGGTGTTTTGATGCATGATTCCGGAAAGACTGAGGAAGGAAAACAGCTCGTTGTGGAGGCAGCCAACTGGTTCGAACAAAACGCCAATTGGCTGAAGGCTTTTGAAGCATTCGACCGACTGGCACAATGGGATGAGCGTGAATTGCACATCGATCAGGCATTGCAAAACAACAAAAAAGCCGCCTATTTTAAGAATCTGCTTGTAAACGAAGCTGATATGGAACTATTTGATGCGCTGCGCTATCAATACAAGACAGATTTGCTGCTTGAGGAACTCGAAAAAGCTACGGAAGCAGAGGCGCTCCGACGAAAACAACTGATCTATCTGCTGGTTGTGGGCCTATTGATTGTTGCAATCATGATCATGGCCCTTGTTTTTACCCATTTAAAACGAAAAAAGGAAGAACTGCTGAAGCAATTGGCACAGGAAAGTGCAGCTCATAGTTCGAAGGAATCAGCGCTGAGAAAACTCCAGATAGAACAACTGAAAACCGAAAACGAGTTGGTTCAACAAAAGGCCCAGATCAATCAGATTGCTGCAGAAAAGAATGAACAGGAGCTGCTGCTCAACGCTTTAAGAAAAACGGAGGTGTTGAATTTACAGCAGGAGATGCTTGGAAAGCTGATGCCTTTTGCAACAAAATTTACACGAAAGTCAGATCGCGACATGTTTGAACAGGTGCTCAGCACCTACCGGCATGCCGCAAACAGCGACCCTATGAGCCAATTCGAAGCAGTGTTTATGCAAGCCTACGGAGGTTTTTATTCAAAACTTACGGAGATGGCACCTGATCTGACGAGGTCGGAAATACAAATTGCGGTGTTGCTTCGCATGAACCTGACCAGCAAGGAAATAGCTCATATTTTGCGTTTGAGCACACCCACTGTCGAGCGAACAAGACATCAGGTAAGGTCGAAACTCAAACTCGATCCAAACCAGCCTTTGAATGCTGCGCTCATGGCGATTGGATAGGACAACAGGTGTTTTAAGCTTTTGAAAAAGAGCAGAAATTTAAAAAAATGCCATCAACCCATTTTCTGGAGTGGGGCTAAAAAATGGCATCAGAACGAGTTGCTTTTTATCAAGGTGTTGTTTCTTTTTTCATCATGAGATCGGAATTTCTGGCAGTTCCATTTCGGTACAGTTTTTCCTTGATTTCCTTTTCCGATTTCCGAATATCAAGCAGCGGGATGGCATACTCAACTGTTGAACACAGTGAAGCGAAGTGAATTGATTGATCGAGGAATTGCATGAGCAAAATAGCAAAAATGGTGGTACGTGGTGTTTCTGTGATCAGCACAATGCGCATTGCCTTTTCAAGCTCAAGGCTCTCGGCAATTTTTTGAATGACATTTTTACCATCAATATAATCCATCTCGAACTCGGCATTTCGGAGATCGATAATGCATTTATCAACCTTTGTGTCCCTCAGTTGCCCAATGAACCGATGGCTTTCGACCTCCAGTGTTTGGAGGTCGAAAGAGCCATCCCATTGACTCGTTGCGAGATTTTCTGCGCTTAGTAAATTGAACCTGACTTCCATTAATAAACTGATAATCGTTTAAATAACTCAAGCGCAAGCTGTTTGTAAAACAGCCAATCGTTTTCGGTTAGGTTGGCAACAAGGCGGCAACAAAACCTGTGAGGTCAAACCAAGATATCCACTTGCCCAAATGAAGAACAATATTATTCCTCGAGGGCAGATTGGTCCTTGAAATAGTAATAAACTTTTCGGGCGCCGTAGGCAGCACCCAGCGAAAGCACGATGGCCAAACCATTACCAACAGGGGCATTTCCTCCCATGGGGATGTCGTCGTCGCCGCCATGCGGATTTCCCGGAGGTGGCGGAGGACCTTGTGCTACAAGGGTATAGCTGACAAAAGTGAGAATAGCAATAATGAAATGTTTTATCATATTTGTTTTCATGACGTTTCTTTTTTTAACAGTTGATTATTGTAAAAACACTTTTGTGGATGTCAATTGCTTGCCATTGCTCAGGCGAACGACATAAACTCCTTCAGGAAGGTTCAGGCCGATTTCCTGTTCTCCGCTGCCATTTGTGGTGCTGCTGTAAACCAATTGACCCACCGTATTAAACAATTCCAAAAGGGTTTTGGTCTGGAGGTCGCGCACCATCAGGTTTTGGCCTCTGGCAAAAGCAACCGGAAGCATCTCGGTGAGTTCGGCATTACCAACAGGATTGAAGTGAATCAGGAAACGATCGGGATCATCCCCTTCGGTGGCTGTAAACTGATAATGACCACCCTGGGCGAGCATCACTGTGGTGTTTGTTTTGGTATCGGTGAGATACACCTGCTCGTTGCTGAGCGTTTCCAACAGCTCGATGAAATAGTTTGCAGATTCGGTTTTCACAAAGCCGAGTGGGATTTGCATGTCAGGAACGATTTCGGGGAGGGTATTGACGCTGAACATGAGGTTGTTCGACTTGCTGTAGAATTTAGGTGCATATCCCTGCAGGAAATAACCGTCGTAGGCGAGGTCGAAATCTTCAGTTGCATCGGCATTAAACTGTATCACAGTGCGTTGGGCACTTTCATCGGCCATGCTGTGGGCAACGAGAACCAGACGCTCGTCGGTTGATTTGTACCAGTTGGTTCCGCCATGCGTGCGGGCTGCTTTAGGAATGGTCAGGCTTGTGGTGGCTGCATTGGAGAGATACACCATAAAGCCGTTCATGGCCGGAATGTTTTGACCGGCTGAAAGTTCAATATAAGCTTTTGTTGCCCTGTCCCAAACATGCGCTACGCTGCCAATGTGGCCAAGCGTCCAGCCGGTGCCCCAGGTGATGGCGCTCGGATAAGGATTGCCCACCAGGTTGTAGCCCACATACACATCCGAACCACCGCGAACAACGGGAATGGTCACGTTTTCACTGTTGAGTGTTCCGGCAAATACCTTGGTATCCGTATTTTGGTATGCTACGAGATAACCGCGGCCAGGGACAAAATTATTACTTCCATTCCATCCTGTAAAGTTAGGGCCTTTAAAGTTACGCCATGTTTGAGCCGCTTCGTCCCAGCCGTAAAAGTCGTAGCTGGTTGAAGGGGCGGGAGTAAAGTCGCCAGAAATGGCCTGTGTGGTCATGGGTGACGAAAGCATGTGCCAGCCGTCGTTGTTGGTGGTCCATGTGCCACCAATGATTTCCCTTTCAACAGAGATGTCGCCGCAGGTGATGGTTCCGTTTTGGATAAACGATCCCCCACTGCTCACCTTGAGGAAGTCAACCACTTTGAGGTCGCCCGACTGCTGCGTGAGCTG
>CAZBMR010000100.1:0-8550 GCA_964492695.1 uncultured Lentimicrobiaceae bacterium
GCCATCGAAGATTTCGCAGGTCTTGGAAGCGGATTCAACATTGCCATGCGCGACCTCGACATACGTGGCGCCGGAAACCTGCTTGGCGGCGAACAAAGCGGTTTCATCAGCGACATCGGCTACGAAATGTTTCACAAAATACTCGACGAAGCCATCCAGGAACTCAAGGAAAGCGAGTTCGCCGATGTTTTTGTCCGCGACCAGCCACGCCATTTCGTGAAAGATTGTGTCATTGAATCCGACATGGAAATCCTCCTGCCACCGGATTATGTGGACGCCTCCACCAAGCGCATGAGCCTCTACAACGAACTCGATAACATCCAGCAAGAGCAAGATCTTCAACAATTTACCGACAGACTTATCGACCAGTTTGGCCCGCTGCCCAAGCAGGCCGCCGACCTCATTCAAACCATCCGCATGCGCTGGGTGGCCCGCGATCTGGGTTTCGAAAAGATCGTTTTGCGAAACAAAACATTGATTGGCTATTTTGTGTCCGACCAGCAATCGCCTTTCTACCAAACCGAAAAATTTTCATCCATCCTGCGATTCCTCCAGGCCAACCCAAAATCATGCAGGATGAAAGAGAGCAATGAAAAACTGATGCTCTATATCAGCAACATAAGCTCTGTGAGCCAGGCACTATCAACACTCAAAGAGCTCCTTTCCTTCAATTCCTGATTTCTTTTTCTCTTCAGATTTGCTAATTTGTTTAATATTTCGTGTCAAAGATTAAACATATTCTGGTTTTTGGTGTTTAGAAGTTGTAATCTAAAAAAGACCCGCTTATGAAACTGAACGGAAATGGTATGCACATCCTCAATGGAGGTGCTGAGGCAACAACATATAACAGAAAAATCGAATTGTGGGCCGAAGCCGATATGCTTGGAGATGACCACAGCGTTGTGAGCATGGAAACGCCCATGCGTGAAGATGCTTTTGAAGTGAGCGATGAAGTGAAAATGGACATCATCGAGGGACATTTTGCTCAAATAATGCACACCCTTGGCCTCGACCTGACAGACGACAGTTTGAAAGGTACACCGCACCGGGTTGCAAAAATGTTTGTGAAAGAGATTTTTCAAGGGCTGAATCCTGCCAACATGCCAAAAATGTCGGTCTTTGACAACAAGTTCAAGTATGGGCAAATGTTGGTCGAAAAGAACATCAACCTCAACACCACCTGCGAACACCATTTTTTACCCATTTATGGCAAAGCACATGTGGCTTATGTGGCTAAGGACAAGGTGATTGGGCTTTCAAAGCTGAACCGCATTGTGGACCACTTTGCACGCCGGCCTCAGGTGCAGGAGCGCCTCACGGTGCAAATCGCCAACGAGCTTAAAAAAGTTTTAGGCACCGACGACGTGGCTGTGGTGATCGATGCATACCACATGTGTGTGGCATCGAGGGGCATACAGGACAGGGGCAGCAGCACCGTAACAGCCGAATATTCAGGCATTTTTAAAAATGAAAAATCAAAACAGGAGTTTCTGACCTACATCGGAATGAATCCCTGAACACAATACTCATCTTACTCAATATACTTATTCTACTCACTGACCTCGCAGAAACCGGCTCACAAAACCGGTTTCTTTTTTTTATGGACCTTGTGGCCGAATGCATTATTTTTGAAGCAAAGTAAGCCGGTATGAAGCGTTTTAAAAGTTTTTTCCTGATGATGGTCATTTTGATGTTCGGCCTGCATCAGGCTTTGCAAGCACAAAGATTTGCCAACGAATCCCTAAAACAAGGATGGCGCTTTGCCCCCGGAAACCATGAAGGTGCAGCATCGGTCAACTTTGATGACAGCACCTGGGAATTGGTGGATGTGCCCCACGACTGGGCCGTTGGTGAAGCCTTTATCCCCGAAGGCGATGGAAACACCGGCAAGCTTCCATGGAAGGGCGAAGCCTGGTACCGCTTGCAGTTGCAAATTCCGAAAGCCTCTGAAAATCAGAGGTTCTACCTGATGTTCGACGGGGTGATGGCATTTCCTGAAATCTTTATCAACGGCCACCTGGCCGGAAGCTGGGATTATGGATACAACTCATTTTATGTGGACATCACTCCATTTCTGAATCATGAAGGACGCAATGTGCTGGCCGTGCATGCCGACACACGGCCGCATCGCAGCCGCTGGTATCCCGGTGCCGGCATCTACCGCAAGGTAACTTTGCTCATCAGACAGCTTGTCCATTTCGAACCCTGGGGTGCCACCGTCACCACACCCATCATCAAGGCGCATGCTGCGGAAGTGAGGACTGAACTTCGTTTACAAACTTTTGACCAATCACGTCAGACCTATACCATCAGGCATGAAGTGTATGCCCCCAATGGAAACCTCATCGTCGAAAAAACAACGGAGAATGTCGGTTTCCGGACTAATAAACAGGTGGTTGAAACCTCTTTCCTGCTCAACCATCCAACCCGATGGGATGTGACCAATCCCGCTTTATACCGCTACAAAGCCTTTCTGCTCAGCGGTTCGGAGGTGTTGGATGTGGCCGAAACAACCTTTGGCATCCGCGAAATGAAGCTCACGGCCGATGATGGCTTCCACCTGAATGGCCGCAGGCTGCAGCTCAGGGGCGTGAATCTCCACCACGATTTGGGTGCATTGGGAGCAGCATTTAACCGCAGGGCGCTCGAACGACAACTGCAAATCATGCAACAGATGGGGGTGAATGCCATCCGAACCAGCCACAACATGCCAGCTCCGGAATTGGGAGACTTATGCGACAGCATGGGTTTGCTGCTCTTCAACGAAGCTTTTGATAAATACGATTCCACGGCAGGCATCACCGATACGACAGATTTTGAGGCATTTGTGGAACGAAATATCCGGAATTTTGTGCGCCGCGACGGCAATCACCCCTCCATTTTTGCGTGGAGTGCAGGCAATGAGATTCCTGATGTTCAATGGAATCAAAACAGGGGTTTCGATCGTCTTCAAACGGTGGTAAACACTTTTAAAAAATACGATCCATCGCGTCCGGTTACGCTTGTGTGCGACAGCTATGAAAGCGCAAAACTCCGCCATTTCGATTTTTACGACTTTCACAGCTGGAATTATGGCCGCCGCTACAGCCTGGCCCGCCAAATGGAGCCCAATAAGGCTGTGATCATCAGCGAATCAGCTTCAACAGTCAGCACAAGAGGATATTATGACCCCAAACTTCCTGCTGCCAGGACTGATTTTACCGATCAGCTGCAAGTGAGTTCTTATGATTTAAATGCACCTGAATGGGCCGAAATCGCCGACGACGATTTCATGTGGCAACAGGATGAACCCTATGTGGCCGGTGAATTTGTGTGGACCGGTTTCGACTACCTCGGCGAGCCAACACCCTACACCAACCAATGGGCCATGGCCAGCGGATTGGGCCACAAGGCTGCCTCACGCAGTTCATATTTTGGCATTGTTGACCTTTGCGGCATTCCCAAAGATCGCTATTATTTATATAAAAGTTATTGGAAATCAGACGAATCAACCGTTCATATCCTGCCACACTGGAATTGGGAAGGTCATGAAGGCGACACCATCCCTGTTTTTGTTTACACAAGTGGTGATTGTGCCGAGCTTTTTGTGAACGGCACCTCTCAGGGTAAAAAGTGCAAGCAGCCATTTTCATCAAAATCTGTTGACCGCTTCCGTCTGATGTGGAACGATGTGCGCTATCAGCCCGGAACGCTCAGGGCGGTGGCCTGGAAAGAAGGTGAGCCGCATGGAGAGGCTGTGGTTCAAACAGCAAAAGCAGCATCTGCCCTTTGCCTCACAGCCGACAGATCGGAAATTCGGGCCAATGGGGAGGATCTTGCCTATATTTTGATCGAAGCTGTTGACGAAAACCATGTTTTAAACCTGCTGGCAGATGAGATGGTTACCGTCGAAATAAGCGGAAAGGCTACAATAGCCGGTCTTTGCAATGGAGATCCTCAATCCCTCTTGCCAATGCAGGGCCACAGCATGCAACTCTTCAATGGCAAAGCCATGCTCATCGTGAAGTCGTCGACAGCACCCGACCGAATTAGAATTCAGGTAAAGTCAGATAAGTTGAAGAAAGCTGAAATGGTTGTGGAAAGTCGCTGATTCCTCTCGGAAACAATAACTTATTCCGCTTCTTTGGCAATGATAATATAGGAAGGGAAGTGGTCGCTGTAGCCTCCCTGATATTCACCTCCCACATAAGTACGCCATGGATAACCTTTAAAGCGGCCACTTTTTTGGGTGAGCGCGGTCTTGTTATAAACCTTTACGGTGTAAAACTTGTAGGTTGAGAAGTCTTTTCCCAGCAATCCCTGACTGATGATTTGCTGATCGAACAAGCTCCAGGTGTCGCGCCAGGCGTTGCTTCCAATACCTTTTTTATAAAGCGAATAGGTGGCATTATACAGGTCGCCGGGCTGCAATTCTTCGATTGTTCCTTTGGCCCTGAGGCCTTCGGTGAGGCTTTTGTTGCTGGGATTGTCGTTCAGGTCGCCCATCACCACAATCTTGGCCCCGGGATTCATGGCCAGCAACGAATCGGCAATGTGCCGCGAAAGTTTGGCGGCTGCCATCCTGAATGGCAGCGATCTTTTTTCCCCGCCACGTCTCGAAGGCCAGTGATTTACAATGAAATGCATTTCTTCGCCATCAAAGAGCCCCGAAACCAGCAACTGATCGCGGGTGAGAAAATCAGGACGCCCTTCAACATACAGTCTGTATGATTTGGTAGCAGTGGGCTTGAAGTATTTCGGCTGGTAAAGCAGGCCAACATCAACACCACGCAAATCGGGGCTGTGATAATGAATCACTTGGTAGTTACGGTCTTTCAGCATTGGATTGGCCGCCAGATCAAGCAATACCTGTTCGTTTTCAATTTCTGAAACACCCAGAATAGCCGCACCATCCGGTGTGATGTCGGTGCCAATTCCATGAATGGCTTCTGCCATCCGATCAAGCTTGGTAAGGTATTTTTTCGAGTTCCATTTCACAGCACCATCAGGCAGAAACTCTTCATCGTTCTTGTTTGGATCGTTGATGGTATCAAACAGGTTTTCAAGGTTGTAAAAAGCAATGCAGCCAACTTTGTACTGGCGTTCCTGGGCCGATAAATTTGTTATCGGCCACATTGCCCATAAAAAAAGGACGATTCCAATGATCATTTTTCTTTTCATAGCAAGCATAAATAACGAAGGCCGGAGGGCATTCCTGTGGGGGTAAGGTTCCAACAATGGGTGGAAAAGTTCAACATTTCAAAATTTCACGCAAAGGTAAAGTAAAAGCTTCAGCCAAACATCGTTGCAATTGGTTTAAAAGTTAACTTTGTGCCCCATTTTTACTGTGAAGGCATCTGTTGGTCGTAATCATTGAAATGTATATTCCCCTTCAAAAAAAATGACATTGCTTTAAAAAATTGAAAATCAATATTATTATCTATTTCCAACATTTTATGCACAAAGTTCTTTTAGTAATTGTTGGACTTCTGATAGCCATTGTGGGTCGGGGGCAAAGCGATACCAGTCGTGTGAATTTGCCTGCTGCCATGCCCACTGTGACGCTGTCGGAGTCTGAATTTGATGGAAGCAACAGCAGCTCCAACGAGATTTCGTCTTTGTTGCAGTCGTCGCGCGACATCTTTGTTTCCACAGCAGGTTTTAATTTCGGGTCGGTGCGCTATCGCATGCGCGGTCTCGACTCCGAAAACACGCATGTGTTGATTAACGGGGTCATGATGAATGACCAGGAAACCGGCCGGGCTTCCTATTCCACCTGGGGTGGTTTGAACGATGCCACCCGAAACACCGAAATCAGCAATATGGTTGCAGCCTCCGACTGGGCATTTGGAGGGATTGGTGGTGTAACCAACATCCAAACCCGTGCCAGCAGCTACCGCAAAACGGCAAGCATCAGCTATGC
Organism: uncultured Lentimicrobiaceae bacterium; assembly: GCA_964492695.1. Classification (GTDB taxonomy): domain Bacteria; phylum Bacteroidota; class Bacteroidia; order Bacteroidales; family F082; genus JALNZU01. Next base: position 5,903 of record CAZBMR010000100.1, read on the forward strand.
GCTTTCAAACCGGAGCTACAACAACCGCCTGATGTTTTTGTGGGCTACAGGCCCAATGGACAACGGCTGGTCTGTAACCCTTTCAGGATCAAGACGCTGGTCGCAAGAGGGTTATGTTCCGGGCACATTTTACGATGCCTGGTCTTATTTTGCATCCGTCGAAAAGAAATTCAACAGCAGGCATAGCCTCGGATTTCTGGCATTTGCAGCCCCCACCAAAAGGGCCTACTCCGGTGTTTCTGTGCAGGAAGCCTACGACCTGAGCGGCGACAATTTTTACAACGCCAATTGGGGTTATCAGAATGGCAAAGTGAGAAATGCCAGGGTGAGCAACTACAACCAGCCCATGCTGCAGCTCACACACTACTGGACGCCTTCCGAAAAAACCGAGATCCAAACCACAGCCTACTATTGGTTTGGCAGGGGTGGAGCCACCGCCCTCGACTGGACCGAAGCCAACGACCCCCGTCCGGATTACTATCGCAACATGCCCAGTTACTACCTCAGCACAGGCGACCTCGTGAATTATGAAAAATACAAAAACCTGTGGGAAAACAGCGAAAGCTTCAGGCAACTCAATTGGGACCATTTCTTCTTTGCCAACAGCGATCAGCTTACCACCGTCAATAATGCCAATGGCAGTGGAACTTCCTACACCGGAAACAAATCCAAATATGTGGTGGAAGACCGCCGCATGGATAAAAACCAGCTGGGTTTAAACTTCAACCTGCAGCATCAGCTCAATGCCTCGGCACGCTTATCAGGCGGCCTGATGGCCGTAAGCTCGAAGACCCGTCACCACAAACGCATGGTGGATTTGCTCGGAGGTGATTTTTGGCTCGACATCGACAAATATGCCGACCAACAATCGATGACCATCACCGACGTGTCGCAAAACGACCTCTTAAATCCAAACCGCATTGTGAAGGAAGGCGATGTGTATGGCTATGATTATCTGGCCAATGTGAACAACGCCAGACTGTGGTCGCAACTCGACTATAAATTCAAAAAACTGGAAGTTTACGCCGCCGCCGAACTCAACATTACAAGCTTTTGGCGTACCGGACAAATGCAAAATGGCCGCTTCCCTGACAACTCCTATGGCGATTCGGAAAAACAGAATTTTTTGAACGGAAGCGGAAAGGCCGGTGTCACCTATGCAATCAACGGGCGTAACTACCTGGTGGCCAATGGTGCATACCTGCACCGTGCACCCAATTTCCGCGACGCCTACATCTCGCCCCGCACACGAGATTTTACGGTTAACGGCCTTGAAAGTGAGAAAGTGCTCGCTGGCGACATCAGCTATGTGCTGCGCGCCCCCAATGTAAAAGCCCGTTTTACCCTGTTCCATACCCAGGTGAAGGATGGCCTTTGGGTGAGAAGCTATTATCACGAAGACCTGCGCAACTTCATCAACTACAGCATGAATGATGTGGACCAAATGACGCAAGGCCTTGAATTGGGTTTGGAGGCTAATTTGTCGCCAACCTTGTCAGCACATGCCGTTTTCGGAAAAAGCATGAACATCTACACCAACCGTCCGGTGGTAACTATTTCTGTTGATAATGATGCCTCACTTCTGGCTGAAAACAGGGTGGTTTACCTGAAAAACTACTATGTGGGTGGTGCTCCGCAGACCATCGCCTCGGCCGGGCTGCGCTACAACCATCCCAAATACTGGTTTGCAGGCCTCACTGCCAACTACTTTGCTGATGCATACCTCGAACCCAATCCGGATAATCATACTGCCGAAACCCTTAGCAACTATAAAGAAGGCGACGTGCGCATCGATCAAATTCTCGATCAGCCGAAACTCGATCCAGGCTTTACACTCGATTTCTTTGGCGGCAAATCATGGATGATTGATGGCCACTATGTGGCTATCAATGTGAGTGTTAACAACATTCTGAATAACAAAGACATGATCATCTGGGGCTATGAGCAGCTCAGAACCGACTTGAACGACCCCAACCGCTTCCCCGAAAAGTATTCCTATGGATATGGAACTACCTATTATATCAACCTCACTTTCCGTCTGTAATCAAATAGAAAAGATAAAATAAATCAATGAAAATGAATAAGTTAATTCAATTAGTCGCAATTGCCTTTGCCATGTTGATTGCGGCCTCCTGCGTGAAACAGGATTTCGACCGGCCTCCTTTGACCACCATTCCCGTAGGTGAGGTTTATACCATTGGAGAGCTCGTCAACATGCTCCAAACAAGTGGTGCAACCCAATTCAACACCGATGCCTCGGTTTATGGTATTGTTACGATGGATGAAGTGTCGGGCAACATCTACAAATCAGCTTATATTCAAGATGCAACAGGTGCAATCAACCTCCGGCTGAAAGAATCCGGTGGTTTGCGCGTGGGCGACTCCATCCGTGTTTACCTCAAAGGCGTTATCCTGTCGGAATACAACAAATTGCAGCAACTCGACAATGTGCACAACGACAGCAACATTGTCATACTTGCAAACGAGAAGTACCTCGAACCAGAGGTGGTGACCATTGGTCAGATCAATGCCGGCGGTTATGAATGCAAACTGGTGAAACTGCATGGCGTTCAGTTTATTGCCGGCGACACTGCCTTGCCTTATGCGGATGCTGATGCATCAACCAACCGCACCATCGAAGATTGTGG
>CAZBMR010000101.1:0-7873 GCA_964492695.1 uncultured Lentimicrobiaceae bacterium
CGCATCGAAATAGGCTTTGCCCAATTCACCACTCTTCTTGCTACCACCCAAGAACGGCGGATTACCGATGATGGCATCCGTCTTCGGCCATGCGGCCTCGGTGCCATCCGTATTGAGCAACGCATCGCGGTTTTCGATGTTGTGCAGCGGTCGCAGAATCGGGTTGTCAGAGATCGGGTAGCCGTTTTGCAGCATCCACTGAATCTCGCCGATCCACACCGTCACCCGCGCCAGTTCTGCCGCATACGGATCGAGCTCAATACCCAAGACATTGGCTGGGCCGCATTCGATATGAATCTGCCTTTGCAGACCGAGCTGCTCGGCTTCGGTGTTAACGCGGCGCTCAATGTCTTTGAGCGTCTTCAGCGCCACGTAAAGAAAATTACCCGAACCACAGGCCGCATCCAACACGCGATAGTTTTTCAACCGCTCCAGAAACTGATGGAACTCGGCATTGGCCTCTTTGTAGGCTTTGTCGCCCTGCTTCTTGGATTTTTCCAGCAGCTTGCGAATGTGGTCACGGTGCGTGGCCCATTCCGACAGCAATGGGCGAATGATGACCGGTTCGACCAACTTCATGATTGTGGCCGGATCGGTGTAATGCGCACCAAGCTGCGAGCGCTTCTTCGGGTTTAACCCGCGCTCGAACAGCGTGCCGAAAATGGACGGATCAATCGCCCGCCAATCCATGTGGGCGGCTGCTCGCAGCGTGACCAGATCGCTGAGCATGAGTTTCGGCACGTCCACCTTTGCAAACAGGCCGCCGTTAAACCAGCGCACCGATTCGTCGCCGTAATCGCCGCCGTTCTGCATAGCATTGAACAGGGCGGTAATACGATTAGTGGCGCGTTCGATATCGACGGCTTTATCGAGCAGATTGGTGAAGACGCCGCGAGCCAAGAGGTTTTCGTCTTCGGCAAACATGCAGAAGAGACACTGCGTCAGGAAGTGCGCGACTTGATCCGGCGGGTTGCCGCGCTCCCGCAGCGCCTCGGCCAGGCTGCCGAATTTGCCAGCAGCTTCTTCTGTAATCGCGGCAAGCGACTTGGTGGGCTTGAGCTTTTCCGGATCTTCAAAGACCCAGCGCAGGACTTGCAGATTTTCTGGTTGGCCGATGTCTTGCAGCAGAATCTTGCGCGGCTCATCGGGATAGCCGGTAAAGGCGGTATGAATTTCGATGCGCTCGCGGTCGGAGACGACCAACAACGGCGGGTTTTCCAGTTCAAGAGCGTAGTCAGTCAGCTGTTTGAGCGCCGCATTGAGATCGCGTCCGGGTTTCTTGTTCTCCCAGCCGAAACAGCCGCGTTTCCAGACATCGGCCCAGCCGTCGCCACCGCCTGATTTTCTGGCCCCGCGTTCAAAACAATAATTATCCGGGTCGCGCGGCTTCTCAACGCCGAGCAACTCACAGAGGTCGTCAAAATGCGCCTGCGCCCCAGCGCGTTCGGTCAGGGCATTGTCTTTCCAGCGAGCAATAAAGTCTTCGGGTGTCATAAAAGCATGAATTCGGGCGACACCAGAATATTAAGCGGTTTTCAGTAGTTATTGGCCGTCTTCGGACTTGGTCTTGCGCTCGGCGCTACTTCAGCAGCTGATCAGCTAGGTAACAAAGACGATCCGACGCCAGCGAGCGTCGCTATGCCAAGGACGGCGAAGAGCGCGGCGGCAACCCCATGAACCAGCCGCATGGGGATTTTCTGAGCCAACTTGTCGCCGACAAACACTGCAGGCACATCGGCAATGAGCATGCCCAGCGTCGTACCGATCACGACCATCAAGGGATCCGGGTAGTGCGCGGCCATCGCCACGGTGGCAATCTGTGTCTTGTCACCCATTTCAGCCAGGAAGAACGTAATCGCCGTGGCACCAAAAACGCCCAAGCGTTTGGCGATCATTGCTTCATCTTCTTCAATTTCGTCGGGGATCAGCGTCCAGATCGCCATACCAATGAACGAGGCGCCGAGCACCCAGCGCAGAATGTCCGGGCTCACATTGGCAGTAATCCACGCACCCAATGCGCCCGCCAGACCATGATTAAGCACCGTCGCTGCAAAAATGCCGAGAATGATAGGCACTGGCTTCTTAAAACGCGCGGCTAATAAAAATGCAAGAAGCTGCGTCTTATCGCCAATTTCTGCGAGGGCCACAACGCCCGTAGAAAGAAGTAGTGCTTCCATGATGTTTCCTTGGCTGGTCGAAGACAAAAGATCACAGTGCTCCCCCAGCCATGACGGAAGCGAGTGATCTAAGGTCTTGCCAAGTTCTAGGACCGCTAGCGCCATGGCTTTTTGTGCCAAGTATGTTGACGCAAGCATCTTCCGAAGAAGACAGGCTACTCCCCAAAGAGCAGGCGGATTATACCCATTTTCGTCGTGCTGGACTGCTTCTGATCGGTAGGGCTCGCCTATGCGCATTGCAGGGGGGGTTGCCAAAAACCTTGAGTGGTAATAAATTGGTCACAATAATTCGAGAAAATTGGAAACATGGAAACGCTGAACGCTGCCGAACTCCTTGCCGCTCTGGGGCATGAATCACGACTCTCTATCTACCGCCTGCTGGTTGAGGCTGGTCCGGAGGGGATAAATGCCGGCGCAATTGCCGAGCAACTCGGTTTACCGGCTGCGACAACCTCTTTCCATCTTTCCAATCTCAGTCGAGTCGGTTTGATCAAGGCCAGACAGGAAAGCCGTTTCATCTACTACGCCACGGATTACAGCGTCATGGATGAGCTTCTCGTATTCCTGACGGACAAATGCTGTCAGGGCCAGAGTTGTCTGCCCAAAACCGAACAGGTCCATACAGCCGAAAAAGACGGCAAAAGGCAGGCTACTCAACTTTTTGTTGAGGTAAATGATGTCTGAAAAAGTCTTTAACGTGCTTTTCCTGTGCACCGGCAACTCTGCTCGTAGCGTCATGGCCGAAGCGTTGCTCAATCAACTGGGGCATGGTCGATTCAGGGCGTTCAGCGCTGGCAGCATGCCCACCGGTCGCGTGAACCCGCATGTGCTGGACCTGCTTCAGCGCAACGGTATGCCTACAGAAGGCATCCGGAGCAAAAGCTGGGATGAGTTTGCCAGCCCTGATGCGCCGAAACTGGATTTTGTATTCACCGTTTGTGACCAAGCGGCTGGTGAAGTTTGTCCAGTCTGGCCCGGCCAGCCAATGACAGCTCATTGGGGTCTTGAAGACCCTGCTGCCGTTCAAGGTGAAGAAGAACAGAAGAAGGCGGTCTTCGATGCATTTATGCAACTGAATCGTCGGATTGGCATTTTCGTCAATCTGCCCCTCGAAAAACTTGCGCGTCAGTCACTCCAAAAGGAACTGGATGACATCGGCACTCTGCCCCGTAATTAAGGAAACACCATGTCAAACCTGAAAAATGTTCTAGTCCTCTGTACCGGCAACTCCTGCCGTTCTCAGATGGCTGAAGCCCTAATCACGCATGACCTTGCCGGTCTGGCAAAAGGTCTGTCCGCTGGTACGAAACCACAGCCCAAGGTGGCTGAAGGCGCCATCGAAGCCCTGAAATTGGCTGGTTTGCCGACAGAGGGTCTCTATCCGAAGGATATTGACGCGGTCATTAACGAACCGATTGATCTAGTTGTCACCGTCTGCAATAACGCCAATGAAGCCTGCCCGATCTTCCCGAAGCCGGTGCCGCGGATCCATCTGCCGTTCCATGACCCGCATGGTGAACCGTTGGAGAGTTTTGTGCAGGTTCGTGACGAGATTCGTGCGAAGTTGATTCCGGCCGTTCGTGAAGCGTTGGGGATTTAAGATGAGCATTCAATGTGAGGTGGTGTCCAAGACGGCACCGATGAGTATTTTCGAGCGCTATCTAACCGTCTGGGTATTCCTCTGCATTATCGCCGGTGTGTTGCTTGGCCAGATGCTGCCCGGCGTATTTCAAGCAATTGGTCGTCTGGAAGTGGCACAGGTCAACCTGCCGGTTGGCTTGCTCATCTGGGTCATGATTATTCCGATGCTGGTCAAGGTCGACTTTGGGGCGCTGCACGAAGTGAAGCAGCATGTGAAGGGCATCGGCGTCACATTGTTCGTCAACTGGTTCGTCAAGCCCTTCTCCATGGCGTTTCTGGCGTGGTTCTTTATTCGAGGGATCTTTGCCGAATACCTGCCGACAGATCAGATAGACAGTTATATCGCCGGGCTGATTCTGTTGGCGGCTGCGCCTTGTACGGCCATGGTGTTCGTGTGGAGCCGGCTGACCAATGGCGACCCGCTGTTTACGCTCTCACAAGTCGCATTGAACGACACCATTATGGTGTTTGCCTTCGCGCCGCTGGTTGCATTCCTCTTGGGTATTTCGGCCATTACCGTGCCTTGGGACACGCTGCTGACGTCGGTGGTTCTCTACATCGTGATTCCGGTCATTCTTGCCCAGTTCTGGCGTAAGTCGCTGCTGACCAAAGGCCAATCGCATTTCGATGCCACGATGGAAAAGATTGGCCCGTGGTCGATTTCAGCACTTCTTTTAACGCTGGTGCTGCTCTTCGCCTTCCAAGGCAAAGCCATCATCGAACAGCCGCTAATTATTGTGCTGCTGGCGGTGCCGATTCTGATTCAGGTCTTCTTCAACTCGGCACTCGCTTACTGGCTGAACCGTGCGGCCGGCGAGAAACACAGCATTGCCTGCCCATCGGCCTTGATTGGCGCCTCGAACTTCTTTGAGCTGGCGGTTGCCGCAGCCATCAGTCTATTTGGCTTTGAATCCGGCGCTGCGCTGGCGACCGTCGTCGGCGTTCTCATTGAGGTGCCGGTGATGCTGCTGGTCGTTCGTGTCGTGAACCAATCCAAGGGGTGGTACGAGCGTCGTCCCGCCAAATAATCAGGAGGTGTACATCATGAAGAAATTAGAAGTTTTCGACCCCGCCATGTGCTGTTCAACTGGTGTCTGCGGCGTTGAGGTTGACCCGGTGTTGGCGCAATTTGCCGCCGACCTGAAGTGGGTTGGCGAACACGGCGTTACTGTTGAGCGTCATAACCTTGGACAGGAGCCACAAGCCTTTGCCGGCAATGAAGTGGTTGTGAAGATCATGCAACAGGGGATGGATATGTTGCCGATCGTCATGATTGATGGGCATATCATTTCCACAGGAATATATCCGTCACGCCAGCAATTGGCACAGAAACTGGCGATCCAACTGACCACGGCAGAGAAGCCTCACGTTGTCGCTGGCAAGTGCTGCGACCCTAAATCTGGTTGCTGCTAATTTCCGAGGTCTGATATGCCGTTGCCCAAACTTGATACACGTCACGCCTTCTTTACCGGTAAAGGCGGTGTTGGTAAGACATCACTCTCCTGCGCCACTGGTCTAGCATTGGCAGATGCTGGTAAGAAGGTATTGATTGTTAGCACCGACCCAGCATCCAATCTGGACGAAGTGTTGGGTGTGGCATTGAATCAGTCTCCGTCTGAGATTCCCGATGCACCGAATCTATGGGCGCTCAATATCGACCCGGAAGCGTCGGCGCAAGCCTACCGTGAACGAATGGTGGGCCCTTATCGTGGCATCCTGCCCGATGCCGCTATCCGGAGCATGGAAGAGCAGTTCTCCGGTGCCTGTACAGTAGAAATTGCTGCGTTCGATGAGTTCTCCAAGTTGCTGGGCGACCCCTCGGCGACACAAGAATTCGACCATGTCATTTTCGATACCGCACCGACCGGTCACACCTTGCGTCTTCTGACGCTTCCTTCGGCTTGGGATGAGTTCATTTCTTCTTCGACTGGCGGTGCGTCCTGTCTTGGTCCGCTGGCTGGTTTGGAAAAGCAGAAAGCGCTGTATGCCGCCACGGTTGAGCGCCTGTCGAATCCGAAAGAAACTACGGTGGTTCTGGTTAGCCGCCCTGAGCGTGCGTCCTTGCGAGAGGCAGAACGCACTCGTGCGGAATTGGGTGACTTGGGTGTTAGTAACCTTCAGTTGGTTATCAACGGTGTCTTTGTCGCCAAAGAACCGGGCGATGCGATTGCTGATGCGATGACCAAACGGGCCGTTGAGTCTATGTCAGAGATGCCTACTGGGTTGGCTGCGCTTGCGGGGTCAACGATTCCCTTCTTGCCGAAAGGGACGGTTGGTTTGGAGGCACTCCGAGCAATGGCTCACCCAGAGGAACTGCCGCTGCCTTTGGAGCGGTCGTTGCCGGCGATTGAGTCATTACCGGGTGGTCTGAAGCGATACGTCGATGAATTGGCTGCAGTGGGTCATGGCGTCATCATGACGATGGGCAAGGGTGGGGTTGGCAAAACATCGGTTGCTGCCGCCATAGCCTTCAATCTGGCAGAACGTGGATTTCCGGTGATTCTCTCCACCACAGACCCTGCGGCGCATGTCGCTGCGGCGGCAGAGGAAGGCATGCCCGGCTTAACGGTGACCAAAATTGACCCGGCACATGAAGTTCGACAGTACACCGAAGAGGTGCTGGCAAAGGCCGGTAAGAGTCTCGATGCTGCTGGACTCGCCATGCTCGAAGAAGATCTGCGTTCGCCTTGTACCGAAGAAATCGCCGTTTTCCGCGCCTTCGCCCGTACGGTCGACGAGGGCAAAGGGGGATTCGTCGTTCTGGATACAGCACCTACGGGACACACCATTCTCTTGCTTGATGCCGCAGAAGCCTATCACCGTGAAGTTGAACGGACTCAAGGTGATATGCCGGAATCCGTGAAGGAACTGCTACCCCGTCTGCGCGACAAGGACTTTACGCATGTCTTTGTGGTGACTCTGCCAGAAGCCACCCCAGTTCATGAGGCAGAGCGCCTACAGAATGATCTTAGGCGGGCAGGTATCGAACCCTATGCGTGGGTCGTTAACCAGTCTTTGCTCGCAAGTGGCACCCATGATCCTGTATTGATGGAGCGTGGTGCTTACGAGCTGCCCTACATTGAAACCGTGGCCAATAAGTTATCTACTCGATGTGCTTTGATACCTTGGCTAGAACGGCAACCTACAGGAAAAACCGGATTGAATGCATTGATTCGTTAATGTCTGTGTTTGACCGATTGCGCTCTGACTAGGGATACCGCTAAGCCATCAAGGCGGCAAGGAGTGTTGCGCAATTCTGCTAGAAAGATCGCAGTGCTCATTGCCCATCTTCTGTTTTGGCTTTGTGTTTGGCGCTGCGAATGAGCCTAGCCGTTTTGCGGCGATCGACTTCGACCTTGGGCCGGTACAAGCCCGTCGTTAGTGCCTTGGCTGCGGCATTCGGGCGTTTATGACGGCGGCGGGCACGTTTGGACATGCTGTAACTAGATAATGTCTGCCTCTTTCAACTGGGCAAGAAATTCGTCATAAGGGATTGCTTCCTTGGCAGCATGCTCTTCAAAAGCGCGGAGATCCCTTTCGTTCTCAGTCTGCTCTACTGTATTAGCCATTCGCCCTTTTCCTTTATCTTTTCATGCATCGTATCGGGTGCCAGATCAAGTTCACCCGGCCAAGTTACGAAGTAGTCATTCACATAAAGCTTATTGAATTCGAGGGGATCACGCAGCTTGGCGAACACGCCTCGATAGGCGCTAGGCGCAAAACGCACCGTGCCTTCTAGGCCATCGGCAAACTTCACCTGAAAGCAGCCCGGTTCGATAACGCGGGCTTCAATCACATCCCATTTCACAATATTCTCCTTACTCCAGCGGTGCAATTTCCATAGGATGTTGATGACTTTGACACAAATCCCAGTCTTTCATCAATTCCTCTTGATGCAATTCCGCCCAATCCATAACTAACTCGAGAGCTCGACGCGGTAAGTTGCCCTCGATTAGTTTTAAAGTTCGAATATCGATCAGTGCACGATGATTCCCATATTCCGCATGAAAATGTGGCGGCGCATGTTCATTGAAAAACATACGGATGATAATTCC
>CAZBMR010000102.1:0-7806 GCA_964492695.1 uncultured Lentimicrobiaceae bacterium
AATCAACCGCTTTACTTTAACCAATCAGCCTCCATGATTCCCGGGGCGATTCAGGATGGCCGATTGCCGCATAAGCACCGAGCGCGAAAGTTAATAACAACGTAATCGCCGTCGTCATACCTCGGTTGTTTGCAGTCGCTCCTTGCCAATAGGCAATGGCCGTGAAGGCGGCGATGCTTAAGAGGCCGACGCTGAGTGCCCAAACGCGTATCCCTTCCGGCAAGCTTGCCAGAATACCGCCGAATAAACTGGTGATCGAAAAAGTTCGTAACCCGGCAGCGCGACCGCCTTGTGGCAGTGCACGCTCATGCCAACCCCGTTCCAGGCCGATCAGCAAGCCGATCGCCAGCGCGGCGAATAGGCCTAGCAATTCTTGAGAAATTTCAATGGAGAGGTCCATATCTTAACGACGTGATACCGATGAGGACTTAGGATTTGTCAGACGAGTTTGCTTTGAGCCACGCGTCGTAGCCGCCTTTGAGCGGTTTGACCGATTGATAGCCGGCATTGAGCAGCTGACGTGCGGCCTTAACGGCAGTGGCATCCTGAGGGCAGGCGCACAAGGTGACAATGGGTCGATCTTTGGGCCAGTCGCTAACGGTCTGATTCAGTATGTCGAAATCCGTTTCGCGGGCACCGATGATGGGGCCGCTTTCGGCGATCATGATCTTGCCGCGCATATCCAGAACTAGGGGAGGAACATCCGTATTCAAAGCGGCAATCAGCTCGTCCGGGGTGATGTGCGGCACCGCACAGAATCTTCTAAAACGATATTTTTGCCAGAATTTCCATCCCAGCCAAACGATAAGGCCTAACGCGATCAGGGTGATCGCCCGATTGGCGTGCTGATCCAGAATACCAATCGCCGTATGAACGGTATCCTGAAGCAATAAGCCGACACCTAATGCCGCGCCGGCCCACAAACCTGCGCCAGCGGCTGAGGCCAACAGGAAGCCGCCTTGATTCATGCGTAGGGCGCCGGCAATGGGCGGTGCAACCGTGGAGAACCCGGGAATAAACTTTGCAACCACGAGCGATGAAAGCCCCCAGCGAATGAAGCGCGCCTCCGTTTGGCTGACACAAGAAGAAGGATTGATGGATAGCTTGCAAAGGCCAGATAGCACACGATAGCCAAACATTCTTCCCGACCAATACCAAATCCAGTCTGCCAGGACAGAGGCGATCATCGATGCCCCGAGCAGTTTTCCCAGGAAGCCGGGTGTTGTTGTTAGGCTGCCGGCCAGCAGCAAGGTGGGTACGGCTGGGACCGGCAAACCCAGCTGTTGCATGAGTACGTTCAGAAAAACAACAAGCGTTGCATCTGCACGTAAGGTTTCGGTGATTTGCGAAAGATCCACGGTGATGTTGATTCTTATCAAGGCGAGGTTTAAATAGCGATTCTAGCCTTTTGGCAATTTCCAATCAGGATGCTGGAAATATCGGCAGCCATCATCAGGTCGGCAATCGCCAAATGTAGCACGGCATCTGCCTTCGGCCCCAGTTGGTATAAAGTTTTTAAGTAAAACTGCGAACTTGTAGCTACCTACTAGTGAGTATTTGATGGAGGCAGTACAGCGTCCATAATTGGTGCGATATGAAACGGGTGCGATATTCAACGAGGATTCGATGCTCTACGTTTGGCCAATAGTCGATGACCAACACCCAAGCTGAAGCGCTACACGAAATAACCCCCAACAGGGAGACCGTTCCAGATGATCGGTATCTGCCGGGCGATCTGGCGGTCTGGTTCATCATATTGCTTGAGCTGACCACGTTCGTGCTCCTGTTTGTTGCTTACGCGATCATGCGCAGTCAGGACCCCGAATTGTTTAATGCCTCACAGTTATCGCTTGACCGCGGCAAGGGCGTCATCAACACATGGTTGCTGATTGGTGGAAGTTGGTGCGTGGTGCGCGCCATTCAGGCAATTCGTAAACATGCACGTAGTGTAGGCTTGCGTTGGCTGGTTGCGGCACAGGCCTGTGGTTTGGGTTTCCTAATTTTGAAGCTGCAAGAATACGCAACCTTGTTCAGCGCAGGTATCGACCTAGAGACCAACCGTTTCTACATGTTCTATTTCACACTGACCGGCTTTCATTTTTTGCATGTGCTGGCCGCCGTTGTGATTCTCGCGATTCTGGCACTTGTGAATAGGCGCGGCGAAACGACTCCGGATCGGCTGCACGGGCTGGAAACCGGCGCCGCATTTTGGCACATGGTCGATCTGTTGTGGATCGTTCTGTTTCCGCTGATCTATCTGATGCGATGAAGTTTTTATTCACGCCTGCCAACGCTGTCTGGGTGATTCTTGTCTTGGCCACCGGACTGAGCTACGGGATTGCCGAGGGGCATTCGGGCGAGGCGCTTGGCGTGCTATTGGTCAGCCTGTTATTTTCACTGGCTGTGGTTAAGGGATGGCTGGTGATTGATGTCTTCATGGGGCTGCGCCGGGCCCCGATTTTCTGGCGCAGCATCATGTTGACCTGGTTGGTTGTGATCTGTGCCTTGCTGGCATTGATCTATGCGCTGACGCTCAAGTATTCCATGTAGTTGCCTCGTGATGATTACGCGGATAACCCAATAGAGATTGAGTTATGAAAGCAGGAATCAGACACCTTCAGCTGCCCGGTCATTGAAATAGGTGGCGACTGATTCAACAATGGCCTGCGAGACAAGATGGTCAGCCGAATAAACGGTCCCTAATTGTGCACTTGTTAATATGGCGTAATCCGCACCGTTTTCGCAATCGATCAGTACCCTAACATCCGGGTTGAGCGCCTTGGCGGTCTCAACCATCTTCTGAATTTCGACAGGATCATTGGCGGTGATCACCAGGATGGCAGCCTCGGCAATATGTGCTTGAATTAATACTGCAGGGTCTGCAGCGTTTCCATAAACAGCCGCAAAGCCAGCTGCTCGCAGTGATTCAACGGTATCCCGGTTCTGCTCGGCAATTATCAGGGGGATTTTTCGCTCCTTCAAGCCAGCAACAATTGAGCGGCCGATGACGCCGTAACCAATAACAATCACCTGGCCCTCAAGCAGATTGCGCGCAGTAGACATGGGCAATTCTGATAATGGATCTCTGCGCTGATCGAAAAGCCTTGCTTTGTTCGAATTGGCTAATAGCCATGAACGAAGCGGTTTCATCAATTTGAAGATAAGTGGATTAATCGCAATCGAGATCAGTGCACCCGCGAGAACAAGACTGAAGGCAAGTTGGGGAAGCAAGCCCAGGGTCAATCCAAGGCCGGCGAGTATGAAAGAGAACTCGCCAATCTGGGCAAGGCTGGCTGCAATCGTGAGTGCAGAATTGAGTGGATAGCGAAATATCAGGACAAGTGCAACGGCAGCGATCGATTTGCCAATGATGATGATGAAAAGTACCGACAGGACCGCAGTAGGATGTTCAACAATGACACTGGGCTGAAAAAGCATACCGACTGCGACGAAAAACAATACAGAAAAGGCATCTTGTAACGGCAACGAATCTTTGGCTGCGCGTTTACTGAGTTCCGACTCTCTTAGAACGACTCCCGCGAAGAAAGCGCCTAGCGCAAAAGAAACGTTGAAGAGTTCTGCGGCGCCAAATGCGATGCCGATAGCGGCACTGATGACGGCCAGGGTAAAAAGCTCGCGGGATCCCGTCTTGGCAATCATCCATAACAATTTGGGCATGATTCGCCTGCCCAGAATGAGCATCACCGCAATAAATCCGCCAACTTGTAAGAATGTTTTACCAATCAATAGTGCGATTGAAGTGTTTGCTTGAGTAGAACCACTGGAGTCATGCAGACCGGAGAGAACGGGTAGCAAGACCAAGGCGAGCACAGTCACCAGGTCTTCGACGACCAGCCAGCCGACAGCAATGCGGCCATTCATGGATGTCGTGATTTTTTCACGTTCAAGCGCTTTGATCAGTACGACGGTGCTGGCGCAGGAAAGAGACAGTCCAAAAACGACCGAAGCCCACAAATCCCATCCCCAAAAGGAGGCGATCACTGCTCCTAGGATTGTTGCTATGAGCATTTGGAAGATCGCTCCGGGAACAGCAATCTTTCGGACGGAGAGTAGGTCGCTAATAGAAAAATGCAGCCCCACGCCAAACATCAGGAGCATGACGCCGATTTCAGAAAGCTGGGCAGCGATACCCATGTCTCCAGCATAGCCAGGGGTCGCGGGACTTATGGCGATTCCGGCTAACAAGTAGCCTACCAATGCCGGGGTGCCGATTTTTTCGGCCACAAAACCAAAGATCAGGGCTAATCCAAAGCCGGCAGCGATTGTCGTTATGAGCGCATGTTCCATGGTTCTATCTATGTCTCAGCAAAGAGAATCTCTTGTACGTATTCCGTTGAACAAGCATGCGTTTTTGCCGTACTTTATCCAACTGCAGCTTAAGGCTTGGTTAAGTTTGGAGCGCTAGCATCAGAAAAGCGTTAATCATAGATAAACTACGGAGAAAAGCCATAATGACTCACTTCGATGAAGATCAAATTCTTGGCAATGCCAGAATGGACGTTGCAACGATTGCAGCCGTTGTGAACCATGCGCTAAATGCTGTCGAAAGTCTTATAGCGCTTAACGTTGCACATTCTCAACAATTGATTCAGCAGGCGAAGCAGAGATCGCCTCAGAATTTCTTTGGAATTTACGATCCAGAAGCAATTCATCCAATGGTTGACCAGATGATGGGTTACACCCAGAAAGTACTCGAAATATCAGGTGGCTGTTCGATTGATGTGATCGAATTATTCCAGGCTCGGCTTCACGATATCGATCGATCACTGGATCATTTGCATGATAAAAAATCGGATTTTGCTTTGTACGGCGGCGAAGGCGCTGTGGCTGCGGTCAGAAACACGATCAGATCAGCGAATAACGCGCTTGAGCTCTACAAACAGCAATTAGTGCCAGACTCGGACATGACTAAACCGCTGCCGAAACCTTCTCAGAAGACTCGATCAAAGCGCTAAATCCGATACGACAGTCAGCCCAATCATTATTGGGCTGGTCATCGCCGGGCCGCATTACGCGATGGCTCCGCTTGGCAGTGCATTACGTCGTTTGTCTATTGAGGCTAATCGACGAAGGATGGTTCTGGCAATCGGCTGTCGATCACGACAAGGAGATCGGACTGAGAAGAATTCAAAAGATGTTTCGTAACGCTCCCCAGGAGCATTTCTTCGGTGACGTGAGTCCCGTGCTTACCCATGACAATTAATTCAAATTTGTCCGTTTGCGCATAGTCGCTAATCAGTTTTGAGGCATTGCCAACTTCGACCACGGCACGATAACGGCTTCTTTCGAGCCCACATTTGGCTGCCAGTGCATTGAGCTGATTGTAGGCATTCGAAACGCCTGCGCTTCTGTAGTGGTTCACTTGGTCATCTGATACGCCAGCCAATCTGAGCGTGCTTTCATAGGGCACGTCAAACACGTGCATCAGAACTATATGGCTTTGCGGGGCGATTTTTTGGGCCAGGCGGATAGTCAGCTCTGAGCTATAGGAGAAATCGACGGGAATCAGAATGGATTTGTATGGGCCAACGCAAGGGTTACGGACAATTAGTACGGGGCAGTGGCTTTTGCGCAGTAGCCTGGAGGAAGTCGTGCCGAGTCCAAACTTGTAGGCCTCGTTCTCGCCTTTGTATCCGGTAATCAGCAAGTTACTATCTAAGAGTTCGGATTGTTGGCTGATGACCGTAAAGGCTAAGCCTGAGTCGACGTGTATGCGCGCGGATATGCCTCGATTGCGCACTGGATTCGATGCAAGCGTTTCAAGTTTTTCACGGCTGATTTCAATGGCTTTCGTGACGATGCCTTCCGCTTTGGCACCGATGAGATCACGAATCCCCGAAAAAAAATCAATGCCAATGCAATGGGTGAGGGTCATTTGTGCATTCGAAGACGCACTTATCTCAAAGCCGCGATCAATCGCATTTAGCGACGAAGGTGACAAATCCGTAGCAACCAGGACGTTCTTGATAGTCGTCATGATAATAGCCCTTCTTGATGATCGACTTAGGAGGCCGACTGACGGACTTTCTCAACCTTCAAAATCCGGCGTGTGCCATCAGGGAAATCCCACGCAATTTCCTGACCTTCCCGCAAGCCGAGCAAGGCACTGCCAACGGGACTCATCACGGAAATCTTGCCGGTGGATGGATTGGCTTCTTCTGGATAGACCAGTTCGATTTCGCGCACGGCACCGCTCTGCTCATCAAGGTAGGTGCAGTGTGCGTGCATGCTCACAACGTCCTGAGGGATCTGTTCTGTTTTGACAACAATCGCACGATCCAGTTCGGCCGCCAATTCATCGCTCAAAGGCAAGTCTCGCAGACGCACATAGTCTGCAACGTCCAGAAGTGGGGTTGTAAAATCGTTGTTATCATTGGCTAAATGATCTTGTGGGGTTAGTTTTTTAGATTTCATCTGATGAATCCTATCGTGCTGTCGACGATGTCGGTAGACATCCGCTTGG
This sequence comes from uncultured Lentimicrobiaceae bacterium, assembly GCA_964492695.1. Lineage (GTDB taxonomy): Bacteria > Bacteroidota > Bacteroidia > Bacteroidales > F082 > JALNZU01. The sequence goes on from CAZBMR010000102.1 coordinate 6,485, forward strand.
CATCAGAATGTATCCTGTGGCTCGACAATCAGGATTTTTGAACGACTTTCAAATAGGTAGGTTCACCATGGCAGATCTTAATTTGATGGCAATCTTTGCCCGTGTTGTTGAAGCGGGTAGTTTTGCGGAAGCGGCGCGACGCATGGGGACATCTCGTTCAGCCGTCAGCAAGGCCGTGGCTCGACTTGAAAAGTCGCTGGGTGCCCATTTGCTCAACCGGACTACGCGATATCTCAGCCTGACCGAGATAGGAAACTCGATCGCGGAACATTGCACGCGTATGTTGGAAGAGGCCAGCGAAGCCGAAAAGTTGGTCGGCAGTTTAAGTAGCGAAGCCAAAGGCGTTATGCGTGTCAGCGCCTCCGTTGCCTTCGGAACACTCCATGTGGCACCGGCACTGGCGAGCTTTCTGCCAAAACATCCGGAACTCAAAATCGATTTGAGCATCACAGACCGACGGGTTAATTTGGCTGAAGAGGGGTTCGACCTGGCCATCTGTGTTACGGGTGAGCCGCCGCCTAATTTAGTCGCACGGCCACTGGCCCCTGTGCGACGAAAGTTATGTGCAACCCCCGACTACTTTCGCCGTAAGGGGATACCGCAAACCCCCGCCGATTTGGTTGAACACAATTGTTTGGATTACACGCGTTCTGGCGAGCCGGGTTACTGGCGTTTTACAGGACCGGATGGCGAAATCGTTGTACCAGTCAACGGGACACTGCACGTCGATGATGATGAAGCCCTTTCGCAGACTGTACTCGGTGGCCTTGGTGTTGGCCTTCTGCCAACTTTCATCATTGGTAAGGATCTGCAAAGCGGGGCGTTACAGGCCGTTCTTTCGGAATACATTCCTGTAGAACGGCATGTATACGCCATGTATTTACCAACCCGCCATTTGCCCAGCAAAGTCAGACTGTTCATTGACTTCCTGATTGCTCATATCGGAGACGAGCCGTACTGGGATCGAACCGATCCCTAATGCCATTTCTAGCCGGCGTCTTCTTCTTTGTCTCTGGATTGTAGCCACCAAACCAGATCTTCATCCTGCAACGGCATGGGAAGCATCTGGTTCTTCTGCCAAACAAAGACGGGCGCGAAATACATATACCTTGCCATCATCTCGTGCTTGGAGTTGACGGCAAAGAACGGCCTACCGTCACGTATTGCCTCGCGAATCTGGTCGTCGGTCATTGAATATGCCTATGTACGGTTTTGATGGAGCTGTCCCGGCCAGCGCCCTCAATCAGCCGGCCAGGGTGGGCAGAGCAATCTTCTGATCGGTACTGTACAAATAGTCGTTAAAAATGTGCTCGGCACTCAAG
>CAZBMR010000103.1:0-7576 GCA_964492695.1 uncultured Lentimicrobiaceae bacterium
TCACGCGGCACACCGGTGATCTTCTCCTGCCAGGCCGGCGTGTACGGGACGTCATCATCGAAGCTGCTGGCGACATTATCACCACCCAGACCCTGATCGACGCCATAGTTGGCGACATACAGGTCGTAAACGGTCGCCACCAGCATTTCGCCGCTGGCAGTCTGGATCTTGCGTACGGGCACACGACGCTTCAGCACATCGCTGTGCGAGGTGCTGTTGAAATGTTCATGCGCGATGTTGCCGAAATACGGAAAAGCGGCTTCAACGACGGCATCGTGTTTCTGTACAAGCGACAAACGTGGCTTGATCTGACGGCCATCGCTGGTTTCTTCTTTCAGGTTCCACTTGCCCTTATCAGCGGTCGCGGCACCATCCTTTTCCTGGCCCCAACGGAAACCGATCGAGCCCACCGGCACGGTCAGTGCATCGGTCGTTTCATCGATCACCAGGGTCTTCCAATCCGGGTTGTTGGCCTCGCCGAGCGCGCCAACCAGATCGGCGGCGCGGACGTAACGATCCGGCACATAGGCGCCATCTTTCTCCACCAGGCACACCAGGTTTGGCATGTCCGTGTACTGGCGACAGTAATTTTCAAAATAGTCGCTCTTACCCGGAACGTGGAATTCCTTGAGGATGACGTGGCCCATGGCCATCGCCAGCGCTGCATCAGTGCCCTGCTTCGGGTGCAGCCACATATCACCGAACTTGGCACCCTCCGAGTAATCCGGGAATACCGACACCACCTTGGCGCCCTTATAGCGAACCTCGGCCATGAAGTGGGCATCCGGGGTACGCGTCTGCGGCACGTTCGAACCCCACATCATGATGTAAGACGAGTTGTACCAGTCGGCCGATTCGGGCACGTCAGTTTGTTCGCCCCAGGTCTGCGGACTGGCCGGTGGTAGGTCGCAGTACCAGTCATAGAAACTCATGCAGACGCCGCCAATCAGTGACAGATAACGGCTGCCCGCCGCATAGCTGACCATCGACATGGCCGGAATCGGCGAGAAACCAATAATACGGTCCGGACCATGCTTGGCCGCCGTATAAATGTTGGCGGCCGCCACCATGTCGTTGACTTCATCCCAGCTCGTGCGCAAGAAACCGCCCTTGCCGCGTTCGCTCTGATAGCGACGCACGGTCTTCGGATCGGAAACCACGGCTTCCCAAGCCGCAACGGGCGACAAGGTCTGACGATGTTTGCGCCAAGCCTTCAGCAGCGACGAACGTACCATCGGGTGCTTGACGCGATTGGCGCTATAGAGATACCACGAGTACGAAGCGCCGCGCGCACAACCGCGTGGTTCATGGTTTGGCATGTCCGGGCGCGTACGCGGGTAATCCGTCTGCTGAGTTTCCCAGGTGACGATGCCGCCCTTGACATAGATCTTCCACGAGCAGGAGCCCGTGCAATTCGTGCCGTGCGTGGAACGGACAATCTTGTCGTGCTGCCAGCGCTTTCTGTACGCATCTTCCCAAGCACGGTTCTCAGTCGTCGTCTGACCGTGCCCGTCCGAAAACTCCGTCTTCTCAGTGCTGAGGAATTTCAGTCGATCAATAAAGTGACTCATAGCGTTTCCTTTAGTACGTGGTTGTACAAACTGAAATAGCGATTAACAGGGCATCGGCGCATTACGACGGCTGTAGAACAACCAGGTAATGATGATGCAGGTAACGTAAAAACCGATGAAGCTATAGAGCGCGAACTCGGCACTGCCGGTCGCGGCAATCGAGGTGCCGAACGACTTCGGAATAAAGAAGGCGCCGTAGGCGGCAATCGCCGAGGTGAAGCCCAGCACGGCAGCAGCCTCCTTGTTACCTGCAACGACGGCGGCCTCTTCTGCGGCCTTACCCTTGCCAGCGGCTTCACGCTGACGTTCGGTCATGAAGATGATTGGAATCATGCGGAATGTCGAGGCATTACCGACGCCGGTGCCCATGAACAGCAGCATGAACATGGCGAAGAAACCCCAGAAGCTACCGGCACTCGTGGCGCTCGGGGCGAACTGAATCACACCAAATACCGCCACGATCATCAGGATAAAGGTCCAGAAGGTGACAATGGCGCCACCGAGCTTGTCCGAGATCCAGCCGCCGATCACGCGGGCGATGGCGCCGACCAATGGGCCCAAGAAAGCATACTGAACCGGGTTCACTTCGGGAAACTGTGTTTTGGTCAGCAACGGGAAGCCGGCCGAATAACCAATGAACGAACCGAACGTGCCCAGATACAGCCAGCACATCAGCCAGTTGTGCTTGCGCTTAAAAATCACGGCCTGATCGGCAAACGATGCTTTAGCGCTGGCAATGTCATGCATACCGAACCAGGCAGCCAGCGTCGACAGCGCAATGAACGGCACCCAAATGAAGCCGGCATTCTGCAACCACATCTGCTTGGTTTGCGCACCCTTGACCCAGGTTTGCGCATCGCCGCCCAGTGCGCCGAACACACCGGCGGTGATGACAATCGGCACCACAAATTGCACGACCGATACGCCCAGATTACCCAAGCCGGCATTGAGACCCAATGCGCCACCCTTCTGCGCCTTAGGGAAGAAGAAGCTGATATTCGACATGCTGGATGCGAAGTTCCCGCCACCAAAGCCGCACAGCAAGGCCAGGGCCAGGAACGTGGCATAAGGCGTTTCCGGATTCTGCACCGCAAAGCCGATGCCGATGGCCGGTAGCAACAGTGACGCTGTTGAGATGGCGGTCCAGCGGCGACCGCCAAAGATCGGCACCATGAATGAATAGAAAATGCGTAAGGTCGCGCCGGAGAGCCCCGGCAAGGCCGCCAGCCAGAATAATTGATCCGTGTCGAACTTGAAGCCGATATTGGGCAGATTAACGACGACCACGCTCCAGACCATCCAGACTGCGAACGACAGCAGCAAACAAGGAATCGAGATCCAGAGATTCAAGCGGGCAATCGCCTTCCCTTCGTTGTGCCAGAAATCGTGATCTTCAGGCAGCCATTTTTGTAACACTCGGGACATGATGTACTCCGTTCAATGAATGAATTCAGGACTTGCTGAACGTTTGCGGCGCAGTCTTGCGATCGAGCACCGACGAACTGCGTACTTCGGTGTAGTACATCCAGATCAACGAAACCCAGACAACGCCGTAGAGCAACATGAAGGAGGAAGAGCGAATACCGGTCAGATCCACCAGGGCGCCGAACATGATCGGCAGAATGAAACCACCCAGACCGCCAATCAGGCCAACGATGCCCGAAATCACGCCAATATTGTGCGGGTAGTCATCCGAAATGTATTTGAAAACCGAGGCCTTACCGAAGGCCCAGGCCACGCCGATAATGAACAGCAGTATCGTAAAGATGGTCGGCGACAAACCGATATGAAAGGTTTCCGGGCCGTTGACGGTCTGGATCGTGAAATCGGTTTGCGGATACGACATGATGAACAGGCAAATCCAACTCACCCACAGCACCCACCAGGTCACTGAGTGCGCGCCGTATTTGTCGGACAACCAGCCGCCGACAGCGCGCAAAACGCCGCCCGGCAATGAGAAGCACGCGGCCAGCAACGCGGCTGTTTTCAGATCGAAGCCATATTCCGATACATAGTACTTGGTCATCCACAGTGCGAGGCCGACATAGCCGCCGAAAACGATCGAGTAGTACTGGCAGTACTTCCAAACACGAGGATCCTTGAGGGCCTTGAGCTGATCGGCGACCGTCACGCTGCTATGCACGCTATGGCTCTTTTCGGTAAAGCTGAACATCCAGAAAACGAGTGCAGTGACCAGCATGGCGACGGCGTAGACCTTCGGCACCATCGTCCAGCCGAAAGCGAGAACGATCGATGGCGCCACGAACTTGGTCACCGCCGCGCCCGAATTACCGGCGCCAAAGATTCCCATCGCCAACCCCTGGTTCTTTTTATCGAACCAGCGCGCGACGTAGGCAATACCTACCGAGAAGGAGCCGCCCGCCAGGCCGACAAACAGGCCGAGCACGAGGAACTGCCAGTACTCCGTCGCATCGCCGATAAACCAGATCGGCACCACGCAGCACAACATCAGAACGAAGAAGACGATGCGCCCCCCCAGCTTATCGGTCAGCATCCCCAGCGGCAAACGAATCAACGAACCGGAAAGCACCGGCATCGCCGTTAACAGACCGAATTCCGTTTCATTCAAGCCCAGTTTGGTCTTGATCGGGATTCCGATCACGGCAAACATCATCCAGATGGCGAAACAAATCGTAAACGCAAAGGTGCTGGATGAAACGACCGACAATTGTTTCCTGCTGAACATGACAACCCCTGATACTTTTTTCTGATTTCCGAGGCATCATAAAAAGTTGAGGGCCGCTGTGATAGGGCTGAAATCTGCCGGGTTTTCGGCGACCTACCACCTTTTAGGTAGAAGTCTTTGCAGCACGAATCTAAAATAACCATTGATAAACAGGCGGTTAAGAATCTCTAGCGGGTCAAATGCTGAACAAACGCGCGCATACGTTCAAAATAGGGGTACGCCCTAATACACCCCAGTCGCAAAGCGATTAAACCCCCCCTCGGTCGCCCATGAATTTTTCTGCCCTCTCGTCGATTTCCCTCAAGGATTCCCTCCTCGTCAGACTGGGGCTGGCCATGGGGACGATTACGCTCTTATCTTTCATTTCCATGGCGTTGTCGACATTAATCGCGGACAACAGCCTGGGCAAGGCCAACGCCATCAATTCGGCGGGATCGTTACGCATGATGAGCTACCGTCTACTCAGCTATGCGCAAAACGGCGCATCGCCCGACATGATTGCAGCCGCTGTGAACGAATACCAGGCCAAGCTGGCCGGCCTGGAGGATTTTGTCATTTCGCGGGCTGCCGACTACAGCGAGCTTCCCACCAAATTCAGACAAGTCCACCAAACCTGGGACCAAGTGCTTGTGCCTATCTACCTCGGACTCGACGGCGCACCCGACACACGCGAACTGGATAAGCTGAAAAAAGCTACCCCAGCACTTGTCGAGCAGATCAATGACGTGGTGTATCTGATCGAAGACGACCTGGAGCAAAAAATTGCTTTGTTACGTTCGCTGCAGATCGCGCTACTGGTCATGACCATGATTGTCTGTCTGGTCACGATGGGAATGATGAGAAACCAGGTAGTCCGCCCACTCAGAGATCTGCTGCGCGCTGCAAGCCAAGTCCGCGACAAGGATTTCTCAGTGAAAGTCAGCCACACGGATCACGACGAGCTTGGCCAGTTGGGAGAAGCATTCAATATGATGGTTGCCGAGATTGCGGCAACTTACGACAACCAGAACCGCTTGATTCTCGAGCGCACCCGCGAACTCACCGACTCGAACCGGTCACTTGAACTCATGTACAAATCGGCCTTGCAGCTGTCGGAGGGCAACATCACCTCATCGTCGCTCAAGCATCTGCTCGATGAGATCGAGCGTGAGCTGGATCTCAGCGCCGGTTCGGTCTGTCTGAGTGAGCATGGCGTCTTCCCGGCGCATCGATTGACGTCCAATCAGTTCAAGAATGACGTGGCGCAGATTTGTGGCGAGCGCGGTTGCGAAGACTGCTTTACAAAGAGCCTCGCATCGACGCACACGTCTGCGGACGATGCACAAAAAATGATTTTTATACCGATCAAGGATGCGGGTTCGCTCACCGGCGTGATGCCCTTCAAGATTAACGCGTCGGGCACGCTACCCGCCTGGAAAATGCGGGTGCTCGAAGCCATCGGCAGCAACTTGTCGATGGCGCTGTCCAAAATGCAGCACCAGGAAGAACAACACCGTATCGCCGTGCTGGAGGAGCGCTCAGTCATTGCACGCGAACTGCACGACTCGATAGCCCAATCGCTGAGTTATCTGCGCATTCAGGTCGCGCGCCTGGAAAAAGAGGCGCTGCCCCCCGAGCATCATCGAGAAATCGTCACCGAATTGAAATCCGGCCTGGCCAGCGCCTACAAGGAACTCCGCGAACTGATCACCGCCTTCCGACTGAAAATCGACGAACGCGGCTTCCACGTGGCACTTGCCGAGACGGCGGAGGAATTCAGTCGGCGCTGCAATCTCCGGGTACAGTGGCGTAACGACCTGCCGCCGACCTTGCTCTCGGCCAATGAAGAAATCCATGTGCTCAGGATCATCCGTGAAGCCTTGGCGAACATCGAAAAGCATGCTCATGCCAGCATCGTCGCAATCAATGCCAGCGTTTCAGAGACGCAACAGGTCACCATCCATATTACCGACAATGGCGTTGGCATCGGCGACCCTCAATCGCCACAGAATCATTATGGTCTGATCATCATGGAAGACCGCGCCCAATCGCTCAATGGTTCGATTACCATTCGGAATCGGGAACACGGCGGCACGGAAATCCTACTGACCTTCAAGCCCGAAAAATCCAGCACCGACAGTTAAGGACTGCCGCCATGACAAACACCATCAAGACACTGATCATCGACGACCACCCGCTCTTTCGCAAGGGCGTCATCCAGCTCCTGGGCATGGCGCCGGAATTCGAGGTCATCGGTGAAGCCTCTTCGGGTGAAGAAGGCGTCGCCCGCGCACTCGAACTTAACCCGGATCTGATCCTGCTGGATCTCAACATGAAGGGATTGAATGGCATCGAAACCCTACAGCAGATGCGCGACACCGATGTTGATGCGCGCATCATCATCCTAACTGTCTCCAACAACCCTGATGATCTGGTCGGCGCCATCCGCGCAGGCTCGGATGGCTACATTCTCAAAGATACCGACCCCGACGAAATGATCCGGCTCATCAGGGAGTCGATGCTGGGTAAGAACGCGATCAGCGCCGAACTCAGCGGTCTACTTGCTAGCGCACTCCGTCAGGAAGCCGTGGTGACCAATCGTTCTCAAGCCGGTTTAACGGAGCGCGAACTGAGCATCCTCAAGTGTCTGGCGCACGGCATGTCCAACAAATTGATCGCCCGCGAACTCGACATTATGGATAGCACCGTCAAAGTGCATATTCGCAATCTGCTGAAGAAGCTGAAATTCCGCTCTCGCGTCGAGGCGGCGGTCTGGGCAGTCTCCAACAATATCGGGTGATCACATGGCTTACTGTCACACTTGATGGGGTGACATTTACCCCCGAATAGGTATAGCCAAACACCTGGGTTGTTCGCAGAATCCGTGGCTCAATCAAGAGAGCGCACCATGACCAACCCTAGTCAAAAAACTTCTCGGCCCAGTAACCTGCATTCGATCACGGAAAGTCAGGCACGAAAAGAGCATCCGATGACCGGCGTCGGCATATGGCGGCTCGGATTTCGACCGTTCTACTTAGGCGCGGCATTCTATGCAGCGACGGCCATCCTGCTCTGGCTGGGCGCCTTGTTAGGCGGTTTATCACTGCCGACGTTTTCCAGCATCGACCCTATCGCCTGGCACGCACACGAAATGGTTTTCGGATTCGCGCTGGCGGTGATCGCCGGTTTTCTACTGACCGCCAGCAATAACTGGACCGGCATACTGCCGGCGGCCGGCATTCCCCTGGCGATCGTTTTTTTACTATGGGCTGCCGCGCGTTATTTCATGGCTAGCGGTCATCTGATGCTTGCAGCCTGG
>CAZBMR010000104.1:0-7538 GCA_964492695.1 uncultured Lentimicrobiaceae bacterium
CGTTGGCGGGGTGTTGGCAAAGGCGCGCCAGGTGTTGGGGTCTCTTCTGTTGCCCCAGGCATCAAAGTTGATTTCCTGCAGCTTGTTGCCACCGGCATCGGTGATGGTGTTCCATGAACCTAAATGGTCGGTGTGGATATAGTGGATCATAAACCTGTCTTTTTGTTCTTTCACCACCACGGCAAACAGGCCCTCCGGCCCACTGAGGTAGGTGTGGGTGGTGGTTTGGGTGGTTTGGTGATTTTTCGAAAAGAACATTTTACAAATTTAATCAATTGCCACTTGAATTTGAATGGGTCTGTAGTTGGTAATTTCCCTTCACTCCCTCACCACCTTGCCCGAGGCTATCTTTTGGCCGTTTTGCAGCACTACAAAGATGTAGGTGCCGGCGGGAAATTGTGACAGACTGAGTTCTGTTTTGTCGTAAAGGAGGGTTTGCTCATGCATGATCTTGCCTTCCAGTGTGCTGATTTGCAAGGTGGTGTGATGCTCACTGCGCTGAAAGTCGAGAATGACTTTGTCGCCGGTGGGGTTTGGGAAAAGCTTCAGTGGTGCCGTCTCAGCTGTTGATGTCAGTGCAGTCAGTGAAGCTTCAGGGCAGCTTGTTGGCACAAAGCTGAGCATCCCCTGGTCGGTGAGGGTGCCACGCCAGCATTGTCCGTTGGGCGATTTCATAATGATGCCGCTTTGGATGTCTTCGAGGAAGATATCGCCCTGATGGAAAACAAAATGTTTGTTGTCAGCAGTTTCAAAGTCCAGGTTTCCTGCTTCTGTGGCACTGATTTTATGGTTTTGTCCCAATCGGACATTGATCTCTTTGTTTGGAGCAACCGCTTCGAGCAGTAATGAGGCATCTTCATTTTCATCCGCCCTGATGTGCAGCTTGGCCTGCGGATCGGTGACATTTCCGATGCCCACGCGGCCGGATTGCATGTTGGATGGTGTTTCGCTGACAAATAAGGTGGGATATTGGCTGTTGAAGCCAACAACAAGACTGTTTGTGATGTTGTTGATGAGTGGTGAGATGCTAGAAATTCCCAATCCAAAAACATAAGCTCCCACCTGATTTGAAGTGGTGAAATTACCTATGCTATGTGCATTTCCAAACATTGATTTGGCGTAGTTTCCAAATGCAAAACTGGATGTTGTTTGGGCAACAGAGTTTGATCCAATAACATAGGCATGCATTCCATTTGTCACAGAAAAGCTGCCAAAGACATAGGAGTGACTCCAGTTAGCTTGCGAATTGGAGCCAATGGCAACTGCGTTGTTTCTATTGGTTGTATTTCCACTGCCTAAAATACTTTGGTTGGTCCAAGTGCTGTTTAAAGAATTGTTATAACCTGCTGAAATATTGCTCTTGCTCACGTCACAATTTAGACATTGGGAGTAACCAATTTGAACGATCATTGACAATATGATCATGATAGCCACCTGAAGGATTTTTTGACTGAAATGTTTCATTGTTTTCGATTTTAATGTGTTTTAATTATCTTTCCTTTTTCAACTGCACTATTTTCATATTGCAGCTCATACAAATACACTCCTTCGGGCAGATGATTGGTTTGGATGATGCCTCTTGTGCCCGAAAGGTGTTTTTCCATTACTATTTTACCTGCCATATCATAGAGTCGCAGCAACATGTTTTGTTCAGCACTCTCGAAGTTGATCATGTCTGTGCATGGTATCGGCCAAAATGCTGTTTTCTTCAATTCAATATGCTGCGCACTGTTTGCTGTTAGCAAGCCAAGGTTGTTGAGCTTCAAAAAAACCGGATCAAACACCTGCGTGGCGTGATTGAAGCGCGATGCACAGATAAAACTTCCTCCATCCCTTATGGCAATCACATAATATGGTTCATAATAATGGTCGCCTCCAATAAAATGCAGGTAGCGTGGCTCCAGGCGGGCATCCGTTTGTCCGGCCATAATCCAGTTTACCCGCCCTACGGGTGGTTTGCCGAAATATTGGTCTTTCTCGCCAACAAAGTAAATGGAATCGGAATTTCTGAAAGCGAGGTCGCGATAAACACTTGCTATGTCCTTAGTATTATAACTACCAAAATGACTTGAATCAATGATGTTTAAGGAGCTATCAAAAGAAATAAGCCACATATCCTGATCATTCGGGGAAGCTGGATTAGGTCTGTCATAATCACAAGAGTATAAAAAAGTGCTGTCAGTAAGCCATGCAACATTTGAGTAATACCCTCCCCCTCCAGCAAAGGTCATAAAAGTATGGCCAGTATAATTGGGGGTGATATCAAATTCAAGTCTTACACTTTGGTTTGGCCCACCGGAAAGACCTGCTGTAAAGGCCCATAAACGGGTAGAATCGGCATTGAACATCCAATCTGACTGACCTCTGCTCTGAACACTATGTGTATAACTTTCTCCGATATTACCTAACAAATCAAACCAAATTAGTTTTTGGATAAGTCTGTTACATGGAAACACGCAAACATCAAGTGCAAATAAATACTGGTCGTTGAGCTGAAATATTTTCCTTACGTCTAAGGAGTAATAGTCACTCATGTCATAATACCTTGTCCACACCTTGTTGAGGTTGTTATCCAGCTTAACAAGCATCAGATTCAACGGTTCCGAATCAGCTGCATAGGCTTCACCGGCAAGTAAAAAGCCGCCATCTGTTAACGCTTGCATGGTGTTGAAACTGAAAAGTGAGTCGCCAAAACTAAAGTGATGGGTTATTGTATCACCTGTTACATTAAATACTAACAAATATCCTCTTGTTGGGAAACTCATCGCAAAGTTGGTGCCTGTACGTTCGTTGATTATAGTAACAATCTCACCGTTATCCCTTTCAATGGCAACAGGAGAGTACTTGCGCACCGGATATTCCAGCACAAAGTCGAAGGTGCTTTGTGCCGGAATAAAACCTGGGAAAAATGCTTGGAACAAAATTGCCAAACAAATTCTTATTAGTGTTCTCATCTTTCAGGCAATGGTTCAATAATCCCAGTGCAAACCATGCCCCGCTTTCTGAAATATAATTTCGGCTCATGCCATATATAGATATTGCTACTATAGGTGATCCTTTTACTTTCAATAGCAGCCTCCGCAAACTTTTTATTACCTGTATTTTGGCTGGAGCTTAACCATTGATCAGCAAAATCTTTCAAATGGTCATAATAAAACTGCATTTCGTGTATGCCAGAGCCCTGGTAGTTATACTCAAGGCATTCTGTCCAGTCATCAAAATTAGCCACAACTTCTGATGCAGCGAAAACCTTGTAATCGAGATAATTATCCGGTGTTGGATCGAGAGGGTAATCATTGTAGTCGAGGAATAATTCATCCGTTGAGCCGTAGAAATACCATCTGCAATTGTTTGCTGGTTCAGGGTTGTAGTGCTGACCCAATAAAGCTTCAAATAATTGTGGAGCATTGGTGCCAACATTATTTCCAAAACAGTCCCAAAGCGCAAAATCTTCGTACTTATACGCTTCATCATTCCCAAACTCATCAGCTTGCAGCAGCGTCCCCGTCCCTGTCAGGGTGATGATGCGCAGCTGCTGTTTGTTGCCGGGCAGCGGGCCCATATTGTCAACCCTTGCCATGATAAACTGCTTGTTGTCGCCTTCCACTTCTTCGTAATAGTGGTGGCTCAGTCCGCTGAGAAAGCTGTCGTAGGCAGCAAACACTTCTTCATAAGCGGCTTCATATCCGTTCACAAGGCTCATTTCGGTGTAGAGGGTGTCGCGGTGCAGCCGTGCAAAGGCGTGGCCGGCATCGGCATAGGTGTAGTTGAGTGCGGCATCAATGTACCACACAGCCGAATCCACACTCATGCGTTGCCCGCTTTTGAGCATCACACCTTTGTTGTAGAGCGCCATCTGCTGCACAAAGTTGTTGATCAGCCCCGAAGGGTCTTCGTTGGCTTGGAATTGCACCTGCTGCCTGTTCTCGTCCTTGCTGCAACGCGTCATCAGCAAACCCGAAGCCAGCACCATGATAAGTAAGAAGGAAATTTTTGTTTTCATAAAACACTCACATTTTAAGTTTATACAATTTAACTTTATAAAACATTCATTCAAAAACATCTGTTCATACGTCCCTTCTGCCCTTGTGCATCAGCACACGATGAACCTTCCGCTGGCACGGTAAACGAAAATGTTTGGAAGTGTTTGGTCAATCAATCGCCGGTAAACAATTTTTGGGCGCTTACGCAACCCAAAAAACCTGCACAATGCCGGCAAGCATCTGTGCATTTCGTTGGACAAAGCTAAACCGGAAAAATGGGCCATGCAAGTTTTTTTAATAAAATCTTTAACATTAACATGAAAAAAAATTCGCAATCTATGGCTGATGGGGTATTGTAAGTAAGCTTACTTATGCTGAAAATCGTTTAGTTAAAACGCTGCAAATCCTTCATAATAAGTGTGTTGAAAAGCGTGCGCGCATCATTCTCCTCGTGAGGGCTTGCATGGATTTTTTATCCCGCAACTTTTTCGAAGATGCTTGTGAACGATTTTTGTAGATATCTACTTAGTTATGGGGGACAAATGTACCGTGAAAATAAAGCAGTATTTTGTGCCTTCCTTTCCGCTATTCGCGCATTCGTGCTGGGAAATTGTAGCCACGAATGCACGAATGAGGAACGAATATGCATCCATTCACCGGAGACAATTCAAAAAACTGTGTTAAGGGGAAAAAGTGGTTTTAATAAATTTGACACATGAAAGAGAAAAAAAGACGCGAGCCAGGTATGGAACAGAAGTTGGAAATCGCTGGCATGGATGTGTTTTCTGGCCGTAATCAATGGCTTCTGGCTTTGACAGGTGGATTGCTGCTGCATTTTTCCTGGTTTCCACATGGGTTTACACCGCTCATTTTCATTGCTTTCGTTCCTTTTTTCCTCATCAAACAACAACAAACCAATTTGCTAAGGGCTTTTGGGTTGTTTTTTGTGGGCTTTCTCCTGTTTCATGTTCTGGCGGGTTGGTGGATGTACAGCTCCACCATCGCAGGCAGTGTGATGGCGCATGTGCTTAATGCCGGTTATATGGCAACTGTGTTGGTGGTGTGGATGCGAATTTCAAAGCTAAAGTCCTTTCAATCAGTCTCCTTAGGTTTGCTGCTGCTCCTGTGGCTGGGGTTTGAATTCCTGCATCAACGCTGGGAGCTGGCATGGCCCTGGTTTACAATCGGCCATGTGTTTGCCGGACAAACCTCATGGATACAATGGTACCGCTTCACCGGAAGCTTGGGCGGAAGTGCATGGGTGCTCGTTGTGAACTGGTTGATATACAGAGTTTTATTCTATGATCGAAAAACGCAAATGCAGTTTGCGGTGGGCATTGTCCTGACTGTTGTTGCGCTTGGGTTGCCTGTGTTTGTTTCACAGCTGCTTTTAGAGGACGGAAAGGCACAAGGGCAACATATGAAAGTGGTGATTGTGCAACCCAATATTCACCCACAGAAAGAAAAGTTTGCCGGCATGCCGGCTGCACAACAACTCTTGAAAGCACTTGACATTGCAGCCGCACACTTGACCCCCAAAGTGGGCCTGATCGTATTTCCCGAAACCATGCTGGTGGATGCGCTTGATGAGGAGCAGATAGCGCAGTCACCATTGGTTCAACCCTTGATCCGGTTGGCAAAAAACCATCAGCTTTCAATCCTGACAGGCGCTTATACCAAACGATTTCGAGGTTGGAATGAATCCGATCATCATGCTGTGATCAATGATTCAGTGCCTTATGTGCTCTATAACAGCGCGCTTCTCATCACCGATTCGGTGGTGAGGGTGTACCATAAGGAAAAATTGGTGCCCCTGGTCGAGAAACAGCCTTTTCAACTGTTGATGCGACCATTGCAAAAATTCGTGGAACGCTCAGGTGGTTTTTTTGGGAGTTTTGGAACTTTCAATCAACAGCATGACTTTGCCCTGCCCAACGACATCATGCTCAGGCCGGTCATTTGCTTTGAGTCGGCTTTTCCGGTTGACGGCATTGAAGAGGATCACCCAGGATTGCTGGCTGTGATCACCAACGATGGCTGGTGGAAGTCGTCGGGGGGCTATCATCAGCACCTGATGCTGTCAAGGCTCAGAGCGATTGAAACCGGCCTGTGGGTCGTCAGATCAGCCAACACAGGTGTTTCAGCGGTGATCGATCCAACAGGGATGATTCGTGCACAATGCGCCTATGGCGAATCCGGTGCGATTGTTTATAACATCCCTTTGTTCATCCCTTGATCTTTGGTACTTTCCATCAAGGGAAAGTACAAGAAAAGGTCAACCCCTACAGGGTTGGTACTCCATCTTAGTCCACTAGCCCCCGGATGAATCCGGGGGTTATTACCGGGATAGCCCTACAGGCTATGGAATGATGCTCAATCCTCGAAGTATTTTCGTAACATTCTTTGCCAACCAATAGCCGGTGCATCAACACACCAACATCAAACCAACGCCCAAAGGCCGTAGGCCTTACGCAACCATAACCCCCGGATTCATCCGGGGGTGCCAAGCCGGCGTCAGGTATATGAACGCTGTAGGCGTTTCCCATTGTTGAAACACTTCCTACCAGCACTGGGCTGGGCGCGCAGGCTGTGGGATGAACGGGGAGCGTGCGCCCGGCGTGAACCGACAAACAGCTGGAAATCTTGCAAGGCAGCCCCCAAAAGGGGCTGTTTGTAAAGTGCCATGCTTGATGGATGGCCTTCAATGCAGCTTTGCTCCGTCCATCCTGATCAAAGCAAGATTGTCAGCATGGCGCTTTACAGGACCTTGCATAGATTTCCGCTGTTTGGCGGGAGCGGGGAGGTTTCCCTCTGTTCATCCCTTGATCTTTGGTACTTTCCATCAAGGGAAAGTACAAGAAAAGGTCAACCCCTACAGGGTTGATCACGTATCATTTATCCGCACCCCCGGATTTATCCGGGGGTTATTGCTGGGATAGCCCTACAGGCTGTAAAATAAATCGTATTTGACCTGTCCGAAAGCGCTCCCTTTGACGTTTGCCCAAACCTAGTATTTCGCAAATTTCAAACGCGCCACCACAGCCTTTTCAGATGTGATCAGCAAGAAATAAGTGCCATCGCCTAAGCCATTCAGCTGAATAGATGAGCTTCCATGGGCAGGTTGCAGTTCGCCCTGTTGCAGCGTAATTCCATGTACATCAACGATTTGGTATTGGAGCTGCCTGATGTCCTTATTGGCGAGGCGCACTTCAATAACATCCCGGGCAGGGTTTGGGAACAAGCTGGCAGCAAGCTCATCATTCTGTGGTTCGCCAATGGAAGTGGTGTTTTCGAAATGTGCCTCAAAGGTGATGGCGGTGGCATCGAGATTACCTGTAAACATTGGTTGTAGGGTGTCTTGTATCAGTCCGTTGGGTGTCCAGTTTTTAAAGGAGTAGGGGCCATTGGCAATGGCTTCGATGGCCACCGGAACACCGTTGAAATACACCCCGTTCCAGGGATAGGAATCCGGAATCACAGTGCTGATTTTGATGAATCCGGCGTTTTCGGGATCAACTTTCAATGTCACATCCACCTGATTTGTGAGGTTGAAAT
>CAZBMR010000105.1:0-7421 GCA_964492695.1 uncultured Lentimicrobiaceae bacterium
ATAGTGAATGGCAAGAAGAAAACTGAAGCGTTGGCCCGACCACATGCGGAAAGCTCTCTCTATAGTGGTGAGATATACGCGATAGATTGGCCTTAAGCAGGGAGTTGTGCGGTACGATACCAACAATAAAAAATCAGTAATAAGGTGAAAGGAAGGAAAAATGATAGTTGGTCAAGATACCATAGAAATAGACTCTTGATTTTTGGGTTAATTTTGATAGGTTTTGGTATTTACCATTTTTCAAATCTATTGACTTTTAAATCACAATTGACAGAGATTAAAGGGCTCTTAAGTTCAGCCGAAACTTATGTAACGACCGTAACCGATAGAAGTAGAGGTTCAACGAGTCAAAAATCAGAGCTCATTTTTTATTTTTCAGGTCGACAACAAAAATTTAGGTTGGTTAAAAACATTGGAAATGCCTTTCGCAATGAAGAATTTGAAAAAATTAAAAAGGATTTGATGAGGGCTGATTCTATAACTGTTTGGGTGAAGAAGACAGAATTAGACACATATGAACCAAAAATAATTCAAATAGACATTGACAGAAAAACTATCCTAGAATTTGAAAAAGTCAGAACGAAGGATAGCGGGTTAACACTATTTCTTTTATTCTTTGGAATCAGCTCATTGACATTTTACTTTTGGACACAATATCCAGAAAAATTCGAAAAACTACTTCGTGACGATTAAAAAAACAAGGAAGAAAGAAGCCCAAACCGCTAACAGCACCTTGCCAGGAGTGGCGTTTCAGTGGTTAAATCTTCCTTTGTGCTCATATTAATATTTGTGCTTATCGTATAAGAGAAGTACTTCAAAATCGCCACCAATGAGCAACGGCCAAGCAGTTGAAAAAACCACCATCGAATAAAATAAGCTCATATCGTATTGATTTTTTCGAATATTTATCGAATAAAAACGAATCATATCGTATCGAATGTTGATTTTTATGCTAAATTTGGAGTATGGAAAATAAAGTTCATACATTCACCCTCCACATTGACTGGGAGTTAATCCGCTTGATGAGCCAAATTGATCGATTTGATGCTTCATGGGCTACGATTGAGAAAAAGGAAGGTCAAAGTCTTAAGCAATTAAAAACCATTGCAACAGTTCGTAGTGTTGGAGCATCCACCCGGATTGAAGGCTCAAAAATGTCTGATGAGGAAGTTGAAGTTTTGCTGAAAGAAATTGACATTACAAAAATTGTTGATAGAGATTCGCAAGAAGTAGTTGGATATTATGAAACTTTAGATTTGATATCTGAATCGTATGAGGATATATCGATTTCGGAAAATAATTTGAAATACTTGCATCATATTTTACTCAAACACAGTAAAAAAGACGAGTGGCACAAAGGTAATTATAAACAACACAGCAATGCGGTTGAGGCAAGAATGCCTGATGGTACACGGCAGATACTATTTCAGACAACTGAAGCCGGAATCCCAACACAAGATGCAATGCGCATGTTGATTGACTGGTATCAAAGTGACAATAAAACGCATCCTTTGGTCAAATGTGCCATATTTACTTACGAATTTGTAAGCATTCACCCATTTCAAGACGGAAACGGGCGATTGAGCAGGCTGCTTTCGTCTTTACTTCTATTGAAACACGGATACAAATGGATTCAATATGTGAGTTTTGAGCATGAAATTGAAAGCCAAAAGACTGAATATTACAGAGTTTTAAGAAATTGCCAAGCACAAAGACCAAATGAAGATGTTACTGAATGGATTCGTTTTTTCTTTGAAGCCTTAGGGAATATCCAGAAACAATTAATGATTAAACTTGACAGTAAAGGTGTAGAAGCAAGATTATCTCCACGAGAGAAATCCATCCTGACTTTTATAGAAAACAATGCAGGTTGTAAATCCGGAGATATTGCAAAGAGATTAGGCATTCCAAATCCTACTGTTAAACGCATTCTGCCTGAATTGATTGAGAAAAACCTAATCGAGAAATTTGGGACAGGTCCAGGTACTAATTATTCGTTAAAATAGAAAAATGCCATATAACAATTAGAGTTTTCCGTAAACGGAGCAGGCTATGTGGTTGACACGGCCTTTCCGAATGCCATCGCAAGAAATCACTTTAATGTGTAACCATACAAAGACATACAATCGAAAATGACAGCATTAAAAATACTTGGACTTTTCTGTATCGTCTTAGTTTGTTTTGCGGGAGCCATAACGGTTATCGTTGACGTTTTTCAAAAGCCCAAACCGACACAAATTAACAAGGACGTAAAGCGGGAACTTAAAATTAACCGAACTAGCTATTGGGAATATTTAATAATCATCCTTCCTGTTTCTCTTTTACTAATCGGACTAATGACAAATGAAAGAGAAGGTAAGATTACAAGTTTCACAATACTTGGACTTGGCTTTTCGTCTCTACTTTTATCTTCATACAACAATCGCATAGACATTCCTTGGGTAAACAGAACGGTTTTAATCATCAGCTTTACACTTGCAATAATCACATACTTGCTTTCATTGACTGGCTATAATTTTGAATTGAATTCAGGTTATAATTCACTTACAACTTTGTTGCTTCCATTGACGACTTACATTTACCTTTTCACGGCAAGACAAGTGATTAAACTAATCACAGACACTTACCCTTTGACACTTGACAATTATTTTCGTGTTGGGCATTTCTCGTATAGGTATAACAGAAAAGCGACTTATTGGGACTTGACCTGGACAATATGGAATATATTTGGTTTCCCGGCGACAATTATTTATATTTTATTAATAACCAAATGACATGAAAGGCTGTAAGTACCATGGATATTAAGTCAGGCAGGTTGACATGTAAACTTGGAGCCTGTGCTTCCATACGAGTTCAGTGCTGGCAGTAGCTTTTGTGCTGAGAAGCACGCCTGAACACAAAGCCCTAAATCTGGTGGGGCATGTGAGAAAACAAAATTACTAATTCAATAATATTGAGTATGGATATATTTTTAAAAGCAAAACATTGGCAGATTTTTACTCTTTTAATAGGAGTTCCTTTTGTTCTGCAGATAATCCTTGTTGTAAATTATGGCATCAATTTAATGATTGTTATTATTCCTGCTCTAACAGTTCTTTACTCAGTGATTTTTTTTGGTTGGTTTTGGGCGATTGGAACAAGGCTAAATAGTAAATTGCCTTCTACAGTTAACATGAAATTGAACCTATTCAAACTGTTTCTGGCTATTCCATTAAGCTACATAATTGGAATATCAATTTTCATGAGCATGGTTGCAATGGGACTAATATCAAGTGGCAGCTCGCCTTTATTCGCAATGAATGATATAATAGAAGTAGTCTTTCCTATTCACATATTTTCAGTGTTTTGCATTTTTTATGCAATGTGGTTTAATGCAAAGACCATTAAATCAATTGAATTTCAAAGGGCGGTTTCATTCAGTGAATTTGCGGGAGAATTTTTCCTTTTGTGGTTTTTTCCAATCGGAATTTGGATAATTCAACCAAAGATCAATAAAATGATAGAAAAGAAAGAATAAATACAACGGTGCAATAATCAGGCGCTCCCAGCAAACGGAGCGGGCTATGTGGTTGGCACGACCTTTCCTAGCGCCATCGGAAGAACTCCCGGTTAAACACTCCCCAATTGGGTCGCTTTAGTTTGCGATTTATGATGATTCTATAAAATAATTATTTCGGTAATCGATTGCTGAATTAGTTTTTGTTTTACTTTTGGCTTCATTGTCAATCGTTTGAACCGCAATACTTGTCAGCATGAAAACAATGATACCGCATTTTCATTTCACGAACCGCCTGTTTGTTTTGGTTCTGCTCTCTGCATTGGCGCTGCAACTCAGCGCACAAAACCTTGTGATTACCGAAAGCACCACAGCGCAGGAAGCAGCACAAATGGTGCACGACATGCTGGTTTCGGGCGGCATTCAGGTGACCGATGTTCAGTACACGGGCTATCCTCAGGCTAGTGGCACTTTTTCAGGAGAAACAGGAACCGGTTTTACCTCCGGCCTTTTGTTGACTTCGGGCAAGGCAGGATTGGCGCTGGGGCCGAACAACCTGACCGGTGCAGGCAGAAACAACGGGCTGGCCGGCGATCCCGACCTGAACGTGCTTGCCGACGACGACACTTATGACGCAAGCGTTTTGAATTTCGATTTTATCCCTTCGGCAAACCACATCTCACTCCGTTTTGTTTTCGCCTCGGAAGAGTATCCCGAGGGTGTGAATGCCAACTGGAACGATGCGTTTGGCATTTTCCTCTCCGGCCCTGGCATTGATGGGCCTTTTGCCAACAGTGCTATCAACCTGGCTGTTTTGCCCGGCACTGACATTCCGGTTTCGGTGAACACCGTGAACAGCGACAGCAATGCCGTGTTTTTTGTAAACAACTGGAATCCAGTTGTGAATAACTACCTGCAATACGATGGCTATACGGTGGTGCTTACAGCAGAGGCATATGTGCAGGCTTTTCAGACCTATCACCTCAAGATTGCCATTGCCGATGGCGGCGACAAGGTGTATGACTCGGGCCTGTGGATCATGGAGGACAGCTTCACCGACGGGGTGGTGACGGGTGTTGTTTCAAACAGCGCAGACTTGCCATTTGTCATCCTGCACGATCAGGCGAACCACGGATTTGAAGTGAGACCGACCAATACCACGGAAGCCGACTTTGACCTTCGGCTCTACGACCTCATGGGGCGCAATATCTGCCACAGGTCGAACAATTTGAAATTTGAAGGACTACAGCCAGGTGTTTTTATCCTGGTGGTGGAAAGCAGCCAGGGCTCGTTTGCCACCAAGGTGATGGTCAGATAGATCCGGCAAAACAACACCATGAAGCACAAATTCCTGCCTGTTTCAAGCTGATAGGAAAATGACCTAAAAAGCGTTATTGTGATTGATTGATATGCAAATCTTTCTTCCTTAGAGAACTCTGCGCAAAGGCTCACCTGCAGCTTTGAAAGAAAAAATCAAAATTCAAGGTTAAACTTCGCGCAAAACGGTCAATGCTATTCAGGCATTCACAACCCATCACTCATTACCCATCACCCCTTTAAACTTTGACCCTTGAACTTTGAACTGACTCCTAGACCCCAAGACTTTTAGACCTTCAGACTTTCAGACCATAAAATACGCGCCAGCCCATTAACCACTATCCATTAACCGCTAACCATTACTCATTCAGACTTTCATACTCAGGTTAATCCGCTTTCTGTCAACATCCACCTGGAGCACTTTCACTTTTACCCGCTGGTTGAGGTGCACCACCTCGTTGGGATCTTTGATATAGCGGTTGGCCATCTGGCTCAGGTGCACGAGGCCGTCCTGATGCACACCGATATCCACAAAGGCCCCGAAGGCTGTGATGTTGGTCACCACCCCGTCGAGCTCCATGCCCTCGATCAGGTCGTGGATGCTGCGGATGTTTCCGGCAAAGGTGAACAGCTCAAACTGCTGACGCGGATCGCGGCCGGGTTTCTCGAGTTCGGCAATAATGTCGTTGATGGTTTCGATGCCGGTGTTTGGTCCCACAAAATCGCGGGGGTTGATGCGTTGCCTAAGGTCTTTCCGGCCGATGAGGCCGGCCACTGTTTCGCCCAGAGCATGGGCCATTTTCTCTGCCACGGCATAGCTTTCGGGATGCACGGCACTGGCGTCGAGCGGATTTTCACTTCCGCGGATGCGCAGGAAGCCTGCACACTGCTCAAAGGCCTTGTTGCCCAGCCGGCTCACTTCGAGCAGTTGCCGGCGGCTTGTGAAACCTCCTATCTGCGAGCGGTGGCGGATGATGCCAGCCGCCAGCTGCGGCCCTACCCCACTCACATACGAAAGCAATTGCTCGCTTGCCGTGTTGAGCTCCACCCCCACGGCATTCACGCAGCTTTCAACGGTTGTCACCAGCGACTCCTGCAAGGCTTTCTGATCCACATCGTGCTGGTATTGTCCCACGCCGATGCTTTTGGGGTCGATCTTCACCAGCTCGGCCAGGGGGTCCATCAGGCGGCGGCCGATGCTCACTGCACCACGCACCGTCACATCGTAATCCGGAAACTCATCGCGGGCCACCTTGCTGGCCGAATACACCGAGGCGCCACTTTCGTTCACCATCACGGCCATCACATCGCGGTCGAAGTGGATGCTGCGCACCAGGTCTTCGGTTTCGCGCCCGGCCGTGCCGTTGCCAATGGCAATCACAGCTATTTTGTAGGCACTCACGAGGGTTTTGATCTTTTGAACAGCCTGCTTGGCCTCATGCTGCGGCGGATGGGGATAGATGGTATCGTTGTGCAACAGCATGCCATGTTCATCGAGCACCACCATTTTGCACCCGGTCCGGAATCCGGGATCGATGGCCAGGATGCGTTTCTGCCCCATGGGTGGCGCAAGCAGCAACTGACGCAGGTTTCCGGCGAAAACGCGGATGGCTGTTTCGTCGGCTTTTTCCTTGTAAAAGGCGGTGAGCTCATTCGACAGCGAAGGTGCAATCAGCCTTTTGAAGGCATCGGCTACGGCCAGCGACACTTGCTGACCTTTGGCATTGCTGCTGCGCACCCACAAACCCGAAGCCATGTGGGTGGCTTTGTCGTCGTCAACAGAGATTTTAATCTTCAGAACACCCTCTGCCTCAGCGCGCAACATGGCCAGCAGGCGGTGCGAAGGTGCTTTGCTGAGCGGCTCTTGCCAATCGAAATACTGGCGGTAGGTTTTCCCCTCTTCTTCCTTGTCTTTGACGACGCTGCTTTCAACAAATGCTGTTTGATGATAAAGCCGGCGCAGGCGTTCGCGCACACGGCTGTCTTCGCTCACCAGCTCGGCAATGATGTCGCGCGCACCGGCGAGGGCAGCCTGCACATCGGCCACCTCCTTCTGTGGATTAACATACGATTTGGCAGCAAGCAGCGGATCGGCACCATCCTGCTGCAGCAGCGACATTGCCAGGGGTTCGAGGCCCCTTTCGCGGGCGATGGTGGCCCGGGTTCTCCGTTTGGGTTTGTAGGGTAGATATAGGTCTTCGAGCTCCTGCATGGTGCTTGCCTGTTCAAAACGGCTGCGCAGTTCGGTGGTGAGCTTGCCCTGTTCTTCCACCGAAAGCAGGATGGCTTCGCGCCTTTTGTCGAGCGCTTCCAGTTGCTGCCAGCGTTTTTGGAGCGCGGCAATGACGGTTTCGTCCATCGAGCCGGTTTTTTCTTTGCGGTAGCGGGCAATAAAGGGGATGGTCGCGCCTTCGGATAGGAGCGTGAGTGTATTGCGAATGTATTGGTAATCAATATGAAACTCAGCAGCTAATTGCTGCGCATAGTGTGTGATCTCCTGCATGCGCGATGTGTGTTTGGACGGCGAATTTACGAAAGATTCCCGCCGGAAGGCAGTGTCGGGTGGCGTAAAGCGCTTTTCATACCGCCAGGAGAGGTTGATTTGTTG
>CAZBMR010000106.1:0-3922 GCA_964492695.1 uncultured Lentimicrobiaceae bacterium
GCCATGCCCTATGCGCAAATGCACTTCCCCTTTGAACATGCCAACGATTTTTATGGCAACTTTCCGGCCGACTTCATCGCCGAAGGGGTGGATCAAACCCGCGGATGGTTCTTCACGCTGCATGCCATTGCCGTGATGCTGTTCGACTCGGTGGCTTTCAAAACAGTGGTTTCCAATGGCCTGGTGCTCGATAAAAATGGCAATAAAATGTCGAAACGCCTGGGCAATGCCGTCGATCCCTTCGAAACCATCGAGAAGTTTGGCCCCGACGCCACACGCTGGTATATGATCACCAACGCCCAGCCGTGGGACAACCTCAAGTTCGACCTCAATGGTCTGGACGAGGTGCGCCGCAAATTTTTCGGAACGCTCTACAACACCTATGCCTTTTTTGCACTCTATGCCAACATCGACGGCTTCAGCTATGCCGAAGCCGATATCCCAAACGCTGAGCGCCCCGAGATTGACCGCTGGATTCTTTCAGAGCTCAACTCGCTGATTGGCCTTGTGGAGGAAGCATACGAAACTTATGAGCCTACCCGCGCCGGCCGAGCCATCCAAACCTTTGTGGATGAGCACCTGAGCAATTGGTACGTGCGCCTCTCGCGCCGCCGCTTCTGGAAAGGGCAGTACACCACCGACAAAATCTCTGCCTACCAAACCCTCTACACCTGCCTGATGACGGTGGCCCATCTGGCTTCGCCCATCGCCCCCTTCTTCAGCGAGCAGCTCTTCCGCGACCTCAACAGCGTGGCCGGCAAGGTGGATGCCGAATCGGTGCACCTCTCGCAATTTCCCAAGGCCGATCCCGGGTTGATTGACCATCAGCTCGAAGAGCGCATGGAGATGGCCCAGCAGTTCAGCTCGATGATCCTTTCGCTGCGCAAAAAAACCAACATCCGCGTGCGTCAACCACTGCAATCCATCATGATTCCGGTGCTCGACAAACACATGGAAGACCAGCTGCGGGCAGTGGAAAACCTCATCCTTTCTGAAGTGAACGTGAAGCAGCTGAACTATCTGAGCGATGACAACGGGGTGCTGATCAAAAAGATCAAGCCCAACTTTAAAACCCTCGGCCCACGCTATGGCAAACTGATGAAAGACATCAGCCTGCTGCTTGCCGGCTATTCGCAGTATGATATACGTCAGCTGGAACAGCACGGAAGTCAGAAACTCCTCATCAATGGCGAGGAAATCATCCTCACGCCTGCCGATGTGGAAATCACCACCGAAGACATCCCCGGCTGGACCGTGGCCACACAAGACAAATTCACAGTGGCGCTCGACATCACCCTCACGGATGAATTGCTGCGCGAGGGCCTCGTGCGTGAGCTCGTAAACCGCGTTCAAAACATGCGCAAGGATGCAGGCTTTGAAGTGACCGACCACATTCTGCTTGAAGTGGAGGCTACTGATGAGGTGAAACATGCCGCCGAACACCACCTCGACTACATCAGCACCGAAACGCTCGGACAGCTGCAATTCGTTGATCTGCTGGAAGGAAGCGAGGCCACTGAAAGCGAATTGGTAGAGGGAGTTGTGGTAAAAATCAGGATCAGTTTGCGGGCCTGACAGTTTTTTTTATTGTTAAAACCGCTGCAGTTCATTAAAAAGCACTACATTTATACCGGATTCATGCAATGAATCGCTGGATGAATTTTAAAATTGAAGGCCATGAAAGAAACGGAAAAAACACAGGAAGCCGAACTGAAAAAAACCCGCTATTCGGATGAAGAGCTGGAAGAATTCAGACAAATTATTGTGAACAAGCTGGATAAGGCGCGTTCCGACTTGAAATTGCTCACCGAGGCCCTGTCCAATGAGGATGAAAATGGCACCAACGACACTTCGCCCACCTTCAAGGTGCTCGAAGAAGGCTATCAGGTGCTCTCGAAAGAAGAAAACGGCAGGTTGGCAGCCCGTCAGCAGAAGTTTATCAACAACCTTGAAAACGCGCTGATCCGCATTGAGAATAAAACCTACGGCATTTGCAGGGCCACCGGCAAGCTCATCGCCAAGGAAAGGCTGCGCATTGTGCCGCACGCCACCCTGAGCATCGAAGCCAAATTGCAACAAGGTGGCAATGCACAATAGCTGCTGCGTACAAAATTTTATGTTCAACCCTGACCCGTCAATTTGCTGGTCAGGGTTGTGATTTATATCCATACCCATCATTCCGATTAGCTGTGAAACGTCCGCTAACACTCATCTTTACCGTATTGCTGCTCGATCAGCTGCTCAAGTTCTATATCAAGCTGACCATGACCATCGGGCAGGAAATACCGATGATCGGCAACTGGGCCATCATCCATTTCACCGAAAACAATGGCATGGCCTTTGGTTTTGAGTTTGCCGGCGATTGGGGCAAGCTGGCCCTGAGCATCTTCCGCATTTTGGCCGTCATCGCCATTGGCATTTACCTCTACCTGCTCACCCAACGCAAAACAGCCTTTGGGCCGGTTTTTGGCATCTCGATGGTGTTGGCCGGAGCGCTGGGAAACATCCTCGACAGCGCCTTTTACGGGCTGATATTCAGCAGCAGCAGCTACCACACGGTGGCCGAATTCCTTCCGGAAGGGGGTGGCTATGCCGGCTTCCTCTACGGAAAAGTGGTGGATATGTTCTATTTTCCGCTCATCATGCTGCAGCAACAAACAGCGCCTGCCTGGATTCCTGACTTCGTGTTTGGCGCCGACGGCTATTTTATCTTCTTCCGGCCCGTGTTTAACATCGCCGACACGGCCATCTCGGTGGGTGTGATCTGGCTGCTGCTTTTCGAACGCAAGTTTCTGAAAGGCTTGTAATTTTTCAGGGAATCTTGCTTTTTTTCATGCAGGATGTTGGCAAAACCATTCAAAATCTTACCTTTGTAGCTTCATTCAATGTATTAAAACACATCCGCTCCAATGAATAAAACTGTCACAGGACACATTGCTCAAATCATTGGCCCAGTCATCGACGTGGCCTTCGACCAGGAAAATAACCTCCCCGATTTGCTCGATGCACTCGAGATCACGCGCGACAACGGCGAAAAACTCATCCTCGAAGCCCAGCAAGCCATTGGTGAGAATACCATCCGCACCATCGCCATGGACTCCACCGACGGCCTGCGCCGCGGCATGGAAGTGCGGGCACTGGGAAAACCCATCTCCATGCCCACCGGAGATGCCATCAAAGGCCGCCTGTTCAATGTGATCGGTCATGCCATCGACGGGCTCAAACCTGTTGAAACCACCACTTCCTACGACATCCACCGCGATCCGCCCAAATACGAAAACCTGACCACACAGTCAGAAGTGCTTTACACTGGCATCAAGGTGATCGACCTTATCGAGCCTTATGCCAAAGGGGGTAAAATTGGCCTCTTTGGTGGTGCCGGTGTGGGTAAGACGGTGATCATCATGGAGTTGATCAACAACATTGCCAAGTCATACAGCGGTTTGTCCGTCTTTGCCGGTGTGGGCGAACGCACCCGTGAAGGCAACGACCTCCTGCGCGAAATGATCGAGTCGGGCGTTATCAAATATGGCGACGCTTTCCTCGAAGGCATGGAAAAAGGCGGATGGGACCTCGACAAGGTGGACTATGAAGAACTTGGCAAATCGCAGGCCACGCTCGTGTTCGGTCAGATGAACGAACCTCCGGGAGCACGTGCCCGCGTGGCCCTCAGCGGATTAACACTTGCTGAATATTTCCGCGATGGCGATGAAAAATCGGGTGGCCGCGACATCCTGTTCTTTATCGACAACATCTTCCGCTTCACACAGGCCGGTTCTGAAGTATCTGCCTTGCTCGGTCGTATGCCTTCAGCTGTAGGTTATCAACCTACCCTGGCCACCGAAATGGGTCTGATGCAGGAACGCATCACCTCCACCAAACGTGGCTCTATCACTTCGGTGCAAGCAGTATATGTGCCGGC
>CAZBMR010000106.1:4022-7389 GCA_964492695.1 uncultured Lentimicrobiaceae bacterium
CTCATCGTGCACCGCGCCCGCCGCGTGCAGCGCTTCCTGAGCCAGCCTTTCCACGTGGCCGAGCAGTTTACGGGCATCCCCGGAACCATTGTCTCCATCGAAGACACCATCAAGGGCTTCAACATGATCATGGACGGCGAAGTGGATGAATATCCTGAGTCGGCTTTCAACCTGGTTGGAACCATTGAAGAAGCCATCGAAAAAGGTAAGAAACTGCTTGCTGAAAGCAAAGCATAACAGCACATTGCGATGAAGCTCGAAATCATCACTCCTGACAAAACCGTCTTCACAGGCGAGGTGCAACTGGTGCAGCTGCCCGGCGTGGATGGCTTGTTCGAAATCCTCAACAACCACGCACCCATGATTGCCGCCCTCGGAAAGGGACGCATCAAAACGATGGATGTTGACAAAAAGCTGCAATACTTTGAAATCACCGGCGGCATGCTCGAAGTGCTGCACAACAAGGTGCTGGTGCTCGCTGAATAGCTGCACGAATCAGTCGACATAAAAAAAGCCCGCTTCCAGTCTGGAGGCGGGCTTTTTTGAAGCTTTGGTAAGTTTTGACTGCTTAATGCGGCAAGGCTTAGCCGGAAATTTGGATAAGGATTTTGTCAATTGTTGATGCAATGTGGCAAACTTAAAAATATTGTAGAGTTTGCGATTATCGTAGTGGATGCCTCGAACTACTGAACATTTTCCCTTATAATCTGTCCCGTTTTCACTTTAAACTCGAAGAAGAAGCCTTTATCTACCAGCTGATTGTATTTTTCGTGATCAAACATATAAAAGAAGGCGCCCCGTTTGGAAGATTGTTTTTCTTTTTCGTGCAGCTTGATGAGCAAGCCGGTTTCAAGCATTTGTTTTCGAAAATTCCGTTTGTCGAGCTGTTCGCCGAAAATGCTTTCGTAGAGCGACTGTAGTTGCGGAAGGGTGAATTTGACGGGAAGCAGTTCAAAGCCGATTGGTTCGCGCGAGACCCTTCGCTTGAGTGCTTCCAGGGCCTTTTTTACCATCATATTGTGGTCGAAGATGAGGCTTGGTAAATGGTTTGTGCTGATCCATTCCGCACCATGCTCTTCGACGAGCATGCGGTTTGTTTCGTTTATTTTGATGAGGGCATAGTAAGCAACCGAAATGGTGCGAGCTCCCGGGTCGCGATCCACCTCTCCGAAGGTGAATAGCTGCTTCATGTAGATATTGGTGAGCCCTGTCAATTGGTTCAGGATGCGACAGGCGGCTTCGTCGAGGCTTTCGGATTCGCGCAGAAAACCGCCCATCAAAGACCATTCGCCCCGGGCAGGTTCAAATTTTCGCTTGAGCAGCAAAAGCTTGAGCTCTGCCTCATCAAAGCCAAAAATAATGCAGTCAAGGGCAACCAAATGTTTGTCAAATCCAGCGTAGTATTTCATAGTCATTCAATAACTTAAAATGAATCCCTTTTTCACTGTTTATTGTGCTGCTTATGTCGTTGCAAATTTAGTCACGAAAAAATGATTTAGACCAACGATTCTTGTTTCCATCCATGCCTGCATATTGATTATCGGTCAACAAACCAGTTGTCAGTGCGGAAGGTTGCCACAGGAAGCCCGTTGGTGGTGATCAGGTTTGGTCTGTCAGTATTGTTGAAGCCAAATCTTATGGCCTTGATGTTGAGCTTTTGAGGGTGTGTTGCGATCACTTTGTGTTTTTCGATGCGGGTGTTGGCCGTCACAAACTTTTTGTCGTCGCCTGCCACCAAAAAGCAGTTGGGTGCCAGCCCATCGATGGTTGTCAGGTCGCAGTCAAGGTGTTTGAATGCGATATGGGCTTCGCTGCCGTTCACCATCAGTGTATCAAACTCAGGGCTTCTGAAGGCCTTCACAGGGAAATGATAGTGGTCTGCCAGCGCCAGATTTGCCAGTCGCAATCCTACCTCTTTCTTGCGTTGGGGGTGTATTTCATCAATGTCATCAATCAAATCGTGGATCACAACCATAGCGGTAGCTTCGAGTTGTTGCACCCTGGCTTGCGATTCGCGCAGCAATGCTGCGCTGTAAGTTCCTGAATATTTGGAGCATGGAGCAATTTGGACAAAATAAAACGGTAAAACCTGGTGCCAGAGGGCCCTCCATGATTGGATAAGCTTTGAGAAAAGCTGTTCGTAGGAGATGGGTGCCTCGGTATTGCTTTCGCCCTGATACCAAATAACGCCCGAGATATCGAAGTTGGCAAGGGGGTGTATCATGGCATTGTAGCATAGTCCGGGAGCATCGGGCCACCACTCGGCTGAGGTCCATACTTTTGTTTTGTTGGCGTTTAACAAACTGTCTTCAAGCACAAGATTTGCGGGAAGCCAGACTTCTGCCGGCGTACCGCTCCAGTTGATATTCATTAAACCCACGGGGACTTTGAGTGCCTGATGAAGTTCTTCTCCAAAAAAATAACCAATGGCACTAAACTTCATCATGTCTTCGGGTGAGCAAACCCGCCAGGTTCCGCTCATCTTATCCTGAGGGAAAGAGCTTGTGGCCTTGTCGGCAAAGAAAAACCTTATCTGGTTGTTTGTCGCGTTTTTGGCTGCTTCAGCAGCTTCTTTCACGCCATGCTTCGCGCTGTATTCCATATTGCTTTGCCCACCACAAATCCAAACTTCTCCCACCATCACATCTGTTAAAACAATTTGGTTTTCTGCTGCAATCCGAATGGTGTAGGGTCCGCCGGCAGCGGGTGTTTGCAACAAGAGTTCCCATGTGGCCTCTTTGGTTCCCGTGGTGTGATGGGTATGCTGATCCCAGTCAGCAGTCACCGCAATGGGCTCCATAGGGTTGCACCAGCCCCAGAATTTTACGGTAGAATTTTGTTTCAAAACCATGTGATCGCTCAACACAGCGGGCAAACTGACGCTGGCATGAAGTTCGGCGCACAGCAGCCATAACACAATGAATGCGGGATGTTTCATTTTCAGTTGGATTGTTTTGACAAATGTTTTCGCATGGCGTTGAGCCATCTTGTGGCCATCAGCTTTTCGCCTTTACGGTTTGGATGTATGTCGTCATACATGTGTTTTGACGGAATGATGCCAGCATATTGGTCCACCCATTCCATCTGATGGGGATATTTGGGATGCTGTAGGATGGTGGATCGAATGGCATCGTTGAAAGCCAAAATGCGTTGTGCATAGTTTATGGTATCTCCGCACAGTGCTTCATTTGCCCATCGGTTGCCGAGCGGAGGTATGAGCGCAATCAGGATCACTACATCGGGGTTCTTTTGAAATAGTTTATCAAAGATGCGTGTAAAAGTAAGCATTGCTTCATCGGTGGCCACACATTGAAGAGACTATTCAAAAAACTGTGTCAAATGGAAAAAATGGTATTAATAAATTTGA
>CAZBMR010000107.1:0-7237 GCA_964492695.1 uncultured Lentimicrobiaceae bacterium
AGCGTGTCGTTCGGCGTATAGAGCGAACCACCCCAGTTGGCCTGCAGGTCATAACCCGACTCGCCGACCAGATAGGTCGTCACGTTCGGGTTAAACGAACGCTGCTTACCACCCGAGCCCGCCGAGAAGTTGGCGTTCACATCGGCACCCACGCCCTTGGCCGCCGTGAACTGCTTGATCGCTTCGGTGTTTTTGAAGATCAGCACCTGATACTGTTTCTGAAAGCCTGCACCCAGGCCCTCGCCGGCCTTACGCTCGGACATGAAGAAGGGTTTCTGACCCGGTTGGAACAGCACACCATCGCCGCTCGACAAAACGACCAGCACTATATTGACATTGCTCGCGTCAAAGACGGCGTAGCCGGCGGCCTTCTTGATCTCATCCGCGACTTTCGGGTTTTGCTTGAGCAGTGCATCCAGACCCATGTTCGCCATCTTAAGAATGGCTTCACGTTTTTCGACCACCTGAGCATCCGTCAGTGGCTTGCCATCGCTTTGCGTTGTTTGGCATCCAGTCAGACCTATCAGGGTGGCAAGAAGCGCTGCAGAAAATAAGTGACGTGGGTGCATGATCAATCTCAGAGAATGTATCGATTCGGGGATTCTAATGTGTTATTCAACGGCTTGACGACCCGATAAATCCTACGAATTCCTACAAAGAAAGCGGCTGCAAAGGCGGTCGTGGATTGATAGTATTGAGCCATGCGCCGCTTAGTGCTCTTTTTCCTGACGACGATTTTGCTGGTGATGGGCCAGCAGGCGGCAGCGCGCGATGATGATTACATTCTGAGCCGAAGTTATTTTGAGGACAAAACGAATGCGTTGACGCTCGATCAGATCGAACACGAGACATTCACGCCATACAAGGATCTGCTCTCCGGGGGCTATAAGGCCAGCACGTTCTGGCTGAAGATCAGGCTTAAAGCCACAGATCAACCCATCGCCGTCAAGATCAGACCGCTTTACAACGAAGAAATTGAGATTTTTGATCCGGCCTTGCCGCAAGCTAGGCCTCTGGTCGGCGCAAACTATCCGTGGAGCAATAATCAACTCGAGGGTCTGAGCTACGATTTCGTGCTACCGCCATACACCAGCGAAAGAGACGTCTATCTGCGTATCAAGTCCGCACGGACCTATGTGGTGTATGTCGAGGCTATGTCCTTAGACGACTATCAGCACATTGACCGGCGCGAGCAGATCTTTGCCGGGGCCTACACGACGTTTGCATTGATACTGGCCGTAGGGTTGTTGTTAACCTGGTTGATCAACCGGGAGTTTGTGCTGGGGCTGTTTACGCTACAGCAAGGTCTTGCTTTCCTGCATGCGTTTTTTAACGTGGGCTTTGCGGCGATCTTGTTCGACGGCATTTTTAGCGGCCGGTCCATGAACTATGTATGGTGCCTTATCAGCACGGTTTATCCCTTGGTCGCCTTTCTGGCGAACAGACAGCTGCTGTCTGAGTATGGCCTGAAGAAAAGCTATAAAAGAGTTTATGACCTGGCGATTGCCTTGTCGGCGATCATTATTGTGCTCTTCCTGAGCGGTCAGCGGCTTGCTTTGATGCTCAATGCCAGCCTTGTCCTTGGCGTGATGTTCTTGTTCTGTTTTTCGGCGCTATTCGGTCTGAATGTGCAAAAAGCTACGTTCAAGTCGGTAGCGCTGCCGGTCGTGATACTTCGTCTTTATTACTGCTTCAATTTGGTGATCTGGATCGCCACGGTGATCCCGATGCTGGGATTGGGGTCCTCCGGCGAAATCGCCCTGTATACGCTGTATGTGTACAACATTCTGAGCGGCCTCATTTTCTTTTTTATTCTGGAGTACCGAGCCCGGGCGCTGCATAAACTGGAGATTGAACGATCCAATCTGCTTGAGCTTGAGGCAGTGCAAGAGCGCCGGCAACGCGAAGAACAGGGCATGCTGATGGCGATGCTTTCTCATGAAATCAAAACGCCGTTGTCGGTGCTTAAGCTGGTGATGGATGAGAAAGTGGCTGGCTCAGATCTGGAAGGCCATGCGAATCGAGCGTTGAGCAATATCAACGCGATCGTGAACCGGTGTCTACAACTGGGCAAGCTGGATGCCAAGGCGATTCGGCTAAACCGTACGGACTTTGACGGCCGTGAATTTTTGGCGACGTTGCTCGATGATCCGTCGGCAAGAAGCCGCGTTCGAATTCACATGCCGGAAGCGCTGAGCTTTCATGCCGACAGTGACATTCTCCGAATCGTACTGTCCAATCTGATTGAAAATGCGTTGAAATATGCGCCGGCGGACTCGCCAATTGATATCGACATCGGCAAGGCCCAAACGCATGAAGTGGCAGGAATCTGCATCAGCGTGCGCAATAGCATCGGGCCGATGGGCGCGCCGGATGCCGTGCAGGTCTTCAAGAAATACTATCGCAATACCCAGGCGACCAAAATGACGGGCTCCGGTTTGGGACTGTTTCTCGTGCATGAACTGGTCGGTGTTATGGGCGGCGAGATCACTTATACATCCGATAATGAAGAGGTCCTATTTAACGTATGGATACCGGCTTAAAGATCGCGCTGGTCGAAGATAACGATGATCTGAGAGATCTGCTGCTGCGGGATATCTCTAGAGCGGGCTACGACGTTCAGGGCGCCGGCTGTGCCGATGATCTGGATGACCTGGCGGCAACGACGACCTTCGATGTGCTCATCCTGGATATCAATCTGCCGGGTGAAAATGGCTTCGATATCGCACGGCGCTATAAACAGGCGAACCCGGATGTTTTTATTGTGATGCTGACCGCACGCGTGGGGACGGACGATAAGGTTACTGGCTATGGATCAGGCGCCGACATGTACCTGACTAAGCCGGTATCCAGTGCTGAACTGATGGCGGCGATCGGGAGCGTTTGCCGGAGGTTGCAGAAGCTCAGCTCGAATGCCGAGATCATGTTGAACGTACGCGAGATGCTGCTGACTGGCGATGGTTCGGTTGAGTTGAATCGTCAGGAAACCGTGATGTTGAAGGCGCTGATCGAATCGTCGAACGGCAATCTGCCCTATTACCGCTTGCTGGAACTTTGCGGCGAAGAGGTGAATGCAACCTCCAAGGCGACGTTGGAGGTAAGAATTGTGCGCTTGCGCAAAAAGCTCGGTGACGTAGGGGTTGAGGGCAAATCGATTAAAGCCATCCGGGGAGAAGGGTATCAATTGCTGCAGCGCATAAGAATCGTCTAGCGATTTTGCGCTGCCTCTGTAGGCGACGGTAGGGAAACCAAAGCGTCTTCAGCGAAAGTGGCATAACCCTTTTAGTGGTTGTGCGGTCACTTTCCTATGAACACCTTCGCCACACAATTTGAACAATTATTGGTAGAGGCCATGTTTGACCTCTTTCTAGAGAAACATAAGGAAGTGTGAAGCCATGAAGCTTTTTACCAATCGCGCCCGTTTACGTCATCGATCCTTAAAAGCAAGCGCCATCCTCCTGACGGCAACGCTGCTATCAACCGCTGGCGCAAATGCAGAAGAGGTTTCACCGATCCCTGAAGTTACCGAAGGTTTCAGATTCGCGGTAACGCCTTATCTGTGGGCTGCCGGCATTACCGGTAACGTTGATTACAACAATGTGCAACGTGCGCATACCCACATCAGCAGTGACAAGGTGCTGAGTAATCTGTCCATAGGCGGCATGCTCGACGGCGAAGTGCACTATGGCCGTTGGGGATTCGTGGCCAATGCGGTTTTTGCCAAGCTCAGCCACAACGGTTCTAAATCTAAGAACCTGCAGGATGGTCTGTCGGCAACGGTGGATTCCACCACGGATGCCTGGCTTGGCGTTTATACCCTGGCCGGAACTTATACAGCGTACGCGAGTAAATCGGTTTACGTGGACGCGTTGGCAGGGGTGCGTTTTCTGAACCTCAACGCCAAGGTGCAGTTGGACGCCTCGGTGGAGAATATCGGGTATGTCGGGGAGAAAACGCTGTATTCGTCCGTCAGTGCGTCAGATGCAATTGCCGGTGTTAAGGGGCGCGTCCGTCTGGGCGAAAGCAGTTTCTACGTTCCCTTTTATCTGGATGCGGGCGGCGGTAGTTCGGTGGCCAAATTTACCTCACAACAAGCAGTGGGCATTGGTTACGCCTTCAAGGATGTGGATCTCGCCTTGTACTACAACAATCTTTATTACAGTTTGAGCAACGGCAAGGTGTCTTCGTACGTCAACATGTCTGGTCCTGCGCTCGCAGCCACGTTTAGGTTCTAAAGGGAAATAAGATGAGTCGTAAAAATCTCTTTTGGACTTGGGCCATAACGGCTGTCATAGGTTTATGTAGTTCCAATCTTTACGCGCAAGAGGGCAGCCCAGAGTCAAATGCCACGCCTAGCGATGCTGAGAGCAAGGCTGAGATTGCCAAAAAGTTGGCCAACCCGATTGCCAACATGATTTCAGTCCCCTTCCAGTGGAACTGGGATCAGAAAACCGGCAAGAATGGCCAGGGACATGACCAGACGCTTCTGGTGCAACCGGTCATCCCGGTGGGTTTGTCTGGTGGTGACAACCTGATCTTCCGGCCGATTGTGACCGCTGAAATGCAAAGCAATGTGAATGGGTTTTCCGGCACGGGTATGCAGGGTGTGCAGTTGGAAACCTTTTATGCGCCCAATACCGGGTCTTCGCTGATCTGGGGTGTGGGCCCCTACCTGGCGTCACCCGCCGGGGCGAGTGGTCGTTTCGGCTCGCAACAGACGGGCGGGGGTGTTACCGGCGTTGTGCTGGACCGTACAGGGCCATGGACCTATGGGGTGCTGGCCTTCAATTCCTGGAATCTGGGTGGAAGTGCCATTTCAGGAACGCAGAATAATTTGTACTGGCAACCGTTTGTGACCTACGTTACCAGTAATGCCTGGACGTTCTCGGTCAACACGCAGTCGGTTTACAACTACGATGCGCATCGTACTCAGAATCCGGTCAATGCACAGCTTTCCAAGCTGGTCGTGACCAATGGATTGCCCATCTCTTATATGGTCGGCGCGCGTTATAACGTGACGAGCATGCCAGGCGGCGCGCAGGGCTGGGGCGCACGGGCCAGTATCACTTTTGTTTTCTCGAAGTAGCTGTACAACTACAACACTTGCAAAGGATCTCTTCATGAAACATCGTACAACGCTCGTTGCGACTGCGATCGCATCCTTGGTGTCGTTCAACGCATTCGCTTCTAGTTCGACGCCCGCGGACACCGTTTTCTACGGCGGCACCATCGTGACGGTTAACGAAAAAGAGCCGCAAGTGACCGGGCTCGCCATTAAAGACGGCAATATTCTGGCCGTGGGTAACCAGGCTAGCATTCTGCAAGACTACGTCGGCAGCAACACGCAGCTGGTTGACCTTAAAGGCCGGACATTGATGCCGGGCTTTGTCGAGCCACACCTGCATATCTCTTTGACGGCACTCACCGAGAACGTGGCGTTGAATTTGTCGAATTTCAACTTGCCTTACGACTCGATCGATACGATCCTGGATAAGATACGCGCCTATAAAAAAACGGTCCCTGACGATGCCTGGATCATTGGTTTTGGCGTTGATCCGTCGCGTACGACGCCATTCATGGCGGAGTTGAATGCAGATCTGCTTGATAAGGTATCGACCACCAATCCGATTTTTATCGTGAATCAGTCGGGCCATATTGCTTATGTGAATCACAAGGCATTGGAAATGGCCGGTATCAACGAAAACACACCGAATCCTGGTAATGGCGGCGTCTATGTTCGCGACGCCCAGGGAAAGCTGACGGGTGTCTTGAATGAGCAGTCTTCATATTATGCCTTTGCCAAGAAAATGACGCCGCCCTCTCAGAAGGCAGTTGTCGATGCGTATATGAAGACCGTGAAGAATATGTCGGCAACGGGTATCACAACCTCATCGGAAATGGGCCTGGGCGCCGTAATGCCTGTGGATGCCGAGTATGCAATGGTTAAGGAACTAAGCAGCCAGCCGGGCTTTCCGATTCGTGTGCGGGCCTATTATTGGGGAACCTCGCTTAAGGAAGGCGTATCGATGGTCAAGCCCAATGAAGGTAACGATATGTTCCGTATGGTGGGCGTGAAGTATATTGCGGATGGCTCGACACAAGGGTTGACGGCGGCGCTGAATAAACCCTATAGCTATCCGAAAGGCACGACGCACCGTGGTGCGCTCGATTGGGAAGACGAGAAGTTCTACAGCACTGCCAAGCCTTACTTTGATCAAGGCTGGCAGATCTCTGTTCATGCGAACGGCGATCGTGCTGTTGGCCAGGTGCTCGGTCTTTATGGGCGACTGCTGGAAAACGAGCAGGATCCGGCCAAACGCCGGATGAGAATCGAGCATTTCACGGTGACGACCGAGAAGGAAGTCGCATTGGCGCAGAAACTGGGTGTGACGCCGAGTATGACCATCGGCCACGTCGGATTCTGGGGCGAAATCTTTCATGATCATGTCCTGGGGCATGAGCGGGCTGACCGGATTGACCCAACTGGCTCGCTGACGAAACGCGGCGTTCGTTTCTCGTTCCATAGTGATTCGCCAGTTTCGCCCTACTATCCATTGCAGTACATTTCGACCGGTGCTTCTCGCCTCTGGCAGACGCCACCGCGAAAAGTGCTGGGACAGCAACAGCGTGTCGCCGTAGATCGGGCAATCAAGGCGGTGACGCTGGATGCGGCTTATGCGTTGTTTTCAGAAGATAAAGTCGGTAGCCTCGAACCCGGTAAATGGGCGGATCTAGTTATTCTGGATCAGAATCCTCGGACCACGGCGCCTGCGAAAATTTCTGAGATCAAGGTTCAGGAAACCTGGGTTAACGGAAAACGTGTCTACTAAATCGTTCAAGCCTTTCAACATAACGATCAATACAAGGACTCAAGATGAAACTCAAATCGATGATGTTTATTGCGATGGCTGGTGCTCTGACGGCATGTGCCTCGCCCAGCGATCTGCGCGGTCACGATGTGACTTTTGCGGCCTCGAGCCTGAAGAACAACGCGAGTCAGGCAGTGAACTGTGTGGCCAACAACTGGCAGAAAAGTACTCAGCAAGCCGTGGCTGTGAGCAGTTATGAGAACGGTTATACGGCGATCGCCCAATCGAAAACGTTGTTCGGAACCAATACGGATTTCGTGATCGATGCGAAGAATGCCAAGACCGGTGGCGCTGTCTTCCAGATGTGGTCAACCATGAGCAAGGAATCGACCGACAAGCTGATTGGCATCATTCAGCCTTGCCTCTAA
>CAZBMR010000108.1:0-7155 GCA_964492695.1 uncultured Lentimicrobiaceae bacterium
CCAGCGCATCGGTAACAGCACCTTCATCCACGATGGCAGGGGCAACACCCAGAGTTGTCAGCAGCTTGGCAACACTACCTTTTGCAATTGACCTCAGGGTTGGAATTCAGACAGGTGCACCGTCGTCCGGCACCCATTCGGTCTGAACCTCACCATCGCCGTGCTTTGCGTATTCCTCTGCGCTGACCTGGCGCATCGCAATCGTTTCTCCGGCTTCCCAGGCTTCGGCGCTGGCCAGGGGGTGGGCCGCCAGCATCTCCGGGCGCTTGGGCAAGGTGCCATGTCCGAGCAGGCGTGAGATCACGATCTCCCGGACGTACTGCGACAAGCGGATGCCCGTGTGCTCAGCCAGGACCTGCAGGTCATCGCGCAGGCGTTTGGGCAGCCACAGCTTGATCGACATGACATTTTTTCCCAGCTCAGGGACCCAGTAGGTGTCGATGCGCTTCTTGCCATCCTCTTCATTGAAACGCCTGCGAGAAAACCGGATGCCTTCGTGCGGCTGCGGCAGCCCCACCTTGAACAAGCCCGGGTAGCGGTCGTTCATCAGCTGGAAAGTGTAAACCCCGTAGGTGTGCTGGGCCAGGAACTGGCGCAGCAGCTCGCTCATGGACTCATCCTGACGCTCGGCCAGCTCCTGCAGGGCTTCCCGGGCGGGTTCTGGTAACCAGAATTTGAGAGCCGTGTCATGGTGACCGAGGTCCTGGAAGTCCCCTATACCTTCCAGCAGTTGCGAAAACCCGAGTGTACGGCGTGCAGGAGTGTCCTCTTCAGGCGAGGTTTTGCGTTGTTTCAAAAAGGGCCACATGGGAAGCAGGTACGGATAAATGAGGGGAATTTCGGCACAAGGGTGCGCCTGGACATACGCTTGCGACTATAGGGCTGAGGGTGTCCAGGTGGGGTCAGGGATGACCAGAGGCGTCTTCGGGCTTTGCCGTGATAGGTGACCGATTTGGAAGCAGTGGATGATGTGATTTGCACGTTGCGATGGTTGACGAGGAAATCTTGTGTGTTAGGATGAAAACACATTTCGAGCAGAGCTGACGCTCTCGCCAACCTGCCTTCCGGGGCAAGGTGGTTTGCCTAGTGCGATGTGGCCTTTCGAGGCAACCAAGCCGGCAAAGCGTCAGCCCTCCTCGTGAGGGCTTTTGCGTTTCTGGGTCTGGTCAACCTGTCATCTGACAAACCGACTGGGGGGATTTATCCCGACTTGCCGCCCCCGATGCTTTCATCCAATGCGGCTAAACAAGGAGATGCTCATGATTGAGCTGGCTAAGTTCCGTCTTGGCGCCGTTGCGAACCAACCCTCGCCGTTCAAATTCGAACGCGCTTCTGTTCAAGTTCTTGCCAGGCATCAGCGCCGCCAGGTGCCACTGGCCAATCTGCCGCTGCAAAGCGAATGGCGTGATCCCGTGGTGTTTCGCAGGGGCCAGGCATGACCACGCGCTGCAAAAACGGCGATATCGCCATCATCCTGCGCGACAACCCGGGGTGTGAAGCCAACGTCGGTCGCCTGGTGGAAGTCCGGGGACCCGGTAGCAGTTCCTGTTATCCCGGCATGGTCACCTGGAGGATCCAACAGATCGACCGTCATGCCCAGTGGCACGTGTGTGAGACCGACGCAAGCATCACGCTGGAATGGCTGACCTGGCAAAGCAATGTTTCGCATCCCGATGCATGGCTGTTGCCCATCCGTCCTGGACAAGCTGACGATGCGATTCCAGCAGTGGCCTGCAAGGCGCAGGCCAATGTTCTCGAAACCACCGAGTGAGGCCGATCATGACAACGCCACAAACTTCATCACACCTGTCTGAAGACCTTGCCGTGCGGGCCTATGCGGCCATGATGAACACGGGTTCGGCTGCGCACATTGAGCCCCTGTTGGCCGATGATTTCCGCTATGCATCCCAGTGGGTGTTCAAAGAAATGGTGGGCAAGCAAGCCTACCTGGACTACATCACCGCCAAACTGGAGACGGTGCAAAAGTCAGGCCATCCCATCTGGGCCGAAGTAGGGTACCTCGATGCCTCGCACCAGCGCCCTTGCGTGGTACTTGCCGACGGTGATGCGGACAACCTGGTGGCCGTGGTGCTCATCAAGACCCAGGGCTCCTCTATCCAGCGCATGGACATGTGTGCAGTGCCATCCCCCTACAGCGTTAAGCGGACTGGCAAATACCCAGGCTGCGACAAGTGAACGACAGAAGGAGGCTCCGACATGAAAAAGCAAACCAAAAAACACGTTCTCTACGTCAATCAGGAATACGGCAACGAAGCCACTCTGAACGAGACCATGGAAGACCTTTTCAGTGGCGTTTCAGACATCACCTGGCGAGAGTTGCTGGTGGACATCCTGGGCGAAGATCTCGACCAACACAAGCCGCTGGGCCAATGGCTCGACGACAACTATGGGATCACGCGCAAAGAACTCAAGGACAGGGTCGGCAGCCATGCTTTTGACAGGTACTACAACCAAATCACCTCCTACTACGACAACTACAAGAGCAGCGCCGTCAAGGCTTTCGATTTCATCCGCTCCTTGAACCTGTTTGAAACCGACAGGGATGGCAATGGGGGTGCGCAAGGCGTGCAGATCGACCAGTCCACGGCCGATGGTGCCAAGCAGACCGTTTTCATCAGGGATGAAGAGGCAGGCCAATGGCTGGTGGACCAATGCCGTGCGCGTGGCATCGCCCTGGAGGTGAAATTTGTCTGACGCCCCCAAGAGCCCGTGCGGCCTGCCTGCCTGGAGCGTTTTTCATGTTCCGCATGATTCGACGCTCATTCCTGCAGAGGTTCGCGCTCAACTGCTGCTGACCGACGATGAACTGGAGCATGAACTTCTGAGGATGACAGACCACCACACCGCAGCACTTTTTACCGAAGGCGTGCCCCCTGAACAAGTGGTCCGGGCATCTGTCAGCCGCCTTGTGGTGGATGTAGAACGCTTTGAAGACGATGACCAGGAAGTCATGGCAGCAATCGGAATGGGTGCAATCTATACGCGAACCCATGATGGTCGTCCCCTGCGCAAGCCTCCAACCGCATCAGAGCGGCAAGCCCTGCTCGATGGATGGTACAGGCCCCATCATTTGCGCCTGCAAAACCGGGTGCAACACATGCTGGACAGGCATGGGCGGGCACTCATCGTTGACGCGCATAGTTTTCCAGCGAAACCGCTGCCATACGAGCGAGACCAGCGCAAAGAGCGGCCTGGCATTTGCCTGGGTACGGATGGTTTTCACACGCCCCCAGAACTGGTGGATGCCTTGGCCGTGTCTTTACGCAAGGCTGGCTTTGATGTGGGTATCAATGCCCCGTTCTCCGGAGCACTGGTGCCCGCGAAGTTCTTTCGTTCCGACCCAAGGGTAGCGTCCCTCATGGTCGAGGTCAGGCGCGACCTGTACATGGATGAATCAAATGCCAGGGTTTCTGCCGCCTTTGGCTTGGTAGCCAGCGCGATACGCAGCGCCCTGTCAGACCACCTGACGACCCTGTTGATTTGACCCAAGCACCTCTTCAAACTTTACAAGGAACCCTGACCATGACCACCCACACCGCACGTTTTCTTTCCGCCGGCGGCTTTCACTACGATGTGAGCTGTGCCCCAGTGCAGGCGCTGGCCGAGCAGTTCAATGTCTGCATCACCACCCAATGGGACGATGCCCGCCGCCCGCACGACAAGCAGGTTGCCCTCAACCTCACCCTCAGTCGCGGGCAACTGGGCACCCTTGTGGACGTTTTGCAGCGTTCGATCACCGAAACGGCCTGAGCGGCCAGAAAACCAGGAGAGCAGCATGCTGGGTGCCATTGCAGGCGACATCATTGGTTCGGTGTACGAGAAGCGCAACCTCAAGCGCAAGGACTTTGCCCCCTTGTTTCACGCGCAGGCGCGGTTTACCGATGACACCGTGTGCATCGTGGCGGTCGCCGATGCCTTGCTCAATGACCGTGACCCGGTCCATGCCTTGCAGGACTGGGGACAGCGCTATGAGCATGTGGGTGGGTGGGGACAGCGGTTTGCGTTCTGGCTGGTAGCGGAGAACCCACAGCCCTATGGCTCCTGGGGCAACGGGGGCGCCATGCGGGTGGCTCCTGCTGCACTGTTGGCCCGCAGCCTGGAGGAGGCCATGGAACTGTCCTACGCTGTTACCGCCATCACGCACAATCACCCGGAAGGTTTGCGGGGTGCGCAGGCCACCGCGGCAGCCGTCTGGTGGGCATTGCAGGGCCAGACAGCACAGAGCATTCGTGACCAGGTGTCCGAACGGTTCGGGTACGACCTGGCGACCACGGTGGATGCCATCCGGCCGGGTTACCGCCACTCCGAGGCGGCGCATCTTTCGGTGCCGCAAGCGCTGGTGTGTGCACTGGAGGCGGTCTGCTACGAAGACGCGGTACGAAACGCGGTGTCCATTGGCGGCGACAGCGACACCATTGCGGCCATCGCCGGGGCAGTGGCAGAGGCACGCTTTGGGGTACCGACGGAGGTGGCAGCGCAGGCCTGGGGGTTTCTGGACCGAGACATGCGGGCGGTGCTGACCCAGCTGTACCAGGCCCATGCCACTTTGCCCACAAAGAAGTCCGCACCATGAACGTGATTCGCCGCCGACCCAAAACATGCCTCACGCCTTGACCGAAACCACCTTGCCCGAAGGTTTGCTGGCCGCCTACCGGGCCACCGAATACCGGGTGTATCCATCAGATGATCAAGCAGGATTCACCCTGCGCATCGGTGCAAAACAAAGTGACCTGTTGTCTCTGATGAAACAGTTCTCAGTGAAATCTGCGGCCTACATCACGGCCTGGAATCCGTTGGGCAAGAGCCTTTCCGATGCGGAAAACCAATCGCGTCAGGTCGCCTTGCAAAAAGTTTTGAAGCAACGCAGCCTGCCCTACTGGCCAGGCATTGGGCAAGGGACGGTTGGGAACTGGCCAGGAGAGGAAAGCTTTCTGATCCTGGGGCTGGATCTGGCTGCTGCCAAGCGGCTGGCGAGTGACTTTGAACAGAACGCCTTTGTCTGGGTCGGTGCGGATGCGGTACCACAGCTGGTTCTGTTGCAGTAGCTTGGGGTATGTCTGTGAACCCTGGAAACATAACGATCGCACGGTCCAGTGCGATCCGAACTTGTTAAAAAAGGACAACTATGAAAGTCACCTACCAGGGATTCGACCCGGAGATCGAGAAGGAGTACGCGAACTCGCCGGGCTTCGTCATATTGCGCGGCAAACCGTCGCAGCAGGCATCGCAGCCCGAAGAGGAGATGCCGTACGGTCTGGACGCGCAGGAGCAGCAGGACTGGATCAACAGCCAGTGGCGCAAACGCCGGGAGCAATCCGCCGAAGCGAGTGAGACCGAGGAGTCGGGCGAGACGGAGGAATTGGCTGGCAAGAAGCGAGCGATGGGCCGCATGATTCAGGGCTTCCAGTTCGCGGCGCGGTCCAAGGGGGTGGACCTCGGGCCGCTGTCAGCCAGGAAGATTCTGGAGCTGGCGGACAAGGGCGAGCTCAAGGGTCTGGAGTCAGCTGTGGAGCAGGTGCGCAAGGCGGTCAAAACCCTGGTCTGATACTGCTGTCTGGGGCGCTGTCCGTTGATCCGGTTAAGGCTATTTTGGGTGTCACGCCTCGCCGGTCAACACTTGATCAACCCAGGAAAGCCCCTGCAAAGCACCC
Source organism: uncultured Lentimicrobiaceae bacterium (assembly GCA_964492695.1). Lineage (GTDB taxonomy): Bacteria > Bacteroidota > Bacteroidia > Bacteroidales > F082 > JALNZU01. The sequence goes on from CAZBMR010000108.1 coordinate 5,673, forward strand.
ACGGGCAAACTCACGTCATGCGGTGAATGAACTTGCGCCTCCCGCGGATTGATCCGGATCATTCTGCCGCCGGCATGTCTGTTCACAAATTCCGTGAAATGCCGCACGGAAGGCACGGCAGTTCCGGCACCCAGTTCAATGACCACGGGCCGCTCGACAGTGTGCAGCCAACGGCTTTGAATGGCCTGCTGCCCAGCGGTTCTGTCTTCCAGCCAGCCCATGTCGCCAAACATGAGGATATTGGGCCGTGCCAAGCTTGTGCAGTGCGGGCAGGTTGGCGCTTTGTTGCGCAAGCGGCAGGTATCCATGTCAACGTCTGGGTCGAAGGCTTCGGCAGACCAGATGTCATCCGTGCAGCCATGCAGGCACTGCAGGTGGTGAATGGATCCGTGGCACTCATGGATCAAACCGGGATCGAACCCTGCCCGCTGGAACTGACCATCCACGTTGCTGGTGAACACCGTGTAACCATGCTCCATACAACGCCCCCAACGCTGGAGGATGCCGAATCCAGCATGGGGTTGCGTCTTGCGGTAAAGATTCAGTCGATGGCCATAAAAGCCCCAGGCCAAAGCTGGGTCGGTGTGAAACGTTCTGGGAGAAGCGATGGAATAAAAATCCAGATTCAGCGAACGCAAGGCCGGGTAGGCGCTCCAGAAACCCTCCGCACCCCGAAAATCCGGCAAACCGGAATCCACGCCCATACCGGCACCGGCCGCTATTACCAGGGCATCGGCCTGGTCAATCAGTTCGGCTGCGCGGTGGACGGACGCATGAAGTTCTGGGGCGAAGTGCATCACGCAAAGCAATAAGTGACTCGTCGAACAGACTGTAACGCTTGAACGCCGAGCCCACAGGAGTAGGTATGGTCGCGCTTTACTGTCGATAAAAGAGGTTCACCAATAGGGCGCTGCGCTTGACCCAGGGCTGTAGTCAGCGATAGACTGGACGTAGTTCACAGTATTACTGCATACATCTGAGCGAAAGTTCCACCATGGCAGCCACCACCCTTCGCGCGTCGTATACGTTTTCTGCACCCTTGCTGCAGCGCTTCAACGCGCTGGTGCCCCACGGAGAGCGCAGCCGTGTGATGGAGGAATTGATGAAGCAGGCTCTGGCTGACCGCGAGGCAGAGTTGGAACGGGTGGCAGAGGCGTTCATGAATGATCCCGAGTTTGCGCAGTGCCGTGAAGACGACGCCCTGTGGAATGTCACCGTCGCTGACGGCCTTGATGACGCGGCTTGAGTGATGCCGGTGATGGAGTACAAGCGCGGCCAAATTTATCGAGTCAATCTGGAGCCCACCAAGGGAAGTGAACAGCAGGGCGTAGCACGTCCCTGCGTGATCTTGTCGATTACACCGCTCAACACCAAGTTGCGCCAGGTCGGGGTAGTTCCTCTTTCTTCTTCCGCCAAGGTGTTGCCGCCCGTAGTGGTCGGTGTGCCATCGGCAGGACCCAACTCGGTGGCGCTGTGCCATCAG
>CAZBMR010000109.1:0-7050 GCA_964492695.1 uncultured Lentimicrobiaceae bacterium
TACTTCAACGCATTGAGAATCCGGTAGATCGTTCGTTCGCTGATACCCATTTTTTTAGCAATCTCCCTACGGGTTAAACCAGCTGCCAAAAGGGATTCCACATCAGGAACCAGTTGCTGCGGCTCCATACCGTGACCGTACTCTGGCACTCCGGACACCACCGGAACTTCGGAGAGTTCATGCGGTAGATGGCAAGGTTTAATCGTCCGATTATCGCACAGTATAGACGCACGCTCAAGAATATTCTTGAGCTCTCGGATATTTCCGGGAAAATCATATGACCTTAGAACTTTTAAAGCGCTTTCACTGACTTTATAAATTCCCCCTTTCGATAGGCGTTTGAGAAGAGATGTAACGAGTAATGGCAGATCTTCCTTCCGGTCAGCAAGACGTGGAACCCATACGGGAAAGGTACTGATCCGGTAGTACAGGTCATTTCTAAATTGCCCCGCCGCGACCATATTTTTTAAGCTGCGATGTGTGGCGGAAACCAGTCGAACATCGGCATGAAGCAACTGGTTAGAACCGACCCGGCGGTACATTCCGGATTCCAGAAATCGTAATAGTTTTGCCTGGAGCCCAAGGGGAATATCGCCAATTTCATCTAAGAACAACGTACCACCATCAGCCTCTTCCACAAGTCCGCGCTTCAAGGCATGGGCACCCGTAAATGCGCCCTTTTCATGTCCGAACAGCTCGCTTTCAATCAACGTTTCAGGCAGGCCGGTGCAATCAACGGTTACAAAGGGCTTCAGGGAACGCTTACTAGAATCATGTAGAGCGCGTGCGACCAATTCTTTACCGGTACCTGACTCACCCTGAATGAGCACCGTCGCTCCGGTTGGTGCCACGCGTTGCAATTGATCAAGCATCGCCATAAAGACCGGTGCGCGGCCGATCATTGCTTGTTGATCACTCGAAGGTTTTGAATGATGCAGTGGCAGAATACGTTCAAGAAAGTAAGCCACTTTACCGTCGCGATTTTTTAGCGGGGTCAGCTCAATGGTTTCATATGTTTCGCTTCCAGAACGCTTATGGATATGCACAACACGTTCGGTTGAGCCTGACTCCCTACTAAGCGATAAAGGGCAGCTCTCGCCAGATTGGTCGCAGGGAAGTTCGTAACCGTGAGAAATTTCATAGCACCTCTTTCCCACAAGACCTGAGTCTTTGCCCTTCTTGTGAAGATCGAGATACGCCTCGTTCGCATAGCGAACTACGTAGTTCTGATCAATCAAAACGTGCGGCTCTTGGAGGCTGGAGATGATCTGTTCCAACAACCCCGGAATACGTATTTCTTTCATGTCTCTATTCTGTCACTTTATGCCGATTACTGCCAAAAAATGGCAAGAAAACTCTAAGATAAACGATATCCAGATATTCAGAAAATTTTTTCTCATTATTATCAGCTGGTTATAAATTTTTTCATTGTTGGCACAGTATTTGCTCAGAAATGACCATGAAAAGGAAACCTAAACAACCAGACATCAAACTCAGAAATGAGCTTGTTCTGATCGTGATCATTAAGGCACTCGTTCTTGTTGCGATCTGGTGGTTTTTTTTCAAAGACCAACACATGGGAGTAACCCCTGAAAACGCCTTACACACCACCCAAACAGCCACCAAGCATTCAGGATCAGGAGAAGTATTGTGATTAGCGAACAACTTGTCGACTTATCCAGGCTGCAGTTTGCAGCCACCGCGTTGTACCACTTTTTATTTGTGCCTTTAACGCTCGGCATGGTCTGGATTCTCGTCATCATGGAAAGTGTCTATGTGATGACTGGTAAAACCATCTATAAAGACATGACTAGATTCTGGGGCAAACTCTTTGGTATCAATTTTGCCCTGGGCGTCACTACTGGCATCACGATGGAATTTCAGTTTGGCACTAACTGGGCCTACTACTCACATTATGTGGGTGATATCTTCGGTGCCCCACTAGCCATTGAAGGCTTGATGGCCTTCTTTCTGGAGTCGACCTTCATCGGCCTCTTCTTCTTTGGCTGGGACCGTCTTTCGCGCCAGCAACACTTGCTCGTCACGTCACTCATGGCGGTTGGAACCAATCTTTCTGCCCTCTGGATCCTGATCGCCAATGGCTGGATGCAGAATCCACTGGGTTCAGAGTTCAGTTACATCACCATGCGTATGGAGATGGTAGATTTCGTTGCCGTACTTTTCAACCCTGATGCCCAGGCCAAGTTCGTTCATACTGTGTCAGCTGGATATGTTACTGGCTCAATGTTTGTCTTATCAATCTCCTCATGGTACCTCCTCAAAAAGCGAAATATCGAATTCGCGCGCCGAAGCTTCAATATCGCTGCCGCTTTTGGTCTAGCATCAATACTCTCAACCATCGTTTTAGGTGATGAATCTGGCTATACCGTCGGCGAGGCTCAACAAACAAAACTGGCCGCCATGGAAGCCATGTGGGAAACAGAGCCCGCACCAGCTGGCTTTAATTTGATTGCCATACCTAACGAAAATGAGATGCGTAACGACTATGCATTGGAAATACCTTATCTGATGGGTCTGATCGGCACACGCTCACTCGATAAAGAAATTCCGGGCATTAAAGAAATTGTTGCCAAAAATCGTGAACGTATTCTCTCTGGCATCAAGGCTGTGACAGCACTTGAGGCACTACGCAAGAATGACAGCAACCCAGAGACCAAAGCATTATTTGAATCACACAAAGAAGACTTAGGGTTCGGACTACTTCTACGCAAATACACCAACAATGTCAAAGATGCTACGCCAGACATGATCGATATAGCAGCCCGGAGCACAATTCCTAAAGTCACACCAATGTTCTGGTCGTTCCGAATTATGGTGGGTTTAGGCTTTGCCATGCTACTTCTATTTGCCTTGGCTGCGTGGTATTCGGTTAAAGGCAATTTCGACCAGAAGCCATGGCTACTCCGATGGGCCCTGTGGTTTTTACCAGCGCCGTGGATTGCCGCTGAGCTTGGATGGTTTGTGGCTGAATATGGCCGGCAGCCCTGGACCATCTACGGCGTGCTCCCAACCCATATGTCAGTTTCCACATTGACTGTAGAGAGTCTCTATGGCTCCCTGGCCGGCTTTATCGGTTTCTATACTCTGCTGCTAATCGTAGAAATGTACCTCATGGTGCGCTTTGCTCGACAGGGGCCGGGCAGCCTTGGCACCGGCCGCTATGACAACGAAGTTGCCCACACGACACATGCCTGAGGGAATACATCATGTTTGACTATGCAACATTAAAACTAATCTGGTGGCTCCTTGTGGGCGTACTGCTGGTCGGTTTCGCCATCATGGATGGTCATGACATGGGTGTTGGTACGCTACTCCCTTTCATCGGCAAAACCGATGACGAGCGCCGTGTTGTTATTAATACCGTCGGCCCGCACTGGGACGGCAATCAGGTTTGGTTTATCACGGGGGGCGGTGCCATTTTTGCAGCGTGGCCACTAGTTTACGCAACGGCTTTCTCCGGATTTTACTGGGCTATGCTTGCAGTGCTCTGGGCTCTCTTCTTCCGCCCGGTCGGCTTTGACTATCGCAGTAAAATCAACAATCCGACCTGGCGCAGCATCTGGGACTGGGGTCTTTTCGTTGGTGGTGCCGTACCACCCCTGATTTTTGGTGTGGCATTTGGCAACCTATTTCAGGGTGTTCCATTTTATTTCGATAATAACCTGGCCTCATACTACACAGGAAGCTTCTGGGAACTACTCAACCCGTTCGCCCTTCTCTGCGGCCTTGTTTCATCTACCATGATCACGTTTCATGGTGCCGTCTATCTCTCTCTGCGCACCGAAGGTGCCGTTGGCGCTCGCGCCCATAAATCCGTATATATCTTCGGTTCCCTCCTTATCCTAACCTTTACCATTGCGGGTATCTGGTTATGGCAGGCTATCCCTGGTTATGTGATCGAGTCCACGGTTAACACCAACGCACTTCCGAACCCACTGGGCAAAAGCGTTGTACGTGAAACTGGCGCATGGCTTACCAATTATCAGCGCTATCCACTGACGATGCTCTTACCACTCGTCGTCTATGCGACGGTCCCGATGGCCATGCATTTGATAAGTCGAGGCAAAAATCTTTTGGGCTTTGTTGCTTCGTCACTGGCGATCATTGGTGTCATCGGAACTGCTGGGGCCTCAATGTTCCCGTTTGTCATGCCCTCGTCTACCGATTTTGGTTCGAGTCTAACGGTCTGGGACAGTGTGTCGAGTCACCTGACCCTCGGGATCATGCTGGTCGCGACCTTGATATTTATGCCCATTATCATTCTTTACACCAGCTGGGCATACAAGGTCATGTCCGGCAAGGTTACGCTGGCTTACATTAAAGAAAACGATCACTCGGCCTATTGAGCGCTATTGATCCATATGAAAATCGCAGTTACTAGTCAAAATATTGGCTCAGTCACAGCCCATGCCGGGCGATGCAGGAAGTTCTGGGTGTACGAGCTTCCGAAAGGCAGTGCAGATATGAATAAGCAGTTCATCGAGTTGGAGATAGATGAAACACTGCATTCTATGACCTCACAACTTCCTGCGAAGCTGTCGGGCATTAATGTCCTGATCACTGCCAATCTAGGTGATTCTCTAAAAATGAAATTGCTCAAGGTTGGAGTCACGACACACCTGTCAACAGATGACGACACGCCAGATAATGCATTAGTGAATTATCTGGCAAAAGAACAACAGAAACATTGATCACGAAAGGATCGACATTATGTGGTATTTCGCCTGGGTACTTGGTGTTGGATTCGCCGTTCTGGTCGCCATTCTTAACGCCATGTGGATGGAGAATGCAGAGGCAAGAAAACTGGCATTGACGAGACCTGACCGGTTTAAAGAATCGCAGCATGGACAGCCCAGAATCTCATAAGGGGGCGGCCATTGCCTGGATTCCCTTGCTATGCGCGATCGGGATCATGTTGCTTCTCAGCATCTATCCAAACATTCTTGTTAAACAAGATGGGTCGGTAAATAAGGTTGCGTCTTACCTACTCTTTTGGGCCATGGCCAGCGGATTTATTCGAGGCGTTGGATTTATTCCAAGGTCAAGTGTGTTCGCCATGATCTTCTCTGGCACCGCTTGCTTCATTACATTAACTCTTTCTCTTATTCATCTCTATTATTTTTAACACACCCAAAAGGGGGATCCTCATGAAAAAATCAATCATTGCTGCAACGCTGGTACTAGCCTCATTCAACGCTTTCGCAGATAAAGCCAACGTGATGATCATTGTGAATTCTGAAAGCACAATGACTCAAGGCATGTCCATGGTCTTGGCCAACAAGATGCTAGAGCAAGGCGATAGTGTCAACATCCTTCTTTGTGACAAAGCAGGCGACATGGCTTTGAAATCTAGTGGGGGCCAATTACTCAAACCTGCCAATGCCACCCCATCACAAATGCTTGATGGCGCTATGAAGAAGGGCGCAAAAGTTGCTGTCTGCGCACTTTACATTCCAAACAGCGGCAACAAACCAGACAGCCTGAAAGAGGGTGTAACACCCGCTAAACCTGATGATATGGCAAAGCAGATGACGGAACCAAATCGTAAGGTTTTCAGCTTCTGATAGATCACGTTACACACATAATGACTAAAGGATATACCGATGACCATTTGCAAACTTGCAATGACTGCGATGCTGCTTTCTGTTTCGATAACGTCAATAGCAGCACCAACACCTGAAAACCCAGATCGACAAACTTCTTGGGGACTCTATGTTGATTCCAAAGAAGCCTATGAGATGAAAACCGGCGCTGACGGACATAAAATACTGTTTGTTGATGTACGCGACCCGATTGAAATCATGTTTACCGGATTTACCAATACGGTTGATATCAACATTCCTTATTTGATCAGTAATCCGCACAAATGGAACGACAAGAAGAATGTCTACGCCATGGAGGCTAACAAGGACTTTGAATCGAAAATTTCAAAGGCGCTCTCTGAACGCGGGCTGAGCAAAGATGACAAGGTCGTACTAATGTGCAGATCAGGCGGTGAGCGCGGTGCGCCAAGCGCCAAAGCACTGGATGGTAAGGGTTACAAGCAAGTCTATGTCGTTACCGATGGGTTTGAAGGCGAGACGATTAAAGATGGTCCCAAGAAGAACTGGCGCCTAGTCAATGGTTGGAAAAACTCGGGTCTTCCGTGGGGTTACAAGCTTGATAAGCCAAAGATGTATTTTGAATGAGTCCCACTCAAAGGCATAGAGACAGACTATAAGCTCGATAAAAAGAATTGTCTGGGTTTATGCCGATATGTTGATATATGATTTTGTAAAGCGTCAGATCGGTGATGCTAAAAATTCAATCAAGAGGAATTATGAGTTGCGACACAAAGATTAAGCCACGTAAGCCCGCGAATCAGGCGGACACACACAGCAACATTCAACATACAACGGAGCAAAAAAGCATGAGTTCAACAATGGTACGACGCGAAATGCCGAAATTCACCATGGAGGCCTATGATGCAAGTACAGGCCATTACACCGAGGTGTCTAGCGACGATTACAAGGGCAAGTGGGCAGTGATCTGTTTTTACCCAGCGGACTTCACATTTGTCTGCCCTACAGAGATCGCAGCGATGAACGCTAACTATGATGTGTTCAAGAAAATGGGGGTGGAGATCCTTGCAGTTTCAGTCGACTCAAAGTTCTCACACAAACGATTTGTCGAGACCGAACCAATTCTTGAGGGGCTAAAGCTGACCATTGGTGCTGACTCGACAAAAGAAGTTAGCTCAAAGTTTGGCGTACTCATTGAAGAAGAAGGTGTGGCTCTTCGTGGACGCTTTCTCTTTAATCCGGACGGTATCTGCGTTGCGCAGGAAGTCCAGGCTGATTCGGTGGGTCGAAATGTCCACGAGTTCATTCGCCAGGTTGAAGCATGGCAATACGCAACGAAAACAGGCGAGGTTTGCCCTGCTGGCTGGCGCCCTGGTAAGCGTACGCTACCAGTGAATACGGATGCCGAAAAGATGACAGGTCGTGTTGGTGATTACATAACGCTGGAAGAAATTCTGAGCTAATAAGT
>CAZBMR010000110.1:0-5241 GCA_964492695.1 uncultured Lentimicrobiaceae bacterium
AAAAAATGGAAAACCAAAAAAAAGGAAAATGCCCGGTGATGCATGGCGCAAACACGGCAACAAGTCAGTCGGTCACTGCATGGTGGCCCAACGCTCTGAACCTCGACATCCTGCACCAGCATGATGTTAAAACTAACCCCAATGACGCGGGATTCGACTACCGCAAAGCCTTTCAGGAACTCGATTTGGAGGCGGTGAAATCCGACCTGAAAGCCCTCATGACCGAAAGTCAGGATTGGTGGCCTGCCGACTGGGGTCATTATGGCGGCCTCATGATCAGGATGGCATGGCACAGCGCCGGCACTTATCGCGTTGACGACGGCCGTGGAGGCAGCAACACCGGCAACCAGCGCTTTGCCCCCCTCAACAGCTGGCCCGACAATGTGAACCTCGACAAGGCACGCAGGCTGTTGTGGCCCATCAAAAAGAAATATGGAAACAAGCTTTCTTGGGCCGACCTTTTTATCCTTGCCGGTAATATGGCCTATGAATCAATGGGTTTCAAAACCTTTGGCTTTGGCGGTGGCCGCGAAGACATCTGGCATCCCGAAAAAGACATCTATTGGGGAAACGAAAAAACCTGGCTGGGAAAATCGCGCTATGCCGACAGCAACGACAGCGACTCGCTCGAAAACCCATTGGCAGCCGTTCAGATGGGACTCATCTATGTAAATCCCGAAGGTGTTGATGGCAAGCCCGACCCGCTCAAAACAGCCAAAGACATGCGCACCACCTTCAAGCGCATGGCCATGAACGATGAAGAAACCGTGGCACTCACTGCCGGTGGCCACACAGTAGGCAAAGCCCATGGCAATGGCAGCGCCGATGTGCTCAGCCCCGATCCCGAAGGTGCGCCTGTTGAGCATCAGGGATTTGGATGGATCAATCCACATGGAAAAGGCCATTCGGAGCATACCATGTCGAGTGGTTTGGAAGGTGCCTGGACCACCACACCCAACAAGTGGAACCACAGCTATTTCCATCTGCTGCTCACCTACGACTGGGAGCTCAGGAAAAGTCCTGCCGGAGCATGGCAGTGGGAACCGGTGAACATCAAGGAAGAAGACAAGCCCTTCGATGCCCATGTTCCCGGAGTACGACGCAATCCAATCATGACAGATGCCGATATGGCCCTGAAAATTGATCCTGACTATCGAAAAATCTCAGAGCGCTTTTATGCTGATCCGGCTGCCTTCGAGGAAGCCTTTGCACGTGCCTGGTTCAAGCTTACGCACCGCGACCTCGGACCAAAGAGCCGCTATCTCGGACCTGATGTTCCGGCAGAAGACCTCATTTGGCAAGACCCCATTCCGGCTGTTGATTACACACTCTCAGAGGCTGAAGTTGAGGCACTTAAAACGCAGTTGCTCAACAGTGGCCTCAGCCGCAGCGAGCTGATCAATACCGCATGGGACAGCGCACGCACTTTCCGTAGTTCCGACTTCCGCGGAGGAGCAAACGGTGCACGCATCCGCCTCGAACCGCAAATCAACTGGGAAGGCAATGAACCACAACGCTTGCTCAAAGTGCTTGACACATTGACTCAAATACAGGCAGGTTTAACAAAAAAAGTGAGCATTGCCGACCTGATCGTGCTGGGTGGAACAGCTGCTGTTGAGCAAGCTGTAAAAGAAGCAGGCTTTGATGTAAAAGTACCATTCATGCCTGGCAGGGGAGATGCCACCGCCGAAATGACGGATGCAGAATCGTTTGCAGTGCTCGAGCCGGTGCATGATGGCTTCAGAAACTGGCTGAAAAAAGACTATGCAGTTCAGCCCGAAGAAATGCTGCTCGACCGGGCACAGCTCATGGGTTTAACCGCTCCTGAAATGACTGCACTGATTGGCGGCATGCGTGTGCTCGACACCAACTTTGGCGGTGCAAAACATGGTGTTTTCACAGAGAAGCCCGGTCAACTCACCAATGATTTCTTTGTAAACCTAACATGCATGGATTACAAATGGAAGCCTGCCCACGGCCATCTGTTTGAGGTGATCGACCGAAAAACGAATGCAGTGAAATGGACTGCCACCCGTGTGGATCTGTTGTTTGGGTCAAACTCCGTTTTGAGGGCCTATGCCGAGTTCTATGCACAGGACGATAACAAGGAAAAATTTGTAAAGGATTTTGTGCAGGCCTGGACCAAGGTGATGAATGCCGATCGTTTTTAAACAGACTGTATATCAGCAAAATATGTTTTTTCTACGAGCGCCGGTTGGGTTCTGACAAATTTTAAAAAAGGCTTGACAAAAGCCTTTGAAAAGACTATATTTGCTTATCCTTTCTTAAAGAATTGCCATCGCCAGATGGAATCTAATTGGTTGGTTGTTGAAGACGCCCGTGAGTTTCGGGCGTCTTTTTTTTGAATATTTCCTCAGGTCCATTGCCCATGAGCACATTGCCGGGAGCATTCAAAAAGGCTACCTTTGTCGTACAATAATAGCATCATGGCGGTTTTTCTTTTTGATGAAATGATATTTGGGCCAGTTCGCAGCCGAAGGCTGGGTGTTTCCCTGGGTCTCAATTTATTGCCTACTCATAAAAAAGTTTGTAGTTTTAATTGCATCTATTGCGAATGTGGTTGGACGGAATCTTCGTTGGCTGAAAATCATCAGCTGCCATCTGCCGCTGAATTTGAAAAGCATCTTTCGAACAAACTGATGCAGCTGAAAGGAACTCCGATGGAACCCGATAGCCTCACCTTTGCCGGCAATGGCGAACCTACCATCCATCCCGATTTTGCCGGCATCATTGATCTCACCCTCCAGCTGCGAAATGAATATGCTCCCAATGCCAGCATCAGTGTGCTCACCAACGGCAGTATGCTTCATAAGCCATTGGTGGTGAATGCACTGAAAAAAGTTGACAATGCCCTCCTGAAACTTGACGGAGGCACCGAAGCCACCATTCGGGCCATAAATGCACCCCCTAAGGGATTCAGGCTTAGCGAATATGTTCACCAGCTGAAAGCTTTTGATGGCAAGCTCATCATTCAAAGTTTGTTTTTACGCGGAACACACAATCATGTGCCCATCGACAATACCACTTCGGAAGAGGTTGAAGCCTGGCTGAAACTGATCAATGAAATCAGGCCATCAAAAGTGATGGTTTACGCCATTGAGCGCGACACGCCCGCAAACGACCTGGTGAAGCTGGGTGTTGCGGAGCTCGAAAGCATTGCCTATCAGGTGAGATTGCTTGGCATTCCGGCTGAGGTTTTTGCCTAAAGTATATGAATACAAGTAATTACGATGTTGAAATTTGGATGGCATTCGCTGAAACTTTTGGCGAGAAAATGCATTTTCACACATGGTTGTTGCAAAATGGTTATGCCGAACTCGCAGCCCTGAGCAGTGCGGTGAAAGGAAGTCACGAGGCATTCGACTGGCTGATGCAGCATGGTTATTTTCATTTGGCTGCCCTCGATGGCGCCATTGACAACAAGCCTGAGCCTGCTCAATGGTTGTTGACGCACAATTTTGAAGCCTATTTTCATTTGGCTGCTGCCGTCAACCTGGTGGCTGATTCCATCAAATGGCTCGAAAAGCATGACTTGGGTATCTTTCTCCACATTGCTGCCCGCATCCGAAACTACCGCGAAAATCAGACTTTCGACTATCACAAGAAAAATTTTTGAGTACGTTTGTCCAACCTAAACCTCCTCAGATGAAGATTATATTTACTTTTCTATTTTCACTTGCAGTGATTTATACTGTTCATGCTCAGTCGTTTGAAGGAGGATTAAAAGCAGGAATGACCGTGTCGCAGGTGGCAGGAGACGGGTTTTCGGGCTTTCATAAGGCTGGTTTTTATGCAGGAGGCTGGGTGGCCCTAAAGCTGAAGCCAACGATGAGCCTGCAGATGGACCTGGCCTATATCCAAAAAGGTTCGGCTCAACAGGCCGATGAAACGCTGGCAGTGCCACAATATTTACTCAGATTGAATTATGTTGAATTACCGCTGGTTGTTCAATATCACATTGACCGGATAACAGTGGAAGCCGGATTGAGTTTCGATTTTTTAGCCGGACAAAAGGAAACCATCAACCATCTCGATAATGACCAGGGTGCGGTGTGGCGAAAAATGAACCTGGCCAGTGTAATCGGGTTAAGATACAGACTATCAGATAGATGGCTGGTGTCGTTGCGCAGCACCAACTCCATTAACTCCATCCGGACAAACAGTGTGCCACTCAATGTGCGGCGCTACGGGAGAAATTTCGGTGCATTTAACGATGCCCTTGCCATCGGTTTCATGATTCAACTTTAGTTTTTTTAGATGTTCTTATTTATCTGAGAGCGAATGGCATGACGGAATTCTCGCCCCAAATACTCAAGAAAAAAATCCTGCATTGGGCAGCTGAACTGGGTTTTGATGATGCAGGCCTATCGAAGGCAGACTTTCTGCATGAACATGCTGCATCCATGGAAGACTGGCTGGCAAAAGGCTTTCAGGGAGAAATGAGCTATCTGGAAAGAAACAGGGAAAAGCGCTACGACCCACGCTTGTTGCTCGAAGGTACACGCAGCATCCTCACTGTGCTGCAAAATTATTATCCCCCGGAAATACCTAGTAGCACTGACAACTACAAGATTGCCAAATACGCCCTGGGTAAAGACTATCATCAGGTGATCAGGGATAAGCTCAGGATGCTGCTGTCGCAAATAGAGCTGGAAACCGGCCCATTGCATGCCCGCGCTTTTACCGATTCAGCCCCTGTGCTCGACAGGGCCTGGGCCGAAAAATGTGGTCTGGGTTTCATCGGCAAAAACACCTGCCTGATCCATCCGCGCAAAGGGTCGTTTTTCTTCATTGGGCATCTTTTTCTTCCAATTGACCTTGAACCTGACAGCGAATCAGTTACGGATTATTGCGGCACCTGCCGGCGGTGCATCGATGCCTGCCCGACAAACGCACTCGTGGCACCACATCAGCTGGATGCACGGCTTTGTATTTCCTACCTCACCATCGAGCATCGGGGCGGTTTGCCCGAAGCCTTGCGCAGCAAGATGAACGACTGGATTTTTGGTTGCGACATTTGTCAGGATGTATGCCCGTGGAACCGCTTTGCAAAACCCCACAAAGAGCCGCTTTTTGCTTTGAGCACTGATCTTGCTGCCATGCGAAAGCAAGACTGGCATCAGCTGGATGAGGCAAAATTCAAGCAGTTATTCAAGGATTCAGCTGTGCAACGAACCGGATTGGATGGATTGAAACGAAACATCGCATTTGTCGCCGGCA
>CAZBMR010000110.1:5341-6728 GCA_964492695.1 uncultured Lentimicrobiaceae bacterium
AACAATCCCTCCCTGAAAGATAGATTTTTCAGTGAGTAGCGGATTCTAACAGGTGGATTGTATTTTTGTTGATAGAACGAGAGGCTTCTGCTTTTAATATTCTCTTCGCTTTTCACCTCGATGGGTATGATTTCATCCTGGTATGGAAGGAGAAAATCAAGCTCGGCAGTATTGCCGGATGACCAATAGACAGGTGTTTCATCGAATTGACATACAATACTTTGCAGTATATAATTTTCAATGATTGCACCTTTAAACTCGGTGAACAGTCTGTTGCCTTCAACAAAAGCTGCCGGACTCAGTCTGGCCAATCTTCGCAATATGCCAACATCCAGTGCATACAGTTTGAATGCTCCCAAATCATGGTAGGCAGCAAGTGGGAGGCCAGGTTTTGTAACAAGATGAATGCGGTGAACCAGTCCTGAACGAACAAGCCATTGAATGGCATCCTCATACTCGCGTGCCCTTGCTCCACTGCGAACCAATTGGTAAACAAACTTTTTGTTTTCACGGGCAAGCTGACTGGGTAGCGAATCGAAAACCCGCGCAATTTTTGCCACATCGTGCATCACCGGGTGTTTTGCAAAATCGCCCCTGTATGAAAGGATCAGGTTTTCCAGCAGGCTCTCGCATCCACCGAAAGTCCTGCTCCGGTTAAATTCGGCCACTACGGCAGGCATACCACCGGTGATGAGGTATTGCTTGAAATTGCTCAAAAGGTCGTTGAAAAACAATTCGGGGATGGGTTCCACACCCTCCAACTGATTCAGAAAACGGGCTGATTTCTCATCCCAATAAGGCAGCACCTCCCTAAAAGTCATGGGATACAAGGTGATAAATTCAACCTTGCCAACAGGAAATGAAAAACCCGAATGCAACAGCAGGCCCAACAGCGAGCCTGCACAGATTACCGCCAGCTCTGGCTTCTTTTCGGCAAAATATTTCAAGGCGCTCAGTGCCTCTGGACATTCCTGGATTTCATCAAAGATGATCAGCGTTTGAGCATCCAATGCCACCCCGCTTACCAGCCCCAGGGATTGTACAATGCGATCAATATCCTTGTTTCTTTCAAAAAATTCGCGCAACTCTGGCCGCTCGTCAAAGTTGAAATAAACATAGCGCTCAAAATGGGTCTCGCCCAGCCATTTCATAATGTATGTTTTGCCAACTTGCCTCGCGCCCTGAACAATCAGTGGCAGCCTCCCCGGCTTTTCCTTCCACTTCAGTAAACTGCTTTCAATGATTCTTTTCATAAATAAGTATGAAAAATGTGTAATTATTCACAAAAATAACACTTATTCCTGCTTTTGTCAAGATTTTTTCCAACCCGCCTGGCGTAGTTTGTAACTACGCCAACACTACAAAAAAAATCTTCCATCAGCGATAT
>CAZBMR010000111.1:0-6649 GCA_964492695.1 uncultured Lentimicrobiaceae bacterium
CGCGGCCAGCGCCAGACCGGCGGCCAGGGCCTGTTCCGCCCCGAGGACAATCTGGAAAGCCCCTACGCCCGCGATGCGCTCCGTCAGCTCTATCTCCTGCTGGTGCGCGGCAAGGTCGAAGGCTGCTCGCTCGACCGCTTCGAGTCCGCCACCGGCCTGAAGCTGATGGACGCGAACGGCATCAAGGACGAGCTGCCCCCGATCACCACCTTCCTCAACCGGCTGCTGGCGCTGACCATCGAGCTTCAGGGCGTGCTGTTTACCGCCTTCGAGCAGCTTCTCACCGCCAAGATCGAGGGCGCCATCGCCGCCGGCATCTACGATGTCGGACTGGAGACGCTGACAGCGGAAGGCTTCACCGTCACCGGCCGCCAGACGATCTACACCCATCCGGGCACGGGCGCGGAGACCCGGCTGCTCACCATCGCGCAGCGCACGCGCAACCGCCCGGTCACGCAGGACGACGCGCTCGCCTATCTCGGCGAACCCGGCGCCAGGCTGCTGATCAACGAACGCTCGGGCCGCTCTGCCGTCCAGATCCCCGCCACCTCGATCATGCTCGACGATGGTGAGATCGAACGCCGCGTCCGGCTGATCCGGCCGATGGAATCGCACACCGTTCCGGTAAAGATGATGGGTGAGACCCATTGGACCGACGCGGATCGCGACGCCTTCGCCACGGCCTGGGCTGCCGAGGTCGCGGACGTGCCGGAGTTCTCCGACAGCACGATCCATGTCGTCGCCGGTCTGTTGCTGCCGATCTGGAAGCGGCTGCCCAACGAGTCCACCCGTGTCTATCGGCTCCAGACCGACGAGGGCGAGCGGATCGTCGGCCGCAAGGTCTCGCCGGCCTGGGCGGCCAACGCCGCCACGACCGGCGCAGCTACGCTCACGCCCGCCGACGCTTTCGTGGCGCTAATGGATGGCCGCACCATCCTCGACCTCGCCGAGGGGCTTCAACTTCGCCGCGTCCGCATCATGGGCGCCGAGCGCATCGAGCTGTCGGGCTTCACCGACACGATGCGCGAGCGGCTCAACGCCTACGGCCTGTTCCACGAGATCATATCCTGGAAGCTCAGGATGTTCGTGCCGACAGATGCCGCCGGCCCCGTGGTGCTGGAGCGAGTGCTGGACCGCTATCCGGTCCAGCGCATCGGCGAACGCGAGGCGGCGTGATGACCCGTCTCGACGCTTCCGATCTGGCGAACCGTCTCGGCCGGGAGGCCGAGGCGGTATGCCGCCATTATCTCGGCGCCGGCCATCGCCAGGGCAATTACTGGCAGGTCGGCGATGCCCGCAACGCGCCCGGCCGCTCGATGTTCGTTCGACTCAAGGCGACGGCGAAGGGACCGGCAGGCAAATGGACCGACGCCGCCACCGGCGAGCATGGCGATCTGCTCGACGTGATCCGGGAAAGCTGCGGTCTCATCGACTTCGCCGATGTCGTCGCGGAAGCCCGCACCTTCCTCAGCCTGCCGCGTCCCGAACCCGCGCCGGCAACGAAGAAGCGACCACGCACGCCAGCCCCGTCAGGCTCGACCGAAGCGGCGAGACGATTGTTCGCCATGTCACAGCCGATCGGTTGTACCCCCGTAGAGGCGTATCTCCGTCATCGCGGCATTGCGGCTTTGCACGGAACCGGAAACCTCCGTTTCCATCCACGCTGCTACTACCGGCCCGACGATCATGGCCAGACCGAAACCTGGCCGGCGATGATCGCCGCCGTCACCGATCTCAGGGGTACGATCACCGGCGCGCATCGGACCTGGATCGCTCCTGACGGCTCCGACAAGGCGCCGATCGACACGCAGCGTAAAGCAATGGGCGACCTGCTCGGTCACGCCGTCCGTTTCGGGATCGCCGGCGAGGTGATGGCGGCAGGCGAAGGAATCGAAAGCGTCCTATCAGCACGTCAGGCGATACCGCACATGGCGATGGCGGCGGCGCTCTCCGCTGCCCATCTGGCCGCCTTCCTGTTCCCCGAGCCCCTGCGCCGGCTCTACATCGTCCGCGACAATGACCCGGCGGGCGACAGCGCGCGGGATAGCCTGGTCGCCCGGGCGAACACGGCCGGGATCGAGGCCATCGTGCTCTCGCCGGTGTTGGAGGACTTCAACGAGGATCTCCGACGCCTCGGCATCGACGCGCTCCGCGCCAATCTGCGGGTGCAGCTCGCACCGGCAGACGTCGCCCGTTTCTGGCTCGAAGCGGGATAGTCGCCGGCAAGGAGTGTCAGGGCCGCAATCATCATGCCCGCCCGGATGCGTCCAACCCTCGGAGAGGGCCGCGCCTCGGCCTTCGAGAGGGCGATCGGCCGTCAGCCGAGCCGGATCGGCAATGGCTGCGGCCAACGATTTTCCGGCGCGGCCCCCAAAGAAGAGAAAGGGGGGCCGCTTTCCATCGCGAAGCAAAATCGCCGGCCTTCGCCATCCTTCGCTGCGCTTCGGCCCTCTCGCTTCGCTCCGGGTGCAGGTCCGTCCCGCCCGACGGCTTCGTCGCCATGAAGGCCGCGACGGTCGCGGTCCAACCGACGGAGCATCCCATGAGCGAGCACGACGACTACGAACCCGAACACGCTGCATCGCCGACCGACCAGATCGCACAAGAGCTTCAGCTCTACGGCTACCGACCTTCGGAAGACGAAGCCGATCCCAGGCCCGTGCCGGAGGACCGCATCATCGAAGGCGCCGTCGCCGACATCTTCGACGCCTTGATCTCCACCGTGGCCGATACGAGCCTCGATCCTGACCTCGACGACCTCCTCTGGTCCACCGTCAATATGTTCCACCGCGCCGTCGAACGGGCAGACCGCAAGCTCGACGACAACGAGCAGGCGCAGAAACGGCTCCAGCGCGAACAGGACGGATCGGAGGTCAAATCCGTCCAGCTCGAACGTCTCATCGAACTCGGGCAATCATTGATCGAACGGCGCGACAGCCTGGAAGTCTTCCGCGACAGCGCCGCAGACCACTACCACCGCGCCACCGGTTCGCCCTGGTCCCAGCGCACAGGATCGAGGGTCAACCATCGCCACCTCACCGCCGCGATGATCGACAGCCGTGACTTCATCGCCGCCAAACGCCGCGCTGACACCGAGGTGCTCGTGCCAGCCGGCCCGAAGATCGCCTTCTCCGGCGGCGACACCGCCGACCACAAGCTGATCTGGGCCAAACTCGACCAGGTTCACGCCAAGCACTCCGACATGGTGCTGATGCACGGCGGTTCCCCGAAAGGGGCCGAAAAGATCGCCGCAAAATGGGCGGAGACGCGCAAGGTGCCGCAGGTCGCCTTCAAGCCCGACTGGACGAAGCACGCCAAGGCCGCCCCGTTCAAGCGCAACGACGCCATGCTGGCGGTGATGCCGATCGGCGTCCTTATCTTCCCCGGCACGGGCATCCAGGACAACCTCGCCGACAAAGCCAGGAAGCTCGGCATCCCGGTCTATCGGTTCGGCACGGGCGGCGCGTAAGCGCCGCCATCCCTTATTTCACTTCCGTAAGGGCGAAGGCGATCAGGGCTGCTGGCGCCAGAATTGCGTGCTGTAGTTGTTCAGATCGCGGCTGTAGGAATCGACCGTTACCTGGAACGTCTCTGGAATCTTGGCACCGTCACCGCCGTCCCTGAAATAATCTCTCACCGAATAAAGCGCGCCGCGCATCAGGTGTTCCCAGGTCTGATAAAGTCGGTTCTGAAGCTCCTGCTCCTGTTTGGCGGCGCTTGGCTTCCGCGTGGGCACCGGCACCGCGTAGTTGGGGCGCGGGTCGTGGTGATGGACAAAGGTAATGCTACCCCATTGCCATTCGTCCTCGATGGTTCGCCGCCACCGATAGCTCACCCTGACACTCATTTGCGTGGTGAAGCGGTAGGGCGGCACGATCTGGTCATCGACGATGAAGAATTGGGCGTCCTTCTGTTCGGTTTCCAAACGCTGCTTCATAGCCCCAACGGCAAAGGACAAATCATGGCCTGCGCGTCGAAGGGCATCCCCTGTTTCCGCCCGCTTTCGCGGCGCCTTGGCCTCGCGGTGTTTCGCCAACGCCCGGTCGAAGGAATGGAGCTTTGTTCCGATGTGGGAGCCGCAGGCCGCGAGAGGGAGACGGTGCAATTCGCCCGATCGTTCCTCCCGGATTGCCTGGTCGATCAGCCTGTCCAATTCTCTGGCGTCGATCGCCGTGATGGCAGTCTGCTGATCGCGAGGGATATTAGGCCGCATACTCATAAATTTGTGCGTTGCTGGCTACTGCCGACCCGTCAGTGTTGCTTCGATGTGACCGAGCCACTGAAGTTCAAGCTCAAATTGCTCGATAGCGAGGCTGACCATTGCATGAGCGACTTTTGCTCGGGGATTGTTGTCAGCATCAATTTCGACGAGAGTCTGTCTCTCGACAAAGACTTGGTTTTTTAAGAACTCGCGACGGGCAAGAATTATCCTCTCTTGGTCAATTTTGCGCGCGTGAATGCTGAGACCTAGCCAAGTGTTGAACAGACTAGGCGTCCGGCTTGTCGCCCAGTTATTGGACGCCAGTTCCTCACGCATGGCTCGAAGGCCTTGCTTGGTGATGCGATAGATTGCCTTTGGACGAAGCCCTTGTGATTGCTGACTCTCATCCTCGGCAATGAGTGCTTGCTCTCTGAGCTTTCTCAGGGCGTAATAAACATGCGCCCGTGACACTGAGGCCCAGTCCTTGACGTTCTGGCGCTCGTATTCCTTGACCAGCTCGTATCCGTGCATTGATCGCTCTGCGATGAGGCTAAGAACAACGAGATCAGCAGTCGTAAAGGATTGCGCGCGTCCCTCACGTGCCTTTGGCGCGTCCGCTCGCTTCGAAGCTGTCCTTGACTTGGATGGCATAGTGGATCACAATAGTCTTATTAAGACTAATGGGAAGCCTACCATGAAACTCGGATATGTCATTCTCTATGTGCCTAACGTCGAAAAAGCCGTCTCTTTCTACGAGACGGCCTTCAACATACCACGCAGATTCATCCATGAAAGCGGCACATATGCAGAGATGGAGACGGGAGCGACAGCGCTGGCCTTCGCGAGCGAGGAGGCGGTCTCAACGACGTGCCATGGCTTCCGGAAGAATCGTTTGGACGACCAGCCTGCAGGAGCCGAAGTGGCGTTCGTCGCCGACGACGTGCAGGCGAGTTATGACAGAGCCGTCAAGTCCGGATGCACCCCCTTTGTCGAACCGAACGCCAAGCCATGGGGCCAGGTTGTATCGTATGTCCGGGACCTCAACGGCTTCCTCGTCGAAATCGGCAGTGATGTCGCGGCATGAGACAGGCATCAAGACCCCAAACACCAACCAGGCATATCCCAACATGCTTGCAGGAACTCCGGAATGTCGGTCCTGCGGCCCGCGCTGACTTCGTTGCTCTCGGCATTACCTCCGTTGCGCAGCTTGCGGCCTGCGAGGCCGACGACCTCTATACCCAGTTGCAGATAAAGACCGCGCAGCGGCATGACCCATGCGTATGGGATGTATTTGCTGCTGCTATCCATCAGGCGCGTACAGGCGAAGCGCTGAACTGGTGGGCGTTCACGCCCGAGCGCAAGCGGCGGCAAGGCACAGGGGACTTTCCAAGTTACCTAACATAGCTCCCAGCTGACTTTGGATGAGGAATGCCATGCGACGTCACTCTTTTGATCTCAGCGAGTTTGAATGGGCAACGATCCAACCCTTATTGCCAAACAAGCCGAGAGGCGTGCCCCGCGTTGACGACCGGCGCGTGCTGAATGGCATCTTCTTCGTCTTGCGTTCGGGCATGCCTTGGGCCGATTTGCCCGAGCGTTACGGGCCCTACACAACGGTCTACAACCGCTTTAACCGCTGGCGAAAGAAGGGCGTGTGGGACCAACTGATGGAGGCAATGATCGGTGCTCATGCGGACAAGAGCCAGAAAATACAGATGATCGATTCGACGAGCGTGCGCGTTCACCAACAAGCTGCCGCCCAAAAAAACAGATCGTGGATTTTTGCATCGGTCGCAGCCGAGGTGGCCTGACTACCAAGCTACATCTAAGGGTCAATTATCTTGGTCTTCCCTTGCAGATTGAGATATCGCCGGGACAGATGCATGATGCGCCGATGGCGGAGCTGTTGCTCCAGGAATTGCCGGCGGGTGTTAGTGTTCTCGCTGACCGAGGCTACGACGCAGACTGGATCAGAGAGTTGATCAAGGATCACGACTGCACGCCTGTTATTCCGCCCAAGTCCAATCGAATTGACAACATCACATTCTCAAAGCGCAAGTACCGTGAGCGTAACTTGGTCGAGCGCTGTATCAACAAGCTTAAGCAGTTCCGCCACATTGCAACGCGATACGACCGCAAGGCATCAGCTTATCTGGCCTTTGCTAAACTTGCTGCCGTACGATTGTGGCTAAGGTTTTATGAGTCTGCAGCCTAATTTCTCCCATGCGGTAGATCCTCGCTCTCTTACTGAAGCATGTGTCACCATGACTGCCTCAAGGCTGAAGACGCAGAATCCGAGTCAGCCAATGCCAACATAGCCGACATACAGTGACTTCGCACGACGGAGGGCATGACATCTATGGACTTATCAGCGGCCCATGCAGAGCAGAGCCGTAAGCGTGTTCTGGAGACCGTCGGCTATTGGTGCCTGACGGATTTGGCGTGCGC
>CAZBMR010000112.1:0-6617 GCA_964492695.1 uncultured Lentimicrobiaceae bacterium
CGGCTAAATGAAAAGTTTGCAACATTTGGTTCGGAGAGTTTTTCAGCAGCCCCTATTTACCGGATAGTGTATTAGTTTTGAATACTTTGTATTCGTAGGGCGCCAATGTCAAACTCGAAAAACTTCCGACATTTTCCAGGGTAAAGGCGTCTTGCCATGTTTCGGAAACAATGGAGGTATCGAGGTTTACGAAGTCTTCCGAATCATTGAGGTTGCAAACCACCAGCATTTTTTCGGTGCTTGTTTGCTTCACAAACACCAGGGCTTTGGCATGTGTAAAAACATTTAGGCTGCCTTTTCGGAGTGCTGCCGACTGATTGCGCAAGCTGATGATTTTCTGATATTCGGTCACCATCGCGGGGTTGAGTGTCCAGTTAATGGTATGGCTGGTGAAGGGAAATGTTATCCTGAACGGAGTTCCAACTTCCTGTCCGGAATAAATCATGGGAACACCTTTCATATATGCCGCTGCCACAAAGGCTGCCATTGAGCCATTTCCACCGCCAAACAGGTCGAGGGGGGTGCCATCGGAGCTGTTCACATCGTGGTTGGTGATGTAGCGCACCACCCATTGGTTGTTGCCGGCAAGGCTGTATTCCGAGCTGTTGAAGGCATAAAGCGAAGAAGCCTGTTGGTTCTGCTGGTAAACTTTCTTTAATTGCTCGTAAAACCTGAACCCGAAGTTGAAATCGAAGCCTGCTGAAAAATGTTGTGAGCGTGTGCCTTCTGCCAACAATAGCAGCTTTCGGTTTTTCATATTTCGCAGTGTGTCAATGGCTTGCTTCCAGAAGTCGAGTGGTGGACCATCGGCATAGTCGCACCGGAAGCCATCAGCGTTGGCAGCAAGCACCCAAAACTTCATGGCACTGATCATTTCAAGACGCATATCGCTGTTGGCAAAGTTAAGTTGCACCACATCGTTCCAACCGTTGGGACTGTACATGCTGCCGGAATTGTCACGGGCATACCATGTTGGGTTTTTCATCCAAACATGATCCCATGAGGTGTGGTTGGCCACCCAGTCGAGAATCACGGCCATGCCGCGGTTGTGGGCCTGCTCTATGAGGTTGCGCAGGTCGGTCATGCTGCCGAATTCAGGGTTCACAGCCTTGTAGTCGCTGATGCAATAGGGCGAATTGATGCCTCTTTCAACCCCGATCGGGTAGGTTGGCATAAGGTAAATTGTGTTGATTCCCAGGCTTTTAATATCATCAAGGCGGGCTATAACGCCTGCAAAGTTTCCTTGAGGACTAAAAGCGCGGATGTTCACCTGATACAACACCACACTGTCGGGGCTCGAAACACCGGCAAAGGGAACGCCATATTGGGCAGGATCGTTGCCAGCGCCGGGAATGACGGGCGTTTCGGGGCTGTCGTCTTTGCTGCATGAAAATAATGTAAGCATCAGGAACAACATCCATGCAGTTTGAATGGTTTGGTTTTTCATCATTGTAAAAAGGGGATCAGAATGTACTAATTTCTTAAAAAGCAAAGGTAGTAAGTTAGAAACTAGCTGGCAAACCCGCGCCAGTTAAAGCGCACTAAAAAAGGGAAACCGGCAATGGTTTCCCTTTGTTTCTCTCCAATAAACACGGCCAAGCTGCTGAGGGCTTGTTCAATGTGTAATTTCGATGGATAGTCCGGCATACATCATGGTGCCGTAAACAGGGGCATACATAAAGGCAGCATCATCCAGATGGCGTTCGTCCTGCACGTGGTTGAAAATGTTGTTTACACCGGCATAGAGCTTAAACTGTTTGATCTTTTTAGAAACCCGCGCATTGAGGAGGGTAAAAGGATCGGTCTTTTTGATCTTCGACTGATCGCCAAGCACGGGATCAATATCTTCGTTGTAATAGTCAATATACATTTGTCCCTGTAAATCAGCGATTACGGCAAATGTCCAGGATGCCGGGCTGTATTCGATTTTCAGGTTGCCGGTTGTACGGGGAAAGCGGCTGATTTGGCGGCTATCCTCCTCCCACTGGGTTCCGGCCCAGTCGGCCCTAACGTTTTTATATTCGCCCTGGTTGTAGGTAAGATCAATGCCCAGCCCGAGGTGGCGTGCCAGACTGGCCATCACCGAAAGCTCGATGCCCTGCACGAATGCATCGTCAATGTTGCGCCATTGATAGTCGTAACCCAGCGCTTTAACCTCTTCTGATGCATCGGTGAAGCCAATTTTATCCTTGAGATCTGTACGGAAAATATTGGTACTCACACGCACTTTGTCGCCGTAGTAATCAGCCGAAACATTGAAGCTGAGCGAGGTTTCAGGTTTCAAACCAGATGATTTCCACACGCGCGGCGATCCGCTGCAAAGGTGCAGGTCTTCAGAAAATCCGTAAGGCGCTCTGAAACCCGTTCCGGCATTGGCACGCAATGTGAAGCTTGGTGATAGTTCGTACTTTACGGCCAATCGGGGGTTGATGGCATTCTCGGTAAAGCTCGTTTTAGGAAAGATATCCGAAACAAACACCTGCTCGCTGGCTGTGTATTCCTCGCCTGAATCGTGGAAATCGAACCGGATGCCTGGCACAATCATCAATCGGCTGTTGACTGTCCACTCATCCTGCACGAACATGCCAAACTCTTTTGCTGACTTATGGGCAATTGAACGGTACGAATCGCCATAAAAAGGACTCATATCATCCACAACCACATACATACCTGATTCCTCAATATCGTCGTAAAAGCCTTGAATGCCGGCAATTAAACTGTGTTGCCCAAGTGTTGTGCTGAATGAGAGGACGGATGTGAGTGTGTTCTCATCTGCCAGATACGGGCGCATATCCCGAACATCGGGCACGCTGTCGTTGTGGGTGGCCATGTAGTCTCCCAAAAATGAGTCGTTGGTAGCATTTCGGTTGTGCTTCACGTAAGCCAGTGAAAAATTCATGGAGGATGATTCGGCAAACCGAAGTTCATAGCTCAGCGAAGCTTCATACCTGTCGGTGGTGATGTTTTCGGTGCCGTCGGTCAATGGGTTACGGTAATAATCGTCAGTCATGGTTCCGCCCTCGCGTTTTTCGAACACCGACTTCCCGTGAATGACAAGTTTGTCGCGTTTCACGAAAGCATTGTCCACATACAGCCCAAAACCTGCATTGGTGAGGTTGGTCATCACCCGGTCAGAAATGCCATCCTTATTTTTAACTTCCTTTTCGGTGAGCCCCCTGCCTGTTTGGTCGATGGCACCTTCGGTGTAGCGTTGTGCAAAAACATTGAGGCCGATGTTTCCTTTGTTGTTTCGTATGGAGGATGAGATGTCATATTTGTTTGTTTTGTGGTTGCCAAATTGCAATCCGATTGTAGTAGCAGGCTCAAAACCAGGCTCTTTTGTGACGATGTTGATGGCACCGGCCACGGCACCACTGCCATAGAGGGCTGAGCCGGCACCTTTCACCACTTCTATTTTGTCGATATCAACAGTGCTCATTTGCTGCAGACCGTAAACACCGGCCAGGCCGGAATACATGGGTTGCCCGTTGATGAGCACTTGCGTATGTTCGGCACCGAGGCCCTGCATCCTCACCATGGTGAAGTTGCAATACTGGCATTGGTTTTCGACCCTGATGCCCGGCGTTCCTTCCAATGCCTGATAGATATTGGAAGCGTTTTTATTTTCGATGGCTTTGGCTGTGATGACCTCGGTGCGTACTGGCACGTCTTTCACAAAGTGTGATGTGCGTGTGCCCGTCACCACCACCTGTTCCAGGTTCAACACATCCTCTTCCAACATAAAAAAGACTTCAGTCCCTTTATTACGTTCCATAAACACCTCAACTTCTGCAGATTTGTAGCCAACAGCCTGGGCCATAATGATATTTTTGCCCAGAGGAAGGTGGGCAAGTTTGTAATGCCCGGTTCCATCAGCGGAGGTGCCCAGCGTTGTGCCTTTCACCATGACAGTGGCATAAGGAATGTGTTCGCCTGTGAGTGAGGACTTTACATCGCCAAAAAGCATGGCGTCTGTTTGATTTTGCGCGTTCAGCTGCAATATTCCAAAAAAAACAAGGTAGAATAGGTAAGCTCTTTTCATAGCCGTTATGCTAATAATTTGTTAACGGCTGCAAAATTCCCCTGATTATCGACGGCCCGCAATCACTAAAACTAAGTATTCGCCCTAACGTTCCTTAAACAGTGCTTTCGTTAGCCATATCCAGGCCGTAGTTTTTCATCAGGCGAAAACCGTATTCTCTTAAAGCGCTGATAACCGGTATGGCCTCACGGCCACGGTCGGTGAGTGAATATTCCACGCGGGGTGGCACCACAGGAAACACTTCACGATGCAAAAAGCCATCCTCTTCGAGCTCCCGCAGAGAGGTCGTGAGCATTTTGTGCGTTACCCTGGGCATTGTTTTTTTTATTTCACTGTATCGAAGTGTCTGGTTTCGCAACCGCCACAGGATGGGCATTTTCCATGTGCCACCAATGCGGTCCATCACAAATTCAACCGGGTTGTAATAAAGTTTGTTGTTATAAATAAAATCTGGCATTAATTAAAGTATTGATTATAAAATTACTATCTAAAAAGTTAGTATCTACCTTCGTGGTAAATATACGAACAAAAAGGCCATGTAACTGTAATTTTGACATCATTCATTTAAACATCTAAACATCACTAAAAATGCAAAAACAATTATTTACAATCGCAATGATTGCACTCACTGCCACCACTTCAATCGGGCAGAACTCGAAAACCAAATCAGGTGTTGTTGAAAAGCAGCATTTTGTCACCTACCATGGTGCCCCTTCGAAAGGTAAAATTCTAATGGTAGCAAGCAGCCCGTCGGTTTCCAAACAAACAGGCTGGCCTATAGGATTTTGGGCAGCCGAGCTCACCCATCCGCTGCGCGTTTTTACAGAAGCCGGGTATGAGGTTGAACTTGCCTCTACCGAAGGTGGTAAAATCGAAATGGATGGCTACAGCAATCCCCTCGATGCCAGTGGCTATTCGGCTCACGACGTAATTACGCTGGGCTATATGCAGCTCCCATGGTTCAACAACATGCTGGCGAATACCAAAAAACTGTCTGAAGTGAAAGCATCAGACTATGCAGCCATCTTCCTGGTTGGGGGTCAGGCACCCATGTACACTTTCAAGGATAATGCTGAGCTGCAACAGTTGTTTGTCGGCTTTTACGAAAGTGGCAAGCCCTCAGCCGCCGTTTGTCATTCCACAACCCTGTTGCTCGATGCCAAAAAGTCGGATGGAACATTGCTTGTTGAGGGCAAGACATGGACCGGCTTTGCCAATTCTGAGGAAGATTTTGCCGACCATGCTGTGGGCACAAAGATCCAGCCTTACCGTATTGAGGATGAAGCACGTAAAGTAAAAAACACCACATTTAAAGTAGCGGATGCATTCGCCTCATATGCCATTGCCGATGGCAAGCTGGTGACAGGTCAACAACAAAACTCAGGTGAAGCCGCAGCACGATTGGTGGTGGATATGCTCGCAGAATGATGAAAAAGCTGCTCATCATGATGTTCATAACAGCATCCCTTTATGGGGGTGCTGTTGTGGCACAAATACCCGTAGAGGTTTTTGCAGGCCATGAGAAGGCAAGCCTCGACCTGATGTTTTTCAGGTTTTTCGATCAGCCGAAGACACCACAGCCCCGCTTTTTGTTTTTCAACCGCAACCGTGCCGTTGTTGATTATCGCATGACAACCACTTCGCGCCTTCCGCAGTTTGGCTTCACCGAAGCCATCTCCTACAACCATCCCCGCATGCGCGGTTTTGCACCGGTGGTGGTGGCGCAACTAACCAACAACGGCATCGATCCCAAAGCAGGAATACAGTTTGTGTTGATGCGCAAGGGCTTCACTGTTTTCAGCTGGCTGGTGTCGGAGTTAAGCAGTCAGGCAAATATTGACTATTATTTGTTGCTTCGCTATCTTCGCCCTGCCGATCGATCATGGAGTCCCTATGCACAGCTTGAATTGCTCAACACCTGGCTGACTGCCACTGGCAACGGACAGTTTACGCAACGCTTGCGGTTTGGTGTTTCGCGTGTCAAATTTCAGTTTGGAATAGGTACCGACCTTTCGGAACGCACCAATAACGGGCAGGGGCTTATGTCGAACACCGGGTTGTTTTTTAGATATGAATTTTAACTAAACACGATGAAAAATCTCATTAGCAAAAGCAGGGTAGAGGCCTTTTCGGATGGCATTTTTGCCATCATCATCACCTTGCTGGTTTTGGAAATCAAAGTGCCGCACATTGCCAATCACAGCTCATCAGAAGAACTTATGCAAGCTTTTGTGCACTTGCTTCCTAAGTTCACAGGTTGGATTATCAGCTTTTTTACGGTTGCAGTGATCTGGGTAAATCATCATAAAATGCTCAAGCAGATGAGGGAGATCGACAACGGAATCTTTTGGCTCAACGCCCTTTTGTTACTCTGGACATCGTTCATACCCTTTCCCACTGCAGTGTTGGGCGACTATCCTTCCAATCCAGCCTCGGTGGTTCTCTACGGCGTGGTGATGTCGCTCATGGCGCTCAGCTTCACGCTCATGCGCTGGTATGCCCTGAGGCATCCTGTGGTTTTGAACGAAGAGGTTAATATTCAGTCATTTAAGCAAGGCACGAGGCTTTCACTACT
>CAZBMR010000113.1:0-6575 GCA_964492695.1 uncultured Lentimicrobiaceae bacterium
ACATAGCGACGGTAAGCAGTGGTGGTTGTGAGCCCGTCGGCGGGTGTATAAGTTGCTGTTGTTGCACCTGGGATGGGGTCGGTGTAATTATCTGCCGACGACTTCCACTGATAGGTGTAGCTTCCATCTCCTCCTGATGTTTCTGTTGAGCTGAATTTCATGACACTAGCACCGTTGCCCTCTTCGCCATCCATGAAAGCGAGATAGGAGGTTCCGCCTGCATCTATTGCCAGGGACGTGAATCTGGCGTCAGATTCCGTAAAACCTGCTGCACCAACTGTCTCCCAGCTTGTGCCATTGAATTTCATGACAGTCGCTTTGTCGTATTTATTGCGATCCGAGTACGCAACGTAAGGGGTTCCACTTCCATTCAAGGCAAGGGAAATTTCGCCGGCAGAACCTGCAGAAAAGCCCGCTGAACCAACGGTTTCCCAGCTTGTGCCATTAAACTTCATGACGGTGGCTTTATCCAGTGAACCGCCATCACTGAAGGCGACATATGGAGTCCCGCTTCCATTCAGTTTGAGTGAAACGTATTGGGCCAAACTTGTCGAGAAACCAGCCGAACCAACCGTCTCCCAGTTGGTGCCGTTAAATTTCATCACCGTGGCTTTCGCTCCGTTGGGGCTATCCATGTAGGCTACATAGGGCATATCACTTCCATCGAGTGCGAGGGATACAGAACTGGCCTGACCTGCCGAGAATCCGGCAGTACCAACGTTTTCCCAGCTAGTGCCATTGAATTTCATCACAGTTGCTTTGTAACTGGAACTACCATCCATGAAGGCAACATAAGGAGTTCCGCTACCATCCAGTGTGATAGAGCTATAGTTGGCATCGCTGGCTGAAAATCCAACAGTGCCTACAGCTTCCCAGCCTGTTCCGTTGAATTTCATCACTGTGGCTTTGTTTCCATTCGCCATGTCGCGGTAAGAAACATAAGGAATCCCGTTTCCATCGAGTGCGAGGGAGATGTATAGAACACCACCGGCAGAAAAGCCTTCGGTTCCAACAGGCTCCCAGCTTGTGCCGTTGAATTTTTTAACGGTTGCCTTTCCATTGTATTCAAGATCGCGATAGGCAACATAGGGGATGCCATTCCCATCAAGGGCCATAACAGTGTATTCAGCTTCATCGGCAGAGAATCCGGAAAGGCCCACATATCCCCACTCATTTAGGGCGCTGATCGTTGAGGGTGTGCCACCGCAGGCAATCGTTTCGCCATCGCTGTTGATGGTGCCTGCGTCGAAAGCAGGTAAAACATTGATTTCGATTACATTCGACTCAGCTGCACCCGTCCAGTCGGCTTCACAATCTACCCTCGCCAGTCTCCTAAACCAGGTGGTCTGTGTTACTGTGCCAACGTGGGTATAGGTTTCAGAGGCTGCTCCCGGAATATCCACAAAAGTAGGAGAAGAGGTTGAGATTTGCCATTTGTATTCTAAAGTACCAGTGTGGCCTGTTGGGAGCGTCACACTTTGGAAGGTGGCAGGCGCTGTTCCTGTGCAAATGGTTTGTGATTCGGAAATTTCGCCGCCATTGGTGGGGTTGGTGCATGCGGGAATGTCGGGTGTGGCGCTGGCCGCCGTGCCATAAACCGTTTCCACATCGCCGCCGTTGCGGGCTTTCACCTCAAAGGTGTATGCTGTTCCCGTTGTTAATCCGGTCACGGTTTTGGTTCCCCAGATGGCTGCTGTTGCCCATACTGCTGAAGCTCCCAGCGTTCCGTCAGCTTGTATAAATTGATCGGTGGATGTTTCGTGAATGGCAAACACGGTGATGGCCGGATTAGCATTTACGTTCACCTCCACTTCCAGGCTGGTGGCAGATGCGATGGTCACGGTTGGGGCCGAGGGCACATTGGCCAAAGTCCAGAAATCACTCCTGTCGCTGTAACCGGTTCCGTTTGCATTCGTGGCATAGGCCCTCATATTGTAATGCGTATTTGGGGTTAATCCGGTAAGGGAGGCGGTGAATTCGCCCACTCCAAAATCTCCGGGTTCGCTTACATTGGTAACATCAGCTCCTCCGATAATTTTGTTGGTATTGGTATAAGGATAATAAATCACACCCCGGGTGGTGGCATTACCACTGCCAAAAAAGTCCAGAATTTCTCCGTGTCCGGTTGCTGTGGTGGCTGTAATATCAGTAACAGTGGTCTGACTGCCATAGGATTGATATAAACTCATTTCTGTTGCTGCTACTGCATTGTTTCCATCCCCTGAAACTGCTACTTTCGTCCATGGCATAGGTTCTAGTGGCTCAGGACCGGTTTCCATCCATGTGGCACCGCCATCAATGGATTCAAATATCGATCCATCCCGGTTGGCAGCATACATCTTATTGCCATCGTCTGAAACGGATACTGAATACCAGAGACGATTTTCAAGCGGAGCGGGTCCGGTTTGAGCCCAGCTTGCGCCACCATCATTCGAAAGGTACAAACCGACGCCATCACGTGCCTCTCTGATCCCCGTTGCTAAAATCTTATTCCCATCTGAAGACATGGAGACAGAGAAATAGAAAAAATCCTGTATTGGTGATGGGTAAATTTCTTCCCAGGTAGTTCCTCCGTCAGTTGACAAAATATAGGTGCTAAATGCACTGACGACTATCATCTTACTTCCGTCTGCAGAAAGATCAGCTGACCACCAATATCTATTCACATAAGGAGTTGGACCTGTTAGGTTCCATGTTGACCCACCATCTGTTGATAAATATAGTCCGGCAAGTGCATCTCCTGCCAACATTGTGATGCCATCGCCTGAAACTGAAACAAGATTCCACATGCCATCCCCAGAAGGCGATGGACCAGTTTCTGCCCAGGTGGCGCCGCTATTGGTTGATAAATATAACCTTCCATTTATTGCACCCGCTAACATTTTGCTGCCATCGCCTGAAACGGAAACATTATACCAGTCCCTGTCGATTTGGGGAGCAGGACCGGTTTCTGCCCAGGTGGCGCCGCTATTGCTTGACAAGTATAACCTGCCGCCGATAGTGCCTGCCAGAATCTTACTTCCATCATAAGAAAGTGATAAACCATACCATGCATGATCGTAAAAAGGACCCGGACCAATTACTGGCCAGCTTCCATCTCCTCCAACCGTTGGGTAAGCAACAGCGGGCACAGCCACAGTGGTTGCAGCAGCGCCTGCGCTGTAGGCCGTTTCAAAGCCGATGGCATTTCTTGCCTTCACCTGAAAGGTATATTCGACACCTAATACCAAACTGTTTACAGAAGTTGTTCCCCAGGTTTCTGCGGTTTGCCATACAGCCGATGCACCAAGCGACCCATTTGCCTGAACAAAATTTCCGGTTGATGTTTCATAAATGGCAAATTCAGTATTTGAGGGATTACCATTCGCATTCACAGCTATATCCAGGCTGGTGGCGGAAACATTGTTCACCGTTGGGGCATCAGGAACATTGGCTTGTGTCCAGAAATCACTTCTTTCGCTGTATCCTGTCCCAAGTGTATTGGTGGCATGTGCCCGCATGTTATACCTGGTGTTTGGAGAAAGTCCGGTTAGGGATGCGGTAAAATCACCTGTTCCAAAACCACCGTTTTCGCTCACATTGGTAACATCGGCATCACCAATTATTTTTCCGGTGTTTGAGTAAAGGTAATAAATAACGCCCCTGTTGGTTGCGTTTCCACCGCCATTCAGGTTTTCTATCTTACCGTTTCCGGTTGCAGTGGTTGCAGTAATATCGGTTGCGGTAATGGGACCTGCAGGATAAACTACTGTAATTGAGATTTGTGGCGTGCCGTTTGCTGATGCTCCGTAAGCGGTTTCTACTTGGGCGCCATTTCTTGCCTTCACTTCAAAAGTGTATTGTGTGGCTGTGGTCAGTCCGTTTACCTGGATGGTTGACCAGTTTTCTGCTGATTGCCAAACCGGTGCTGCACCTAATGTGCC
Organism: uncultured Lentimicrobiaceae bacterium; assembly: GCA_964492695.1. Lineage (GTDB taxonomy): Bacteria > Bacteroidota > Bacteroidia > Bacteroidales > F082 > JALNZU01. The sequence goes on from CAZBMR010000113.1 coordinate 3,924, forward strand.
ATCTGCCTGAACAAATTTATCCTGTGAGCTTTCGTGAATGGCAAATTCTGTTATGGCAGGATTGCCGTTTGCAACAACAGTGAGCTCAAGGGATGTAGCTGCCGGATTGTTTACCAGGGGAGTGGAAGGCACATTGGCTAAGGTCCAAAAATCCAATCGGTTGCTGTAAACAGTTCCGCGCACATCGGCGGCAAAGGCACGTACATTATATCGGGTATTGACCCCTAATGAGGTTAAAGCAGTGGAAAAAGTTCCCACTGGAAAACTTCCAGTCTCATTGAAAACAGTAACGCATTCATCTCCAATTGATTTGTTGGTGCCTGTGTAGGGATACAAAATAAAGCCACGCTCAGTAGTTTCATTAAAGAAGGATATCGTGATCAATTCACCATTTCCTCTTGCTTCGTCCGTGCTTATGTTGTCAACAGACAAGGCATCCACAATAATGCCATCTTCAATGGCACCCATGGTTGGGCTTGTTGCATTGCGTGCATTGCCATTGTAGTCTGTAGATACAAGGTCAGCGATGGGTGTTCCTAAGAGCTCGGTTCTTGGTTTATAATTAATGGCTGATGTACTTGTTGGATCAATGAAATCAGGATCTAATTCTAAGCTGTTTCCATCCACGCTGCCATATAGCTGCCAATCACTCAGGTCATCAAAAACGTTTTCGGGCGCGAATAAAAGCCCCAGCGAAACACCTGATGTATAGTAACCATTATAATCTGATGTTAGGCTTGCAAGGGGATTTTCAAATCTAAATGCCCAATGGTAGCCTCCGCCGGTTCGTTCGTTGGAAAAAATGTTGTTTTTACTGGTAAGGGTCATATTTACCGGAGTAAGAACACCTCCGGGAGCAGTTGAAAACGCAGATGAACTTCCTCCTGAAGTAGTGCCACCAATGACAACTGAATTGTATAAAAGTTGAATTGTTGCATTGCTCTCCAACAGGCCAATACCCGTAATTTTGTTGCTGTTGCTGATATCTGAACCAAGACTTACGATATTATTCGTTGCCTTTGTAAAGTATGAATCCATGAGGATACCACTTACTCCTGCATCATTTGAGGAAGAAGCAACCGAAAGACTGTGAATAAAATTACCATTCAATCTTAAATAACCAGCAGTTGTATTCCCAATTCCATAAATGCCCACCACTTGCGTTGCCGCGCTGGAATGCATATTCGATAGATTGTAAATGGTATTGCCCGAAATGAGTGATCCATTATCACTGTTGATATTTGGCATGGGCGGAATCTTTGTTACCAGTGACAAACCTATTACCGAAGCCGAGCCTCCTGAAGTGGTTGTGCCACTAAAATCCTTTAAATTCCTGATGGTATTACCTGTAATATTGTGATTGAATTTATTTGCTTTGATACCAATCACCTGAGAGGCTGCTATTCCAGCAACATTGTTGGTAAAATTTTCAATCGTATTGTCCCTGATCTCGATAAGCCCTGTTCCGGATGAGAGAATACCCGCAATCATGCCGCCGATTGGGCTTGGAAAAGTTGAACTTGTCGTTATACTATTGGGTGTGGTGAGACTTCCAAACACATTGTTTGTAACGATCACTTCACCCGCGCTGTATAACTGGAGGCAGATCATTCCGGTGAAATTGGGAATGACGGTGGCATTGGGTGCCATGGCATCGATTGAACCAATCTGATTGTTTACAAATGTGAGTGATTGGCCAAGATTTCCTGCCTGGGCAACAAACCCGGTGGCCCTTTGAATTCCGTCTCCTGAAGTTCTTAATACAACAGCTCCGTTTCCGGTAGCTGCCCCAAGGGTATTTCCTGAAACGTAAGCATTGCCCGTGATAGCGAATCCATAAAAACTCCCGGTGGAAACATCCAAATTAGTCATGGTGTTGTTCTCAACGCGCGACACCTTGTCAGACCCACCCCTGAAGGACATGGTCAATGCAAATAAATTGGTTTTATTGAGTGTTGAGTTAAATTGAAAGGTGCCCGTCCGGTCGGGGGCATTGCCGCCAAAGTAGTTATCGGAAACCGTAAAGCCACCTTCATCAGCGAAAGTGATAATGTATATAAAGGTATAGTCTTTGTCGTTCACAACCGGTGAAAAAGCGGTTGTTTCAAAAAAGGTATTTCCTATAATGGCGCATTCAGCATTGCCCTGAGATAGGCTGATACCTTTTGAATGCGATGTGGGATTAAAGAAATCGAAGATGTTATTGTTGCTGATGGTAATGCGGAGGTTTTTACTCAATTCAAGTCCCTGTGCAAAAATTCCGTTGACAGGTCTGTTTCCGCCTGCATTCGTAATATCATTTTGGCTGATCGCAATATCATTGTTGCCACCTGCTGCGAGGTCATCATCAATTGAAATGATTCCACCAGCTGCGTCGGTGCCCGAACCTTTCACAATACAGTATTGAATTGTGTTGAAAGTGGCTGCATTGCCAAGGCGAAGGGTTGAAGTATTGCTGGTTGACGAAACACTTGTATTTACAATGGTCAGGTCTTTCAACGAACCAATAGCATTCACACGGCCATCGATGGTAACATTGTCAGCACCATTGAGATGGATCAGCGGAGCTGCAAGATTACCGCTGATGCTCAGGCCACTTGAGGTTGGGTAGATGCTTACGGAAGTATAACTTGAACTGCCCGTGCCGCTTGC
>CAZBMR010000114.1:0-6492 GCA_964492695.1 uncultured Lentimicrobiaceae bacterium
GTGTCGAGGTTGTCGCCAAAAACCTTAATCGCGATCTGTGTACGAGCCCCACTCATCATGTGGTCGATGCGGTGAGAAATCGGTTGCCCAATTGAAACACCGATGGGGAGCACGGCAAGACGTTGGCGAATATCGCCTAGAATCTCATCGGATGAGCGTGACCACTGATCAACAGGAATCAGACCTACATCGAGCTCGCTGGTATAGACCCCTTCGGCATGTTCATCGAGTTCTGCGCGGCCGCTGCGCCGGCCTACATATTTAACCTCGGGCACGCCTTTGACCAATTGCTCGGCTTGCGATGCCACCAGAGAGGATTCAACCAGGGTGGTACCGGGGTTCAACCGTGCACTGACCAGAAACGTGCCTTCATTAAAGGGCGGGAGAAATGACTGAGGGAACAACGGTACGGTGAGCAAAGAAACAACCACCAGAACCAGTGCGGTTTTTATGATCCGTTGCGGTTTAGCCAGCACCTGACGCAGCCGGACTTCATAAGCCGATTTCAAGGTTTTCACGAGCCAGGGCTCGTGATGACTTTCTCCGGATATTTTGGGCAATAGGAAATACGCCAACACAGGCGTAATGGTCATCGACACTAGTAGCGAACCCAGAGTTGAGACAATAAATGCAACGGCCAATGGTTTGAAGAAACGACCTTCAAGCCCGGGCAACGCAAACAAAGGGACAAACACAATGATGGTAATCATTGTGGCGTAAATGATCCCTGTGCGAACCTCCAAAGATGCCGCCTTAACCGTCTCAAGAATCGATGGTCGCGACTCTTTCAGTATTTGCGCGCGGAGCACCAAACGACGAATGATGTTTTCGACATCAACGACGGCATCATCGACCAACCCACCAATGGCAATCGCCAAACCGCCTAGTGTCATGGTGTTAATGGTCATACCGAATGCGTCGAACACGATTCCTGTTAGAACAATGGATAACGGAATAGACGTCAGGGCAATCAACGCCGGCCGCACGCTCCCCAAAAAAGCATAAAGAATGATCCCCACACAAAACGATGCGGCAATCAACTTCGATTTGAGCGTATTGATCGATGACTCGATAAAGTTAGCCTGACGAAAGGTGACCACCGGTTTATCCATGCCCACCGGCAGGCTCTGGCTGACTTCCGCAATAGCGGTCTCAATCGCCTGTGTCAGCGCAACGGTATCAGCAGTTGGCTGCTTCTGTACGCCAAGAATCACTGAGGGCTGACCATTGAATCCTGCATCACCACGGCGTATCGCTGCACCGAAGCGAACTGTGGCAATCTGCTTCAAGAGCACAGGCTGACCTGATCGGAATCCGACAGCTAAATTATTTAGATCATCTAGCCGCGTTGTTCGACCAATATGACGAATCAGGTATTCGCGACCATTCACATCCAGGAAACCGCCTGAGGTATTCGACGAGAAACCGACCAAGGACTGTTTTAGCTGCTCTGGCGTTATCCCGAGTTCAGCCATCCGGCGAGTATCGGGTAACACCTGGAACTGACGTACCTCGCCGCCAATCGGTATGACCTGGGCAACCCCAGGGATTGCCATGAGTCTTGGCCGCAAGACCCAGTCTGCATACTCACGAACGACCATGGGCGAAACTTTGCTGGCATCCAACGGAATGGCGATCTGCATGATCTCGCCCATAATCGAGCTAACAGGTCCCATTCTGGGTTGCACGCCCTGCGGTAACGCGCTTTCAACGCCACTTAAGCGCTCAGCAACCAGTTGGCGTGCTCGATAAACATCTATCGACCAGTCAAAAGTGACATAAATCACCGATAGACCAGCCGTCGAGGTGGAGCGAACCGATTCCACACCGGTCAGCCCGTTCATGGTGGCTTCTATCGGAAAGGTGATGAGTAGCTCGACTTCCTCGGCAGCCATACCCCCCGATTCCGTCATGATGGTTACGGTAGGTTTGTTCAAATCTGGAAATACATCCACCGGCGTTCGAGCAATCGTCATGACGCCATAAACGCTAATGGCCAAGCCAAACATCACAACCAGGAGTCTGTTTTTAAGACTAAATTCAAGTAGCTGTTTAAACATCGTGTGCCCCTCAGCGAACCTGATTCATCAGGGATGCGGATTTTGACACCACGACATCACCCGGCTCTAGGCCGTTGACCAGCACAAAAACACCATCCAGCGGCATCTCAACGACAGGATGCGGTTTGAATCGAATTGGATTCTCTTTGACCCAGACAATGGTCTGATTGGCCGCATTCTTCACTAATGCCCCGGCCGGCACTTTATAGCCTTCCTGTTTCTGCCGCATTTGTACATAAACTCTGACCGGCTGACCAATGGCCAGTTGCGACAGCGCGGCATCTGCTGCGGCAAACGTCACGGGCAAGGCCTGTTCTCGGAGGCTTTTTGCCGCACCCACATAGATCAATGGAATGACCTGGTCATTCACTGCGATGTTGGCGGTTTCAATCTTATCGATGATTGATGGCTCATAAGCCGTTGCTTCCACCAGAAACGCATCCGGATTGACGACTTCAAAAACCAACTGCCGAGCATCAACCACCTGGCCCGCAACAATCCCCGTGGTGGCGATTGTGCCACTGACTGGTGCACGCAACTCTTCGTTGGCAACGGCCGCCTGAGCTTCTTCCAGCGTTTTTCTGGGGACGGTATCAGAAAGCGCCTGCAGGCGTTTCAAGCGGCTCTCCGCTAACGAACGTGTTCCCGCAGGGCCAACATCCGGCGTGATGTAGGCCAGGAGTTCTCCTTTTTTGACTTTCTGCCCAGGAACAGGAAATCCCTGTGCAGGCGGTGAGATTCGACCCGCAACCATAGCCTGTACACGACCACCTAAGTTGGGATCAGGCACGATCTTGCCGGCCAGTTCGATAGTTTGGGAAAAACTACCCTGAATGGCGAGTGCGGTACGGACACCCAACTGTCTTTGAGCCACTTTCGGCATGTACACATCGCCATCGGCAAGCCGTTGTGGCTTGTTAATACCACCGGCTACTGGGGCATTTGAGTCTTCATCATGCCCTGGGCCCGCAAAGGTTGGCAGATGCATAGTAAGCGTTGCGCCCATGATGAGGGCTTTAATCAGTTTGGCGTTCATCGCTTCAGACCTCTCAAAATTTTGGCAACCCTGGCTTTTAGCGCTGTTAACCGAATACCCCGTTGATAAGCAAACCAGACACCCAACCCACCGACAAACACGATGGCGAGAATCGTATAAGTCCATACAGTGCTTTTCCCGTGGGGGTCTTCAGGCACCGAGCGCAGTAATCCACTTAACTGTTCAACCGATTCCGTGGTGCCCACAAGCAGCAGGGTACTAAGCCCGGCATCCGTCAACGACACGCCTTCAAAATCCACCGTGTAGACACCTGGTGCAGATTCTTGAGCCTGATAGGTTTGGCTTCCAATCTTAAGTTCGACCCGTGCCTGAACAACGGGCGCGTTGCTCTCATGTTGATCGATGTAGATCGTCAGCTGATGCTTATCGATGGTGCCTACGGCTTCCATGTCGTGCGAGGTGGCAACAAATGCCTGTTGCGGCACCGGTCCAAGATTCAGGTTAGCCGGTGCGTGATTAGGTGCATCGGCATGCGTGTCCGTACCATGGGCTGAAGCTGCCGGAACGAGGCAAATCCATAGCATCATTAATGCAACCTTGAGCCATGGTGATAGTCGATTAATTTTATGTCTCTGCATGATTTTTTCCTTACTGGGGCAATAGGCCCAAGGCCTGGTGCAATGCCGAAATAGCGGCGTAATAACCGATCTCTGCTTGGGCTGCCTGTCTGGCGCCATCCACAGCGTCTTGCTCAATGCGCAGACGTGTTGGCAAGTCGGTCTCACCAAACTTGAATGATTTCTCAAAGAAGGCACGGGTTTCAGCCGTCAACTTGGCACGGCGAATTGCCGCGTCTTGCCGAATCCGTGCGGTTTCAACGCGGGCTTTTGCACCATCCAGCTCAGCCAGCAAACGCTGTTTCTCGTAGGCCAGGCGCTCTTCTGCATCAATCTGATTGGCTTTGGAAGCCAGAGTCTCTGCCTGAACGCGCGCATCAGAGCCAAAGGGAATCTTTAACCCCAGCATAAGCGTCTGCTGAATGGGCACCCCAACCTCTGGCCGGCCACTGGTTCCGTAAATCTGCAATTCTGGATTCTGTCGTGTTTGTGCCTTCGCCAGTTCAGTCGCTTTGGTTGCCACTTCAACCTGTGCAATGAGTTCCTGAATCATGGGATGCGAACTATCCAGATCGGCAAAGCTCTGCGGCAATTTGGGAAGCTTCTCGGATAATCCGGACAAAGCTGCCGTTGATGGTTTGCTACCCGCAATGAACGGCTCAATATCCAGCGTTTTGCCTGTTAAGCCTTTAAGGTTCTGGGCGGCCAGAATCAGATTGGCTTTGGCATCGGCCTGAGCGCCTTCGGCACTTGAAACCGTGCTTTCGGCCTGGAAAAGATCGGCCTTAGACAAATCACCCGCTTTATATCGACGCGCCACATCGCTGGCAAGGTTCCTGGCATTCTGCAAACGGCTTCGGGCAAGGGAAACATCTATCTTTGCCAGCTCAAGCTCCCAGAACTGCATACGCAATTGCGCGGCAATTTTGAGCTGAGCCCCTGCTTGCTGCCGGATGAGTCGGGTGGTTTCAGCATCCGCCAGCGCCATAGAACCCGCACGCTCACCCCACAACCAAAGTGGAATGGATACGCCAGCGATAAACTCCCCGGCACCACCTGCTGCCAGTGCACCACTCTGAGTTTTCTCGCCTTTGCCACCGATTTCCAGTGTGGGAGGGCGCGGCGCATAGCTCTGACTGACCTTTTGCTGTGCTTGCATCGACTCTAAACGCGATGCAAAAGCTTTAGCCTCCGGCTGGCGCTGCCAGGCATCGTCATAGAGCGCCTTGAGGCTAAACGTCGACCTAGCATTTAACGTCGAGTCAGCGGCAACCGCGCCCGCGGCACACAGACAACTCATCCCAAAAAGGGCTGTGCGCTTCACAAACGCACGGAATGTAGAGATGTTCATCTCCCTTTGACCTCCTGCTGCATCTCCGAAGAGATGCATACTTGAAGCACCGGGCGACTGTCAGGTCACACCGGCAACGGATTTCAAGTCAGGCGTCTTGCCACTTAGGGCGATAAGGTGGGTCAGATGATTTTGAAACCAAAAGTCGGGCAGAAGCCAATATCGGCTCAGACCCTGGCGCATTGGTAATCGCGCTGGCCGTCTGCTCTAACAGCGTCATCATGTGTGCATGACAGGCATCGCAGTGAGCCGAGTGGCTATCCTCTGCTGTTGCATCAATTTCTACCGAGGCCTTTGTCGCGCCATGCTCATGGACATGATGGTGGTCATCGGCTGAAACAATCTGATGTGTTGTCTCTGCAGGATAGTCCGCGTGGTTATAGCAAGTCACAGCAGCCCATGCCAGCTGAACCGGCACAATGAGGGCGAGAAGTAACAAGACTATTTTTTTCACGATGGTTCAGTATAGCACAATGGTCAGGAAGGCTTGCGCAGCGATCTTAATTCGGCTAGAGCCTGCTTAATCACAGCCCAGCCTGAATGGATGGCTAAAGAGGCCATAATGATGGCCACAATCACATCAGGCAACTCGCTACTTGTCAGACTTACCCCCACCGCCGCGATGATGACTGCTATGTTGCCGATCGCGTCATTACGACTGCACAGCCAAACGGAACGCATGTTGGCATCACCACTACGATATGCATACAGAATTAGGGCTACAACCACATTAGCAGTTAATGCCATAAAACCAATAATCGTCATGACCATGGTCTCTGGTGGGATGCCTTGATAAATTGACCAACCTGATTTGGCCAATACAAATCCACCGAAGATCACCATCGACACCCCTTTAAGCAAAGCAGCACGAGCTCTCCAACCCAACCCCATCGCTAATACAGCCAGCGAAATAGCGTAATTGGCAGAGTCGCCCGCAAAATCAAGTGCATCAGCCCACAGAGACACCGAACCAGCTCTCTCGCCGCCAATGACTTCGATCAAGAACATTGAAGCATTGACAACCAGAGCCACCCAAAGCGCTTTCCTAAAGCCCTTGCTCGCTGTGACGTCACAGATCTCAGAACTGCAACAGGTACCTGACATGATTTACACCTCCAGTAGATGTGGCCATTAAAAACCTTGTAGTTACTACAGAGTCAATAGGGGTAAGATGTCAACAAATATCAAGTGGAAAGGCTCTCATGAAGATCGGAGATCTGGCGTCTAAAGCAGGTGTGGATAGTGAAACGATTCGATTCTACGAGAAGGCTGGAATCATTCCTGAGCCGCATCGGAGCAGTAACGGCTATCGCAAGTATGGCCCCAGCCATTTGGATAGATTGGTCTTTGTGCGTAACTGTCGCTCTCTGGATATGTCGCTGGACGAAATTCGCATCCTGCTTCATTTCAAGGATGCCCCCAGTGAAAACTGTGCTGAAGTCAATGAAATGGTCGACGAACACATCC
>CAZBMR010000115.1:0-6421 GCA_964492695.1 uncultured Lentimicrobiaceae bacterium
GCCTGCGCCCTTCGACAGCGCCGTCTTCACGTTGTCGATGCGCATAACCGCAGCCACCCCGCCGAGGCGCTGAAAACAGCCAAGATGGCAAGACTGCCACGCCAGCGCGTCCTTCGAGCGCGACCACACGATCGCGCGCTTGCGGCTCCACGAAAGGGTCATCACCAGCGCCGACAGATCGACCACTTCCTCACCCAGCACCATGTTCGGAAACTCAGCCCAGTCGACCTGCGCTTGAGCTCCTGCTGGCGTCTCCACGCGCCGCCGTGCCCGGATCGCCGGTGCCGGAAACGTCCGCGCCCAATAGCGCTGCACCGACTTCAGACTGCCGGAATAGCCGTGCTCGCGAACCAGCCAATCATGCAACGCCGCAATGTTGACCGCGCCATCGCCGCAGGCACCGCGCCACTGCGCAATCGCCTCGGCATGCCCGGCCGCCTTGGCAACCTGCCGGCTCCGTCCGTCCACCGCGCCCTCAGCGCGCCGACGGCGGTGGTAGCGAACCGCGCCTTCCGTCACTCCCAGCAGGCGCGCCACCGCGCTCTGCGTCTGTCCTTGCTTCAACAGCACACTCATCGCCGTCAATGCCTCACTATCGAGACAACCCATCGTCCTCTCCCGGAAGACCATCCGCCGGGAAATCGATCAGGCCAAGGCGACACCTCGTAAAGCTGGATGTCGCCTTACGGCTCCTGTGAACTGTCCTTCAACAGATGCCGGAAAGCTCGCCGGGATATGCAGGGTCAAGTCCGCAACCGAGATGCGCAACTCCGGCGGCACATCGCCGCTGGTCGGCGAGCGCATTGGCTGGTCTGGTTGCAGCGAAATCGGCAGAAAATCGGGCATGTCCGTTTCCGCCAACACCAGCATCCCAGTCCGCGCCATCGCCCGCCATGTCGAGATGTGGTTGGGCTGCAGCCCATAGCGCGCAGCAACCTCGTTCACCTTCACACCAGGCTGCAGCGTCTCGGCAACAATGCGTGCCTTCACCTCATCAGGCCAACGTCGACGACCGGTCGGACCAGCAATAACCTCCATCCGATGGGCTACGCTTGTAGCCTCCATCCGTTGCTCAGTTTGTAGCTCCATACCATGCGCTCCGCGTTCCATCTGAAAACGCGCATGCCACCGCTAAATAAATCCGAAAACCGCGGTATCCACGCACCGCTTACTTACATCTCGATGGACGCCTTGCGGAACCGGGGCACCGAAGGCCAGGACTCGATCGTGCGCCTCAACGCGGGCGTCATCGAAAGCGCGGTCATTCAGAAGATCCGCCAGCTGCTGCGCACGCCCGAAATTGCAGCCAAGGCGTGCGCTGCACTCAGTGCTGCGAGATCAGGCCTCACCGAGAAGGATGTAGCCGAAGCGCTGGCGACCTTTGACAGCTTCTGGGACAATCTGTTCCCGGCAGAGCAGGACCGCACAGCCCGGCTGCTCATCGAACGCGTTGTCATCAGCAAGGAAGGCATGTCGCTTGATCTGCGGACAAGCGGGCTTAGTTCGTTGGTCAGCGACATGTTGCAATTGCCCAAGCTGGACAAAGCCGCATGAGCGGAGCCGCCGGCATCACCACGGTCTTTATCCCACTCGTGATCCGAAAGCGGAACGGACGGCCGCGCATTGCGCCGCCTGACGACTATGTTGCGAGCGACGACAATGGCGGTGTGGATCCGCACATCATGCGCGCACTGGCGCTGGCATGGAGCTGGAAGCGCAAGCTCGCGGCTGGTGAGGCCTCCTGCAACCAGGACATCGCCACTGCTGAGGGATTTACTGCTGCCTACGTCGGGCGGGTTGTGCGGCTGGCTTACCTCGCGCCCAACGTACTTCACAAACTGCTGATCGAGCGGAATGCCCCGGCCGTGCGGCTTAAGGATCTGTGGTATGCGATCGATCTGCCTTGGGCTGAGCAGGAAGCTGCTATTTTCCAGCCCCTAGGCTTCGCTGCTACATTGGGAAGTTAATTATTAATAAAAAACCCGATTTCAGACCGTCGTCCCTGACCAGTCCCAAGACATATATCTTTCATAGAGATCGGCCAAATCATCACTCGCAGATTGATTAACAACTCCAGATGAAAAGCTTATTGTCTGTCTAGAAATTGCCTTGCTTACCTGTAACGGTTCGTAAGGCTTCAGGCCTCTAAAGGGAGCCGATAGTTTCTGGTAGTCTGTGTTGATGGTCTTGAGCCAGCTAAGGCAAATTACCTTTGCTCCCAAAGACTCCAGAAAAGCTCGACCTGCCTCAAACGAATTTCCTTCCGTACAAAAATCATCGACCAGGAGAATTGTTTTCCCCCTTTTGACCGGTTGATTGACATATCTCTTTCCACGGATCCCTCGCGATGGGTTTCGACTTAGCTTAATTGTTGTAAGTTGATTTTCCAGACCGACAGGCCGGTTACCTGCCCGTGCTTTATGAGACTGAACCGCAGCAGTATGTCGTTCAATCAAATCTGGAATATAGGATTTAGCGACAGACTGCCCGAGTATGTTCAGCGCTTCAGCAATCACCGTTTGCTTAGATCCTGGAGCATGTCCGGGATATGCTGTGATATAATCAATCTCTTGCGATAGTCCTGAAAAGTAGACTCTGGCTGCAATTAAGCGGCCCCAAAATTCAGCATGCCCCGCTCCCGACTTGGCAGTTGCTCGTGCATCGGATGAATAAGCATGCGCCTCCATGTAATGCGATGACATCGTTGTAAACGGTGCCATCGCATATGCTCGCAATGGTGGCTGTTCAATTTTCCAGAACCAATCATTGAGACCTAGACAGATACAATCAATGAAACGGGCCACATCGCCTGGATCAGAAAATTTAAAGCCGTAATCAGTTTCCTCGCCATGCCACAGCGCATTGATAAATAGTATATTTCCATTCTTTGCAGTCTTCATGTCGTCAGGCGTATTGCCTACGTACATAATTTCATTGGCATGCCATCCGTGCGCATTTAATATGTAGGCCGTCGAAGCTGCCGTCGGCTTCATCGGGACCCCATTTCTTCCGCCTATATAATAGTGGACTGGGCCAATATTTTTTTCCAAAAAATCTTTAAATGGAATAGATTCTTTTTTTGAACCTAATTTTATAGACCAGTCATGGTTTCCTAAAAATACTGGCTCAACGCCCTTTGACTTCAAATACTTCAAAAGCTTCAGCGTATTTTTCAATACAGAACTATCCGTGTCACCATTTTTAGCTAGAACATTGCGCAGAGAAAAAATTACGCCCTTGAGCATATCCGTCACCCACCGAACAATGAGAGCTGACTCACCGGATTTGTAGCGACACACGAAAAGCTTTCTCGGACAAACCGATCAAACTGTTCCTGATCTTTAGGCAATGTAAATGTCCCAACCTTAGTTCTACTGAGGTATGAATCATTGGTAGGCACATCTTCAGACCAATCATTCAACCTGAGACATGCCACAGCGCGCTTCAAATCGGCTGCAAAGCGCACTGTATGTGCAGTTCCGCTTTTCCTACTCCATTCAACTGGGATGAGAACTCGGCCCAATGCGGCCTGCAGCCGATTACGCTGCACAAAATTCTCTGCGCTGTAGGATACGCTTGGGATATACTCAGAGACAATCGCCCCCCCCGAAGCGATGATCTTCTCCCTTAATGACGAACTCCCTCTCGGATATTCTTCTAAAATGTTCGTCCCCAGGACTGCAATCGTGGGGACACATGCCCTTATCGACTGCTCATGTGCGATGGTATCTATCCCCATTGCCAACCCACTAACTGTGGTTCGCCCCCAATCGCGAAGACAACTGCCAACATAACGGGCCAGAAATAACCCATCCGATGTCGGCTTTCTCGTACCGACAATGCCAATCGAAGGTTCCTTGAGGAGCTCCACATCGCCCTGCACAAATAGCCAATGAGGTGGCCTAGCCAAATCCATCAGCGACGCAGGGAACCGCGGATCAGATCTCAATAGAATTAAAACACCGCGCTGATGCAGCTCGTCCAACAGGCGACGAGCATGGTCTAAATGATTTCTCGGATTCGCGGAAATTTCGGTTGGTGCATTTAGCAGGAGCTCATCGAAAGATTGGACATACGGCTTGCCGGTCTCTGCAATTTCGTAAAGACGCTTCTGCCCAACTCCCCGCCAAGATGCCAACCCTACGAAGGCAACCAACTCATCTAAAGTCGGTGACCTCGCGGCATCATAAGGGCTATGTGGACTGATCAAATTGCTAAGCCTGCCCAATCGCCCCCCAGCCGAATCGTAGAGAGGCTTAGAGTTCATCTCATTTCTATGCCCCAATGGCACCGTCAGTTCCACTGGCGTTTCTCACCACCCCGAATGGGTCAGTCCTGCTGCTCGACCTGGCAGATCCCACCTCAGTGCCTACATCCCTGTTTGATGTGGTGGAACAGCCTGATGGGCTGATGGATGCGTTGGACCAGATCAATGCCCGCTTTGGCCGGGGCAAAGCCAGGCTAGGGCTAGCTGGGGAAGGTGGGGAATGGCGGATGCGGCAGGAGAACCTGTCGCCCAGCTTTACCACACGGTGGGGGGATATTCCTGCCGTAAAAGTGGGCTAGCCAACGTCTCGAAGGCGACGATACCGCAGGTTTTAAGCATCTCTCCTGTCAAGTTTGCGCCCAAACAGTAAAGGTGGGACGACAACCAAAAACCTCAGAAATCCGCCACTTTCTTGACCTAAACCTTTTTGGGCGTAGTTTAGGTGAAAAGAGATGAAAGCCGTTCTGAGAGAGATTTTGGGGCTCTCGCCGGTCTGAACGGTTTAGGCGCCCACGCAAAAACGGCGCAGAACTGCGCCATTATGAAGCCCCAAGCGGGACTGTTCTTTAATTTTCAATTAGATAGTGGCGGAGGGGGAGTCACCCGCCGCAAACCCTCTCTACCCCCTATGTCGGCTCATGGCGGTCAATGCGTATTTATGAGTAGAAACAATGCTTTGATGTCCTTCGCGGCAATCTGTCAAAATGTACTCAATGCATGCGACGGCTCCGCGCGCTCGTAAACTTCTCAAAACAGGCAGACGGGATGCAAACATTCTCTACCCAGGCATTGCAACATTTTATCATTGACTTGAAATCGGCAAAAAATTCTATTATACTCGGAGTCATTGAAGATCCGACATTTGAAGGGTTGACGTGCAGGACGGGTGCGGTTCAGGTAACGGCATGATCCGCCCCGGTTTCCTTACCTCTTCAGAGCGACGTGAGCTTGTCGCTTGCGTGCGCTCGCAGCGTGTGGACCACGGAATTGCCCGCCGGGCCAATGCCATCTTGCTCCTTGATGACGGCGAAAGCTGCGTCCAGATCGCGAAGTTTCTCTATCTGGACGATGATACCATTCGGGGCTGGTACAAGACCTACCGGAAGGGTGGCTGGGACGCCCTTTCGACGGACGGCTGGAAGGGCGGCCAAAGGGTGCGTAATCAGTTGTTTTTCAGGCACATCGCATCTCCAAGTCTGCGCTCAAGTTTCGTGACGAAAATTCTGCGCTACAGAATTCTGCGCAAAGCCGATGACCATCTATGCGTTTTTTATTTCGCAAAAACAAAGGCTTAAAAAAACATGCAGCAGGCAGGCTCGTTGGCAAATTCCGTTCCAGAGAAAAGTCCTGTTACAGTCGCATCCGCCCTTAACATGAGACTCGAAGCAAACCATCTCTGCAACGGAATTCAGCGGAAAAGCAGAAAGCAGGAGGACATGAATTTCCTCAATAATTCAGCATGTTACGGGTTTTTTTCGACTTCAAGGCGCCCATCGCAAAATGTTGCAGAGAAAAAGTTCGCTGCCAGGGGCGTCCGAGGAGGAAATGGGTCTGGCCCGAACCCTCTCCACCCCTTAAGCCATTGTAATCATTTATTTTGGGCTGAGTTCAAAAGTCCTTCGGTCCAGATGCGTCCGGTAGCGAACTGGGCCGCAGACTTACTCAGTCTTGGACAGAACTGATCGGAAAGAAATGCGCCCGCTTGGGCGCACCCGCTCACCACTCCGGACGCGGCTCTATTTTTTCAACGACTTCCCTCATGCGGCGTATCGTTCCGGGATCAGTTCCATCCGGCAGATCATCAAGATCAAAGTATCCGATTTCAGCAATCTCTACGCTAGTCGACTTGCTCGCAACACTGTCGTTGACGTCGCAAACAAAGACCAACACATGATCTCGCCGACTAACGCCACTGTTGTGGAACACCCCATGAAACACAGGCGTCCCCTCCAATCGTAGGCCTGTTTCCTGTAGCAATTCGTTTTTTAGTGCAGCAACAGCCGTTTCCCCTTTTTCAACGCCGCCACCGGGAAAGTGCCAGCCAGGCGTGTATGTGTGTCGAACAAGCAGGAATTTACCGTCGTCGGATTGCACGATTGGTACGCATTCGGTGAAGGCCGCGGTTTAAGCGGCTTGGTGCTGATCGTTTGCTGA
>CAZBMR010000116.1:0-4138 GCA_964492695.1 uncultured Lentimicrobiaceae bacterium
AATTACCCTGATGGCAGCTTGCACAGTCGTTGGCAATGGGCAGATGAGCCCCATCAAGCACATAATAGTTGTTGTGAATCGAAAAAGTGGCCGGCTGCCAGTCGGGCTGGGTGTTGTGACAATCCGCACAGGCGGTCGGGATATTCAGGCTCAGGTGGTTGGGATTTACTGACTGATTGTATTGGGTGGTGTGGCAATCGGCACAAATGGTGGTCGTGCCGGTGTAGCCTGCACTGTGACATTCGGCACAACTCACGGTATTGTGTGCGCCTGTGAGCGGGAAGGCTGTTTGGCTGTGATCGAAAGCCGCATCGCCATCACCGGTGGGGTGACAGGCGTAGCAGGCATCCGACGCCCAGGCATAACCGCTGATGCCCACATGCTGCCTGTCTGATTCTGCCTGATTGTGCTCATGGCAGCCGATGCAGCTGAACTGAGTGTATTGATCCGGATTGGTGTGGCATTCGGCACAGTTTTCCCACTCGCCTGCATGGTTGCCGCTGTAGATCGGGAAGTATTGCTGGTCGTGGTCGAAAGTAGCTGGCGTCCAGGCTTCTTCGGTGTGGCATTCTTCACAACTGGTCGAAAACTGCGATACCTGGTGCGGCGGATTGGTGGTTTGATTGTAGGCCTCCGAATGGCATGCAAAGCAGCTGTTCGGACTGTCGACATAATTGCCTTCGTGACAATCGAAACAATCGCTGGCAATGCGCTGATGGGCACCCCTCAGCACATAATAACTGTCGTGCACGGGAAAAGTGGCAGGTTGCCAGTCGGGGTTCGTGCTGTGGCAGGCAGCGCAGTCCTGGCTCAGCCCCAATGCAGTGTGACTGGGATTGGCAGCCTCGTCGAACTGCTGTTGATGGCAGCTGCTGCAGGCAGTTGAAGTGCCGTTGTAGCCTGAAACATGGCATTCAGAACACACCACGGTATTATGCGCTCCCGTTAGCGGAAAACTGGTGCTGTTGTGATTGAAAACCTTATCGCCATCACCACTGGGATGACACTCAAAGCATGCTTTGCTGTCGTAAACATAACCGTTCACGCCCCCATGTTCCTCATTCATGTCGGATTGGTTGTGCTCGTGGCAGTTGGTGCAGCTGAACTGAGCAAAATCATTGGCATTGGTGTGGCAGTCGGTGCAGCTTTCCCACTCTCCTTTGTGTTTGCCGGAATAAACAGGGAAAAACTGTGCATCGTGGTTGGCGAAGTTAGCCGGCCGCCAGTCGGGACTTAAATCATGGCATTCAGCACATTGTGTTGGAAAACCAATTGTCTGGTGATTGGGGTTTGCGGCCTGTTGATAGTCGGTGAGGTGGCAACTGATGCATTCTTGCGAAATGCTGTTGTAAGGTTCTCCTTGCACATGGCAGCTTGCACAATCAATATTATGGCTTTCGAGCAATGGAAAAAATGCGTGATTGATGCCGGCACCGCTCCAGCTGAAGGCATTGATGTTGTGGCATTCCACGCAATTGGTGGCATAGTTGCCGGCCACATGATCAGGTTGTTTGGCTGACATATAATCCTGTTCGTGGCAGGCGAAACAATTTGTCGGGAGCGGATCGAAACGCAGCTGTGAGGCATCGGTATGGCATTCGATGCAGTCGGCCGAATAATGCGCTCCGGTAAGCGGAAACCTGCTGAGCCGGTGGATAGCTGTGATATCGCTCACAAGCCAGGAGTTGGGATTGTGACAGCGCGCGCAATCAGGCCCCGTGGTTTGCTGGTGCACATCGGTGTGGCACGAAACACAGGCCTGATCGGCTTCATCAAACACCAGGCTGGCATGACAGGCTTTACAGTTTAAATCAGTATGCTGCCCTGTGAGCGCAAAATTGGTTTGGTTATGCGTAAAAGTGTAACGTCCGGCCTGCATGGTCCAGCCATCCGGATGGTGACAATCAACACAGCCAAACTGCAGCTTATCGCCATGCGGCGAGCGCGTTGACTGCGCAAACAGCCCGAAAAGAAGGGCTGCACACAATACAAAAATCAATGACAGGTTTCGCATCTGAAGTCGTTTATCTTGTACAGGACATAACTTTTTTGTGCCACCGGCACATTTTTATGACAGTCGGCGCAGGCTGCCAGGGCATGTTTTCCCTCGAGGGGGAAGTTGGTTTTTGCGTGATCAAAGGCGGAAGCTTTCCAGTTGTCGAAATCATGGCAACGCATGCAGTCGGTTGTGCCATCCCGGTCAAACTGCCGCTGATGGTTGTCGTCGTGGCATTGGTTACAATGCCTGTTCAGGCCTTCGAAGCGCTGATTTTCCACTCCCGCCTTTGATCCGGGAATATGGCAGGCCCGGCACGATGGCAAACGGTGTGCACCTTCGAGCGGGTAGGATGTGCGGTTGTGGTCGAACACAATGCTGTTCCACTGCTCCTCGCTGTGGCAGGTTGTGCAACCATCGTCTGCATAATAGGTTTGTGTTATATATCCTTCATGCACATCGGCATGGCAATCGTGGCACTTTTGTCCAAGCTGTTTGAACTGCCACTTTTCTTTGCGGAGGTGACATTCAAAACAGGGCGTGGCCTGATGAGCCCCCCTCAGCGCAAATGCCGACTGCTGATGCTGTTCGATGGTGTAGGAAGATCCTGCAAAACCATTCACCGTGTGGCAATCGCTGCACTCAGCAGGCTTTCCTGCTTTCATCAGCTGGCCCTCGTGATAGTCGGCATGGCAGTCGGTGCAAGAGCCGTGTTTCAACGCTTGTGTATAGCTGTTCTTGTGGCAGGCAGCACAGGCCACCAGCTGATGCCGCCCTTCGAGCGGATAGTCGGTGAGCTTATGATCGAAGGCACTTTGGTTGTTGAGCTGCCTGAACGATTGCTCCGAATGGCATTGGCGGCAATCTTGTCCAAACTTGTTATTGTGCACATCCTCGTGGCAGTCAACACAATTGTTAAACTTCAACCCATTGAATTGCTGGAATTCTTTTCCATTGCGCAGAACCATTTTATGACAGGCTTTGCAGTCGGTTTCGCGGTGCTGACCCCGCAGGCTGAATTTGGTTTCGTCGTGACGAAAGCCCGGGGCAGGCCTGAAGGCATCAAAATCGTGGCACTTGCGGCAGTCATCTGGCAGGCTTTGCTGGTGATAATCTTCATGACAGCTCAGGCATTGGGTGCTCAACCCCAGGAAGCTGCGCTCGTTTTTGGCGAGCTCGGGATCGGAAATGTATTTTTTTTGATGGCAGTCGCGGCAGTCCGATTTGGCATGCGCCCCCTCGAGCGGGTATTGTGTGAGGCGGTGATCGAATTGCTTTTCATCAAATCGTACAAGCTGAAAATTGCGGCCATGATGGTCATTATGACATTCCACACAGCGTTTGGCCTTTACCTCGTTGGAGGCATGGTAGCCCTTGTTTTGCAAAACCCGCTGATTCAGGGCTTTATGGCAGTCGAGACACTTTTGGTCAGAAACCTGCTTCCCAAGCGTGTGACACAGGGTGCAGTTCGACAATCCTTCGAGATGGGCATGCGGGGCACTCAAATCGCCGGGCGAAAGCTGCGCCCGCAGGCCCTGATGCCCGCACAGCAGCACCAGCAGCGTAAGGCTAATCCCGATCCAACGATATACAGTCTTTTTTTGCATCTCTAATTATGTTTAAGGATGGCTTCGCCAAATTTACGCGTGATGGCAACCCCCGCTTTTTCCAGAAATTGTGTGGGCAGCTCGCCTCCGGCAAAGATGTACACAAGGTCGTTTGGCAAAACCGTAACCGCTCCACTCGCTTCTTCCGAAATGCTAACCGTTTCAGATTCTATCGACAATACATGACTTTTCATCTTAACATCCAAGGCATTCGCTATAATGGCCCGCTGTATCTTATCCCGGTTTCCAGGTTTGATGCGGCTGAAAGCCTCTCCGCGGTAGCTCAGAAGCACCTTATTGTGGGGTGCCAGGAGCAAGGCCGATTCCACGGCACTATCGCCACCGCCCACCACCAGGATGTTTTTACCAATGATGTCTTCGGGCTCAAGCAGGCGATATGCCACCTTTTCGTGCTGTTCGCCCGGTATGCCCAGCTTGCGGGGTGTTCCCCTGCGGCCAATGGCCAGCAAAACTGCCGTGCTTTGCAGGTTTTCGCCTTCCTGCGTCTTCACCACAAATCCCTCCGGTTCCCTGA
>CAZBMR010000116.1:4238-6284 GCA_964492695.1 uncultured Lentimicrobiaceae bacterium
CTTTGCAGGTTTTCGCCTTCCTGCGTCTTCACCACAAATCCCTCCGGTTCCCTGATCACCGCTTCGGCCTTGCAATGCTCCCTGATGCGGATATCATGCTTGTCGAGCACCTTGTTCCACAATCCGAGCAGCTCTTGCTTGGAGGTCTCAGTCAATTTCACTTTTCCAAACAGCGGCAGGTCCATGGGCGAGGTCATGATCACCTTGGCGCGCGGAAAGGAATACACGGTGCCGCCCAACGAGTCTTGCTCTATGACAAGGGCTTTCAGCTTGTGCTTTTTGGCGGTGAGTGCGGCCGAAATACCGGCTGGCCCTGCACCGATAATGATGAGGTCCCAGGGCATGCGCCCCTGAAATCGCACATCGGCCACAATGTTTTCAACAGCCTGCCTGCCCTGCTCAACAGCATTCTTGATCAAGCCCATGCCCCCCAACTCTCCGGCAATGTAGAGGCCTTTCACATTGGTCTCGAACGACTGACTCACATGGGGCAAATCGACACCCCGTTTTTCAGTGCCAATGCACAGGGTAATGGCCTCGGTTGGACAGGCATGAAAACAGGCCCCATGTCCGATGCAATGCGAGGCATTGATGGTGGTAGCTTTGCCGTTGCGGATGCCCAAAATGTCTTTTTCCGGACATGCCAGGATGCATGCCCCCGTTTTGATGCAGCTGTTTTCGTCCACCACCGGATGCAGCGAAACCGGCTCATACAACCCATCTTCCTTAGCCTGCGCAATTTTTTCTTCCACCCGGCTTGTTTCCCTCCTTTGCTTGCGGAGGTAAATGAGCACCACCACCAGACAAAACAACAGCACTATGGCGTAGATGCCAATCTTTTCTATGAGCAGTTCGTCCATCAGAATATCCATTTAAAACTAAACACCAAGGTCACTGCCACATGAATCACCATGATCACGAACATCACCAGTGCAAAAGGAAGGTGAGCCACATGCCAGTATTTAAAAAGTTGCTGCATCCTTTGAAGCCGTGCAATGCGGTGCTGAAGCGACAGCCCGCTGCGCAGCAGCTTCCTGATTTTTTTGCGGCTGTTTCTGTCAAGCCCTTCAGCTTTCATCAGGCTCACGGCCTGTTGCAGCAACCGCCGGTCGTTCAAAAAGGCCGTCACAAATCCTGCATGCCTGGCAGCATCTTGCGATGCTTCAAACAGTTGTGATAGCCTGCCCATGAGCGCAGCACTTATTTCTGTGCTGCTTTGCAATCCTTGCTGTATGCTGGTTTGCAGATGCAGCACCTCCTGCAGGCTCAGCTCCCTGCCTTCGATCGTGCGGGGTATCTGCAGATAAATAAAGCGCCCAACGATCCCGCTTAAAAAAACAGCTACCATGCTCCAGAAACTGATCGAAACAATGCCACCAAACTTAAATGCAGTGTGAAACAAGATCATAAGCGGTCCGAGCGTGCATAAAAAGATGTGGAATTCAAGCCAGTGCTTGAGCAAACCCCAACGGTACATCCATCGATACCGCTTCCGGGCCATATAGCCAAACACCCCAACCAAAATCAGCAGCGTGCCTGCGATCCCCAGTCCATGTCCCATCAAACCACTGGGCTTCAGAAAGGTATGATCAGGATGATAAAACCGTTCCTCCAATCCGGTTTGATAATAGGCGAGCCCGCGCATGGTGAGGTAAATCCCCGCTGCCACCACCACCATCCCCAGCAAAAAAAGGTAGGCCCTGTGTATTGATTTTGTCATCTTCCGCTTTCTTTTTGATGATCGCCCTGGCGATGCCTATAAATTATTATTTATAATTATTCTAAATAATTGAAAACCAAGCATCCGCGATGCTGATTCAACAAAGATAAGACAAGCCCGGTGGCGCATACAAGCAATTGCTTAAGATTTCCTTAAAACCATCAGCAACTGCCAAATATTTTGCACAAAAAAAATCCGGAAGCCCAACCAAAGGACCTCCGGATCTCCACCCTTATTTTAAACCGTTGCCGGTTTGTTTCGTTTCTTTAACTCAATGGAGCAGCGCCATCGAGGCATTGGCCCAATCCACAAGCGGACCAAACCAC
>CAZBMR010000117.1:0-3396 GCA_964492695.1 uncultured Lentimicrobiaceae bacterium
TTAGACAGTCATAATAGACCAATTAAGCAACAAAAAATTATTAAGCTATGAAACGGAAATTATTAACAGTAATTTCATGCTTCATTTTGAGCAACGCAATCTTTGCACAAAATGAATGGGCTCCTTTAGGGGCTAAGTGGTATTATACATTGACGAATTCGTCAAGTAGCGATATTAGTTTTAACTATCTTGAATCAGTTAAAGACACTTCAGTAAACAATATTCAATGCAAAAAATTGAGTCGTTTGCATGAAACATGTGACGATCGCCCAAAATTAGAGCTAATGTTTGAAGATAATAGAAGAGTTTACTTTTATGACGAATTTACAAGTATGTTTACTTTGCTGTATGATTTTAACAAACTTCCCGACGAAGAATGGTATATTAGAGTGAACAATGGCTGGAATATTGACTCATTATTAGTTCATGTCGATTCAGTTTCATCAGTTTATATTAATGAACATATTCTAAAGGTATTACATACCACGATAGGTAACAATTCAAATTGGATTGGATTTAGCGGCAAAATAACTGAAAAGCTCGGACATGAGAAAAACATGTTCCCATTTTTAAGTAGAATTTGTGACATAAATTTTATTCAAGGGATAAGATGTTATGAGGATAGCATTTTGGGGTTATTTCAAACAGGTATGGCATCTTCATGCGACTTTTCATCTGTTGATATTGACGAGTTTCCTTTACCAGAGAAGTATGCCATATTTCCCAATCCGGTGACTAATGAATTATATTTTAATAATATAGATAATACTACAATTTCTGTTACTATTTATAATATTTATGGTAGTATTATTCAAACCTTAAAAACAAATGATAACAAAATTAATATTTCCAATTTGAAGAATGATGTTTACTTAATCATGGTTAAGAATTTGAATAATGAAATATTACTTATTAATAAAATTATTAAATATTAAATTTATGAAAGAATTTATCATTGTGGCAATTATCATTTGTTTGTTCTCTAAAGCAAATTTTTCCCAAACATGTGAAACAGACACTATTGGACTATCGAAAATTCAGTTATTGATGAATAGTTTCGATTGTGAAGATTATACAAATTATTCACCATTCAATCCTGCCTATACACCTATAAAAACAGTACGATTATCATTTCATGTATTCCAAAACGATAATGGAACGGGCAATTTCATTAATAACGATAACGATAGACTATATTTGAATAGTGTAATAGGTTATTGTAATAGCGTGCTGAGTAGCCAGGGAACATTAAATATTGGCAATTCTATCTACATTGAAGATACTCGAATAAGATACAAATTAGAAAATATTTACTTTCATCCTCATACTGAAGATATAAATTTTTCCACATCCACCCAATGCGCTGCCATCTTTACAAAATATATTATTAATGATTTTGATAATTATGGACTAACTTCAGATGATAAATATAATACACAACATATTCTAATTGGAAATCCTACCTCATCCCTTGGTGGGCGAGCCTCAGATTTAGGCAGGAAAGGATGGATTAATGAAGCTGGTTGGTACAATTATTACCAATTATATGGATCAACAAATTTTTTGTGGCCAAGCGATAATTTAATCCATGAATTTGGACATTCGATGGGACTTTATCATAATTTTCAGGGAGGCCCAAGTGGATATCAGTGTGACGAATGCTCTGATAATGATCAAACAAGTGGAGTTTGTCCTACCGAAGCTTCAAGTTCTAACTTCATGGACTATTGGCCTGCAGGATGGGCTTCAAGTTTGCCTGGATTTTCACAGTGTCAATTAAGTGTTATGCATTTTCTGTTAAGCGGAAGATCAAATATTGGGGATATTGTTTTAACAGATTATTGCAATTATAATCCAGCGAACGATATTGATATTAATAGCACTGTAAATTGGCATAGTGATAAAACAATAAACGGTAATATTACTATAAATGGCAATTCAATATTAACTGTAAATTGTAGAGTAAAATTTGCTAAATCTTCAAAAATTGTTATTAAACCAGGCGGCAAACTAATCATTGATGGCGGAATGCTGACAAACGCTTGTGACTCTGCATGGCAAGGCATCGAAGTCTGGGGTAACTCATCAGCCCATCAATACGCTGATGCAAATGGCAATTACCAACAAGGTTATCTGGAGCTAAAAAATGGAGCAACCATTGAAAATGCTATAACGGCAGTTGCACTCTGGAAACCCAACGATTGGACAAAAACAGGTGGCATTGTGGTGGCAGAGGATGCTGTTTTCCGAAATAATACCCGCGCGGTTCATGCACCGGAATATCGCAACTATGTGCCGGGAAATCCATTGACGGAAATTGATAACCGTAGCAATTTCAAAAATTGCACCTTCGAAATTACATCAGAATATCTGGGTGAGGCAACATTTTACAAACATATTGATTTATCAAAAGTTAAAGGAATCAAGTTTACCGGCTGTGATTTCTCACTCTCGCCTAATGCCTCGGGTATTTCGGAGTGGAATCAGGCAATCGCATCCTATAATGCCGGATTTAGCGTGGATGCTATTCTTACTTCTCAACAACCTGGACCTACCTATGATAGCTGTACTTTCAGCGGGTTTTATTGTGGTATTTATGCAAGCAGAAGCGAATCTTCAACAAAGACTTTTTCTGTTAACCGAGCCAGTTTTACAAACAACACTTATGGTGTAAAAACATTTAATATCTACTCTTTGGCGGTAATCAACTCCAACTTTAAAATTGGTTATAACAACAGCACGGAATCATTGATTTGTGCAGGTGTGCCCGCTTATGGTATATACTTAGATAATTCAAGTGGGTTTGCTATTGAAGAGAACCATTTTACGAAAGTAGCCAATGCACCAAGCGCAAACTATTACGGTGTTTATGCAAAGAACACGCATTCACAGGACATTATATATAAAAACTACTTCTCAGGCTTGAGTTGTGGCAATTATGCAGAAGCCATTAACTATGGTTATTATGCCTATTCAGGATTAAAATATTACTGCAACTCCAATGAAAACAATTATGCTGATTTTTATGTGCAACTTGGCAATCCCACATCCGGTGTCCAGTCGGGCCAGGGCAGTACGACAATTTCAGCGGGAAATACATTCTCAAACAATGCAACCTGGCATTTTTATAATGATGGTAACAATCTTATTGATTATTATTATGTGTATAACAGTTCTGCATGCAATCCCGATGTGAATAAGCTTTACCGCGTTACAAAACACGCCATCTATCAAAGTAACGCATGCCCATCACATTACGGAGGAGGCAGTGAGGAGGAGATTATATTATCAGCAGAACAGAAAGCTGAACGAGAAGTTTTATTTGCAGATGCGTTAACAAATTATAATGGCGTAAAAACCCTCTACGAAAATTTGAAAGATGGTGGTTCAACAGCA
>CAZBMR010000117.1:3496-6257 GCA_964492695.1 uncultured Lentimicrobiaceae bacterium
TTATAATGGCGTAAAAACCCTCTACGAAAATTTGAAAGATGGTGGTTCAACAGCATCAACACTCACCGAAATTCAAATGGCACAGCCTCAGAATATGTGGGATCTTAGATCAAAATTATTGGGCGATTCGCCACACCTTTCGGAGGATGTATTAAAAAAAGTAGCTGATAAAACGGATGTGTTCACCGAAGCAGCTATTTTTGATATACTTGCTGCCAATCCTGATGAACTAAAGAAAGAAGAGCTCATCAAATATCTTGAAGATAAGGAGAACCCTTTGCCAGAGTATATGATTGAAATTTTGAGGCAGGTGGCAACAGGAACTACCTATAAATCGGTGCTTCAACAGGAAATGGCAAAATATGAACAAATAAAATCATTGGCCGCCAATGATATGATACGTAGTATTTTAAGTGATTCTATCACTGATTTTGTTCAATTACGAAATTGGTTTGATAACAGAGGAGGTATTGTATCCGACAAAGCTATCATTGCAAGCTACGCTGAAGAAGGTAATTATACAGCGGCGTTTTCATTGGCAAATGCACTGCCATCATTGTACAATTTACAAGATAAAGAACTTCAGGAACACGAAAATTACATGCAACTTCTTGATTTAGAACGCACATTAGCGATCGAAAACAGAAAAATTACGGGCTTAAACAATACTGAACTGGCTGTTTTAAATTCAATTGCCGACAGTAGTGATAATGCTTCCGGTGCTGCATCCAAAGGGATTTTAGAAACCTATTACGGCAACCATTTTTGTAATTGTCCTGAAATAGTTGGTGAGACAGCTTTTAAAAGCAGTTATGTAAATCCTAATGATGTAAATAAAATTTATGGAATCGAAATAAGTGTGAAGCCCAATCCCGCAAAAGACTGGGCTGCTTTCGACTATACCTTATCCGAAAACGCCAATAATGCTACCCTTATCATAACGGATGCTTATGGCAAAACCATTGCAAACTTTGTTTTGTCGGGCATGCAAGGTCAACAATTATGGGATACCCGCGACATTGTTGCAGGCACCTACATTTACACTATAAAGGTGAATGGATC
Organism: uncultured Lentimicrobiaceae bacterium; assembly: GCA_964492695.1. Taxonomy (GTDB): domain Bacteria; phylum Bacteroidota; class Bacteroidia; order Bacteroidales; family F082; genus JALNZU01. Next base: position 4,559 of record CAZBMR010000117.1, read on the forward strand.
CAGTAAAACCGGTAAAATTGTAATTAATAAGTAATTTTAATCTTGGAGGTGGTGATTCAATATACAGTCACCACTTCCAATAAATCCAGTCAAATGAGAAGACAACTACTTGCAACTGTTTTTCTTATTCCTTTTTTCACCACTATTTTTGCCCAAAACATTCAACTCGAATGGCAGAATTGTTTTAATGGACCCAAAACAGATGATGCTTATGGTATTTGTTCAACAGGCGATGGCTATTTAATAACCGGGTCATACGAGCATCCAACGAATATTCCTCCCGGTTATGGTCAATCGGATGTCTGGTTAATAAAAACCGATTTATATGGCAATTATTTATGGGACAAGAAACTTGGAGGGAGTAAAGGCGATGGTGGCTTAAGCGTATTTCCTTCAGGTGATGGTAATTTTTTTATCGTAGGAGGGTCTGTTTCAGATGATGGTGATATTTCTAATGATCCTTACCCCAATAGTTCGGATTATTGGATTATCAAAGTTGATAGCGATGGAAATATCCTTTGGGATAAAATCGTTGGTGGAACTTGCGGGGAATCTCCCTGGGCAGGAACACCCACATCTGATGGCGGGCTTGTGGCAGTAGGTCAAACCTGCTCCGATGATGGTGATGTGAGCCAAAATTTCGGCTTCTATGATGTGTGGGCGCTAAAGCTAAACACCACAGGTCAAAAACAATGGGATTTCTCATTAGGCTCACTTGGTCATGAGGGTGGTATTGCAGTGATAGAAACAAGCGATCATGGTTTTCTTATAGGAGGAACTTCTATGTCGGAAGGCGAAGGAAATTATAGCTGTGTACCTCATAGCACTGGTTCCGAAGCATTGGTTACCAGATTAGATTCAAATGGGGTTAAGCTATGGGATAAATGCTATGGGGGAAGCGATTATGAATATGCTTTTGATGTTTTAGAGATTGAGAATGGATATATGATTGCCGGAATAAGCCGAAGCAATGATGGCGATTGTCTTGGTTCGGGTTGGCATGGCGAGGAGGATATCTGGCTTTTTAAACTTGATTTTGATGGCAATATTATGTGGCAAAAATGCTATGGGGGCAGTGGATTAGACATACCACAAAAGATGTTTCGAACCGGGGATGGTGGTTTTGTTGTCATTGGATACACCAACTCACATAATGGCGATATAGTTGGTAATCATTCCAATGGAAATTTTCGTGATATATGGATTTTCAAAATAGATGCAGGCGGCACTTTGTTATGGCAAAATTGTATAGGTGGTTCTGACGATGAATATATGCAAAGCACTGCCCTGCAAATGAGTGATGTTAATTATGTTATTGCAGCAAATATATATCCTCAGATTGATGGCGATGTGGCTTGCCCACCGCCTTTGGATTTTAACTGGAGCATTTGGTTTTTTTCAGTTACTGACACCACCACGGTTGGCCTTGAGCACCATAATATGCAAGCGAATAGCATTGTTGTTTATCCCAATCCGGCTGATAGCTATGTTATTTTTGAAAACAATGGAGTACAAAGTACAAATCATTACCAAATTCAAATAACAAATATTTTTGGTCAAGTCATTAGCACACTCGAAATGAATAACAGCAAAACAGTTTTGGATACACAGGAATTTGCATCTGGCATCTATTTCTACCGCATTACCAAGGAAAGCGAAATTTTGCAAAGCGGGAGATGGGTGAAAAGGTAGATGATAA
>CAZBMR010000118.1:0-6241 GCA_964492695.1 uncultured Lentimicrobiaceae bacterium
GCGTCAGCCCTTTGAGACCCTTTGTGTTTCCTTTGTGCAACTTTGTGTAACAGCTTTTTTAAAGTCAAACCGCGGAAAAGTTTTTACGCCACGCATGCACGGATGTGGTTGCCATGATTGCACGAATGATATTACTTTTCATAAAGGAACCCAAAAACGGTCAATGCTATTCAGGCTTTTACAACTATTCACCGTTCACTGTACACTGTTCACTGTACACTGATCACTGACAACCCATCGCCCCTCAAATTCTTGGATGACGTCATTTTTTTCCTACATTTGCTGACGTTTAAATCAGGCAGATCATTTGTTCAATTAATAACTTAACACAACACTTCTATGATTAAAGGACATCCCAAAGGATTGCTGTCGGCCGCACTGGCCAATATGGGTGAACGCTTCGGATTCTACACCATGATGGCGATTTTGACCTTATTTCTCATGTCGAAATTCGATATTTCGGGAACAGAGGCCGGCACACTCTACTCCATCTTTTATGGTTCGATTTATGCCCTTGCGCTCGTAGGTGGCATCATTGCCGACCGCACCCGCAACTACAAAGGCACCATCATCACCGGTCTGATTATCATGTCTGGCGGTTATTTCCTGTTGTCGATGCCCTCCATCATTACAACAAAATACATTGCGCTTGCTGCCCTCCTGGTGATTGCCTTTGGCAATGGTTTGTTCAAGGGAAACCTGCAGGCTGTTGTCGGTCAGATGTATGATAACGACGAGTTCAGGAGCAAACGCGATGCCGGTTTTCAGATTTTCTACATGTTCATCAATGTTGGGGCCATGTTCGCACCCTTTTTAGCTACATGGGTGCGCAACACCTTCGTTTCGATGCAAGGTTTTTCTTACAATGCCGATCTTCCAGGATTATGCCACCTTTACCTCGATGGCCAAATGTCGGATGAGGTTGTGAACGGACGTTTTTCAGAACTTGCAACCCTTGTTTCCAACGGCGTTGCACCTGCCAACCTCAATGATTTTGCCAATGCCTACCTCAATGCCTTCAACACCGGTTTCCACTATGCATTTCTGACTGCCGTTGCAGCCATGCTGATTTCATTGGCAATATTCACATTCACAAAAAATATGCTGCCCAATCCTTCTGCCAAGGTGAAAAAAGCAGCTGTTTCAAAAGAAGAGATCATGCAGGATGCCAAGGAAATACGTCAACGTATTCTGGCTTTGTTTGCCGTGTTTGGCGTGGTGATCTTTTTCTGGTTCTCTTTCCACCAAAACGGCCTCACACTCACCATGTTTGCCAAAGACTACACCCTTCTGGGCGGCATTTTCCCCTCGGTAGAGATTTTCCAGTCCATCAATCCATTCCTGGTTGTTTTCCTCACGCCTTTGATTATTGCCATCTTTTCGGCTTTGGCCAAAAGGGGTAAAGAGCCGTCAACACCCAAAAAGATTGCCATTGGGATGGGCATCGCTGCTTCGGCTTTCATTGTGATGGCATTGGGCTCGCTGGGTCTGCCCATGTTTGAAAATGTGAAAGAAATGGGCGGTCTGCCTGATGCACAGCGCGTTACTCCCTGGTTGTTGTTTGGTGTTTATTTCATCCTCACCGTGGCCGAGTTGTTTATTTCTCCCCTTGGATTGTCATTCGTTTCAAAGGTAGCGCCTGCTCACCTGCAGGGTGCCATGCAAGGCGGATGGCTCGCAGCCACCGCAGTGGGCAACTTATCATTGTTCCTTGGAGCGATGATGTACGAAAGCATCTCTATTTCAGTGACGTGGAGCGTGTTCGTGGTGGTTTGTCTGCTTTCGATGGTAGCCATGCTTGCCATGGTAAGCTGGCTCGAACGCGTAGCTAAATAATTTTCCATAAAGATTTGAAACAGCAGGGCAGCCATTGTCCTGCTGTTTTCTTTTTGTTCGAAAGCAATCGGTCCTTTGATGAACAACAAGCCCTACAACAGCTACGCAGATTATTTCAGGAATTTATTTGGCGAGCGCGTGCAGAAAATCAGCGTGGATGCGGGTTTCACCTGTCCCAACCGCGACGGAACCAAAGGCGTGGGCGGCTGCACCTTTTGCGACAACAATGCCTTCAACCCCTCGTATTGCCAGCCTCTGAAGTCAGTGACGCAACAAATCCAGGAGGGAATCACTTTCCATCAGCGCCGCTACCGAAGGGCCAAAAAATACCTGGTCTATTTTCAGGCTTACACCAATACCTACAAACCCCTCGAAGAACTAAAAGCCTTATACGAAGAGGCTTTGGCAGTGCCTTCGGTGACTGGACTGGTGATTGGCACTCGGCCGGATGCGGTAGATGAAAGCATTTTAGACTTATTGAAACAGCTGCAGCACAAGGCCTACATCATGCTCGAATATGGCATCGAAAGCGTGTACGACACCACTTTGCAGCGTGTGAACCGCGGCCACACTTTTGCTGAAGCCAGCAAAGCTGTTGAAGTCACCCATCAAGCCGGCATACCCTGCGGGGGGCATTTCATCTTTGGCTTACCGGGCGAAACCCGTCAAATGATGCTGGATGCTGCTCCCCTGATCTCGGCCCTTCCGCTCACCACCGTAAAATTTCACCAGCTGCAAATTTTCAAAAACACGGCCATGGCACTGGATTATCTGCGCAGTCCAGACGATTACAAGCTGTTTTCGCTCGAAGAATACATCGATTTTGTGGTTGAATTCACGGCACGCCTGCGTCCTGATTTGATCATCGAGCGTTTTGCCGGCGAAGTCCCGCCACGTTTCCTCGTGACGCCTCCCTGGGACAATCTGCGGTATGATGTTGTGCTGCAAAGGATTGAAAAACGGTTTCAGGAACTTCATACCTGGCAAGGCAAAGATTGGAACCAAACAACACAAAGTTTTTAGAAAAAAGTAAACTCATTAACCATCAAGTAACTTGGACTGCTACTCAGATTGATAAACAAATTCGCCATTCATTAGCATATCTTCTCCAAATTCAAAATAATTGTTTGATAGAGGCATCCAGTGTGTACCTAAAATCCCAGATCCACCAGATGGCGCGTGGCATGATTGATTACCATACCATTGTTCTTGCCTCATTTGAAATGTTTCATTTATATTAAGACCAACAATTTGAACAGTTTCACTTACAACTATTTCATTCTTGTCCCTATTAATGACTAAATTCCATGTATCCTCTGGTTCTAATGTTTGACTTCGTACAACTTGCCTAATTCCAAATCCTTTTGTTAAATTAACAGTTACTACTAAGTAATAAGAACAACCACCATATCCTGGTAAAGCAAAGTTATAAAAATCATAAACAACTGGCGGCCCTTGCTCGCCCCTTACTTGAGTATTTTCCCTTTCATCATGCTTGGTAAATGAGGTGAGAACGAATAAAAACATCAATAGAAGTGCTGAAAATCGAAACTTGTTTTTCATTGTCATAGATTTTATGGTTAAACAAAAATATAACGTTCTACAAAATTATCATTTAGACCTTACTACAAAAGTATGATTAATACTGTCAAGTTTTCAAAAAAATATTTTAAGATTAATATTAAATTTGAAATTTCATTCTCAAAAAGTACCAAAAGTTAGTTATAGAATTTTTTAACTACCAGTCGGTGACTAAATTTTACGAAAATTATTTCTTTCTATTCCAATTAAATTTACCTTTGCCTAACTAACAATTAAAAAATTTAGATATGAAAAAATTTACTTTTTTATTTCTGACACTGATTTTAACATTTGAAATTGATGTATTGATTTCTCAAAATTATCGTGAGGCACTTTATGTCGATGATTTCGAAAGCTACACTGCCGGCGCGCACATTGCGCAATCCATTCCCCCACATTGGACTACATGGAATGATGCACCGGGCGGAGTTGAAGATGGAGTTTTTTCAGCAGAGCAGGCTTCAAGCGGTGCATTGTCAGCCATGATTTCGGGCACCAACGACAATGTGCTGAAACTGGGCAACAAAACCTCCGGCGTTTACCATGTTTCCTGGAAAATGTTTGTTCCGACAGGTTTTGCCGGATACTACAACTTCCAGCATATGGAGGCACCAGGTAACGAATGGGCTTTTGAAGTGTATTTCGACAACAACGGAACAGGTTATATGCATGCCGGCGGCAACAATGCAGCCACCTTCACCTACACCAACAACCAATGGCTCACCGTTGAAAATTTCATCGACCTGGATGCAGACTGGGCACAGGTGTATTTCGATGGCGCTCTGATTTACGAATGGCAATTCAGCCTTCAGGCTCAGGGTGAACCCGGAACCAAACAACTGGGCGGTGTTAACTTCTATGCCGGTTCAACTGCTGGCATGACGCCCAAATACTACATCGATGATGTGGATTACTCCGCCATCACCGAGCAGTTTATCTTTGCTGATGATTTCGATACCTATACTGCCGGCGCTTATGTTGCAGTTACAATTCCTGACATCTTTACCACATGGTCAAACCTTCCCGGAGGTTCAGAAGATGCCACTTTCTCAACTGATTTCGCAGAATCAGCACCTAATTCTGTAAAAATCGTGGGCACCACCGACCTTGTGATGAAGCTGGGCAACAAAACATCCGGCAAATACCTGGTGGCTTTTGATTATCTGGTGCCTGCCACCAAAGCCGGTTATTATAACTTCCAGCATATGGAAGCTCCGGGTAACGAATGGGCTTTCGAAGTTTATTTCGACAACAATGGTACAGGCTACATGCATGCCGGTGGTAACAACGCTGCCACCTTCACCTACACACAGGGAGCATGGTTCCACGTGGACAATGTGATTGATATTGACAACGATTGGGCTCAAGTCTTTTTTAATGATATTTTAATTTACGAATGGCAATTTAGCTTGAAAGCACAAGGCGAACCCGGCACCAACCAACTGGGTGGTGTGAACTTCTATGCAGGTTCAACAGCCGGTATGACCCCAACTTATTATTTTGATAATGTGGCTTATGCTGCACTCGTTGAAGGTGCGCAAGATCCTGCCATTGGTGTGGCCACTTCGCCCATCATCACCACCATCCAGGAAGGCAACACCTACACACAAAGCCTGCCCATCACCAATACCGGCGAAGGCACCCTGAACTTTGAGATCGCCCGCTCATTCGACGAGCCCACTTCAACTAACGCTCCTGCAGGCCTTGTTCCTTCAGGAACCATTGGTAAGGTTGCTCCTGACTTTGCTGTCGACCCAACCCCATTCCGTGGCGATGCCGCACCTGCCAACCGCGACGTAACACTGCATTATGACGGCGAAAACTCAACAGGTGTTGGTTTGACCAATGGCGCTCAATGGCGCGCTGCCGTTCGTTTCCCTGCCTCCATGATGACACAGTATAATGGCATGTACCTCAGCAGCGTTGAAATTTACATCAACGAAAACGCCAACTCACACAAACTGCAGGTGTATGACATGGGTTCGTTCAACGTTCCCGGTCCCGGTGCACTGCTGCACGAACAACCTTTCGATCCGCTACCGGGATGGAACACCATCGAACTCACCACCCCTGTTTACATTGGTGGTAAAGAATTGTGGGTAGGTTATTGGATGGACCAACCAGCCGGTTTATTCCCTGCAGGTTGCGATGCCGGTCCTGCTGCTCCCGATGGCCGCTGGATTTCTACCGGTCCGGGCTGGGGCTTCCTCTCATTGGATTACAACTGGAACATCCGCGCCGTCCTCACAGGCGATGCAGGCCCGGTTTGGTTATCAGCCACACCAACAACAGGCGAACTCACTGCTGGTCAGATTGCTGATGTTACTGTTGGTGTGAATGCAACCGGCCTGGAGCCACTCACGGTTTACAAAGGTAAACTGCATATCCGCAGCAACGATTTTGCCAATGAGATGGTGAACATTAGTGTCTTAATCACCGTGCTGGTAGGTGTGGATGAAAATGGCGAACAAACCTATGTTTCCATGTACCCCAATCCTGCCACTGACCAGCTGCAGCTGAAAGCCAACACCGATATGCAAACCATCACCATCACCAACAGCCTTGGCCAGGTGGTGTTTGCTTCCAATGTGGCCCAAAGGGAGCTGAAACTGGATGTAGGTCAGTTTAAAACCGGTGTGTATGTGGTACGCATCGAAACTGCCAACGGAACAGCCACCCAAAAACTGATGGTTGACTAAGAATCATTGTTTTGAAAATATGCTTGAGGCCGGCTTGCAAAAGCCGGCCTCTGTTTTTTATATCATGCGCATGAAGGATGCTTCGTGTATCATGAATCATTTCATAGCCTGTAAGGCTATCCCAG
>CAZBMR010000119.1:0-6198 GCA_964492695.1 uncultured Lentimicrobiaceae bacterium
TGTTGTTGGTTTTCGTACAGGGTAAGGAAACAACCATCCTAAGCCATGTCTTATCTTCTGTTTTTAGCCCTGGCGTCGAAGCGCCGCCAAAGCGATCCCAAATTTGATGAGCACCCCGTTCTCGGGCCGGTATTGGGCATTTCCACCCGCGGGATGTCTCGTCCCCCCACCTTGTGAAGGGATGAAGCTAATCTACTGAACTTCGATTAAGCAGCGAGAGCGTAAGTAGTTTCGCCAATTGTTGTTCGCGATCAGGATTAACGAGCGTCATCGCAAGGCTCGGCATGCTTACATGAACATTCATCTTGCTGTCAAAACCGGTCAGCCCCGTTTTGAATGCTAAACATAATCAACACAAAACGTGCCGAAAATGGGCGCAAAGATACATGAAAAATATTCCCGAATGGCGCTGAAAAATCAAAACATTGTCATCACAGGCTCTCATCAGTCGTTGAGTGGTCGTGCATAGCGTATTACATCGTTTATTTCGATGTTTTGTCCTGCCAAAATGACCAATCGCTCAGTGGCATTGTGCAACTCGCGGATATTACCTGTCCAGCGATACTGCAGCAACTCCTCCATGGCTGCATCCGAGATAACAGGAACTGCTTTTCCCATGCTTTGGCATATCTGATTGATAAAGTGATTGACCAGCAAGGGTATATCGCTTTTGCGCTCACGCAATGGCGGCACTTCTATCACGATGACGCTGATGCGGTGGTAGAGGTCTTCGCGAAAATTGCCTTTTTCAATCTCCTCGCGCAGGTTTTTGTTGGTGGCTGCCAAAATGCGCACATCCACCGCAATGTCTTTTTCGCCTCCTACCCGGGTGATCTTATTTTCCTGCAGGGCGCGCAACACCTTGGCCTGCGCCGAAAGACTCATGTCTCCTATCTCATCCAGAAACAAAGTACCTCCGTGGGCCAACTCAAAGTCGCCCTTGCGCTGTTTAATGGCAGAAGTAAACGAACCTTTCTCATGACCAAAAAGTTGGCTTTCGATGAGTTCGGAAGGGATGGCTGCACAATTCACTTCGATAAAAGGCGAAAAGGACCTGCTGCTCAGTTCGTGCAGTTGCCTTGCCACCAGTTCTTTACCGGTTCCATTTTCACCCGTAATCAAAACGCGGGCCTGGGTGGGCGCCACTTTGGCAATCATTTCACGTATCTCATTCATTTTGGCAGAATCGCCAATCATTTCATATTGTTTGCTGACCACCTTGCGCAGCGCCTTCGTTTCGGTGAGGAGCTTGCTTTTATCGAGTGCATTTTTAATGGTGATCAGCAGCCGGTTGAGATCCGGAGGCTTTGAGATAAAATCGTAAGCGCCTTTTTTGATGGCTTCCACGGCGGTGTCAATATTTCCATGGCCCGAGATCATAATTACTGGTGAATCATTTAGTTGCTTGATCGCCGTGAGCAGCTCGATGCCGTCCATTTCAGGCATTTTTATGTCGCACAGAATCACATCGTATTCCTGCTCAGCCATTCGGGCCAGGGCATCCATTCCGGTGCCCGCATCATCCACCTTGTATTTCTCATATTCCAGAATCTCGCGCAAGGTGCGCCGAATGCTGGCCTCATCGTCAATGATTAGTATTCTTGCCATCGCAGTAGTCATTTTGTTGACAAAGATAGCCAAATGCAACCGGCTGATGCCCTCTTGCTGGCTTTTCGCTATTTTTGAACAAAAAATCAGGCCATGTTCAGGCAGATTCTTTTGGCTGGTGCCTTTTTTGTGGTGCTGTCAACATATACGATGTCGCAACAAATCAATGTGTTGTCGAGCGACACATTGCTTTCCTTCCCCTGGACTGGCGGTCTTGATGCCTGCCAGTTCGGCGAAATGGATCTGGATGGCGATGGCATTCACGACCTGCTGGTGTTCGACAGGCGCGGCAACCGCCTGCTGGCTTTCCGCAATGAGGGTGTTCCCAACCATATTTCTTATTCATATCATCCTGAGCTGGTTATCAACTTTCCTCCACTTTTTGAATGGGCAATTTTTGCAGATTACGATCAGGACGGCCTTAACGACATCTTCACCTATTCACCCGGATGGGCTGGGATCAAAGTTTATCGCCAACGCAATACCATCCCTCCGACCTTTGAATTGGTAGTTTCGCCCTACCTCACTTCGTTGCAGGGCGGTGGCTATGTGAACATCATTGCCACCAACGCCGATTACCCAGCCATTGCCGATGTGGATGGAGATGGCGACCTCGACCTGCTGACATTTTGGGCCTTAGGCACTTATATTGAGCTTCACCTCAATCAATCCATGGAGAAATATGGTCATGCCGATTCGCTGGATTTCAAAAAGACCGAGTTTTGTTGGGGCCGCGTCGCCGAAAATGAAGAAAACAACCTGCTTTATCTGGATTCATGTCTTTACAATCAAAAAGTGCCTGAATCAGCCAAAGGAACGCGTCACCGCGGCGCAACCATGCTCATGCACGACTTTGATGCGAATGGTTTGCCCGATATGCTGCTGGCCGATGTGGACTACCCAGGTATCACCCTGCTAAAAAACCATGGCACAGCCGACGAAGCCCTCATCACTGCTCAAGACACCGCCTTTCCTTCCTACAGCACACCTGTGAGGCTTTTCAGCATGCCATTGCCAGCCATGCTCGATGTGAACAACGATCATCAAAAAGACCTGCTTGTGTCGCCATTCGACCCAAATCACCTCGTAACCGAAAACGCACAAAGCATTTGGTTGTACCTGAATCATGGCACCAACAGCCTGCCCGATTTCAGACTGGTGATGAAAGATTTTCTGCAAAACCAAACCATTGACCTCGGCTCAGGGGCCTACCCCACCCTGTCTGACATCAACAGCGATGGCGTTCCCGATCTGGTGGCCGGTAATCATGGACGCCATGTTCGCTCATGGATCGAAAACAATACATTACACTCCGAATTCACTGCAAGCCTCACACTTTTCCTTGGCAGCCGCGACGGAAACACTTTTCGGCTGCAGCGCGAAAACAGCGACTTTGCTCAACTGAGTCAAACCCGCCGAAAGAGCCTCGCACCGGCATTTGCCGACATTAACAGCGATGGCATCAGCGAACTTTTGGTGGGGAGCGACAATGGAAAACTCATGCTTTGCGAGCGACAAACAACAGGTGATTATGTGCTCACAGACAGCGCCTTTTTAAACATCGACCTGGGAGGCTACAGTACGCCACAATTTTTCGACCTCGATGAAGATGGCATAACCGATTTGCTCGTGGGTGCCCAAAATGGAAAAATTGCCTGGTTCAAAGGCACTTATTCAGGCAACAACATAACCTTTATCCTAAAAACTGATTTTCTGGGGCAGGTTCAGGTGACCGACCCCAATCTTTCGTACGATGGGTTCAGTACACCATTCTTTTTCTACGATCATCAAAAGAAAATCCGCCTCATTTGTGGTTCGGAGCAAGGTGCGTGTTATTTGTATGATCAAATCAGGGGAAATCTTGACGGCGCATTTCAGCCGGCAAACGATTGGCAAGAACTGTTCGGTGCGGTGCAGCAAATGCCCGATGCCGGTATGCGCAGTTCGGTGTTGGTTTCCGGACAAATTACAGAAAATAAACTTCATTTATTTACTGGAAATTTTTCGGGAGGACTGCAACTTCTCAATGGCGATGTGGCCGTGGCACCAGCCCTGGAGGAACAGCACAAAACCCACTTGTTTGCTTTTCCCAACCCAATGGTGGATCGGCTTTGGGTGCGTTCTGATGGTTGGGATGGATTTAAAGGCAGGGTGCGTTTGCTAAGCTTGCAGGGAAAAATCGTGCTGGAAAACGGATATGATCCTCACACACCTCTAAACGTAAGCCACCATCCTTCAGGAACTTATATTTTACAACTGCAAGATGAGAATCGTGTGGCCTATCAAAAAATCATTAAAAAGTAATGGGTGAAGGCCTTTTCCTTTTGGGATTGGCGTATAGCTTGAGGGTTCGGTTTTTATAGTTGATAACGGCTTTGTATTTTTTGAGCACATCGCCCCCAATCACGCCGTTGATCTCGGGAAGTGAAAGTGCCTGATAGGATTGATGCACATGTGTAAGGTCGATGATGATGGCCTGGTAGTTTCGAAGGATGAGGTCGCCAAGCGCCAGAGAATCGATCACTGCAACCATACTGGGCATGGAATTGGTGCCCAGACCCGTGGACAATTTTTCGTTTTCGCTGAAATGCTGCCCTGTGATATACTTCTGGATGCCGGCCATGTCAAAAACCGACCTGGATGCCCCAGTGTCGACGAGCAGATTTGCATGCATGCCGTTGATCAGTCCTTCAACCATCAGGTGAAGCCCATCGTCCTCGATCGAAATAAAATGAAGCGGCAGCGTGTGAACCTTCATACGATCAGAAGTTGGGTTTGAGTGCGTATTTGTTGTAGAAATCTTCGATGATTTTAACGGCTTCTTCTGCAGTATCTACCAAGGTGAAGATATCGAGGTCTTCTTCGTGAATGTTATTTTCCTCAAGCATGCGATCTTTGATCCAACTCACAAGACCTGACCAGTATTTTTTTCCTACCAGAATGATGGGAAACTTCACCAGTTTTTGTGTTTGAACCAGGGTGATGGCTTCGAAAAGCTCATCCATAGTGCCAAATCCGCCCGGCAATACGATATAGCCCTGAGCGTATTTCATAAACATCACCTTTCTGACAAAAAAATAGTCGAACTCGATATATTTGTCAGGATCGATGAATGGGTTGGGATGTTGTTCGAAAGGCAATTCAATGTTCACACCAACGCTCTTTCCGCCAGCAAAGTGTGCACCTTTGTTGCCTGCCTCCATGATGCCCGGTCCACCTCCGGTGATGATGCCAAAACCTTTTTTGGTGAGCAGATAAGCAATTTCCTCTGTTAAACGGTAATAGGGATGACTGGGTTTGGTGCGTGCCGAACCAAATATAGCCACACATGGCCCAATGCGTGCCAGTTTTTCAAACCCGTCAACAAACTCGGCCATGATTTTAAAAACACTCCACGAATCCTGCGTTTTGACTTCGTTCCAGGTCTTAGGCTTGAAGGCTTTTCTAATCTGTTTTTCTTCCTCTTTGTCCATCATTTTTTTAATGGCTGTCTTTGTCGCTAAAATACTTCATAAACTGCACCCGTTCAAAAACACCAGGATCTTCATACCTGGCCTGGCTGAGTCTGCCCTTGAAATCGGAAATTTTCCCAAATTGCTGCTGATCCATCCACTCAGCGAGTTCGTTATGCATGATGCCCAAGTAGTTGACACCATGGCGATACAAAGCACTGGCAACCTGAACGGTGGATGCGCCAGCCAAAAGCAGCTTCACCACCGATTTACCGTCGGCCACACCAGTGGAAGCCGATATATCGCAGGGTATTCTGCCGCTCAACATGGATATCCAACGCAGGGGCATCGAAATTTCGCCCGGGAAACTCAACACGTTTCCTTGTGAGACTTCGAGTGTATCTATATTGAAATCAGGACTGTAGAACCTGTTAAAAAGCACAAGACCCTTGATGCCGGAATGCGATAGGTCGTGCACAAACTGGGCCAGATTCGAGAAATAGTAGCTTATTTTCATCACCACAGGAATCGAAACGCGTTTTTTCACCTGCTTGATGATCTCGAAATAAACCTTCTCGTTTTCTTCGCTGCTCCGACCCAAACTCGAGGGAAGCACAAAAATGTTCAATTCCAGCGCATCAGCACCGGCTTTTTGAATTTCTTCGGCAAAACTCATCCATTCGTATGCCGATTTGCAATTGATAGAGGCTATCACCGGAATGCCCAGATGTTGCTTGGCATCTTTGATCAACTGCAGGTATTTGCCCAGATTTTCCTGTCTGATCCGCTGGTCAAGGTAATCTAAAAACTCTTCCCGTCCTGTATTACCGGCTTCTTCGCGCAAGGCTTTGTCGTACTCATGTGTGATTTCTTCTTCAAAAATGGATTTCAATACCACAGCTCCAACACCCTGCGCTTCGATCTGCTGCAGTTTTTTGAGTGAGTCGGTAAAACCGGAGCTTCCTGCAATGATCGGACTCCGCAGGTTCATTCCCAAGTAGTTACAAGATAAATCTGCCATAAAGCATAAGGTTATTTCGTTGATTTTTCTGAACGCTTATCAAGGCACTAAAGTAATGGAAGTCTTTGAAAGCTCCAAACCTACTTTTCAAAACATGCAGATACATTTTTTGTTTCA
>CAZBMR010000120.1:0-6065 GCA_964492695.1 uncultured Lentimicrobiaceae bacterium
AGATGACGGTTTCCGCCGTTTCTTCTCGTACATCAGCCTGTTCACCTTCGCGATGTTGATGCTCGTCATGAGCAACAACTTCATGCAGCTGTTCTTCGGCTGGGAAGCGGTGGGTCTGGTGTCGTATCTGCTGATCGGTTTCTACATGAACCGTGAATCGGCCATCTTCGCCAACCTCAAGGCCTTCCTGGTCAACCGCGTCGGTGACTTCGGCTTCATACTGGGCATTGGCCTGGTGCTGGCCTATTTCGGTACGCTGGACTACGCGGAAGTATTTAAAGCTGCGCCGCAACTAGCTGATAAGACGATTAATCTGTGGGGCACTGCTGAATGGTCGCTGATGACCGTGACCTGTATCTGCCTGTTTATCGGCGCCATGGGTAAATCGGCTCAGGTGCCGTTGCATGTCTGGCTGCCGGATTCGATGGAAGGCCCGACACCGATTTCCGCGCTGATCCACGCCGCCACGATGGTGACGGCCGGTATCTTCATGGTCGCCCGTTGTTCGCCGCTGTTCAATCTGTCGCCGACTGCATTGTCGTTCGTGCTCATTATCGGCGCCACGACCGCGCTGTTCATGGGTTTCCTGGGCATGATCCAGAACGATATTAAGCGCATCGTTGCTTACTCGACGCTGTCGCAGCTCGGTTATATGACGGTCGCCCTCGGCGTCGCCGCTTACCCGATCGCCATCTTCCATCTGATGACACACGCTTTCTTCAAAGCGCTGCTGTTCCTCGGCGCCGGTTCGGTCATCATCGGCATGCACCACGATCAGGATATCCGCAACATGGGCGGCCTGTGGAAGTACATGCCGATCACCTGGCTCACCACATTGATCGGTTCTCTGTCGTTGATCGCTTTCCCGTTCTTCTCGGGTTTCTATTCGAAGGATTCGATCATCGAAGCCGTGCACATGTCGCACATTCCGGGCGCCGGTTACGCGCTGTTTGCCGTCACGGCCAGCGTTTTCGTAACGACCTACTACACGATGCGTTCGTACTTCATCGTGTTCCATGGTCCGGAGCGCTGGAATGACGCCGAGCATGTGGCGGCCGCCAAGGCGCACACCGAAGTGCACCATGATGACGAGCATTTCGACGACGATCACGCCGATGCGCATGGTCATGAAGAACATCACCATCATGGTCTGATGCCGGGAGACAAGCCACACGAGTCGCCGTGGGTCGTGACGCTGCCATTGGTCTTGCTGGCCATCCCGTCGGTCATCATCGGTTATTACACGATTGACCCGATGCTCTATGGCTCCTTCTTCGACGGCGTTATCTACGCCAGCAAGTCGATCCCGGTCATGGCCGAGATGAAGGAAGAGTTCCATGGCCCGATCGCCATGGCGCTGCACGCCGTGCAAACGCTGCCGTTCTGGCTGACCGTGGCCGGCCTGATCGTGACCTACTACTTCTATATGGTGAAGCCATCGATTCCGGCGGCGCTGGCCAAGAAGTTCCATGGCATTTACACGCTCATGGACAACAAGTACTACTTCGACGCCTTCAACATGGCCGTATTTGCCGGTGGCGCCCGCAAGATTGGTGGCTTCCTCAACCGTATCGGCGAAGCGACCCTGATCGACGGCTTCTTTGTGAATGGTTCGGCAAAACTGGTCGGTGTCGTGGCGGGTATCGTCCGTCACTTCCAGACGGGTTACCTGTACCAGTACGCTTTCACCATGATCATCGGCGTCTTTGCGCTGCTGACTCTGTGGTTCTTCACGACCTGATTCAACACTCGAACGACTTACCGCGCTCCTGCATCTTCTGGAAATGACTATGTCTGGTTACCCGCTTCTCTCGCTTGCCATCTGGGTCCCGATCGTGGCCGGTCTGCTGATTCTGGCAGTCGGTCGTGACAACAATCCCGGATTCACGCGCGTCCTTTCTTTGATTGGCGCGCTGGCGGGTTTTGTCATCACCTTCCCGCTCTACACGAAGTTCGACGCGCAGGCGACCGTGATGCAGTTTGTGGAACTGGCGCCGTGGATTCCGCGCTTCAACATTAATTACCATCTGGGGGTGGATGGCATCTCGATGCCGTTCATCATCCTGAACAGCTTCATCACGCTGATCGTCGTGCTGGCCGGCTGGCAGGTCATCAAGTTCAAGGTCGCACAGTACAACGCAGCCTTCCTGATTATGTCCGGTCTGTTCAACGGCATCTTCTGTGCGCTCGACGGCATCCTGTTCTATGTCTTCTTCGAAGCCTCGCTGATCCCGATGTATCTGATCATCGGTATCTGGGGTGGTCACAACCGTGTCTACGCCGCGATCAAGTTCTTCCTCTACACGCTGCTCGGTTCGCTGCTGTTCCTGATTGCGCAGCTGTATCTGTTCATCTACTCGGGTGGCAGCTTTTCGATCCTGGACTGGCATCAGATGCCGATCCCGATGGGGCCGCAGCTCGCCATCTTCATGGCTTTCCTGATCGCTTTCGCCGTCAAGGTGCCGATGTGGCCGGTGCATACCTGGTTGCCGGACGCTCACCCGGAAGCGCCGACGGGCGGTTCAATCGTACTGGCTGCTATTGCGCTGAAGCTGGGTGCCTACGGCTTCCTGCGTTTCTCGCTGCCGATCGTGCCTGATGCGTCGCATGAATTGTCGTGGCTGATGATCACGCTCTCGCTGATCGCCGTCGTTTACATCGGTTTCGTCGCGCTGGTGCAGGCCGATATGAAGCGTCTGGTGGCGTATTCATCGATCGCCCACATGGGGTTCGTCACGCTGGGCTTCTTCATGTTCACGCCACTGGCCGTTGAAGGCGCTATCGTGCAGATGATCTCGCATGGCTTTGTGGCGGGCGCCATGTTCTTCTGTATCGGCATTATTTATGACCGCATGCACACCCACCTGATCGCCGACTGTGGCGGTATCGTCTACAAGATGCCGGTCTACGCTGCGTTCCTGATGCTGTTCGCCATGGCCAACGCCGGTCTGCCGGCCACCTCCGGTTTCGTCGGCGAGTTTATGGTTATTCTGGGTGCGTTGCAGGTTAACTTCTGGGTGGCCGCCATTGCCGCCACGACCATGATCGTCGGCGCTGCCTATACGCTGTGGATGTACAAGCGCGTGATCTTTGGCCCGATCGCCAATCATCACGTCGATGAGCTGACGGATGTCAACAAGCGCGAGCTGGCCATCCTGATGATTCTGGCTTTCTTCGTGCTTGCCATGGGTCTCTGGCCGGAACCGGTCACCCATATCATGCATACCTCGGTTAATGACCTGCTGCGTCACGTGGCAATCAGCAAACTCCAGTAACGGAACCTGACGATATGAACCCACACGTGCTTGATCTCATTACGGCCAGCCCGGAAGTGCTGGTCCTGTTGATGGGCTGTCTAATTCTTCTGTTTGACCTGTTCGTCAAGGATCCCACCCGCACCGCCACCTTTGTGCTGACCCAGCTGACGCTGGTTGGCGCCGCTGTTCTGACCTTGTTCACGAGCACCGGGGAGGTGGTGTACGCGTTCAATGGCCTTTATGTCGATGACCTGATGGGTGATCTACTCAAGCTGGTTCTGTATCTGACAGTGATTGTCACGCTGTTCTACGCTCGTCCGTATGTGCTGCAGCGTCCGGATCTTCGCCGTGGCGAGTTTTACCTGCTGGTGCTGTTTGCCACACTGGGCATGATGGTCATGATCTCGGCCAACCATCTGCTGACGGTCTATCTGGGCATTGAACTGCTGTCGCTGTCGATCTACACACTGGTTGCCATGAACCGTGACAGCGTGGCGTCGACTGAAGCTGCCATGAAGTATTTCATTCTGGGTGCGCTGGCCTCCGGCTTGCTGCTCTACGGGATGTCGATGGTTTACGGCGCCACGGGCACGCTGAGTATTCCGGAAATCTCGGATGCACTGGTGGCCAATGCATCGAACCCGACGATTCTGATCTTCGGTCTGGTGTTCCTGGTTTCAGGCATCGCCTTCAAGCTCGGTGTCGTGCCTTTCCATATGTGGGTGCCGGACGTCTACCAAGGCTCGCCGACCGCCATCACCATGCTGATTGGTGGCGCCCCCAAGCTGGCCGCATTTGCCATCACCATGCGTCTGCTGGTATCGGGCCTGTTGCTGCTCGCTCCCGACTGGCAGGGTATGTTACTGATTCTGGCGGTCCTTTCCCTGGCGATTGGTAACCTGGCGGCTATCCCGCAAACCAACATCAAGCGCATGTTGGCCTACTCGACGATTTCGCACATGGGCTTCGTGCTGCTCGGTATCGTCGTCGGCGTGGTCGGCGGCGATGCCCGCTTCGCCCTCAATGCCTATAGCTCGTCGATGTTCTACGTGGTTGCCTACGTCATGATGAGCGTCGCTGCCTTCGGCGTGATCATTCTGCTGTCGCGTGCCGGTTTTGAAGCCGATCGACTTGATGACTTCAAGGGCCTGAACAAGCGTAGCCCATGGTTCGCCGCCGTCATGATGATGATCATGTTCTCGATGGCGGGTGTACCGTTCTTCGTCGGTTTCTTTGCGAAATTCTCAATCCTGCAGGCCGTTGTCGCCTCGGGCCAGATCGGTCTGGCGATCTACGCCGTACTGATGTCGCTGATCGGCGCTTTCTACTACCTGCGCATCGTCAAGGTCATGTATTTTGATGAACCGCTCGACGAAACGCCGATTGCCGCGCCGACCGATCTGCGTGTGCTGCTGTCGATCAATGGCGTGGCCATCGCGCTGTTCGGTCTGTTCCCGCAGACGATCATGTCGCTGTGTGCCTTCTCGTTGCTGCGTTCACTGTAATGCGCGCGTGAGTTCACGCAATTATCGAAACGCCCCGTTCATCGGGGCGTTTTCATTTGCCTAAGGACCGTTATGACACCGGATAATGAAGATCTCCACCTGATCGAGACCTGCATCGAAAGCGAGCAGGTCTGGCGCGGAAAACTGCTCGATGTCCGGCGTGATCGCGTACGCCTACCCGACGGTAGCGAGGGCGTGCGCGAATACGTCACGCATCCGGGCGCGGTAGTCATGATCCCCGTGCTCGATGACGGCAGACTGGTCTTTGAACGGCAGTACCGTTATCCGCTGGGACGGGTCATGTTGGAGCTGCCGGCAGGCAAGATAGAGCTCGACGAAGATACGCTGGAGACAGCCAAACGCGAGCTACGCGAAGAAACAGGTTACGAAGCAGCCTTGTGGCGACACCTGGGAACCATGCATCCGACGATCGGCTACGCGGACGAGCGTATCGAGATCTATCTGGCACAGAAGCTGTCGGCGCTACCGGGCAATGCGCTCGACGAAGGCGAATTTCTCGAGGTGGTAACGCTTAGCCTTGACGAGGCGCTGGCCGAGGTGCGCGCTGGTCGCCTGACTGACGGCAAAACCCTGTCGGCTTTGCTCTGGACCGAAAAGGTGCTGCGCGCAGGTTGGTGATTTCGGGGTTTTGGCAGCCACTGCGGCCGGGAATGCTCTGCTAGAGCGACTTGTTGCGATGCAGCTTGTCTTCTGGGAACAAACCCAACGATGATGGGCACACCCAACATTGAGGAGCACGGATATGCCAACCCGTACACTGCAATCCATCGTGAGCCAGCGACCGCTGGTGATCGGAACCCCAAAGATGACTGTCCATGATGCAGCGGTCGCCATGAAGGAGAAAGGCGTCGGCTCGGTGATCGTCGAAGACAAGAATTCACTGGTCGGTATCTTCACCGAACGCGATCTGCTGAATCGGGTCGTCGCTGAAGGTAAGGACCCCGTCAAGACGACCTTATCTGAAGTGATGACGCGGGATGTCATCGGTTTGGAGGGTGACAAGCCGTTGTCGCACGCACTGCATCTGATGCACCAGAACGCCTTTCGTCATGTGCCGGTGTTGGCGCAGGGTAAACCGATCGGCATGGTTTCGGCGCGCGATGCGCTGGGCATCGAATGGCAGCAGTTTGAGCGCGAGATCAAACTCGCCGACGACATCGCTGAAATTCTCGCTTGATCATCTCACACGTGCAAAACAAAAGCGCCCACTGGGCGCTTTTGTCATTGAGCCGCCGTAGGCTTCAGCTAGGCAGCACGATGTTGACTTCGAGCACCTCGTAAT
>CAZBMR010000121.1:0-5965 GCA_964492695.1 uncultured Lentimicrobiaceae bacterium
TTCGTTTTGCCAAGGTTGGGGTCGAGGGTTCGAATCCCTTCGCCCGCTCCAGTTTCTCTAGACATATCAATATGTTCTGACGCCACTCCAGCGGCGTCCACGGCGCGGTTTGGCTTGCGGTGTCCACCGGGCGTCCACCAAACAGTGCATTTCTGGCGCACAAATAGCATTTTTCGGCGGGAGGAAGTGTCCTCCCTGGTCGAAGCCGCAACGCGTCTTCTCCTACCCACCTCAGCGGGGACACCCCGCAACGCCCCGAGAATCGGAGCGGGACTGATGACGCGCTCTGTCCCGCAGCCCTCGCGGCCTGCTCCTGAGGGCGCGATGCCTATTGAAGAAAGCCCCGCCCGCACTCTGCCTCCGGCAGCCAGTTGCGCATGTGCAGGCGAGGAAAGCCGACAGGCCCCGCCTTTCCGCCTACACGGACAAGGTAGCGACCACCGCCTCCCGTCAGGGTGCGATTTCTTGCCTTGGCAATCTCGCTGGCTGCTCGCGCGACGCCCAGCATCAGCAGGTTTAGAGTGAGAGGATGGCGGGCTTCGCCGTGACGGGATGAGGGTCGAGAGAGAGGCTCCCGGCCGCCCGTCATGGAGGTTTCCCCATGAACATGCAGGTTCTCGATGTCCGCCGCGATGCGAGTGGCGGCTACAAGGTCGATGTTTCACGCGGCCAGCGGATCGGTCGGGTTTCGTCAGAGTGGTTCTCGCGGCCCGACGACGAACGGTTTCTGTCGCTCGACGATCTGGCGCGGTCCGTGCGTGGAAGGTCAGAGCGCAGCCGTACCCGTGTCGTCGAAAGCGCGCTCATCCATGTCGAGGCGAGTCGCAACGATCCCGAGCGTCTGGCGCTGATTCTGCCCGGCGCCGATGCACCCGTAACGCCGACGCATTGGAGTTTCGGCCAGCTCGCGAGCCAGGTCGGTGCCCCCGCTGCCTATCTGCGCCAGCTTCCCGCGCCATTGGCGGCGATTAACCTGCAATACGGACTGACCTCGAACCGGACCGAGCAGATCAAGACCCTTGAGACCGACAATGGCCGCGTTGAACTGCGCGCTGTAACCGGCCCTGACTATGGCCGCATCTACGATCACGAACTCGTAGAAGCCGTGCAGAAGATCGCTGGCAACGGCACTGGCGACACGCGCTGGAAGGTCCCGGGCGTGCTCGACTGGTCGATCGGCATCTACAATCCGCGCGTCGACATCTCTAAGGACACGACCACCCTCTACGCCTCTGATCGGGACGTGTTCCTGTTCCTGGTCGACGATCTCAACCCGATCGAAGCCGGACGCTTGCCCGACGGCTCGCCCGATCTCTTCTTCCGCGGCTTCTACTGCTGGAACTCCGAGGTGGGAGCCAAGACGCTAGGCATGGCGAGCTTCTACCTCCGCGCAGTTTGCCAGAACCGGAACCTGTGGGGCGTCGAAGAATTCGAGGAGATCTCGATCCGCCACAGCAAGTATGCCGCGAACCGCTTCGCCCACGAGGCCGCCCCGGCGCTGGAAGGCTTCGCCAATTCCTCGCCGCTGCCTTTCGTCAACGGCATCAAGGCAGCACGCGAACGCATCGTTGCCCGGACCGAAGAGGATCGCAGTGACTTCCTGCGGGCGCGCGGCTTCTCCAAGGCCGAGACCGGCAAGATCATCGAAACCGTGCTCGCCGAGGAAGGTCGTCCATCGAGGCCGGCGGTGTCGCGGCGATGGAAGTGTTGGCGCGCGACCTCAAGGCGCTTGGACTCTATGCAGCCCGCTCGCTGTCCTACGAAGGCGTCGAATACGAACTCGTCGAACACAAGCTCACCCCCGACCAGGTCCGCATCTACGACGCCTATGCCGGTGCCTTCCAGGTCATCCATAACAACCTCGATGCGGCGCTCGAAGCCTCCGGCGTCACCAGCAGTAGCGAGGGCACCCTCAGGAGTTACCATGCGGATCTTGGGAGCCGGAACCAGCGCCTCCGCCACCATTACCTGCTCGAAGCAGGCTGGAAGGCCGATACCGCAATCCAGGGGCTTGGGCGCACCAACCGCACCAACCAGGCGCAGCCGCCACTGTTCCGACCCGTCGCCACCGATGTCCAGGCCGAGAAGCGCTTCCTCTCGACCATTGCGCGGCGGCTTGACACGCTGGGCGCGATCACCCGGGGACAGCGCCAGACGGGTGGCCAGGGACTATTCTGCCCCGAGGACAACCTCGAAAGTCCCTATGCCCACGCAGCTTTGCGGCAGTTCTACCTGCTGATCTATGCGGGCAAGGTCGAGCACTGTTCGCTGTCCACCTTCGAGGCGATGACTGGGCTGTCGCTGACCGATGGCAGCGGCTGCTTGCGTGAAGCGCTGCCGCCAATCACGACCTTCCTCAATCGGCTTCTTGCGCTCACGATTTCGATGCAGAACGTGCTGTTCACGGTGTTCGAGCAGCTGCTCGCCGCCAAGGTCGAGAGTGCGATCGCCGCAGGCTCCTACGATATCGGGCTGGAAACGCTGGTGGCGGACAGCTTCTCCGTCACGACCAGCGAACCGATCTATGTTCACCCCGCGACCAGCGCCAAAACCCGGCTGCTCACCATCGCCATGCGTGAGCGCAACCAGCCGCTGACGCTCGACAAGGCGCTTGAGCTGCTGCGCGAGCCGGGAGCGCGGCTGCTGGTCAATTCGCGCTCGAAGCGCGCCGCCGTCCAGCTCCCTGCGCGCAGTCTGATGCTCGACGATGGCGAGGTCGAACGCCGGGTCCGGTTGATCCGGCCGATGGAGCGGCTGAACTTCGCACTCAGCCATTTGCCGGAGACGGCCTGGGCGGAAGTCGACGCGCGCACATTCTCTGCGGTCTGGCGGACCGAAGTGGCGCAGGTCGAGGAGTTCACGGAAAGCGAATTGCACATCGTCACCGGGTTGCTGCTGCCGATCTGGAAACGGCTCCCCGAGGAATCGACCCGCGTCTACCGGCTCCAGACCGACGATGGCATGAGCATTATTGGGCGCAGGGTATCACCGGCATGGGCAGCGAGTGCCGCTGCCAGCACTGACGCGCCCGAACTGACGCCGCCGCAGGCACTGGCCTTGATACGTCAGGGGCATACGGTGCTCAATCTCGCCGATGGCCTGCAATTGCGCCGCTCGCGGTTGATGCAGGTAAACCGCATAGAACTGACCGGGTTTGCTCCGACAGCGGTTGACCGGCTGAAAGCGATGGGGCTGTTTTCCGAGATCATCAGCTGGAAGCTGAGGCTGTTCGTGCCTGACGACACAGTGGCAGGCTGCGAGGTGCTCGGTCGCCTGTTCGAACGCCATCCGCTGACCCGTATCCTCGACCGAAAGGCTGCCTGACATGGGTAGGCTTTCCACGCGCGCGGCAGACCTGTCAGAGCGGCTCGCCAAGAATGCACAGGCCGTTTGCCGCCATTACCTCCCCGCCGGTCGGCGCGAGGGACGCTATTGGATGGTTGGCGATATTGCCGGATCGCCTGGGCGCAGCCTCTATGTCCGGCTCTTCGAGACCGAGCGCGGCACAATCGGCAACTGGGTCGATGCCGCGACCGGCGAGCATGGCGACCTCATCGACCTCATCCGACTCAATCAGCG
Organism: uncultured Lentimicrobiaceae bacterium; assembly: GCA_964492695.1. Classification (GTDB taxonomy): domain Bacteria; phylum Bacteroidota; class Bacteroidia; order Bacteroidales; family F082; genus JALNZU01. The sequence goes on from CAZBMR010000121.1 coordinate 3,580, forward strand.
CCATGGTCGGCTTGCTGAAACCATCGACGAGGCTGAACGCTTCCTTTCGCTGCCACCATCGGCTGACGACGAGACGCGGAAGCATTGGTCCGGTCCACCAGCACGCGCAGGATCACCAACCGCCGCAAAGCGGCTATTCGCAGCCTCGAAGCCGATCATCGGCACGTTGGCGGTTGCCTACCTTCAATCGCGCGGAATCACGCACTGTGCGGACCTTCCAGCGCTGCGATTTCACCCCCGCTGCTATTATCGGCCCAACGAAGACGATGCGCCCCGGACTCCTGGCGCATTTCCGGCTCTGATTGCTTCGGTCACCGATGACGACGGCACCCAGACTGGCGGCCATCGCACTTGGTTAGCTGCGTCCGGCCACGCCAAAGCCGCAGTCGCATCACCGCGCAGGGCGATGGGCAATATCCTTGGGAATGCCATTCGGTTCGGGCAGGCGCAGGATGTCATGGCCGCAGGCGAGGGCATTGAGACCATGCTCTCCCTGCGTGAAGTTCTGCCGAAACTACCATCGGCCGCCGCCACCTCCTCGTCGCACTTGGCCGCCATCCTGTTCCCCCCGTCACTCCGCCGCCTCTATGTCGCCCGCGACCGCGATATGGCCGGGGACGCGGCATTCTCAATCCTCACCGAGCGGGCACAGGCAGCGGGGATCGAACTTCTCCCGCTCATCCCTGTGCTGGGCGATTTCAACGACGACTTGCGCCAACATGGTCCATCGGTGCTCGGCGCGCGGGTTGTCCATCAGTTGCATGAGGCCGACCGGGCACGGTTTCAACGTCTCTGAGCTGGGCCGAGACGGGATCGGGATTATGGTCCCCGGCATGAGCAGTTCCGCGGAGCTATGCCGGACCCACCCGGCCTTCTTTAGGGGCGATCCGGGAGGACCGGCTGCGGCGCGGCCGCAATGGCGGTGCGGCGCCTATTTTCCGGCGGCGCGCTTGGCGCGCGCCGTTCCATCGCGAAACAAAATAGCCGCCGACCCGCCATCCTCCGCTTCGCTTCGGCCTTGCAGGTGCACCCGCACCCCAGCCGGTCAAAGGGATCGCCGGAAGGTCGGGCGAGGTGCCCGGCTCAGAACCTCAAGGACGCCGATCATGTCCGAGCCATTCGAACCCGATCACGAAATGTCGCCCACCGCCCATCTCCTCGATGAAATCGCCCTCTACGGCTATCGACCCTTCTCCGACGAAGCCGACCCGCGGCCACTTCCCGACGAGCGCATTGCTTCTGGCGCAGTCGCCGACATGTTCGACGCGCTGATCGTCACCATGATCGACACCAGGCTCGAGCCCGATCTTGAAGACCTGTGCTGGTCACTCGCCAATCTCTTCCACCGCGCCGAGAGCCGGATCCAGCGCGAGCTCGACGACAACGAAGACGCTCAGAAGCGCGGGCAACGCGAGCAGGACGGCTCCGAGGTCAAGTCGGTCGAACTCGAACGACTGATCAACGAAGGTATTGGTCTCATCGAACGGCGCAACGCGATGGAGTTCATGCGCGAAGCCGCCGCAGACCAGTTCGAGGCGCATTTCCGCAAGGCCTGGACCCCGCGCACCGGATCACTCGTCAACCATCGCACCCTGACTGCCGCCATGATCGACAGCCGCGACTTCCTTGCTGCCAAACGCCGGTCAGAAACCGAGCCGCTTCTGCCGACCGGCACTCGGATCGCGTTCACCTCCGGCCCCGCCTATCAGGATCACAACCGCATCTGGGCCGTACTCGACAAGGTTCTCGCCAAATATCCCGACATGGTCCTGTTCCACGGCGGCAACCCGACTGGCGGCGAACATATCGCATCGCTCTGGGCGCGGAATCGCAAAATCGTCCACGTCGCGTTTCGGCCTGACTGGGATCGGTTCAAGAAGGCAGCGCCGTTCCGTCGCAACGATCAGATCCTTGAGGCGCTCCCCAAAGCTGTGATTGCCTGTCCGGGCAATGGCATCAATGCCAACCTCGTTGACAAGGCGCGCAAGCTTGGGATTTGTGTGTGGGCGATTAGGTGACCGGTCATGCGGACGATCCGGTAAGTCCCCTTTCGGATTGGGTCGCGTCCGTCAATGTGGTGTAGAATTGGGTGTGGCCAGCGGGCTGCATTTTCAGGCGGCCTTGGGTGTAATCTGTAGCGGCTGTGCCTCCTCGATCATTGGTGTAGCAAGGGCGGCCATGCCCTCGATCTGCATGTAGCGGTGCTGGAGCTGGTATTCGTCATTCTGCTCCAGCAGGACGGCGCCGACGAGGCGGATGATGCTATCCTCGTTCGGGAAGATGCCGACGACATCGGCGCGGCGCTTCACTTCCTTGTTCAGGCGTTCCAGTGTGTCAACGGCGGCGTAAAAGTCGTCCATTGGGCGGAGCAAAACCAGGCCACTTG
>CAZBMR010000122.1:0-5952 GCA_964492695.1 uncultured Lentimicrobiaceae bacterium
GCCACCACACTGGACACAGTTTACATGGACAGTTGTGGTATCTCTATTAACATAAGAAATATTATCAATCTAAAGCTGTCCGTTCGATGGGGACCCTCCGGTCGCCGGAAATTAGCTCATGATCCAGACTGTTTGTTGATCTTCGCAGATTATCCTACCTTGTCGCGGTATCGGCATTGGAGTTGCGAGTTCGATGAACAGCCCTGCGACGAAATCGGAGTCGGGACCCGATCTTATCCGCTTTCCCGACTGTGATGGCATGCGGTTACTCGTCCAGACACGCGCCAAAGGGAGTTCTCGGGACGAACTCGGGCAAGCGCAGGATCTGGCCTATGACGCCAGCGATGAACCCGATCGAGCGCGCCGAAATGCCCTTGCGCGCAAGGCGCTCGGCATTTCTCCGCTTTGCGCCGACGCCTGGCTCGAGCTCGCCAAGCTGCGCAATCTGACCCCTGAAGCGCGCCGCGAATATCTTGAGCGCGCCGTTTGTGCAGGCGAACTCGCCATCGGCGAGCGCCGTTTTGTCGAAGACAAGGGACACTTCTGGCTGATCCTGGAGACACGGCCCTATATGCGCGCGCGCCATGCCCTGGCCGAAGATCTATGGTTCTCGGGTTTGCGCAACGAGGCCATTGGCCACTTGCGCGAAATGCTCGAACTCAATCCGAGCGATAACCAGGGGCTGCGTTACATTCTGCTGACCTGGCTCATGAAAACTGGCGACGATGAAGCAGCCCGTAAATTTCTGAGCGAACAGCACGAAGAAATCTCGACGTTCTTCGAGTTCACCCGAGTGCTCCTCGTCTTCAAGGAGAATGGCGACAGCGAGACGGCCCGATTGGCCGCCGCGCACGCCATTCTCTCCAATCGCCATGTCGCGCGGTATCTTGCAGACCCGACGTCATGGTACGCCTTGTCGGACTTCTACTCACCGGGTCAGGAGAGCGAAGCGGCTTGGTATTCTCAGGAGCTTGGCTTCGACTGGCAACGCACGCCGACTGCAATTCAATGGCTGATCGACCAAACTGCAAGGGAACCCGCGCAAAATCGCGATGGCAATACCTTGCACTGACCGTGCCCTTCGTCGCCTCGTGCGCCTATTCAACAAGGCTGGTGCGAATTCCTTCATCCCACTGCGCCAGCATCCGCGTGCCGATCTCGGCGAACTCCCGATTACCATGCATGAATTGACGAAGTTCGCCCATTGTCTCGAACACGGCCTCAGCGATTGCCCCTAACATAGCCTTGATGCCCGATGGAGATCCGATCTGCCGCGTTGTGCCGAACGCCATCAGCTGCTTTGCCGTTGGCCACCGGGTCGAGCCATCAAGAGTCAGCGCCATCTGGTCGGCTGGAATATAAGCCGTGGTGGTCACGATATCGTAGACCGGTGCGAGCGCGATCTCCCCTTCGATATCGTCATAGACGATCCCGAAGTTCTTGAGATGCGCGTCGCCATTGCGCAGCGCCGCATTGAGCGCCAGCATCCGGAAAATCGTCTCCGAGCCGGCCGCCACATGGTCGGGAGAGGCGAATTCGCGAAACCGCTTGAGGACAGCGCTTTCGTAAGAGCCGCGATATTTCTCGGCCGTGCCTCTCGCGTTGAGCACGCAGAAATCCTCAAATCCGCGATAGCGGCCATCATTGCGCAGGTCGAAACGATCGATCACGAGTGCGCGGCCATCTTCCGAAAGCTGGTAGCGCGGTACGGTCAGGCCGCAGCGATCCGCTGCTTTGAGGCAAAAGAACTCGTTAGCCGCCAGTTGCGGATATTGATCTTCCCAGAATTTGACGATGTGGGTCGCGCCCTGGATGCTTGTCCGCTCGCCTGCCTCAGGCTGTGCTCCCCAGGCGACATCGTCCCGGATGAGGAGCTTGGGTTGCACGCCGCTAACGCCGGAATAGGCGGCGAATCGTTCGAGCAGGTACTGGAACAGGCCGCCGTCCCTGCGACTCGCAAGCAGCTCATCGACCGACTGAAACGGCACAGCCTGATCAAGTGTTGCATGCTCGTCTGTGTAACGCAGGCGTCCGACTTGCGAGCGACCGACGATCCCCAACAAGTCGAGGTCGTCGAATGTGCCAGTTGCTTTGGCGAAAGCCATCCGCAACCGTTCCCGCAGAGCGCCCTCGGGCAAGTTCATCTCGAATATTGGGGCCAGCCCGTAATCGCTGTTCCAAGAGGCCAAGCGCACTGGCATGGTAATGGACACCGCGTCAGTCGGCACAGCTTCGGGCGCATAGGCGAAGGCCGATCCTTTCGGTCCCTTTGCGCCAAGCAGACCTGCCCCGCGCCCATCTGTCCAGACCTTGATCGTCATTCCGGTTCATCCGTCGCGGTAAGTAGGTCCTCAAGCGTTGGCCGGCCCCTGTTGGCTTCGCCAACCTTGAGCGCAAGGCCCAACGCGGCCAGGATGCGGCTGATTTTGCCGAACCCCAACTCCGCTAGTCGGCCATTCTCCAGCGCATCGAGCGTCGAGCGTCCAATGCGTGCGCGTCGCGCGAGCTCGGCTTGAGTCAGCCGCTGCGCACTTCGCTGCTGTGCGATTGATTGTCCGAGAGTTGCTAGATCCAGCATTTGCACGGTATATGAGGCAAATATGGAAAAAGCAAGATTATTGCCTCGTATATAAGGCGGGCGGGATCAGTCGTTGTGCAACCGGACGCACGTCATGCATAGCGTGACGGAGAATGACAGAAATGATCTGTGCACGCCTATTCGTTCGCGACGCTGTTCGCCTGATCGAGCAGGTCCATGAATGTGCGCGCTGCATCCCGGTCCTGGGGATCCTTGAACGCGACATCGAGGTCCGGCGCGGAACCCAGCATGTAGAGCAGCGACCACGTCGCGAATCTGCGTCCCTTGTCGGTCTCGAGACCAAATTCGACGCGCATGCGCTCGATCCCGCTGGCAAGCCCTTCGGGCGAAACCGCACCGAGATCATCGGTTCCGAAAAAGCGCCGCATCTGGTCGTCGAATTCCATGGCCCTGCTTCGACAAGGTTGAGCGGCCCTGTCAAGTTGGACGCACTCGGTTCCGCGCGACTTGCAGCCGCGCTCCTGCGGGTGCGGTGTTTTTCGCAATGGACCGCCGGCACTCTTGCCTTCGCCTCCGTCGCCGTCCCGGGCCCGTGCTATGCACCGGGCCGCGGGCCGACTGACTGTCTCCCGCAAGGGGTCCGTCTTTGGTGCTGGCGGCGCTGCGGACAGCGCAGCCAGGGCGCCCCGCCTCCAGTCTGAGGCTGACTCCTCGAACGCGCACAGGCGGAGCGCAGAGGGCATGGCGTTTTGCGGTTAACCCCGAACCCCCGAAACGGGGTTCGGGGGCAAAACCGTAATCTTTCTCTCATCTCGGTGGCTGAGCGAAATCAGCATCGCCATAGCATGACGCCTGGGAGATTGGCGGCCGTCAAGGATCGCGGGTGCCCCCCGATTTTGGCCTGCTGCGGCTAGCGCCTTGCGAGCAAAAATCGGCTCCCCCCACGCCCGCTATTGGCGGCGGCAGCGCGTGCGCGCCGCCGTCCCTGACTGCCTGACTCCGGCGTCCTTCCGATGGGCATCTTTCATCAGTCCGATGAGAGACAATTCCATTTGGAGGTTATCATGACGGACCGTTTCTCGAACTTCGCCGACCTTGCCGAACACTATGCGCGCGAAATCGCCACGCCCGACTACGCCCGGGCTTTCATGGAGCAGACCGAACTGGCCAAGCTCTCGATCGAGCATGAGCCGAGCGCTGTCGAAATGCCCGACCCGGAGATGGCGCAGGCGGCGATCGAGATGATGCTGGCAACGGTCTTCGACCTGTTCCGCGACACCCGGATGGAGGACTTTGCCAGCGAAGTCGCCTGGGGCATCGCCAACAGCTTCCATGTGGTGGCGAAGCGCCTCGATGATCGCGAGGATGCGATGGCGAACCGGCTTCAGGAGAAGCTGCGCGAGTACGATCCGAGCGAGGTCTACGCGACTGACCTTGAGGACCTCACCATGCAGGCCCGCAGCCTTGCCGAATGCCGCGATGCGATGGAATGCATGCGTGACCACGCAGCAAAGATCTACCTCGTGGAAACCGGACGTCCCTTCTCGCCGGTGCGGGGGTCGCGGGTCTCGTCCAAGACCAATGCCTCGATGATCGAGGCACGCGACTATCTCGCGGCACAGAAGGCGCAGCGGCGCGAGCAGTTTGCCCCATCCGGCCCGGTCGTGGTGTTCTCGGGCGGACAGCAGTTCACCGACATTGCGTTGGTTGAAGACTATCTCGATGCGATCCATGCCCGGGTCCCGTCTATGGCGCTGGCAACGACCGCCCAGAACAAGGGTGCGGACGTGATCGCGGCGGCCTGGGCGTCGCGCCACAATGTGCCGGTGATCCTGTGCAAGCCCGACGCTTCGCGGGGGGCATCCGCCCCCTATCAGCGCAATGCGCGCATGCTCGCCTTCAAACCCGTCGAGGCGGTGGTGTGCAGCGGCGGCGGCATCCAGGCGAATCTTGCCGACCGGCTGCGTGAAGCCCGCGTGCCGCTCCACATCGTGCGCGATGCCTCCGTCCAGAACGAGGCTCCGGCGGCGCGGACCAAGGTAGCCGCTCAGGCTGAGCGGCCGGCGATGAAGCGCACGGCATGTGGTACCGTCAATGGAGATGAACTCCCGCCGTTCTGAGCGGGGCCTTCTCCGATTGTATCAAGCATGAAGGGTGTTCGGCCTCACCGCTGGATGCCCTTCTTTTTTGGCAATCGGGACGCACACTGTTATGCCCGGCTCGCTCCCTTCTTGCCCCCGCCAGTAATGCCTGACGGCCTTCTGGCGGAGCCGCGAAGGCTTCGCATCGACCGGGCGGGCGAGACCCGCGCCTGGGACCACCGGGGGTGCTGCCCAACAAGTTTTAACACTCTCGCAGACTTCCAAGCATGATGGCCGCCATTGGCCCGCGTCAAGAAGGGCGGTTCCCCCAATTTTTACGCCTGAAGAAGGCGAAAAAATCGGCTCCCCCACCCCCGCTCGCGCGGCGGGCCGCGGGCGGCCCGTTCCTGACCCGGGCCAAGCTCGGCCATCCCCGAGGAGACCTCTTCAATTCCTTTGACAGGAGGCTCACATGAACGCTCTTACCAAGTCCCTCGACATCCCGGCTTTCGACCCCATCAGCTATGACGCTGCGGTCCGCGCCGCGACTATCCGCGCCCAGCACAGCTTCTTCGACAGCCACGTGATCGAGAACGACGACGGATCCTTCAGCGCCATCGACGAGGGCGACTACAACGCCCTGCCCCAGGACCTGATCGACCGGATCGTCCATTCCGTCCCGGGCATGATGGCCGACGACTTCGACGAAGCGAACATCGCCCGCGCCGCAAGCTTCATGAGCGTCGTCATGGATCCCGACTGGGACGCGGACTGCCCGTTCTGAAATGATCATCGATCCAAGCGCCGGAGGGCTCCAGAGGGGCTCTCCGGCCCCCTTTTTTGAGTGTCCAGATAAAGCGCAGCCGGGGCATCGAGCCCCGGCTGCGCTGGCCTCTCTCGAGACCGGTTTCAGCTTGCCCGCAGCCGCCTTTCTGCTTCCTCCAGACCGAGCTTTCCGAGCGCGGCGAAAAATGCTTCGACCCGCTCGAAAGGTGCCTTGCCGAGTGCTGACTTCCTCAGCAGTTCGGCCATGGCAACCTGCTCGCTTTCCCGCAGCTTCGCTTCGCGCGCTTCCAGTGCGCTCCGCTCCTTTGCGATCGCCTGTCGTTCCGCTTCAAGACTTCCTTTCCTGGCCATGATGATACCTCGTGGGTTGGCGCTGAAACCTCCCGTGCGCGAGGATTCCAAGCTGCGCCGTCAGTGGCAAGCCCTTTGCCATCGGCCCTGCAAATAAATCATGCTGCTCGTCCTGTAATCAGCGACGTTCATTGGCTCCGGGACAAGCGGTCAAGGCTCGACTCTATGCGCATCAAAGACCAGCAACCACCCACT
>CAZBMR010000123.1:0-5857 GCA_964492695.1 uncultured Lentimicrobiaceae bacterium
GCGTTTGGTTCTGAAGCGTAGATCGTCAAGACGGCAAACACGTCCCCGGATTCTGTCTTGAGTGGGAGTGCAATACTGGATTCAAAGCCTTGTTCTCGGGCGGCTTCACGCCAGGGCTGCATGTCTGGGTTCGTTAGAAAACTCTGATTGACCACGACTTTGCCATCTCTCGCAGCGGTGCCGGTTGGGCCGTGACCCAGTGGCGTATCCGACCAGACGACTTTGATCTGATCAAGATAACCCTTAATAAATCCTGCAGATGCAACCGGCTCGATACGTCTTGCCTCGTCGTGGAGGAGCTTGCCAATCCAAGCCATTTTGTAACCGTGTTTGACGACTAACTGGCATATTTGTGTAAACAATTCGCTTTCGTTCAAAGAGGAGATGACGGCATTATTCGTGTCGCGTAGCAGTAGGTAGGCTCGATTGACTTGATGCTGTGATCTTTCCAGCTCTTTAATCGCCGTCATGTCTTGATACATGACAAGAATGCCGTTGATGCGATTCTGATCGTCTCTAGTGGGGATTTTTGAAGTCAAAATCCAGCTTTTTTTGCCCGCAGAACGACGCAATGCCTGTTCGAAAGACAAAATAGATTCGCCGTTTTCCATGATGGCGCGATCAGTTTTCAAGTGATAAACCGCCTCATCTTCTGCCCAAGGCATATCAAACTCAGTTTTGCCAATCACCTCGCTAGGAGAACTAAAACCCGCATCCTCCGCGAATGCCTGATTGCAATCGATGTAACGCGAATCTCTATCCTTCCACAGCATCCTAATCTGAAAGGAGTCAATGACTCGGTCAAGAAGCTCTTGGCTTTTAAGGGACGGTTCTTTGATTTCACTCATGTAAAAGCTTTCATCTGGCAATACAAAGGCGTCTCACTCTTCTGGGATTGGGCCGCTGGCTTCATCGATAATGCGCATCACTGGGTCTATGATGCCCTACTGATCAAATTCTACGGGCATCCTGCTCCACAATTTGGGAGATTGTCTATGCGCAGTGCGGTGTAACTACAGTGACCTCAGCAAGACGCAACCCAATCATGGCTTGGATTGATCGCTCAGGGGTATAAGAATTTCGTTGCGACGAAATATCGGCAACGTCCATGGCGGGTTATATCGAGCCAGTTCTGGCGTTCCTGTGGTAGACAGGTGATTAGTCTTGGCCCAGTCGAGCAACCGGCCCAGTTCGTCATTGATCCGCCGGGTGGTGTTTAACCCCGAGTATCGGACAACGGCGTAGGTCTTAGACGGGATTTCTCGTATTCTGATCGAAGCATTGTTGGGTATCGGCAGTGTCGACAGGGTGTATTCGCTCGGCATCGTAAACTCGACCCGCCACTCACCTGAGGCGGCAAACGACTGACTAGGTTCAGTGGGCTCAATGGTCACGGGAGCCGTCATGGCGATCTTGCGACTTCCCTCGGCTGAAACGGTAACGGTTTGCCCGGTAGCGATGCGGTTATTGCCAAAGATGTAGTTTGCCAGTGTTCGGAAACCCTCACCGGACGCTGCGTCAAGATCGCCACTCACCAATACTTCCGCAATAATCCGCGGCTCGTACTGACGAATTTCGAAATCGCCATCTTGCCGGATGACGCTATAACGGGGTGTTTCGGTGGCCATGGTTTGAGACGGTAACCAAATCGTTAAAGCCAGCATCAACCATACGCTGATTTTTAATCGACGAGGGCCGAACTGAGTGGAGATCATGCGCGATCCTGTGCACGCTAGACTAGCGGACAAGCGACTTATAGGCATGCCATGAGGCATGGCCGGCGATGGGGGCTGTGTAGATCAATCCCAGAAAGCCGGTCAGGAAACCAACAGATACCAGCGCCACAAGGATAACTGCCCAAACAAGCATAGGCCCCGGATTTTTCGCGACCACTGCCAAACTTGTTAATGCAGCGGTGACGGCATCGGTTTTTCGATCGTACATGAGTGGCACGGAAACTACGCTGATGGCGAAAATAAATGCCGCAAACATCAGACCAATGCCGAAATAAACAACGATGAACTCGATGTTCTCAAAAGAAACGATCGTACGGCCAAAATCTTCCATGCTAGGCAGCCCGCTGTTGTAGAACACGGCAAAGATCACGGCGGAGGCACGAGCCCAGATGAGAGACACAATCAAGCAGACAAGCGCAAACAGAGCAAGGTTTGAAATGTTCGGCCGCCAGCACATGAGTGATTTTCTAAGATCGGGCAGCGTGTTTTGATCGAGTCGATCAGAAAGGTTATAGAGTCCAATGGCCAGAATGGGGCCGAGCAGCATAAAGGCACTGGCCGCAGCAAGGGTTAGCCCATAGGAGGTGCCGTTGAAAAAAGCGATCGTCCAGCCCATTAGGGCGAAACATACGCCATAGAACAGGCTGGCGAACTGAGCTCGAAGCAAATCCTTAAAACCAGCGCTCAGCCACAAAAAGGGATCTGTCAACGAGACGCGTTGGGTGGTTGCAAGCAAGCTGCTGGGGTCCGTCTGAGGGGGATGTACGTGAGCCATGACATTCTCTCCAAGGAGTACTCGACTACCATAGTAGGATGCAAAGCACCGTTTGTCCAGGACAAAACACGTCTTTTCGGCAAAACGTCCTAGACAAATAAGGTTTTATGTCCTACTGTTCTAGTAGGGTATGTTCCCGTGCAATATGTTTAGGAGCAGATGATGAGCCACGTTCACCACAGTCTTGAAGAGCTGTTTGCTCAGTTGGGTCTCAATAGCGATCCAGACGCTGTTGAGGAATTTATTTCAAACAACCGTCCACTCCCTAATGAGGTTGCCTTGTATAGGGCCTCGATATGGAATTCGTCCCAGCGCGCTTTCCTAAAAGAGGAAATCATTGGAGACGGTGAATGGGCCCTGGCGATTGATGAACTCAATAGGCGCTTGCACTGAAATGCGTTCCCTGATCTGGATAGTCTGGCCGGCTTTTGTAGCAGCGGCCATCGCCGAATTCGCCTTCTTTGCCTTTGTCGATCCGCAAGAGCTCTACTGGATGGGCCTTCCCGTCAAGCTTTCAATCAGCGCAACCTATTCGCTAGGCTTTTTATTCTTCTGGCTAATCTGCATGGGATCAAGTGTGCTGACTTATTTATTGCTCCCGCCTCGTTTGCGTGATGCGCTATCCGTAAAGCCAGAACTACCGGAAATTGAAGAGTAGACATTTTAGAAATAGAAGCCATGAGTCCACTTGATGAGGACGGCGTCGCTGTTCCGGCGGGCCGCTGGAAAAGATTGTCGCGTTTGGGGCTTATGGCTTCAACCGTTGCAGGGGGGATGCTGGCTGAAGGCGCGAGGCATCTCGCTAAAGGAAACTTGCCAACAATATCCGGCATGTTACTTACCCCGGCCAATGCGCGACGGGTGACGAACGAGCTGTCGAAGCTGCGCGGCGCGGCAATGAAGGTCGGCCAACTTTTGTCGATGGATGCGGGCGATCTTATTCCTCCGGCACTTTCAGAAATGATGTCTCGCCTGCGCAGCAATGCGGTTTCAATGCCCATGAGCCAGTTATTATTGGTATTAGAGCGCGAGTGGGGCAAAGACTGGGACGCCAATTTTGATCGATTCGCTTTTACGCCAGCGGCCGCCGCTTCGATTGGACAAGTGCACCGTGCGCTTACCCTGGATGGGAGTGACCTGGCCATCAAGGTGCAATATCCCGGCGTCAAAGAGAGCATTGATAGCGATGTCGACAACGTTGCGGCGCTATTGAAAATCTCGGGACTTTTGCCATCCTCGGTCGACATGACAAGTATTCTGCATGAAGCCAAACAACAGTTACATGCAGAAGCCGATTATCAACGAGAGCAAGATTGGCTTGTACGCTATGCCGATCGTCTTGGGGAAACGTCCAAATTCCTCTTGCCCAGACCACTACCAGAACTGACAACGCCAAAAGTATTAGCTATGACATGGGTGGAGGGGGAGCCCATCGAATCCTTGGTGAACAGCGATCAGGATTTAAGAAACCGCGTGGCTAAGGAGCTCTTTGAACTATCGCTGCAGGAACTTTTTGAGTTCAGAGTCCTGCAGTCAGATCCTAACTTTGCGAATTACCGTTTCAATCATGAACAGCAAAAAATTGTCCTACTGGATTTTGGTGCGACCAGAGAGCTGCCTGAAACGATCGTTCAGGGCTATCGCAAGCTAATGCTTGCCGGCTTAGAAAAGGATCGCGTCAAGATGTACGAAGCGGCCGCTGAGATCGGATATTTCGGCGAGGCACTCAATCAGCGACAAACAGACACCGTTATGGATCTGTTTGAAATGGCCTGCGAACCGCTCTGTTATCGAGGTTCTTACGATTTTGCCGCATCGACGCTGCCAAAGCGTATGCATGACACAGGAATGACTTTGGCTCTCGATCGTGATTTTTGGCACACCCCTCCCATTGACGCACTCTTTTTACATCGTAAGCTTGCAGGCATTTATCTATTAGCGGCAAGACTGCGCGCGCAAGTAGACATTGGCGCACTGGCAAAACACTATGTGCTTTGACGATCGCGCCAATCGCCTTTGGTTGATGGACTTTTGATGTGAGACTCATCATTTATTGGTTCCGGAACGATCTGCGGCTTGAGGATAATCCCGGCTTCTACCAGGCATGCATGGACGCAGATGTTTTGTTGCCAATTTTCATTCTGGATACAAAAAATGACACGAATACCGAATGGGGCTTTGAGCGCATGGGGGCGCATCGCCGACAGTTTCAGGATGAGTCCGTAAAGGATCTAAAAAAGCAGCTACTGAGTGCTGGATCTGATCTTGCGGTGTTTAGGGGAAACCCAAGCGACATACTTTCGACAATATTACGCGATCACACGGGTGCTGCTTTGTACACCCAGAAGATAGAAGCGCCAGAAGAGCATCAAGAAATCCTGAGTCTTAGAAAAATGGGTTTTGCTGTGAGAGATTTCTGGCAGTCGAGCATGTTGGATCCTGTCGACTTGCCATTTGAATTGGAGGCAATGCCCGAAGTTTTTTCGCAATTTAGACAACGTGTCGAAGCTGCCCGATTAAAGTATGCAGCGCCTTTGGCAAAGCCCGTTCAGGTACCACCATTGCCCAGAAACTTTTCAGATACCAGTCTGGAAATCTCCGATTCAAGGGCGTCAGTGAAGTCGTCATTTAAAGGGGGGGCTCAACAGGCGCTGATGCACATTGATCAGTATTTCGAACGGCGTCTGCCCGATACCTACAAACAGACACGCAACCAGCTCTCGGGAATGGATTATTCCAGTAAGTTTTCTCCTTGGCTCGCGCTTGGATGTTGTTCCGCTAGATCGATTGCACATCGTCTCAATGCCTATGAAGAGCAATTCGGTGCCAACGAAGGAACGTACTGGTTATGGTTTGAACTTCTATGGCGTGACTACTTCGAATTCTTGCCCTTCAAATTCGGGGAAAACCTTTTTAAGGAGCAAGGGCTTTCGGATCAGAAAAGCGCGGTATTCAATCCCCGCATGTTTGATCAATGGATCACAGCACAGACTGCCAATTCGTTTATCAATGCTGGCATGACCGAATTGTCTCGGACTGGGTATCTCTCAAACAGGATGCGACAAATTGTCGCCAGCTATTGGATTTACGAGTTAAACGGTGACTGGCGGGCAGGTGCGTCTTGGTTCGAGTCACAACTGATTGATTACGACGTCTATAGCAACACGGGTAACTGGCTCTATATTGCAGGTCGTGGCACTGACCCTAGAGGAGGGCGGCATTTTAATGTGGCTAAACAAGAGGCTGAGCACGACCCAGACAGAATTTACCAAAAGCAATGGTTAAGTTAGTTATTACTCGTAGATCGCATAGCGTCATCAGTACAACCAATTGACTTTTATCGATT
>CAZBMR010000124.1:0-5782 GCA_964492695.1 uncultured Lentimicrobiaceae bacterium
CGAAGACGTCCAGAAGGAGATGTACGGACAATTCGAAAACACCTTCATGATGTATTTGCCGCGCCTTTGTGAACACTGCCTGAATCCGGCTTGCGTTGCTGCCTGCCCGGCAGGGTCGATCTACAAGCGCGAAGAAGACGGCGTGGTTCTGATCGACCAGGACAAGTGCCGCGGCTGGCGGATGTGCGTGTCGGCTTGCCCGTACAAGAAGATCTACTACAACTGGAAGAGTGGCAAATCCGAGAAGTGCATCATGTGCTATCCGCGCCTGGAATCCGGTCAACCGACCGTCTGTTCGGAAACCTGCGTTGGCCGTATCCGCTACCTCGGCGTATTGCTCTATGACGCAGATCGCATCGAGCAGGCCGCCTCGGTCGAGAATGAACAGGATCTCTACCACGAGCAGTTGAAAACCTTCCTGGATCCGAACGATCCGGACGTGCGTGCCGCCGCATTGCGTGATGGTGTGCCGCAAGCCTGGATTGACGCTGCCGCTCAGTCGCCGGTGTACAAGATGGCCATCGACTGGAAGATCGCCTTCCCGCTGCACCCGGAATACCGGACGCTACCGATGGTCTGGTACGTGCCACCGCTGTCGCCGATCAACACCGCGATGGAAAAAGGTCAAGTCCAGATGAAGGGTGTACTGCCCGATGTCGAATCGCTGCGTATCCCGGTCAAGTATCTCGCTAATCTGCTGACCGCAGGTGAAGAGAAGCCGGTCCATGAGGCGTTGAATCGTATGCTCGCCATGCGCCGCTTCATGCGTGATCGCCACGTTGCGAAGTTCGATAACCAGGCGGTGCTCGATCAGGCCGGTCTGAGTGTCAACGAGGTCGAGGATATGTATCGCTATCTCGCCATCGCGAATTACGAAGACCGCTTCGTGATTCCGACCACGCATCGCGAATACGCTGAAAACGCCTTCGACATGAAGGGTTCGTGCGGTTTCTCGTTCGGCAACGGTTGCTCGGATGGTGACTCGGAGACCAGCCTGTTCGGCCGCAAGAATGGTGAGCGTGTCATCCCGATCCATGAGGTGAAATGATGCAACCCAAGACCTTAAAAGCCATTTCGCTATTGCTGCATTACCCGGATCAGGATTTGCTCGATCACCTGAGCGAGTTACAGGCGATCACGGATGCCGAGACGGCCATGCAGTCTGGCTGTCTGACACCGCTCTATCAGCATTTGGGGCAAGGTGATCTGTATCTGTTCGAAGAAAACTACGTGGCGCTGTTCGATCGCGGTCGCGGCACCTCGCTCTATCTTTTCGAGCATGTGCACGGCGAGTCGCGTGATCGTGGTCAGGCCATGGTGGATCTGCTGACGATGTACGGCGAGTCGGGTTTCGATCTGCCGCCGGGTGAGTTGCCGGATTATCTGCCGGTATTCCTGGAATACCTCTCGCTGCTGGACGCCGCCAAAGCCAAACAATTACTGATGGAAGTGACGCATCTGGTGCGTAATATCGGTGAAAACCTGGCCAAACGCGGCAGCCATTATTTCCTGCTGTGTTCGGCACTGCTTGAGATGGCCGGCGAAAAAGCGATCGACATCGAATTCGTGCCGATGGACTTCAGCACTGAGCAGGAAGACTACGACAAGCTCGACAAGGTCTGGGCCGAAGAACCCGTCACCTTTGGCGGCGGTTGTTCGACGCCTGATTATGGAACTGGCAAAGAAGAATCCGTCGTGCAATTCATTCCGCGTGTGGACAGCCAGAAAGCTTCGGCTGTCGAAACTCTGGGAGCATAAATCATGAACTATCTGAATAATCTGTTGTTCGATATTTACCCGTATGTGGCGCTGTCGATCTTCCTGTTGGGTAGTCTGATCCGTTATGACCGCGATCAGTACACTTGGAAGGCAGATTCGTCACAACTGCTGCGTCGTGGTCAATTACGCTGGGGCAGCAATCTGTTCCATATTGGCATCATCGGCCTTTTCTTTGGCCACTTGTTCGGTTTATTGACCCCCAAAGAGCTTTATCACGCCGTAGGACTGTCGACAGAAAACAAGCAGCTTTTGGCCGTGGTTGCCGGCGGGGTCATGGGAGTCATGGCCATGATCGGCGTCCTGCTGCTACTGCAACGTCGCCTATCCGATCCGCGGATTCGCAAGACCTGCACCGGCATGGATATTTTCATTCTGGTCTGGATCTTCGTGACACTGGCGCTGGGCATGCTAACGATCCCCTTCTCCGCGGGTCACATGGATGGAAGCGTGATGCTGTTGTTGGCGGGTTGGGCGCAGTCGATCGTGACTTTCCAGCCGGGCGCGTCGGGATACCTGCTCACCGTATCCTGGGCCTACAAGATTCATCTGCTTTTTGGGATGACCTTGTTTGTGCTGTTCCCGTTTACGCGCCTGGTTCACATTTGGAGCGGGTTCGGTTCGGTCGCTTACCTGTTCCGCCCACATCAGGTGGTTCGCAAGCGTTAATCTGGCGATGCGATAGCGTGATCGCAAGGGGCAGATGTTGTATTCATCCCCTTGCGATCATCAAATGATTGAAATCTTGAATACGAGTATCCACGATGGGATCCTGGGGCTGTCCACACGAAATTCAGGGTACCTGCAGCAAGGTCAACAACCTGCCCTGTGATCCGGGGATGAAGGGCTGTGTTCTGGCGGGTAAGTATGTCTTTGCCAATTCCGATGCCAAGAACGAAAGACTCCGTGTCAAACACGCGCGTGAGCAGTCAGCTAGCGGTACGCCAGAAGCACAGAGTCCTGCAAAGCCGGATCAATAACGCGCTGTTGACCGATTCAGTGCTGATGCCGCTTGAAGCCGCGCAGGACCTGGGTCACCAGACACAAAAAGAAGCTCAGAATCGCCAGGGCGTTGATGATGCCGCCGACCTCTCTAAGCACGGTGTGCGACTGAACAGCCGCCAGCAAGCGTAGCGCTACACCCATTTGTATTAACGCGAGCGGCAAATAGAAAATGGTCGAGAATGGGATCGCGACCCGCATTACGGCCGGGAAGATGATGGGTGCGTGGCCGATCACCATGGCAAAGATAAAGCCGAGCGCGATGGCGTGAATGCTGGCATCGCGTTGATAGGCGCCTAGTGGCCAGAGGTCTGTTGATAAAAGACCGCCGACCAATAGCCAGAGGTAACCGCTTAACAAACAGATCGCCACAAAACGCGTAATGCCGGGGGTGCGTACAGTTTTGCGTGCGATGTCATAAATGATCAGCCACAGCGCTAAGGCTGCGTAGGCTATGCCCAACTCGGTGTTTTGCATGAAAGCCGTATTGCCCGACCGGATGGTGGCGCCGATCACGAACAGGGTAATCAGGACAAAGAGCCAGCGAGAGCCTGGCCTGGGCGGTAGAAAACGGGTCAGTTCCAGGCGTTCCCCGGCAATGGTCAACACCAAAAAACTCAGGCCGAACGGAATGGCGGTCCAGGCGTTGCCATCGACGAGCCATAAACCGTTGCCAGTCAGCCACAGCAAGGCGGCAACGAGCAGACTGGCGGTGTGCAGGGCCGGCTGTTTCACGATCACTTGAACGCTGGCAAGGACAAAAACGGTGGCAGCCGTCGTGAAAAATACGGGCGCCAGGAAGAGGGTTTGTGCATTAATCAGTGCGAGGCCGCCCAGGCCGCTGAGAAGCGGCGCCAGATAAGGCCAGATTCGCTGGCTGGCGACGGCTCTTTCCAAGCCGATGACGGTGCCAAAAAACCCCGAGATCATCAGCGTGCTGTGCAGTACGGATCGTTCCAAGATGAAGTCGGTCGTGTGCACCCCCATGCGCGCCAGGCCGGTGAGCACGCCTGCCACCAGACACAGCATGGCCGGTAATAGAAATGGCAGCCGAAAAATAGGCCGCGCCAGCATGCCCGTCACCACCTGTATCATCAGCCGAACTCACCAGCCGAACTGTGTTCTGGCCGACTCGGACATCATGGCCGGTGTCCAGGGCGGATCGAAGCTGATATCGATCTCAATCGCTTGCGGTGCTGGAAACTTCTGGCGCAGACAGTGCGTGATCTCTTCCATCAGTAGATCACCCATCGGACAGGCAGCCGACGTCATGGTCATTTTGATGTAAACACCGTTGTCGAGCAGAGCGACTTCGTAAATCAAACCCATATCGACAATGCTGATACCCGCTTCCGGGTCAATGACGGATTTCAGCAGTTGCATGATTTCGGCAACATCGGTCGGCGTTTCGTGATGCGAGGTGAATGAATGTTTCATGAGCAAAGACGGTTTTATCCAATAATTACAGATCCTGCGCCATTCGTCGCATCATGCCAATACCCAGGAGTGGGTAATTCAAGCCCCGGTTTAATCAAATGATCGGCCCAACTCCTTGGTTTTGGTGTATCGTAAAGCCGCGACGTTCATTTAGTGTTTCTGGCTCGTCGGATTAGTACCGCTTCACAGCGTCACCATTCCCCAAGACTCTTTCGCCACTTGAATCTCGCCCGTTTCGGGGCGCGTCCCTCCTTTTTGTCAGCTGGAGAGCAAAGTGGCTAAAGAAGAATTAATTGAAATGCAGGGCGTTGTCATGGAAGTCCTGCCCGACAGCAAATTTATCGTTGAATTGGAAAACGCGCATAAAGTCATTGCTTATAGCGGTGGCAAGATGCGTAAACACCATATCCGTATATTGCAAGGCGATCGCGTGACCTTAGAACTGTCACCTTACGATCTCAGCAAGGGACGTATCTCCTTTAGGCATTTGGACAGCAAGCCCGGGGTTTCGTCGAGCCCGGTCCGACGCAAGAAATACTGAGCGTCATTGACCGTGCACAATGTATTAGCAGTGCTTGCCTATGCTCTGTTTAAGAGCCTTGGTTTGATGCCTCTGTTTTTTTTGCAGGGGTTGGGAACCGCGTTAGGCGTTTTGGGTTCGATGCTGCCCGGGTCTTACAAAAAGCGGGCATATGCAAACCTGCGCTTGGCTTATCCGGATGCGGCGCCGACCATGGCCCGCTCTGCCATGATTGAGCTGCTGCAGATGTTCCTGGAATTGCCGTATCTCTGGGCCAGCAGAAACTCGGGCAAGCTGGACAAGATCATCCGGTGTGACCACTGGTGGATGATCGATGATGCCTTGGCGCTCGGCAAAGGCGTGATTCTGATTTCACCGCACATCGGTGCGTTTGAAATGCTTGGTCCCTTCTATACCCAGCGGCATAAAGCGACGGTCATCTTCAAAGAACCCAGAATGCGTTGGCTGAAGAAATTGATCGAGTTGATTCGCCTGTCCCCCGACCTAAAACTGGTCCCAGCCAATCAGGCGGGCGTTAAAGGCCTCGTAAAGACCTTGCTGAAAGGGCAGACCATCGGATTCTTGCCGGATCAAGTGCCTGCGCTGGGAGATGGCGTGTATGCCCCATTCTTTGGCAAGGAGGCATACACCATCACACTCGTGCAACGAATGCAGGCAATTCGCAACAGCCCGATCTTTACCGTGGGCTTGGAAAGGTTGCCCAAAGGTAAGGGCTACTATTTCCATGTGGTGCCGATGCAAGAGATGTTATCCGAAGTCCCCGAGCTGGCCGCTGCGCAGATGAACGCTGCACTCGAGAGCATGATCAGGAAAATGCCCACCCAATATCTGTGGGGCTATAACCGATATAAAAGTCCCAGGGCGCCACAGACAGCCTAGCCGTAAAAAAACCACTAAGGCGTTTTGACCTTAGTGGTTTTCTTTTTTGCCACGAGCCGAAATGCTAGAACCCTTGTGGCATAAGGGTTTAATTGGTGGGCCCCCCGAGAGTCGAACTCGGCACCAACGGATTATGAGTCCGCTGCT
>CAZBMR010000125.1:0-5616 GCA_964492695.1 uncultured Lentimicrobiaceae bacterium
GCAGAATATTGCCGTTCTGTGCAACAGCCTGATCGTCTGCATGTAGATCAATACTGACAATACCCTGCTCCGCCAATGTCTTGAGTTCAGCCGCTTCGCTCTGGCCATTGCTGTTGGCATCCACCCAGACTTTGAGGTTTCTAAAGATGGCATCATTCTGATCGATAAAACCATCCAGGTTGCCGTCGTATTGCGCAAGCGCCTGCCAACCATCAGCGGCCTTGCCGCCATCCGCCAAGCTCGTATGGTTGCCGAACAGTTCGGCACCGGTGTCAATCAGGCCGTTTTGGTCGAGATCGTATGCCAGGAATCCATCATGATTATCGACCCAACCAACATACTGCGCTGTACCAGTCGTTTCCAGATCAAAGTTAACGCCTTGATCTGCGGAAAGTGTCTGCACGCCGTCGCCGTTCAAATCCAGTACCAGCGGCGAACCAGTGCTGACTTTGTTATATGACATCGTCAGGTTACTGACTGAGAAATAGCCGCCATCTGAGCCGGTTCTACCCTGAACCTGGAAATACCACCCAGCTTGGCTAGCGGTTGTCCAGTTAGTGATTTGCCGCGTAATTAATGCAACGCCATCGATCGTAAGCGTTGCCAAACCCGTTGCAGACACATCGAAGTCGGCGTGATGCGAACCAACCGTGGTAACCGCTAATTTCTGAACGTTATACGCGCCCGTGTAGTTGTTATCGTACAGTTGCACCCAGTTGCCGCCAAATGCGCCAGAAAGCGTATCGATGGTTGCGCCGATACCATTGACAAGACCATATTCTGCTAGCCCGTAACGATAACCACCACTACCAAAAGCAAAACTAATGCCATCACCTGCCGTGGCGTAGTAATCCAAGCTCATCTTGAGATTGGTGACCATTTGCCCCGCTGAAATAACGGTGGTGGGGTTGAGCCGGAGCGGTGAGTACGCCGTATCAACACCGTTGTAAATGACGGCGCCCATACTGGAAACCGCTTCGGTAAAGTCCAGCTTGTTGTTGGCATCGGCACCATCGGCGTTGGCACGCCCAACTGAATCAGTAAAGGCACCATTGCCAATCGTAACCAGTTTATTGCCCGTCGCGCTATAGGTGTATAGCGCGGTGTAGATATCCTTGCCTGCGGCATTAACGCCCACGTGAGCCCAATCGCTCAAACTGCCGGTGTTGAGTGAGATATCGCCTTGAACAAAATCAGTAATGTCGGTGCGGTTCAGTGCAAAGGTCAGCAGGCTGGTGGTTGCGGTGAGTGATTTTTGCGTAATGGCAACCGTGGGAAGCTTGGTATCAAATGTTGCTGCAACCGTATTATCGGCATCAGTACCGTCTGCGTTGAAAAGACCGCCGACACTAAACTTGTTGCTGGCAACGCTGATGCTGGCCGCGCCTAGCGAATTGGCTGTGGGGGTAAATGTGGCGGTGTAGATCTGGCGACCATCTGCATCCAGACCGACTTTGGCCCAATTGCTGAGCGCGCCGCCGCTGACGGTAACATCTGATTGAACAAAGTCCGCACTGGCATTGCTCAGGGTAAAGGTGATCGTTTCCGCACCCACCATGCTTGTGGTGCTGCCACTGCGAGTGATGCTGATAGTTGGCACGATTTTGGCGGTGGTCTGCAGCCAGACCTGGGCGCCCGTGGTGCTGTGATTGTAGATGTCGTAGGTGAGATTGTTATAGCTGAGACGATCCACCTTAGACCAGGCGCCAGTCAGGCCGGTGTTGCCGAGCAAGGCGTTCGTCGTCACGCCGTCTGTGAGCAAACCTTTCAGCGTTACGGTATCAGTACTAGTGGCGTTGACCATAAACTGCACTTTGCCGTTAGTGGCAAAAGCATCAGCAAGGCCAAGCGACAGAACATCATTTGCAGAGACCGTTAACGTCGAGTTGCCTTGTAGCGTGAAAATCTCGACTTCCTGAATCGGTTTAACCGTCTGGTTGAGAGTCACCGCGGCTGCACTCAGATCTAGCGCCGTATTAGCCGCCAGCTTAAGCGTATCAAGCCCTGCGCCGCCGTTGATACGACCACCACCAGTAGTCAGTGTGGTTTGCAAAGTAGTAGCGCTGGCTGTGATGACGTCATTGCCGCTACCCGTTGCAACGATGCCCGAGCTGTAGCTAACGTCATTGACACCGGCAAACAGGGTCGGGATATTTCCCGTCACAAGGGTGCCATCATTTGGATAGGCGTTGGCAATCAGTTTAATGTTGTCGACAGCGATGTCGCCGCCCGATTGTTCACCCGACCATCCACTACCATGGATGGCAATGCCATACTGAATCGTTCCTGTCGTCATTGCCGTGAAGGTCGCGGTAAGATGGCCGTACTCATAGGTCGATGTATTGAACTGTGCGTAGGTATCCCCAAAGAAAACCAGCGGCAACGCACCATTCTGCGTGTAGTCAAAGCTTAGAACATAGGTCCAACCGGCAACAACATCGATGTTGTTCTGCCAGATCCGCCCCCGACCAGACGAGCTCGTGATATTTGCCATGAGTACGTTACCGCTCATGGCGCTATCGGGGTTGTCGTATTTTGTCGTGAATACGTTGCCGTAATCGGTTGTCCAGGTGAGCGTGCCTGCCGTACCGGTCTGATTGCCGATGATCGACGAGGCATTGTTGGCAGTCGTCGCTGCGCCGCTGCCCGCTAGATTGGTGGTACCTGTGGTCAAAGCATCGGCGACAAATGTGTTGTCGACATCATACACGCTGGTAGTTCTATTCCAGATCGCATTCGCATCGCCATAGGTACCATTGTATGTGGTGTTCCGTGCAAAGCCACTGGTGAAACCGGTCGCACCGGAGGTCAAACTACCATTGGCGCTCGGCACCAGATTCACATCCAGGGTAACGGTATGGCTATTGGAAAACGGACTGACATTACCGCTCTGATCCATTTGCACAGCCATAAACTGATGCGTGCCAGTGGTATTTCGATTCAGCGCGGTCAACGACCAGGTACCATTAGCAGCAACTGTGGCCGTACCCACAAGTTTGCTGACGCTGTTGTCGTATACATAAACCACATCACCGGCAATACCCGTACCACTGATGGTGGAGACGGCTGATGTGCTGACACTAGTGCCGATCTGATCCCCCGCACCAGAGGTAATATTGGCACCATTGCTGACGGCGGTGATAACGGGAGCCGCTTCGGCCGTGTCAACTGTGACTGCCTGCGTTCTTACGGAAACCGTATTGCTGCCAGACATGACTCTGGCGGTATATGTCCAACTACCGGTGTAAGCTGTAAGATCAGTCATTTCCCAGGTCGTACCGGCAGCATTGACAACGGCAGTACCAATTAGGTTCTCAACACCACTCACAGTGCTATAAAGTTTGACAACCTCACCTGCCGCGAGCGGTACATCCAGCGTGCCAGATACCAGTCGACCTGCGCTCAGGTCGGCCGTTGTCCAGTTGGCATTAGATGTATCCACACCAAAAGCCGTGTCTTTGGTCATGCTACTGAAACCAATAAACTTGGTATTAACCGCAACATCAGGATCAACCAGCACTTGGGCACCTGTCGTGCTGTGGTTATAGACCTTATAGGTGGTTGAGCTGATCAAGGTGGTGCCCATGTACAACCACGTCCCAGCCAGACCGGTATTACCCAGAACCGAGTTGGTTGTGACGCCGTCTGTACCGAGTTCCTTTAGATCCAGGATATCGCCAGCCTGACCTAAAACCACCAGCTGCACTTTACCATTGCTGTTAGTTGATGCTGCTCCATCACTAGTAGCGGCAAAGGCATAAGCCGACATGGTACTGGCATTGGCACCACCCAAGCTGAGCACATCGTTGGCAGAAAGCACCAGACGCGAGCTACCGCCCTGCATTTCAAAAATTTCCACTTCCTGGATAGTTTTAACCGTCTGGTTATTGGTCAGTGCGGTGAGATCCAGTGTGGTGCCGGCAGCCAATACGAGGGTATCGACGCCTGCGCCAGCATTGATGTAGGCACCCGATGCCAACGTCGTCTGCAGCGATGTGTTGACGGCGTTGATTGTGTCGTTACCCGCCAGCGTTGACAGCAAACCTGCGGCGTAATTTAGGTTGTCGTCACCAGCTGTTGCCAGCACGGGATTCCCCGCAACCAGGGTATTGCCGGAAGGTGTTGCCAGTTCAAAGAAAGTAAGGTTATCGACTGCAATATCCCCGTAATAGGATGTATTCGTCGTGTAGGTGTTATTGCCCCAGAGATTCAGGGTGATATTCTTTGTTGCGGTCGCAACATATTTCACCGTGTAATGACCGGATTCAGATGACAAACTATTAACTGCAATAGTTACACCATCAATATCAAGACCAATGTTGCCGCCACCATTAAAGTTGGCAGAGTAATCAAACTTAAATAAGTAGGTCTTGCCAGCTTCAACGCTGATGTTGCTGTTCTGCCAGAGTCTACCGGTTGTGCCACCAGCCACATTAATCGCCAACGTATTACCCGACATCGCGCCATCGGGGTTACCACCGCTCGAATAGGTTTTGAACCAGCTGATATTGGTGTTTGATGTAGTGCCGGTCGAGTTATTAGTTGTCGCAGCGTCAGCCGGCATCCATTTGGTGATTGCGGCATTGGTACCCGTACTGGTGAAATTAATATCTTGCTGGAAAGTGACGCCCGTACCTACGGTGAAACCAACGTCTGCCACTGTGGCGGTGGCGGCATCCGTCGCAAAATCGCCGTTGACGATTTGATTTGTGCCAGCGGCAGTAACGCGCCAAAGATTGGACAGAACACTCTGATTCCCCCGGCCATCGACTTGCAGGGCAGCAAAGCTGTTGCTCGTGCTGTGGATGGCGCTGTTCGTCGCCAGTCCCGTGATGATCCAGGTGCCGTCGGAAGCCACCGTCGTGGTACCAACGAGATTGGTGCCAGTATTGTCGTAAAGATATATCGTGTTGCCGGCGACACCAGTACCTTTAACACTGGCCAGCGCTACCGTGGTTGCCGAGCCATCCGGCAACACTTCGTTATTGGCATTGCGCACTGCTGTGATCACCGGCGCGGCTTCGATGGTATCAAGAATCACGGTACGGCTGGCAACTGTGCCTGAAACACCAGTCGGCCCAACGACCTTGGCGGTGTAGATCCAGTCCGCGCTATAACCGTTCAAATCGGTGATTTCCCATGCCTTGCCATTGACCGTGGCAGCGCCAATGAGGTTGCCATTGCTATAGACCTGTACCGTCTGACCTTCTGTCAACACCGCATTTAACGTACCGGAGAGCAAACGACCAGCGCTACCATCGATCCCCTCCCAGTTGGCATGTGCCGTGGTCGGACTCGTGTCTTTGGTCATGCTGCTAAATGCAACCGTGGTGGTGACATACTTGGTGTCGTAAGCGATGCTAACCTGGTTGTCGGCTTCATAGTCGACTGAGCTGACCAAGCTGGTATCAAGGTTGGCATTGCCTGCGGCGTCGGTAAATTTGCTCGCTAATACGCCAATCGTGGCCGTGCCTACACTGTTAGCCGTTGGCGTGAAGACAGCCGTAAACACCTTGTTTTCAGAACCGGCAACAGCCGCAAAGGCACTTAAGGAGCCATTCGTGACCGTAACATCGCTCACGATAAAGTTGGTACTCGGTTCGCTCAGCGTAAACG
>CAZBMR010000126.1:0-5582 GCA_964492695.1 uncultured Lentimicrobiaceae bacterium
TAATAAGATCTTACAAAATACTGATAGAAAGTGTTTTGCGCAACACTGTTATCCTGATACGTTTTATTTTCAAAATACATGGATTTTCCGATATAAACGAAGTTGGTTTCAGAGGGACCTTTACGGTAAATATAATATCCCATCGTATTCGTGTTATCCGAACCGGCCGGCATGCTCCATGTAAGAATGATGCCTGTATTTGTAAGTCCTGCCGCGAGGTTTTGAGGACTTGCAGGCACCGGCCATGAATCGGGTGCATTATTGGTGTTCCCATCACGTTCATTTTGACTTATAACGATAACTGGCACATCAGGTTCATTTCTTACATCCAAATACTCCAAATTCCCATCTTTGTCATATCCGGTCAAGACTTCAGTTGTAGCATCATCATACTCTTCAGGTAGAAATGTCACCGTTGGAGTATATTCTTCTGGCACCCATTCCTCAGCATGTACCGGGATGGCAATCTGGAGCAATGGAAAGGCCTCGTTCAATTCATCAAGGATATTTCCTCCCGATTTTAACATGCTTCTTTCAGATATTTTTGCTCCTAAGAGGTCTTTAACTTTGATCTTTTCATTTGAGTTTTTTAAAACACTTTCATTGCGGCTGATCTCTATATTGCTAATTTTTGAGAGAAGTATATCGTAATCGCCATCAAACATTTTAAGGGCTTCTGCTTTGAGTAAATGTCTGAACTCAGGGTTTTCATTCATGGATTCTGAAACAGCAATTGCAATACTTTTCATCATTTTGTTGTATTCAGTATTGTCAAAAGTTTCGATTTCGTTGTTTGTGATGCTGTCTCCAGGGTTAGTCTCTTTTTTAGAGCATGAAAGTAACGTCATAAGAAAAATGATCACTACAATAAATATGTGGATTTTCATTGGGTCAAAGATTTTTTCGCCTACTTTCAGTTACTTGTGCTTTGGCCGCTGTTTCAGCATCGATTCCGGCCGTATTACCTTAACGCTGGTTTAAAAACACGTTAGCGCAGCTTTGGCGAAGCGTTCAGCCATTCATGCACATGCAAAAGCTGATAATGCACATGCTGCCACCCCTGTGATGTGTATGAAGACATCAAATAAAACGCTGTTGCGGGTTGGTTTCAATGAGCGTTGTTGTATCTTTGCAGGGCCTCTTTGTGGTTTTGGTTAATACTTAGTTACGTTAACAGGTCGAGTATTCAGCCCCCATACGGAGGCTTTTTTATGCAAGGTGGCCGGCCTTGGGGTATGTTGAATGTGGTGAGTCATGGTTGCTGTTTTTTTGGTTTATCCAGTTTTCATCATTCGGCATTGACGTCCCGTCAAACCGAATAATCGAATACATTCTTATTCATTAAATCCACGAAAAAGCAAAAACGCATCGCTTTTTTCACACTATTTTGTTAAAATTTGAAATATATTTTTCAAAATATTGATATTCAATAATTTCAAAAAGTTGCGGAAATTGTAAAAAACAGCTCAAAAAACCTGTTTTCAAAAGTGGAGAACTGATTAAAAGCAGCACGAAGGAGATTTCGACAACAATGCCATTAAATCAATGGATAAAGTTATGTCAGTGAAACTGACTGAACAAGCAATACAAGCATCGCTTATGCAGCTGATGGTTGGGCTTCCCAGGCCATTCATATCCAATGATTTGGCCAGCGGGCTCTTTCCGGTCAGCACATATACCTTGCCCTCGTGCAGCAAGCCGACGATGCCAACACTGGAAATTTTGTCTGAATTTCCTTTTACCGTGGTGCCGATATACACATGCTTCTGATCGGGAAGCATCATCCTTGGATGAAAAATGCAAGCTCCTCAACCTTTATAAGCCTTCATGATACGATCAATATTGAGCTGGTCTACAACATGATCTACCAATCGAACAGGGTGATTTTCTGGTATTCTATCGGAAATGCTCTCAGGAAACAAAACCGCCTGATTGCTGGCGAACTCCTTAAAAACAGCTTTTGACATGGTCAACAAATTTATTTCTCTAAGGCCTTAATATTTAGCACGTCAACAAATTATATTTGTGACATTTTTAATAAAAAAGAAGCTGTCAGAATTTTAGACAGCCTCTGACTCACAAATTCAGAGTTTTAATTTCCCGTCATGGTTTGGATAAAATACTTAGTTGTAGTACGAATCCGTCATAGTTATCCCTGATTTCCTTTTTAAAACCGATATCCAATCCCAAATCCTAAATCAAAAGTAGCTTGAGTTTTATTCCTATTAGGTCTTGTCCATCCATCATAATAATAATTGGTACCAAAAGCGCCACTAATATTTATATCAAGGTACAGATGTTTGGATATTAATCGCTGAATACCAGTACCCACCTTTATGCCTGTAAAGGACTTTTTCTGCCTGTCGTTAAATCCGTTAGAAATAGAATTATAAAATTCCCCCCGATATGTTGCTCCTAAGGATATGTAATTTGCCGAAAGGCCGTTGCCGGATTTCCCCATAAGGATTCTACGATGCAGATTGTAGTAATAGCGCCCTTCAATTGTTAATTCTGGAATAACACTAAAACTTTCGAATTTATGAATATCGTAATTCGATTTGGAATATTGGATCTTGCTGATAAATAGTGTGTTGATCGAAAAAGGTGATGATCCCAGCTTGAACTCAGCGGCAATGTTTGGTTCAATTGAACCAATGAGTGTCTTCCTAATGTAGGCAAGGTTAATAATATTAACAAGATTTGTTTTTAGCAGAAAGCGATCTTCGGCATGGCATCTCAAAACAGGACACAATCTGTCGAAATCCAGCTTATATTTATCTTTTGTAAAGGCCAAACCTACATCCACAAATGTGTTAAAAAACAGGGTAGACCATAAGTCTCCACTCAACGATTTATTCCATCCAGCCTTTAGTCCCACATCAACAAACCCGCGTTTAAGGAATCTGCGTTGAACACCCCATTTTGCAAATATTGGGATAAACTTAAGGTCGGAATGTTCGGTGTCAGGATACCAAATGGCATTATATGCTTTACCATAGCCAGCTCCCAAAGCGATGTAAGCTCCTGATAAGTTGGCTGTAGGGATATGTTCACGAATATTTTTGTTATACTTATAATACCATCTTGATTCAAGGGAGGATTCGGTCCCATCAGCATCTATGGAGCTGAAACCATAATTATAAGCGGTGAGATCAATCAACACCGCATTCAAGGAAAATCCTTGAGCAATCTTTTTTTCAAGGCTCAGCTTTAGACTCCCAGCAACGCGGCCATATTCCCAGAATGCAGACATAGAACCCTTAAACAGCCAGTCGGTTTCTTCGTGAAACATAAAAGCATATTCCATTGGAGTGAGGTATTTTACAACACTTTCGTTATGTGTTTCAGAGGAAAAGCGCAAGCTATCGGTTTGAGCACTCCCTGCCATTGAAATAAATAGTGCTGCCAGAATTAAAACTATTGTGGTCTTCAATTTCATGGGTTGTCGTTTTTCTATTTTCATCTCAGATTACTTAATTTCGAGTGTACCAATGATTTGTTTGATATGAATAAGGGGCTTACCCGGCTGTTCAACAAAATTGACCTTAAGAATGCTTGCTTTCTTTTCATGAGGATCAAAAATCATCCAGTTTGGTTTCTTGAAATCAGTATTATCAAGATCGAGGAAGTATCTGAATTTATTTCCGGATTCAAGCATTATCTCTGATTTTTCTGCTTTAATAGTGAGGGATTCGAGCCTGGTAAAATGTTCAAGATTTATTTTCGTAACCGAAGCATCAATTTCAATTTCACCTGCAACTTGTTCAAGGTAAATATCTGATCTAGTCGACTTTATTTCAATTTTGCCGTCTAACAACTTGCCGGAAATATCCCCGAATTTAGATTCAACTTCTAAATTCCCTTTGACGTTGCCTAGATTAATTGTTGCAAATTCGCTGTTGATGTTGAGTGCGCCTTTCGTATTTTCAACGGTGATTTCCCCAAAATAATTATTAATAGTGAGTGGGCAGTTTTCAGGTATTTTGATGTGATAAATAACTTTGAGCATCGATTCTGGCCGTGCATCTCCGGAGGCCAATTCGATGTAATTTCTCATAAATATTGTCTTGCCTTGTATGCCACTGATCCATTTTACTTTTTCTAAATCAAGCTCAGCCTTTTCTTTATCAGCGTGTTTTGCAATAATTTGAATTTCAAAAGAGATTGATTTTCCAGTATATGATTCGCAAAATATTACTGCATTTTCGCCATTGATTTCTAATTTCATTGCGGGAGTCCATTTTTTCTGACCTTCAAGTGTTTTTGTTAGCACCTGAACTTTGGTTTGACCCGTTACACTGCTCATGAAAACAGTAGTTATAAAAATAAAAACGAGCCATATTTTATCAATTATCTTTTCCATCTCCTTATAATGCTATTGAGATCATTTGTTTTACAATTTCATTTTTCTCCAGTTCAATTTTGGTGAGCATTATTTGAAAATCCTTATTTCTATCGTAAGCATTCAATCTTTCAAGAATCTCTGATTTTTTTTCATTCAAATAATCCAATTCATCTCGTTTTGCTTTAAAATCGGCTTGGTTACAAGCTATTGGATTGGCAACACAAAGGGCGTTAACAAGCTCGATGATTTCTGTTTCATCATCTTGCCAATGGCTCGATTTTGCTATTTCGATAACTTCTTCAGAGTAACTAATAGTTGGTTTTTGCTGGTTTTGAAAGATTATAAAATAGGCCATAAAGAGGATAACACTGGCAGCAGTCAACCAAATGGACCATCTAAAAGCAATCAGCTTGGAATTTATTTCCTTTTTTGTGTTGAGTTCTTTAGCAATTTTATTCCAAACTGCGTCACTCGGCATGAATTCTTTGAGTTGTTGGATTATTTTATCTTTCTCCAATTCGTTAGCAATAGTGTCCCAGACTAATTCCGAAGGATTGATGGAGTTTAACTGCGATAATCTATCAGCCATTGTTGCTTCAGATAGTTGGGAATTTATATCATTCCAAACCTTTTCGTTAGGAAAATAACTGGGCAATTGCTGCAAAGCCTCATCCAATATTTTACTGTTCTTTCCCATCAGTTTACTAATTTTTCAAGATTTTCACGCAACATTTTTTTAGCTTTAAAAAGCTGTGATTTGGAAGTGTTTTCTGAAATATCAATCAATTCAGCTATTTCACGATGTTTGAAACCTTCAATTTCGTAGAGTGTGAAAATGGTGCGATAACCATCCGGTAAATTCGCAATGGCTTTTTCGAGGTAATCTATGTTGATGGAAGTACCCCAGTCGATAATTGCCGAAGTGTCGATTCTTTCAATATCTTCAAAATAGATTCTGTCCTTAATTTTACGTATGGCAGAACGCGCAATGATGGTATGTATCCAAGAACTCAGTTTTGCTTCCCCATTAAAAGTATGCAACTTTCTAAAAATTTGTAAAAATCCTTCCTGTAACACATCGTTGGCATCGTCAAAGTTTCCTGTAATGCGGTAAGCAAGGGTATACATTTTCGATTTATAGCGATCGTAAAGTGCCTTTTGCGCAGTTCTGTCGCTTTTAAGGCAAGCTTCGATAAGTTCAGCTTCAGATTGATGTGTCATATTTGATTTGCTCACT
>CAZBMR010000127.1:0-5527 GCA_964492695.1 uncultured Lentimicrobiaceae bacterium
GTGGGAG
Organism: uncultured Lentimicrobiaceae bacterium; assembly: GCA_964492695.1. Classification (GTDB taxonomy): domain Bacteria; phylum Bacteroidota; class Bacteroidia; order Bacteroidales; family F082; genus JALNZU01. The sequence continues at coordinate 8 of CAZBMR010000127.1, forward strand.
TGGCCTTCAGCCAGACGGCAACGGATCTTGTCCTCACCGTTTCCTTGTCCCGCCGCGCCTCCCTGGATCGGGACTTTGTGCTGGTGGTCGATCAACTGGCGCATGACAGCATCGCCATCGCCGCACGGGACAGCGTACAGCCCGAAGGCATCGCCGTGCTGGCCAGCTTTTGCCCGCGCATTCCTACGGCAGAGCGTGCCAGCACTGCCGTCAAGATCCTGGTCGATTGCTCCGGCTCCATGGCCGGCGACAGCATTCAAGCGGCCAAACGCGCCCTGCAGGCCATCGTCCAGCAGCTGGGCGACGGCGACCGGTTTGCGCTGTCCCGCTTTGGCGATACCGTCGAACACCGCTCACGCGGTCTGTGGACGGCACGGGAGACCACCAAACTGGCGGCCCAGCGCTGGGTGAGCGCCCTGGATGCCAACCTGGGTGGTACCGAAATGGAATCCGCCCTGGTATCCACCTTCGCCCTGGCCCAGACTGTGCAAAGTGACGTGCTCCTGGTCACCGATGGCGAGATCAGCGCCATTGACCGCACCATCGAAGCGGCCAAACGCTCCGGCCACCGGGTGTTCGTGGTGGGCATTGGCAGCAGCCCTGCCGAAACCCACCTGCGCCGCCTGGCCGAAGCCACCGCAGGCGCCTGCGACTTTGTCGCGCCCGGCGAGGCGGTGGAACCCGCGGTGCTGCGCATGTTTGCCCGGCTGCGCTCACCCCGGCTGGTATCCCTGCGCCTGGAGTGGCCCGAGGGCGTCGAACCCGCCTGGGCATCGCCCCTGCGGAGCTCGGTGTTCGATGGAGACACGGTCAATGTGTTTGCCTTGCTGCGGCAACCGGGCACCGGCGCCGTGCGGCTGCTGGGACAACGCACGCCCGACGCGGAGATGGAAGAAATCGGCAAGGTCGAGCTACCGGAAACACTGGGCACCGAAAACCACCCCACCGACACCCTGCCGCGCCTGGTCGCATCCGCCCGGATCCAGCGAATCGAGCGCCTGCGCGATGACGACCCCATCGCCTCCAGCCTCGCCACCAAACCAGCCCAACTGGTCGTGCAGTACCAATTGGTGAGCGAGCACACTAACTTTCTGCTGGTGCACGAGAGGGCCGAAGGCGAGCAAGCCACTGACATGCCCGAGCTGCACACCGTGGCGCAGATGGTGCCGGCGGGCTGGGGAGGAGCGGGGACGATCTGTTTCTCGCGCAAGATGCCCGACGACGCACCCACAGGCAGTGCGGTGGGCAGTACCGTTGGCAGCGCGACGGATGCACAGAACTATGCAGGAATGACCGTGCCCGCCGTGTGGCGTAGCGTGCGCCGCACACCGGCACGCCAGGTTGAGGACATGGATGACCTGGAAATACCTGCCTTCCTGCGCAGCCTGGCGGATCGGGGCGACATTGACCGGCGCAACCCCAGCCATTGGGCCAAAGCCCAAAACTCCGAAAACACAGATGGCTACACGGGTCTCACCCCGCTGGGCGTGAGCGAGTGGCTAAGCATCACCCCACAGGTCTACTGGCCAACCACCTATGCCGGCCTGCGCGAGATGGGCTTGGGTACCTCGGTGGTGGACTGGCTGGAGCTGGAGATGGCCGCCTACGCCGGAGAAGCCTACCTGGAAACCACAGTGGTTCAGGCCTTCCTGACACTGATGTCCCGGCGCGAAACCCATGCTGCACTGGCCCAGTCCGAGGGCCTACTGGGTGCGCTCAAGTCCACCGTGCGGCGGGTGCGGGGCGTGTTGGGCGGGGAGCCGGCGCAACCTGGCACCCGTGCTGATGATGTCCTGGTTCAGGCGATGGAGGCAGCGCTCCAAGGCATGACGGCGCGGGCATGGCCCCAGAGGGTGTTTTCTTTGGAATGTGATGTGGATGAGGTGCGCGATGCCAGATAACCCGCAACTATCGCTTGATCTGGACAAGTCCTGCAATCACTTCGAACTGCGTCTGAAAGACGGAGTCGCGCAACGTCTGGATAGCTCCGATAAGGAAATCATGTTGTTGTCGGAGATCTGGGTCGACGGACGCCACCTCGATGAGCCTCATTTCATCGACCTACCTATGCTGGTGCAGAGCCTGTATGAGCAGAGATGGTTTGACATATTTACATGTGGGTGCGGTGTGGGTATGTGCGCAGGCATCGTTGACGGGATTCAGGTCACGCACGACGCAGGTCTTGTCAGATGGAGCTTTCGCCGCCCTTTGGCAGCCGACAACCTATTAGACCCAGAGCTTAGTGAGTGGGAGAAGACAGCTGTCCCGGTCGTATTGACTTTTGATCGGACCCAGATGGTGAAGGCCATTGAGGACTACCTCGATGCGGTTCGTGCATTGGTTGGTGCGGAACCGAATAGGTTTGCCTGGCCGGTGTGCGGCACATCCATTCGGTACGTTCTAAATATTGATCCCAACCACCCTTTTTCTGAAATCAGGGGAGAGCAGTAGAAATGCCAGTTCAACAAGTTCTCACTGACCAGCGTGTGCCTGTCAAGATCTGGACCGACGATGTCGACGACCGCTCGAAGGAGCAACTGGCCAACATTGCCGGGCTGCCCTTTGTGCATCACCACGTTGCGGCCATGCCGGATGTGCACCTGGGAATTGGCGCCACCATCGGTTCCGTGATTGCCACCCACAAGGCCATCATCCCCGCCTCCGTGGGTGTGGACATCGGCTGCGGCATGGTGGCCGCCCGACTGTCACTCACGGCCAACGACCTGGACGAGAAAGCCCTGAAGAAGGTTTTTGACCAGATCACCCGGGACGTGCCGGTCGGGCGCGGCCAGCACGCTGACGACCGGGTCCTGGTGGAGGCGGCTCGCCCCTTCGAGCCAGGTTTGAAAGCCTTGACCGAGCGCCATCCCCAGCTTCTGAAGGCCTTTGGAAAGTTCTCCAAGTGGACGAACCAGATGGGCACGCTCGGCGGGGGCAACCACTTCATCGAAGTTTGCCTAGATGAATCCGACCAGGTGTGGGTGATGCTGCACTCGGGCAGCCGGGGCATTGGCAACGCGATTGCCGACTACTTCATCCATCTGGCCCGCAAAGACATGGAGCGCTGGATGATCCAGTTGCCCGATCGGGACCTGGCTTACTTTCCCGAAGGCACGGAGCACTTTGCCGACTACGTGGAGGCCGTGCACTGGGCGCAGGAATACGCCATGGCCAACCGCAAGGCCATGCTGGACCTGGTACTCAAGGGCCTTGAGCGCCACTTGCCGCCGTTCACGGTGACCACCGAAGCGGTGAACTGTCACCACAACTACGTGGCCAAGGAACACCACTATGGCGCTGACGTCTGGGTGACCCGCAAGGGCGCCATCCGTGCCAGGGAGGGTGATCTGGGCATCGTCCCTGGGAGCATGGGTGCACGCAGCTACATCGTGCGCGGCAAAGGCAATCCGGAGAGCTTTTGCTCCAGCGCCCACGGGGCCGGTCGGCGGATGAGCCGTACCGAAGCCACCAAGAAATTCAGCGAGGCTGACCTGGAGCTGCAGACCACCGGGGTGATCTGTCGCAAAGACAAGGGGGTGATTGACGAAATTCCGGGTGCGTACAAAGACATCGACCAGGTGATGGCCAACCAGAGGGATCTGACCGAAATCCTGCATACCCTCAAGCAGGTGGTGTGCGTTAAAGGGTGAGAGTGCACACCCCGTCGATTCATCTAGGATGGGACGAATCCCATGGCCCTTGCCCGAGGCGCTCGCATTCTTGCGGTCCCTGCTACGGGGTCTAATACGCTGCGCCCCAATCCGTTTCGATAAATTTTGGGAAGTTGGGAACTGAAATTACTTCTTATGCAAAGTTTTACCCAAGCCCAGTGAACCCCGATTGTTGTGGACTAAATCAGAGCATGATTTAGTACGGAAATGCGATAAATGCATGAGAAATCTCAAGCAATGAAATTACCATTGACTTTGCGCCTTCGCTTCGCGGCGCAGCGTTCGATCAGGGCACTGGTCAATTTGTGGAGCGCAGCGGCAACATCCTTGGAGAGGACCAGATACGTGAGGCCCTTGGGAACGATGATGTGGCGCGTTCGCGTGGAATTGGGCTGGCGACTGTTAAGAAGGCGCTTGTCATCGGATCAGCACTACAGGACGTGCAAAACGCCCGCCGATTGGCGCAGGCTTTGGTATCACCTGGAACTCTAAACTCAGTCCTGTAATCCTGTCTATGGTACGAAAATGCTCTAAAACAATAAAGGCTGCCTTACATTCTTCGTGGCGTATCCTACCTGCATAGGATCTGGCACTGCCCATAAATCCTCCGCAGGCCAGCAGCGCAGAAACCCTCGCATTTGCGGCATGGGTGCAGCCAGCCAGGCGTCGTATTGCTCGGGAGCCAGTACCGTAATCATCCGTTTCTCATCTTCGGGCCGGTGCATGCGGCCCATCACTGCATGTCCATCGGCATTCACTGTGAGCATCGTGAAGATCAAGATCCGCTTACCCTCGGGCGAGGTCCATGCACTCCAAAGCCCCGCCACCCCCATCGGGGCTCCATCCTTGCGCTCAATCCTCCAGCGCACCGCTTTGTCTGATTCCCAGCCCAGGTCATAAAACGCTTACAGAGGAACAATACAGCGCTGCCCAAGGTGCCAAGCCTCTTTGAAACTCCCCATCTTGGCAATCGGATCCACGCCAAAGAGAAGGTTCTCAGTCGCCCAGGATTGACGACTGGTTTGTAGTTTGCGCACATGTCATCTATCTTTGATAAAGTGTAATTAATTCATTTTCTTTGAAAAAAGTTAATCGATTTGGTGATTTCATGAAAAAATAAGCTATACGGGAGACGATTAACTTTTTTGGAGCCTTTTATGCATGAAAAAATCGAAACCTTAGCAACATCCGAGAAATTATTGACGCACATATTGTATGTGTATGCAAACTGCTTCAAGCGCGGTGTTTATTTTAGTTGGGAAAATATTAGGCCGAGTCAAATTTGGAAGGAGATGCGAGAAAGACGCTGCTATCGTCCGCTGGTGGAGGAGATTTTTTATTGCGCTTCAAGTCGAGTTGAAATCAACAGGAGGCTAAAAAAATTGATTGAAGAACAAGATGGGGCTAACTGTGTAGCAAGATATTTTCTTATGACAATGCAGCGGGAGCTCGACATGACTAACCTAGAAAAAGATCTCGAATTTGCAATCTTTCGAGAGAAAGAATGTAAATGCGTGAGTATTCTGACGATGCGCAAATTTGAACCAAATTTACTTGAGAAAGTCTACGTCGAAGCTTTGCGTGAGTGTGAATGCGCTCGCATGTCTCGAGATATCGGACCTATGCTACCCGTTCATCTGCCCTGAAAAATTCATTTCACGCGCAAGCTGGCTGTAGTCATCCCATTACCCACATCTTTCGTCCCCCCGCAGTAATGCTGAGACGATATCGGTTTGGATGGACCAAGAAGGCAAGTAGCACGATGAGCTGGGAAGAACAGGAAATGGTAGGCGCGGACCCGGGCGATGCGCGGCGCAGCCGTCGCCTGGTACGCCTGGCCGAGCAGCCC
>CAZBMR010000128.1:0-5504 GCA_964492695.1 uncultured Lentimicrobiaceae bacterium
TCGCCCTTTGGAAATCTAATTCCAGCTGGCCAAGTCTGGTTTGGCAGGTGTACGACTGGTACCTTCAGGCCCACGCCGGCAATTTTGCCGCTGCCAATGCCAACGAAGCTGTGCATGTGCAATATAACCGCGACAACCACCGCATTGTGGTGCTTAACAATAAGCTGCAGGCATTGAGCGGCCTTGAGGTTTTGGCACAGCTTTTTGATGCCACTATGCAAACACTTTGGCAAACAAAAAGCACTATCCATTTGGCAGCCAACGCCTTGACAGAAACCGGCATAGATGTTCCGGTTTCGAAAGCCTTTCGCTTTCTGCGGTTGCAGCTGCGAAATGCCGGTGGGGAATTGCTGAGTGAAAACTTCTACTGGCTCTACGAGGATGCCCCCGGGCCACAGCTCGACAACCTGCCTGCGCCCCGGCTGGATGTGGTCTTAACACCCGTTCCCATGGCCGGCAAAAAAGCCTGGGAGCTGAAAATCAGCAATGTTGGAAACTCCGTAGCCTTGATGGTAGCCCTGAGCCTTAGGGGTCTGGAATCGGGAATGGAAATTCTGCCCGCCTTTTGGTCGGACAACTACCTGAATATTCTGCCGGGAGAAACGAAAACGGTGAATGTTTGGGTGCATGCCTCCGATGTACACGAAAAAACAGTCATCCATCACCGATGCTACAAATCAGTCCCGGTGGCAGTGAATTGTGAAGATGAATCATTCTAAAAAAAGCCCTAAAATGAAAAAGATGAAAATATCACATTTTCTTAAACTGATGATGCTGTTGCTGAGCGTTGCTGCTCATGCACAAAGTCCGCTTCAACACTTCATCACCCGCGATGGTCACCGTTTGATGGACGGCAAGGAAGAATTCAGGTTTCTGTCGATCAATATGCCCACCCTCAACTACAACGAGGATGTATTCGACTTTGAGGCCACACAGCCTTTCAGTTTGCCCGACGAGTTTGAGATCAGGGATGCCTTCGAAACCTATAAACAGCTGGGAGGAAGGGTAGTACGAATGTACACCATCCCCGTCAGGATGCAAATGGAACCAGCTGATGTGCCCACCTACGTGGAAGCCCCCGGCCTGTTTAACGAGGAGGCTTTCCGCACAATGGATATGGTGCTGGCCTATGCCAATACCTACCACATCAGGATTATTTTTCCACTTGTCAACAACTGGGATGCCTTTGGAGGCAAACCCCAATATGCCCATTTCAGAAATCTGCCACAAGACGAATTCTGGACCAACCGCCAATTGATCGACGATTTTAAAAAGACCATCAACTACGTTTTGAACCGCCGCAACACCATAACCGGACAGCTATACAAGGACGACAAAGCCATTCTGTGCTGGGAAACCGGCAATGAGCTGCGCAGTCCAGAGGCCTGGACAAGGGAAATTTGCCGCTACATTAAAAGCACCGATCCCAATCACCTGGTGATGGACGGTTACTATGCCATTGACAACCAAAACTATGTGCAGGAATATGCCATGGAGGAAGCGTCGATCGACATGGTGTCGTCGCACCACTACGATGGCAACCCGGCGAGCCTGTTGAAGAGCGTGCAAAAAAACCTCGACATCATCAAGGGGCGCAAACCCTACATCATCGGCGAAATTGGTTTCAGCAGCACCATTGGCACCGCCAAAGTGTTTGATGCTTTTATTGCCAATCACGAAATCAGTGGTGCGCTGGTTTGGGGCCTGCGCAACCACAGCCGCAACGGAGGCTTTTATTGGCATTCGGAGGGCGATACGCGCTTCAAATCGTATCATTGGCCCGGTTTCGACTCAGGGCATGAGTGGGATGCGCGCAACTTCATCCATATGCTCCGACATAAAGCGCACGAAATCAATCAACTTGAGGTGCCCCCCATTCCAGTGCCCCAAAAACCCGAGATGCTTCCGATAAGCCACCCCTCACTCATCAGCTGGAAAGGCTCGGTGGGAGCATCGGCTTATGATGTGTATCGGGCTTATGCCGCCAATGGGCCATATGAGCTGATTGGATACCACATATCGGATGCCGCAAATCCTTACTATGCGCTATTTTCCGATCAACAGGCCCAACAAGGCCAGCAGTGCTTCTACAAGGTGAAAGCCGTCAATGCATCGGGTGAATCTGACTTCTCTGAAGCTTCAATGCCCGTGAAAGCATCCAACAAGCTCCTGATTGATGATATGGAACACCTGTCGAATTTCATCTACAGCGAGGGCAGCATCAGGGTTGAAACGGCCGACGACAGAAAGTATAAGGAGGATATGTACCGCATCAGTGGCAATAAAGGAAGTGCCCTGGTTTATTATGTGCCGGGTGCCCTCGACAGCCTTCGGATTTACAGTTTTTGCGGCATGAAAACGCAAAACCTCGAGATTTCTGTTTCTGCCGATGACAAGCATTATGATGTCGTTCAGGTTGCTCCGCAAGCGTTTTATGGCGATGGAAAGTATTATCAGGTGCCCCTGTTTTACCGTCTTGCGATGCCCACCGGCAAAAACATGTTTTATGTAAAGATCAAATATTTGGAGCCATCGCAAATTGGCCGGACGGAATTGTATTACCGTTATTGAGATTGCTCCAGACAGCCTGAAAGCCGCGCTATGCGGCTTTTTTTTGTTCACCTCCCCCTTGTCAGTTAAAAGCTGCTACCTGCTTACGCGCTTTCTTTGTTCCTGAAGAAACTCATTTTGTTTCGGAAAGCTGCTCCCCCGGACGGTCGTTTTTTTTATGTCTTCACACACTGTGTCATCGCTGAATGTTCATGATGAGTTTTTTTGGGGGGAGGGACACCATCCTATATCCCTGGGGTCAATGAAAAAAGGGTGCCTTGCGATAGCCACTTTCCATACCAAAAGGCACAAAAAAAACCCTCCCCGGAGGGGGAGGGTCTCACTTACCACTAACCATTAACCAGTACAAATCACTACTTTGTACCAATATCTTATTGCTGCTTCTCAGAGGTGTTCAGCCTGCCGTAAAAGTCGGGCAGCTCGTTGTTCAGCCAGATCAATTCCTGCCTGGTGAACCTTATAAAATCATCGGCTGCGGGATGGCCGGCATAGGGAACATAATGCTGTTGCTCGTCGTGATTGCGCCAAAAAAGCACCCAGGCGATGGCACGTGTTTTATCCGAGTGGTTCAGGCAGGGAAAAAGTTCTTCCATAAAGTAATTCCGCTCCGAAAGGTCGGTGACGCCGGTTTCGGTAAAGGCAGCCACCTTGTGTTTTTCAGCAGCTATGGTGCTGATGATCTCTAGGTGCCGGATCAGTTGCCCGGGTTGATGGGTGCGCAGCGAATGATAGTCATCCAAGCCGATGATATCGACCATATCATCGCCCGGATAGCGCTCGAGGTAGGTGGCTGCATCGGTAAAACCCACATCTGGCGAAAAAGCGATGAGCATCTGATGGATCTGGTGTCGTTCGCGCAGGTATTCTATTGTAAAGCGGTAGAGTTGAATGTATTCGTCGCGGGTGCAGTGCATTTTTCCCCACCAGAACCAATTGCCTGAATGTTCGTGCCAGGGCCTGAACACAATTGGAATGGCCTCGCCACCAGGGCCTTTCAGGCTGTGAAAAAATGCAGCCACAAGGTCGAGCTGTTGCTTGAACGCCTGATGCGCCGGTCCGCCGGGAAGCATTTTGCGCACTGTTGGATTGGGTCGTTTGGTGTTGGCCCATGAATCTTTGCCGGTTATCGGATTGAAGGCGTGCCAGCTGATGGTGTTGATGCCACCATTGAGGTAGGCCCTTTGGATGTTTTGCCGCATTTCATCAAAGGGAACGCCATCAAGGTTGGCATTGCGTCCCATTTCCAACCCGCCGATGTCCCAGCCATAAACGGCGGGATGTGCACCTGCCACCTCCCTGATGTCGGAGTGCTCTCCGTTTCCTTTGCGGTTAACACCATATGAAAGTGCATCCTGATGGCCTACCATGATGCCTGCGGGGGCGTATCTGCGCAGGTTTTGCCACAATGTGACGGTGAGCGGACTTGCCAGGCTATCGCAAGGCAGCACTTTCGGGCACTGCTGTGCAGCCAGCGGCGCAGGCAATACCGCCCAGCCAACACTCAGGCATAGCAGCCATGATAATAAGCGTTTTTGCATTCCTCAGGATTTTTCAGGTTTCATTTGCGACGGGCATATTTTTCAGACTAAAAGCTGTGCGGCGCATGCCTTCGAGGCACATGCGGGCATTGTGGTAGGGGCACTTCCACTCGCCTGCCAGGTCGGCGGCCAGATCGGGTTGGTAATGGGCATCCACCTGCCACCACCACTCGCCTGAGGGATGGCGGAGGCGTTCTTTGATGAAGCCCCAAACATCTTTTGCCGCATCAAAATAAAGCTCTTCATCACACACTTCCCAGGCATCAAGAAACCCGATTAGTGCCTCAGCCTGTGGCCACCAATGCCGGTTGGTGTCGGTTGGCTGTCCGCTGTGTCCTTCGTTCAACAGCGAGCCATCTTTCGCAATCCCCTCATTCAGGGTCACCCTGGCCATGGCGCATGCGCGCTTGCCTGCCTCGGCCACCAGCTTTGGACGGTCGAGCACCAGGGCAGCACGCCGAATCAGCCAGGCCCCCTCAATGTCGTGCCCATAGGAGTACGACGATGACTGTGCCTCCCACTGCATATTAAAAAACAGGTCGAAATGCTGGCTCGTGGGATGCAGGATGTGGTCAAAGTGAATGCGCACCAGGTTCTCAAGCTGCGAAGCAAGCTCGAGGTCTTTCCACACATCATACAGATTGGTATATGCCTCAAGCACATGCAGATGGGTGTTCATGCTTTTGGGCTCGTTGGCATCCTTGGTGCTCAGCCTCAAATCGTCGAGCGCATTCCAGCATCGGTCGAGGGCCTCGATGTAGCCATTGTGAAGACCGTCAAAAGCATGGGCCTCTATCAGATTGTAGAGGTCGATGGCCGCAAGGATAGCTGCCGTGTCCTGGCTGGCTTTGAAATACTCCGAAAAGGCATACATTGCAAACGCCTGTGCATAGATTTGCTTTCGGGTGTTGAGTGCCTTGCCGCGGTAATCCACTGACCAAAAGACCCCACCATGGGTGCTGTCGATGAAGTGCCGCGTGAAGTATTCATAGGCAAGTTTGGCATGGTGCAGGTATTCATCATGGCCGGTGGCCTGATAGGCTGCCGAAAAGGTCCACAAGATGCGTGCATTGAGCACTGCTCCCTTGGCCGCTGTGGGCACAGCCTTTCCATCGTGCAGGAACTGACCATAATAGCCGCCATGCTCATGGTCGCGCATCTGGTTCATCCAAAATGGCAGGATATGCTGATTGAGTTCGAGAGCAAGCTCGGCGTGGAGCATTCTAAGGTCGTTGGGTGTTGCTGTCATGGTGCGGTGTGTTGAAGCGTCATTGGTTTCTTTTTTCGTTCAGCTCCTGGCTTATCGCTTTCATTCTTTCCTCGTTCAATGGATAAAGGGCGATGAACACCACGGAGAGGATGGTTCCGATGGCTGGAAAGATGCTGAGCATCAGC
>CAZBMR010000129.1:0-2579 GCA_964492695.1 uncultured Lentimicrobiaceae bacterium
GTTCCAGTTTGAGCTTGATCGCCAGACTCGACTCTTCTGCCATATTCAGAATCTGAACATCATTCAACTTTAATGCCCTTACTTCTTCAGTAAAAGACTGCTCAGCGTCGTACCAAAAGACAATTCGGTGATTTTCAGTGTAGAAAGCCTGTTCTAAGCCTTGTTTTATTTGGCTTAAATTCATGCAACCACCTCTACATCATCTACTAATGGAGAAAGCGGAACTTTATCCAAATGTAGTAGTTTAGCTTTAAATTCATCATCACCTAAAACAATATTCCAACGCTTTTCCATAAACGTTAAAAGACTAATACCACGCTCGCGAATCTCTTTTGGTGTCCATTCATCTTGGGTATTCACTTCATTTTCAGAAATAGAGCCGTTGTAATATCCAACACCACATCCATTATTTTTTTTCAATTCAAATGCATCATTTTGCAAAGATGAGTTTTTTGAACGAGACAAGGGCAACAAATTGCCTAATGAATGGACCAATAATGTTTTTTGTTGGCTATTTAAATAGCCAAAGTTATTCATCCAATAGGGATCAGTATCTGTTTGTGGGTAGATATGCTCTAATGTGACATGATCTTTCATACGCGAAGTAAATTCTTTCCAATCTAATTTACTTGTCGATTGCTTTCCTTTAGCTTTTAACGCTTGTTCATACTCGAACAAGAAGTATCGGACTCCATCCCAGTGATAGAAACCCTGTCTTCCTAGTTCATAATTTTCAGCAATATATTCCAAAAATTTGTTTGCTGAAAAGTGGCGATCTACCCAATTATTTAAATCATTGATGATACCTTCTGTTGAAATCTTATAATTAAGATAATCACGAGACTTGCTTAGGAAATTTGAATCACCAGTATGTCCTCTACGGCGACTTAGTGTAAAAATGGTAAAAGTATACCTCTCTATCGCTTTTAGTAAAATATTGGTTTCTTCGAAAGTATTACCTCGGCAAAATGCAGCCAAAACAAGTGGTTTAAAAGACTTATAACCCAGACGAACCAATCTATCGACTAATTTTTTATTACTTTCATCGTTATAGTCTATTAATGGATAAGATGGATTATGCATGTAGAACCATGGCTTCACTGCTTGTTGTAAGCTCATGACATAATCATTTATTTCTTCAACCGTGAGCTGATCATTTACATGTTTTGGATGTGTTACATTTTGGACAGTAAATTTTTCATCTAGTAAATAATCTCGATAATCATCACCAGTTTGTCGACTGAATTTAAAATACATTACCCAATGATTTCTTAAAAAATCTTCATCGCTCAGTAACTTGTCTGGATTACGACCTAAATACTCATAAATCGTTTTCCAAGTAGCGTTAATATTATTGCGTAATTCTGATCTACCACTATTCTCAGGGAACAGTGTAGATAAATAAATTAATCTATTTTTTAATAATTCTAGATTCGATAGAGGCTTACCACGGTTGTTCATTGTTTCAAATGTAACAAATACATCGATCTCCGCATCAATCTCATATAGATTGAACTTAAACTTTTGCGTCAATTTTTTATAAATTTCAGCAATCTCATCTAACTGTAAAGTTGCTAATTTATTCTTAAAGAATTGCTTTGCTTTGGCAAGATTACGCGTATAGAAGGTCTGCTCATCATTATTCGTTGCAGATTTCTCTAAGAACACACCAGTTCTCAGGAATTCATCACTTGGATTATCTTTCTCATATCCAAATAGATAAGACTTACGCAATCCAGTCGGTGCAACATGTAAAATATATTGCTGACGAATTTCAGCTACAGTCTGGAAGTTTAATTCAGAGCCTTCTGGAACTGATTCTAGTATGGCTTGAATCAAAATAACTGAAGTTGTTAGACGTTGTTGCCCATCTACAATATAAAATGGCTTATACCCTTTACCATCAATAATCCAAAGATCACTATCCCACCGTTTCCAATACACATCTGCAACCGGCTCTAAGGTAAGTACACCTGTATAATGGACACGTTCTGGACTTAAATGGATTAAGTCCTCCCAGAAGTCATTCAGTTGATGTTCTTGCCAAGCATACCCACGCTGATAGTCAGGAATTCTAATAATTCGATGCTCAAATATACTGCTTAAACTTTTTAATGTATTCACTCATTCCCCCACCTTACAATACTATAAACATCTGTACGTTACACAAATGTATAACGTGCCTTACGCCCTTCTTTACACAGGCAACCATCAGTTTCAAGCTCTTTCAACCATTTTTTAATCTGAGTATCTTGCAATTCAGGGAATTGATTTTTGATGTCATCTAAAATAAAGAAAGAAGTTTTATCTTTTGATAATGAAATTAATGTGTTCACAAATAACTCAAAAATCGCACCATATTTCTGCTGAATCTGAACTGATCGCATTTCCTCTGTATTCTTATCAGCTTGTTTATCCGACTCAGTGATTAACTCAATTTGTAGTGGATTCACATCTAATGCAGATGAGATTTCTGAAGTATCTGCTACAGAATTTTCGTTTGCTTCATCATTATTTTTTAAGTCAAAGTGGACTTCTGACTGTTGATTTAAACCTATAGCTGACTGCTCAAACATATC
>CAZBMR010000129.1:2679-5441 GCA_964492695.1 uncultured Lentimicrobiaceae bacterium
TGCAATATCTCTCACCAATAAAGGAACCCATTTTTTATTAAGGTTTTCTTTAGCTCCAGTCCAAGTTCCGCCTTTTTCTTTATCGCTTTTCACTACGATGACAGCTTCTGACATCGTATAAATAAATTTATTGCGAGCCATTGCACTGCCTACACTAAAACCAGCTTCCGGGAAGAATGGGCTAATCAAGACTAGAGTTCCTTGACGTAAATAATTTAAAAAAATACGTCGAGTTTCATTGGTATAGATACCATCAGCTAGAATTCCTATACTTTGCCCACCATATTCTAAAGCAGCTCGCATAGCAGCCTGATCAACGCCTTTAGCCCCCCCAGAAATGATGGTATAGCCTTCATCAACTGCCTGTTTCGCTTTGTCAGCTGCGAAAACCTCATCATTTTCAGAAATAGAGCGTGAGCCCACAAACCCAAGGCCTGCTTGGTTTAACAGTTGTTGATTACCTAAGCCAAATAAAACAGGAGGACGCTGCTCACCTAAATGCTTTTTGATCGCTTTAGGATAAAACTCACTTACACGAGAAATCACCCAAATACCTTGTTTAGTCCATTTTTCTAGGGCAAATGACATACTGACACCACGACCAAGTAGCTGTTTGATACGCTCTGCCGTTATTTTCCCTTTGGGGTCATCCCATTCTGTCAATATTTCATCTGTCTGCGATAATAAATCTGCTGGGCTCCATTTATTTTGGTATAACCATTGTGCAAGCTTCGAGTACTCTAAACCACTCAAAGGTTTAAAGTTTTTTACTTCATTTTTATTAAAGTAGCAGCACAACAACATGGTGGCTTGCATGATTTCGTCATATTGCATATTTATTCACCTTGGTCTTGCTGCGCTGTACTCGTTAGAGCAATAGGATAAACGGCTTGAACACCTGCTCGTCGCAATAGAGCGGCTGTTACCGTAAATGTCCACCCAGAATCTACAGCATCATCTAAGAGTAATACGGGGGTTGCAAAACCCTGTGTCGTATCAATCTCAAATGCACCATCTAAATTTTGACTTTGTTTAAAGCTATTTTGCATCGTTTTTTGAGGGGGGCGAACTGATGTCATTACAATAGCATCTTTGCATGGAATCCCTAATTGGGTCGCCAATCGGTATGCAAAATCTTTAACCAATTGAGGATGACGAAGCGATGGGACATAGCTCAACCATTGAGGTTTTTGATCAAATTGCATTGAGTTGATCATTTTGACCATCGGTGCCAAAAGTTCATCACCAAATCGCCCCTGCTTTTTACCTTCAGCGACTACATCTCCCCATACACCGTCCTTCCAACGAGAGAGTGCTAAGCCATCAGATGCCTGTAAACTCTGATCTCTGAAAGCAAACTGAAATTGAGGAAATGCTTCTCTTGCCACAGAAGAAGATCGTGCAAACTGTTTTCTGGCTTTGATTTTTACATAACGCATTTTTACAAATTCAGCGGCAGCTAATACAAGTTCATGCTTAACATTAGAAGATATTTGCTGCTTAGGCACACAATTCATGCAGTTGTTACAGTTATCGGCTAATGGATCATCTAAAGCTAAAGTGAGCTCTTTCATCAAACAGGATTTAGATTGATGATAATCTGTTAACTGTTTCCATTCTTGCTCTTTGACTTGGGATACACGTGCAATACGATCATAAGGAAGGCTGTAATCTTGCTCGTTTCGACAATATTTATTTTGAGCATCTTTATAAATTGGTGATGGTGATTCAACACTTAAAAATTTTAAAACCGCTTGAATTCGACTAAATTTCAAATTCGTCTTCGATTCAATATCATATAACTTTAATCCACCACATTTTTCAATCGCATCTAAGATTTGTTCAATCTCTTCTTCTTTGGGAAAAGCATTTTGAATAAAGTAAGACTGAATCTCTTGCGTTTCAGCTCCATTCATCAGTATCCCATAAGCGTGATCTATGCCACGCCCAGCACGCCCAACCTGTTGATAATATTCAACGATACTGCCCGGAAGCTGAAAATGAATCACAAAACCTAAATCGGGTTTATCAAATCCCATACCTAATGCAGAAGTCGCCACCAGCACTTTTATGCTATTTGACAATAAAGCCTGTTCTAACCGAATTCGTTCTTGATCATCAGCACCACCATAGTAGCATGCTGCTTTTATACCATGATGATTCAACCACTCAGCCAAAAGCTCACTATCTCGTACTGTTTTGACATAAACGATTCCTGTTCCTTCAAGCTGAGGAATTTTTTCGGCTAACCAAGCCATACGTTCAACTCGGCTACTTGTCGGTATATTTTGTAAATACAATGAATTACGTTTTAAATCACCACGAATAGTTTGTAGATACCGCCCTAACTGCTGATTGATATCGGTAATCACCCGGTGATTGGCTGTTGCTGTTGTGGCAAGTATCGGCATATTGGCAGGCATATGCTGTAATACACGTACAATACGCCGGTAATCCGGTCTAAAATCATGCCCCCAATCTGAAATACAGTGTGCTTCATCCACCACAAATAACCCAATATTGGAAATGATATGACTGAGTACATCTTCAATCATTTCATCATTGGCTAATTGCTCTGGAGAAATAATCACTGCATCGACATTTTGATTAATAATCTGCTGTTTTGCAGTATGATTTTGATCTTGAGATTGAGATGAATTAATCGAAACGACTTTAAGACCAAGCTGTCCTGCACGTTCAATCTGGTTACGCATCAAAGCAATCAGAGGTGAAATAATAATGGTCGGTCCTTTACCTTGCAT
>CAZBMR010000130.1:0-5424 GCA_964492695.1 uncultured Lentimicrobiaceae bacterium
ATGCGAACAAGGGTTCGAGATCAGGCGACGGAGGGTAGGAAGAACGGCGTCGGCGATGCTTGGACATGCCTCCTGCCTCGTCACCGTGACTTCGTGTGTCGCACCGTTTTGATCGCCATTTTGCGGGTGACGCCGAGGCAGCTCCAGGTAGCTTTCCGCATGTGTGGCCGCCTCAATCAGTTCGCCAAACAGCCAGCTCTCGCGGTCGCGGGTGAGCCACTGCGGGTGAAGACACGCGCCCCGAAATCGCGCGAAGACAGGCGCAGCGCCGTGCGGGTGCTCAACAACATCTGTCCAACCGACTATGCCGAGGTGATTAGGACCGATGAGGCAGGCGATCTGGTTTCGGAGCCCATGCGCTTCGGATTGGTTCCAAGCTGGGCCAAGGGCAGCAAAGCCGACGTCGCCCGCAAGTTCCTGCACACCTTCAATGCCCGATGCGAAAGCGTGTTCGAGCTCGCCTCCTACCGATCTCCCATCCTCCGCCAGCGCTGCCTTGTGCCTGTTCGCGGCTGGCACGAATGGCCCGACCGCCGCACCCCCTATTTCATCCACCGCCGAGACGACGCTCCACTTCTGCTGGCGGGTCTTTGGGACACCTGGGAAAGCCGGGATTCAACAGACGAGGCCAGTGGTCCCTTGGTCACCTCGATGAGCGTGATCACCACGCCGCCAGGACGCTACATGGCCAAGTTCCACGACCGCAGCCCCTTGGTTCTGGAGGAGAGGGCTGCCCTCGACTGGCTAAGGCCTGACCTGACCACCGAGCAGATCCGCGCATTTTTCCAGCCCTACGACAGCATGGCGCTGGAAGCCTGGCGGGTATCGGACGCAGCCGGGAGGGCATCCAACAAGAGCGAAGCGGTCTGGGCACCCATCTGCCCACCGGTTCCCCACGAGGGCGATGCCCCTGTGGCGGACGAAAATGGAACGCCGCTCTTGAATATGTTCTAAAGAACAGTATCAGGATGCGCCATGCACGCATCCCTCACCCCCGCATGGCAGCTCGTCTGGCACTGCGCCTCCCGAGCCTGGCTCCGTCATCAGGTGCCCCTCCTGGGCAGCATCATTGCCGGTCGTCCCGAAGTCCAGGAGGGACGGATGGAGGCCTGCATCGACATTGATCCCTCGACGCTCCGGCTGCCCAAAAACGCCCGGACCTTCGCGTTGAAGGTGCGGGGCGATTCCATGCGCAATGCCGGCATTTTTGAGGGCGACATCGTCATCATGGAGTTCCGGGAGGCCAAGCACGGTGACATCGTGGCAGCCCTGATCGACGGGGAAACCACCCTGAAGCGGTTCATCATTCAGGGCGGCGCGCCCTACCTGCGTGCGGCCAATCCTCGCTATCCGGACCTCATTCCGGCGCGCGAACTGGTCATCCAAGGGGTGCTCATCGCCCTGCTGCGTCTGCTGGAGAAGTCCTAGCCCGCCAAGGTCCCATGATCCTGCACTTCGATGCCGACGCCTTCTTTGCCTCGGTGGAGCAGGCCGCCGACCCGCGTCTGCGGGGCCGTCCGATTGCCGTGGGCGGAGAGCGGCGCGGGATCATTGCCTCCGCCAGCTACGAGGCGCGCAAGATGGGCATCTACACGCCCATGCCCACCGCACGGGCCAAGAAGCTCTGCCCCGGGCTCATCGTGCTGCCCTGCGACTTCGACAAATACGAGCGCTTCTCGCACCTCATGTTCTCCTATGCCTACGACTTCACGCCGCTGGTGGAGCAGGCTTCGATAGACGAATGCTATATGGATTTGCATGGAGCGCCCCGTCTTCGGCCAGGGGAAGCGGCTGCCAAAATGCAAAAAGCGATCGCGCAGAGCCTGAAGTTGTCTGTCTCGGTGGGGGTGGGGGCCAACAAGCTCGTCTCGCAGATCGCCAGCAAGCTGCGCAAGCCCCACTGCTTCATCGAGGTGGCTCCCGGGCATGAACAGGGGTTCCTGTGGCCGCTGGAGAACAAATGGCTGCCTCTGGTCGGCCCGCAGCTCGCCGCCCGGCTGGACACGGCAGGGTTGCGCCGTGTCGAGCACATCGCCCGCACGCCGTTGGAGGAGCTGGCTTTGCTGGTGGGCAGCGGCGCACCGGCCCTGCACGACTACGCCATGGGCAACGATGCCCGCCCGGTGATCTGCGAGGCTCCAGCGGCCAAAAGCTACGGCGAGCAGGAAACCTTCGACGAGGACACGACCGACACCACCTTCATTCTGGCTCGCCTGCGCGCCATGATCGACGGGCTCATGCGCCGAGTTCGGCAGGATGGCAAAAGCATCCGCACCGTCACCCTGCGCCTGCGTTACAACGACATGGATGAGGTCACCCGTTCCGCCAGCCTGGATGAGCCGACCGACCTCGAGAACGATTGCTACCCGCTGCTGCCTGTTTTGCTCAAGCGGGCCTGGGAGCGCAGGGTCAGCGTGCGGCTCATCGGCCTGCGCCTGAGCAAAGTCTATGAAGCTGGGTTCAGTCCGCGCCTGGCGCTGGAAGTGGCGGATGCCAAACGCGAGCGTCTTCACACCTTGTCCCTGGTGGTGGATGAGCTGCGCCGGGACAATCGCAGCATTCTGCGAGGGCACGATCTCTGGCTCGACCGCCGGGGTCATGCGCCGCGCCAGATGCTGCCCAAGCCAAAACCCGTCGCCGCTCTCAAGGAAGAAGCCACCAACCGCGTTCTGCGCGAGCGTCCAGGCGAAGGTCCGCAGATCTTCCTCAAGCCTGCCCGCCCTGGGTTCGCTGCCGCGCTCAACGTCAAAAGCTGTTTCAGCTTCCTCGACTCCACGCTCACCATCCCCAGCATCATTGAAGCAGCCGTCGAGGCGGGTGTCAGCGCGGTGGCCCTCACCGATCCGAACCTGCATGCGGCCGTGCCGTTTTGCCAGGCCGCCACGGCTGCCGGCCTCAAGCCCATCATCGGTGCGGAGTTGCGATGCGATCAGGACCGCTGGCTGGCCTATGTCCAAAACAACGTCGGCTATGCCCATCTCTGCCGTCTGCTCTCTGCACCCAAGATCACTCCGCCCATGCTGCGGGAGCACGTGGAAGGCCTGGTTCTGGTGCCTGCTGGAGCCTATCCTGAGGTGCGCTACCGAAGGCCTGAGGACAGGGTGTTCTTCGACATCCTCCAGAGCATGAAAACGCTCACCCTCCTGCACGAACCGCATCCGGAGAAGCGGCGTGGTGACTTTGCCTTTCGTGCCAGCACCGACGTGCAGGGCCTGGTTGAAAGCTGCGACTTCACCTTCGATTTCCAGAGGCTGCGGTTTCCCCGTTATGAACCCGCCGACGGCACGACGCCTGCGGTCTTGCTGCACCGCCTCGCTCACGAAGGCTTGTGCAGGCGCTACGGCAAGAACGCGCGTCGGCATGAAGCCCAGTTGCGCGAGGAGCTCACCATCATCGCTGAGGTCGGCTACGAGGAATACTTCCTCACGGTGTGGCAGCTTCTGCAGGACTGTGAGGCGCAGGGCATCCGCTGGATCACACGCGGCAGCGCAGCCGACTCGCTGGTCTGCTACTGCCTTGGCATCAGCAATGTCTGCCCCATCCGCTTTGAGCTCTACTTCAAACGCTTCCTCAACCGTGAGCGCATGGCGCTGCAAAAGCTGCCGGACATCGACATCGACTTCGCCCATGACCGCAAAGACGACGTGGTGAGGCTGCTGCTCGACCGCTACGGCCCCGAGCACGCTGCCATCGTCGGCGGCTTCAACACCTTCCAGGCCCGCTCGGCTTTCGGCGACATCGCCAAGGTGCTGGGAGTGTCGGAAAGTGAAATTCGCCGCCTGACCCAGCACATGCCGTGGACAGATGCTCGGCACGCCGCCGATGCCGTCGCCCTGTCCCGGGAGTGCGCGGATCAGGGATGGCAGGAGGAACCCCTGCGAACGGCGCTCCTGATGGCGGGGATGCTCGATGGCTTTCCCCGCTACCCGAAGATGCACCCCTGTGGTGTCGTGCTGTCTCGTGATCCAATTCACAGCCTCACTCCTACCTTCGTGAGCCAGAAAGGCTGGCCCACGACCCACTTCGACATGGACGCCGTGGAGGCCGTTGGACTCATCAAGCTCGACATTCTCGCCCAGGGCGGGCTGGCCGTCCTGCGCGACACCGAAGCCAGCCTCAGCAGCCAAGGCAGGACCGTGCAGCTGGATGCCCTCGAAGTTGGAGGCCTCGGTGGCACGGAATGCCCGCCACGTTCCGAATCCGTTGAGCCATGGAGTGATCCCGGGGTTTGGAACATGATCGCCACGGGCAATGCTCGTGGTGTTCATCACATCGAGAGCCCGGCCATGACGAGCCTGGCCTGCATGGCGGGCGTGCGCGACATCGACCGCCTAGTCGCCATCGTTTCTGTGATCCGCCCGGGCGCTGCCAACGGGCTGAAAAAGACCCAGTTCGCCCGCCGTGCCCAAGGCCTGGAACCGGTGGAATATGCCCACCCAAGCCTGGAGCCCGTTCTGCGCTCCACCTTCGGGGTCGTGGCCTACGAGGAGCACATCCTGCAAATCTGCGAAGCCTTTGCCGGTCTCCAACCCGGACGAGGTGACGTGCTGCGGCGGGCCTTGGTCAAACAGGACCAGGGCAAGGTGGAGGCCTTGAAGCAGGAGTTCATCGCAGCCGCCCGGAACAACGGCAGGGATGAAGCCAGCATCGAGCTCGTCTGGGCACTGGTGGCTGGATTCCAAGGCTATGCCTTCTGCCGCGCCCACAGCACCGCCTACGCCGTGGAAGCCTACCAGGGCGCTTACATGAAGCACTACCATCCAGCCGAGTTCCTGGCCGGTGTCCTGACCAACGGGAAGGGGTTCTACTCGCGGCTGGTTTACACCCTGGAGGCGCGCAGGCTCGGCATTGGCTTCCTGCCTCCCAACATCAATCACGCCAGCGATGCTTTCACCGTGGAGGCGCTCTGTGTTCAGCATGGCACGCCCGCGCCGCCACTCGGGCAATCCATCCGCGTGCCGATCCATGTAATCAAAGACCTCAGTGCGGGAATGCTGGAACGCTGGCGCAAGGAGCTTGGCCGGACCTCCTTCACGGGGGTGCGGGATTTTTGCGACCGTGTCAGACCCGACTCCACCGAATCGCTCAACCTCATCCGCTGCGGTGCGTTCGACGGCATGGGCGCGAGCAGGACGGAACACTTCTGGCACTGCCTCCACAGCGCCCAAGAGGCCGGCACTGGGGCGGACTGGCTGCTGCCATCATCCGACGCTCTCCGCACCACCTTTCGGGAAGAACCCTCGGAACTCCAGAAACTGCGTGATGAGATGGATCTGATGGGCTTCACCATCGGCGGCCATCCGCTCGATCTTCACGACGGAATCGCCTGGCCCTCCTACTGTCCGATTGCCGAGCTGCATCGCTACCCGGATCAAACCGTGACGGTTTGTGGTCTCATCATCGTCAGCCGCTCGCATCTTCAAC
>CAZBMR010000131.1:0-5411 GCA_964492695.1 uncultured Lentimicrobiaceae bacterium
CTGTTGACACCTTGTTGTCGTCTGGTGACTGCTCGCGGGCGGCAGGCCATTCACCAGCACTGCTACCTTCCTGCTACTCACTGTTACCGCTGGCCAGTACGATGCTGGCAGGCAGTCTTTGTGCACCTTCTGTAGCAACGTGGGTCAACTCACGTTTCAAACGCGAGTGGAGCAATTCGTGGATGAGTTCAGTTTTCCGGCCAACCCCAGCGCCAGCCATGTGACCATCGCGGCAGGTATCCCCAGACGTGACACGGCCAACAAGTCGGAAGACCTGTGCGAGCACAGCGACAGGAAGCCGGGGCTTCGCCGCGCCCTGGAAGCCATTGGCAGCTTCTTCCGTCATGCCAAACGCCTGGGGAGTCGGACATTCAAGGACCGGCTACTGGACTGACTGGCGTACCGGGTCCAGCGCCTTGGGTAAGATTGGGTTCCTCGATTTACATCTAGCCCGGTGCGGCCTTGGCGCAGCTTCAATGCCTCGGCGTCGGTGGTGGATGGCGATGTTGCTGCGGCATCGCGGGTGGGGAAGGTTAGGCGCTCCACCCCGTTCGGGGTTCATCTTCACCGAAGGCCAGCAGCAGGCTGTTCATTCTTGCGCCTGCCCCTGGTCACGGCGCTATGCTGGTTTGCCGGGTCCGTGGCGAGTTGTGTCATCCACGGGGTCATCGCTGAGCGTTCTTTGGTCGCAATGTCGTTGTCGTCCATGTGGGAATCTTTCAGGTCTGAAGTTGTGGCCGGATTGCCTGGTGGTTGGGGTGTCGGGCAGGTCAGTCGTTCCAGAACTCGTGCGCGAACTCGGTCCTGTCCACCACCGTGCCATCGTCGCGCTCGTCCAGGCGGCAGGCTGCGCCAGCAAAGTCGGCCAGCACGGGTGCAGGTGGCTTTGGGCGGGCATGGCGTTCAATCGCTCGTTGTTGGGCAGCACGGGCCAGCTCCAGGCGGTCAGCAGGTGGCAGGCGGTCTTGGTGCGGGTCTGGGTTGCGCACCACGCGGCGGCCTACGACTTCCCACAGTTCGGCCAGCGATTCGATTGCTCGCGGCTGGTCTTTGTGGTCAGCGGCAGGGGTCTGTTCGGCAGTGGCTGGGGCGTGGCCTGGGCGGGAATCGGGGGCTGATTGAGGGGTGGGGTTTGGCCAATCCCTACACAGAGATAGGGATCGAGTTTTCCGCCCCTCTTTCGCAATCCCTATAGGGTTCAAATCACCATCAGATTGGGCGCGCTCAATCCCTATAGGGTTTCGCACATCGGCCAAATCAATCCCTATAGGGTTTGACCCTGCCTCTTTCCTGCACTCCGACAGATCGATGCCAAGCGCCTGAACGGCGGCGGTTGGATCACGCTCGATTGCGGTCAACATCACCGGCCACAGCGGGCCGTTCGCCAGCGGCAGGCCCATTTCCTCGCAGCGTTGCAACACGGCGGCCAGCGCCAGCGCCTTGGATGCACCCCGCAGCTTCGCGCCCGTGCGCTGCAACCCGGCAGGACCGGCCACCTCCTTGAAGAAGCCCTCCCGCAGTCGCAGCAGAGCCGCCCGCTCAATCGGCCTTCCACCAACATATTGGCCATCAAGCACGGGCAGCAGCAGCGCATGGAGATGCGGCGCGCTCTCGTCGTTGTGCGCAGTGGCCAGAAGTATGGGCAGCGGCAGTGCCTTGGCCAGCCACGCCATGCACCGGGCGAAGTAGCCTTCGGCATCAATCGCAGCACCAGGCGGCAGGCTCACGACCAGCTCCAGGGCCTGCACACGGTCTCGGCGCATCTTTGCCGGGTCAATCCCAGCTTCAGCCAGCAGACTGGTCGCCAGCGCCTGCACTCCCTCTGGTGTGTCTGGCCCTGACACCAGCACGTTCTCGGCGCTGCGCCCTGGATCAATGCGGCCTAGAGCACCCAGCTCCCCCTGGAGTTGGCGCAAGTTGTGGGCAGCGGCCTGCACCAAGGTGCATGGCTTGCGACCATTCACCCGCGACAGGCCAATGGTCTTGAAGGCGATGAACTGAACGTCGCCCGCCATCAGCCCGCCCCCAGCAGAAGGTGCAGGTTCATCAACAGCGACCCAATCGAAGCGCCCATCAAGAATGCCGTCAAACCGTCCAGCAGGTCGAGGAAACGGGTCATGCTCGCCCCTCCAGTGCCCCCAACCCCATCAACGGCGTCAATGCTGTCTTCACGGCGAGTTGCACGTCATGGATGTCAGTCGCCTTGTCCAAGGCATTCAACGCCAGCATTTCAGCAACGACCAGCAGCGACTGCTTTTGTAGTGGCGCCCCTGGGCGCTGGCCGGATTCGAGGCCGACAGCCTTGTTCACCAGTTTTGCCACATTGATATGGACGAATCGCTCTTTCGGGCTCCCGTCGGCCAGCTCGTGCAGGCGCTCTTTCACAGCATGGAACGCTGGCAGGTATTCGGCCTGCCTGATGGCGGCGGCCTTCCTGGCCTCGGCAAAGGCTTTGACCAGTCGGACCTTCAGCGCCCGGACCTTGGCTGTGTTCCGGGAGAACGTCAGCAGCAGGTAACTTTGATCCTCGTTCAAAAGGCCAAACCTCTCGGCCTGACCGCTGGGCAAAGGTTCCGTTTGAAACGCAACCTTTCCAAGCTGTTCGAAGTCCGTTCGGTGCTTCCTCAGCAGCTCCACGGCGTTCTTGTGCTGGATGCCAAGCTGCTGCGCGATGAGTCGGCTATCGACCCTGGGCTCGGTATTCCCGTTGACTATGTGAAAATCAACACCCCCCCGAGCGCTCGTTGTGACTTTGGTTGCAGCGGGCGTTTTTTTCATTGCGCACCCTCCAAACCAAAGACTCCAGCCAGCACGACAGCCAGCCCGCCAGCGAATCGCTCGGGGTGTGGCGACTTCATCGCGGCCAAGATTGCGCTTTGCAGGGTGGCGATGCGCTCGCCCCGGTCGTCGGTGGCGGCCATGTCGCTGAGTGCATCAATCGCTGCTTCGGCCCCGGCCTGTTCGGCAAGATTCCCGGCATCGTTGGCAATCGCGGTCAGTGCTTCGGCCAGCGCCAGCACGTTTGCGGGTGAACCAATCGGAATTGAAACGGCGACACCTTCAGCGGTGCAGGCGGTCAGCACGTTGCGCTCGCAGAGAAGTGCATGACCGTCAGGGTGTGTGTAGATCGTCGTAATGCTGGTCATGCCGCCTCCTGCAATCCGAGAACGCGGCGGATTTCGTTCATCGACCACAGCAATTTCCGGCCAAATTTGCGCGGCTTGATTGGCCCGGTCCCTTTGCGGCTCCAGTCGCGCAGCGTGCAATCGGCCAAATCCAAGTAGTGCGCCGCCTGGGCGGTGCCGACGAACGGCCTCAATTCGTCGTTGATGGCTGGGAATTTGCGCACGGGTTTCCTTTCGGGCAGAAAAAAAACCGCCTCGTGGGCGGTTGGTGGTGGAAATGGAAAAGCCTCCGGTGTTTCCACGGGAGGCTCAGGTCGGGATGTAATTTTTTGGGGGGATAG
Source organism: uncultured Lentimicrobiaceae bacterium (assembly GCA_964492695.1). Lineage (GTDB taxonomy): Bacteria > Bacteroidota > Bacteroidia > Bacteroidales > F082 > JALNZU01. Next base: position 3,467 of record CAZBMR010000131.1, read on the forward strand.
AAATGCGAAAACCGCCTCGTGGGCGGTTCGTTTGGACATGCGGCAGCTTTACTGGCTCGCCGCTTGTTGTTAGGACCGGAACACCCGGTCTTTATTGCGTAGCGCGATTCTAAACCACATCAAAACGTCCTGCCCTACGGTCAAAACGCTATAGGTACTGGATATCATCCGACTTCCCAAAAGGCGAAAGCCCCTGGGTGCGGGAACACTCAAGGGCTTCATGTTCACCAACCATCTCAAACATGGCTGACGACGTATGCAAAGTGTAGCAAAACGCGCCCAAGAAGGGCGACAAAGTGCTTTGGTCTGACCCAGAACAGATTGAAATTTTCGACTCGGCACGGTGGCCACGCCGTCCGTTCTGCTCCGACGACCTTGAATCCGGGCTTCGGATTCGATCTCTCCAGCAGGCGCTCCAGAAGCCCTACGTCCAGGCCAATCCGCCCCATCTGCGGGTCTGGTCCATCTTCGACGTTGACCGGCCAGCAGGCGCTCTCGCTTGGGAGGATGCCGGCTTACCGCCGCCTTCATGGTCAACGACAAATAAGCTGAACGGCCACGCGCATGTAGTCTATGGGTTGCGCGCGCCAGTGCTGGTTGACGGCCTTGGTGCACGGGATGCGCCACTGCGCTATCTCTGCGCAGTCGAGTCGATGATGCGCGAGAAGCTCCAGGCCGATGCCGGGTACTCGGGGCTCATCACGAAGAACCCGGCTCACGCACGCTGGATGCTGCTGCGCGGCCCACGGCTGGCCTACGACCTTCAGGAACTGGCGGAGTACCTGCCCGGCCTGGAGAAGCACCGGCCCAAGCGTCGCGTGGAAGAAGTTGGCCTTGGGCGGAATGTCACCTTGTTCGACTCGCTGCGGAAGTGGGCCTACAAGGGGATTCGGCAGTATTGGGGCGGCGGCCTGGACGGCTGGAACGCCTGGGTGTCTGCCGTCAACACCAAAGGGTTGATCTACAACGCCGACTTCCAGCACCCGCTCGAAGGCCGTGAGGTCTGGCATATCGCTAAGAGCGTGGCCAAGCACACATGGCACAAGTTCACGCCCGAGAAGTTCAGCCAGTGGCAGGCAGCACAAGGCGCTAAGGGCGGCAGGAAGAACAGTGCAGAAGCCCAAGCAGCCAAGGGCAGAGCATCAGGCAAGGCAAGGCTTGCAGCCAGTGAGGACAAGCGTTCCAGCGCCCGTTTGATGCGGGCCAGCGGTATGACGCAGGCAGCCATAGCAGCAGAGCTAGATGTGCACGTCAACACCGTGGCGAACTGGCTCAAGTGCTGATTGAGCAAACCCACAACGAACAAGCCATATCAGATAACAGCGTTTTTCCCTGCCCTTTGCCCACCCCCAGCCCCTGAACGGCGGCTCTGTTGGATTCTTTGAATTTGAATCTTTCAAAGGTAGGGCAAGCGAAGCGCGTCAGTGTCGAGTGTGGTCAACCAGCGAACCCGAAGGGCTGTCCACGCCCTTGTGGTGTGGGCAGGCTGGTTGTCCATCACGGGGAACAGGCACGGCCCTGGTTCTTCCATGCCTGGGGCGGTGCGTATTTCGTCACGCTCACGAAACCCGCTTATCGGCCTTCCTGGTTTTCGTCACCGTCACGATTCAGGCCATACCGGCGAGACAGCTCTGCGACGATGCCCTTCGCTGCCGCACGTCCTGCCTCACTGCCATCGCCCGAGTCCATCTGCCCTGTGGCCCACGCCAATGCATCCAGCAAGACAGCGGTAGGCGTGGCGTTGGCATCACGATGCTCGATGACCACAGCGATGGCATCGTGCATGGCCCTATTGCGGCGCATCTTGTACGCCTTCTGGCGCTCGGCTGGGGTCATAGGGGTGTCCCCCTTGGGTGGCCTGCCTGGGGCCTTGGGCGTGGTCTGGTCCTCGTCGGTCATTTCGTCACCCTCACAAAACTACCATCTTATGCTTTTCCGGCTTTTC
>CAZBMR010000132.1:0-5409 GCA_964492695.1 uncultured Lentimicrobiaceae bacterium
GTTTCTGTATGACAAAATGTTTCACAGTTTTTCTTATAAATATAAAAAACAATATCTTGTGGTAGAAAACAACATGATTGTCTGTCTATACGTTTTTTGTAAGCTTGCATTTTATGTCCTGTATCCAAAATTTATTTTAGTTTTTAGATGATGACCAAAATATGAGAATTAAAGATGAAAAGCTATTTGGGTATGTATGATGTAAGTAGTCCTAAATTACGTTCTGCAATTTTTAAACTACTTTCAGCCTATGGAATACATCAACAAAAATCAGTTTTTGAGTGTCAGTTAAGTTTTGACTTAAAAAAACAACTAATAGAGCAAATCACAATGCTCACTCAACATGAGTCAAAGCGAATTATTTTTATAAAAATCTACCCAAATCATGCGGATACTATTTTGCTTGGAGCTGCAAAGCGTATGCCTTCAAGTAGCTGTTTGTATATTGGCTGAGCTATCAATAATAACATAAATGAGGTGCTATTATGCAGACTTTATATATAGATCGTAGAGATACTCGAATTGATGTTGATCGTGAACGAATACTAGTATATAGCCAAAATTTACCCAAACCTTTATCAATCGCTTTTGCGTATTTATCATCTATCGTGATCAGCGCTAAAACAGAATTAAATAGTCACCTTTTACTCGCCTGTGCCAGTCGAGGTATTCCAGTGATTATATTGGATCCACGATCATGCGAACATCACGCACAGTATATTCCACCCTCTAGCGGCATTATCCACAGAAAAATTAAGCAGTTCGAAATCTTAGATCAAGATCAAAGACGTTTAGGTTATGCGAAACAACTCGTTTATGCACATTCGGTACAACAGTATAAATTACTTCATTATTGGGCTAAGCAAGAATATTTAAATGAGCAGGATACTGAACAACTGCAAAGTCGAATGAAGGTGATTATTCAAATGATGAATACTTGCCAAAGTATGCAGCAACTCAGGGGTTTAGAAGGAGCAACGGCAAAAATTATTTTTCATAGTATTATGCTGATAGCACCCGAATGGTGTCGTTTTCGAGGTCGAAATCGAAGACCTCCGTTAGATCCTATTAACGTTCTATTGTCGTTGAGTTATAGTTTGATTTATGCGGAATGTAGTAGAGCATTGACCGCACATGCATTGGATCCAATGCTTGGCTTTTACCATGAGCCTGTACATGGTCGTTACTCCTTAGCTTGTGATTTGACAGAACGGATACGCACCGAAGTTGAAAAATGGGTTCTACAATTAGTAATAGAAGAACAATTAAAAGCAATTCATTTTAGTTCCTCAGAACATTATCCCTGTGTATTAAGCAAAGAAGGGCGTGCTATTTTTTATCCTTTGTGGGAACGCAAATTTAAGGTGTGGAAAAAATATATTCGCCTAAATGCACAAAAATGGGCAAAGACAGTGGATCAAGCATAATTGTGGAGAGGTGTATTAATGATTGTTGATCAGTACCACTGGATTTGTAGTTATGATATCTGTCATCCCAAGCGTTTAAATAAGATACATAAACTTTTATGTAGGCTAGGTATTGCAATCAATTATTCAGTTTTTTATTTAGATCTAACGCAAAAGCAATTTCAACAGTTGGTTACGCAGTTAAAAAAAATCATTCATCCTGATGACGATATTCGTTTGTATCGTTGTGCATCATTACATTCAGCAAAAGTAATAGGTGTTTTGAGTCCTGTAGGAATTCATTTAATGAGTGCAGAAGGGCTCTTGTTATAGTTTTTAAGATGAAAAACAACCGCAAGCTTACAAAATCTGAGTAAGTTTTATATTCATTATTAAATAGCTTCACCAGCGATAGAAACAGGTGAAGAATATGATGAATACTACAGCCTATACTTTATTAGAACAATATCAAAATGAACTTGATCAGTATTTTACTACTCATCAAGACGCTGATGTAGCACTTTCACAATGGCTTACTGAACATTTTTCAAAACAACAACTTTTGGACTTGTTAACTGCAATTTTAAATGATAACGAAAGTTTGGCAGAGATCAGTGGACGCTCTTATCAACATGGTAATGGATTTCTAAAAGTCGTACTGCTGGACCGTGGATACAAATTGCGTCTACATATTTGGTTTGCTGGCCAGTCTTGTGAAGAAAATATTCATGACCATCGCTGGAGTTTTTCTTCATTAGTACTCAGTGGCGCTTTGGTGAGTGAAATCTGGCTAGATGAGCAAACAGGTCATTGCTTTGAGGAATACCAATACCATGCAGCCACTAAGCAACAAGCACCTTTCAAAATCAGTACTGGTGCAAAGTTTCTAAAGCTAGATCATGTTCAGACAAATACCGCTGGCGATAGTTACGTTATGCCTAAAGGAAAACTACATCGCATTATCAACCCAGGTCATCAGTTGGTTGCCACGATTATGTGCAGTGCACCAACAGAACAAGGAACAACCCGCTTGATTCCTATGCATAACGGTATTGATCCAAATATTCAACCACCCAAAACGACTGTTGAACAGCTTAGAGTTTCTCTAGACCAGTTTATTCAATATATGCAGCAAGAGGTTATAAATGATGCCGCTTAGTGAAGAAAACATATTGTTGGGTTTAATTCAGCAACAAAGATTAAAAGTGATTTCAGCATCACAGCAGCAGTTACGTTTGTCTACTGAAATACAAAGTCTTGCTCAATTGAAGTCACGTAGTGAGGGTTTTTTAAATGCTTATGATCAATTGTTTAGATATATCAGTATTTGGCTATTAATACGTGGTTATGACCTGACTAACAATCAACCTCATCAAGTTTTAAAAGCAGTTTGTATATTGAACTGTTCCAATTGGGAAATAGACAAAATTATTTACCAACGTCATCAGTTGAAAAAGAAGCTCTCTACGCTAGTCAATCAGGCTACGTATTTAGAATTGCAATATTGTTTGCAGTATTTCCAAAAGAGCCTACAAGCTTATGTTTGCATGAATCATCAACAACTTAAGACACAATAAATCAAATTGATAAAGCAAGGTATAAACATGAATCTAGAAAGTAACGTATGGATGACACAAGTAGGGTATCAAAATTTATTAGCAAAAATTGCTGAGAAAGAAAAGGAATACGAACAGGTTCGAGATCATCGCCAAATAGCATTTGAGTTATCAGGTGACGGTTGGCACGATAACCCTGAGTTTAACCGTATGCAACAGCTCGAAGCGAATTTGAACCATACGCTTAAAACACTCAATGACCGTTTAGATGTCATGAGATTTATTGATATTCATGATGGTATGCGTAATGTCCAACAAGTTGAAATTGGTAGTGTTGTCTATCTACGCCGTTACGATTTAGGAGATGATTCCGAATATGAAGAGGTCTGGGAAATTCGAGGGTTTGATGAAACAGATTTAAGCCAAAAACATTTGGCATATAACGCTCCTTTGGTTGAAAAAATTATGCATTTACAAGTGGGTGATATTGCCGAAGAAGTCCAGATTGGTTCTAGATATTTTGACATAGAGGTCGTGAAGCTTTTTAAAACACGTCAGCTTGCTGGTTTATAAGTGGTAAAAGAATACATGTATATTGCACTTGAAGGTACAAAAGGAACAGGTAAGTCGACTATCTTTAATCAGTTGGAGTTAGCACTTCAATATGATGGTGTAAAGTTCGCAAGCTTTAGTCCAACTAAACCAATGCCGACTGATTTATGGTGGGAAAAGGCTTATGCGCAGTATTCTGAAGTAGATCAGTTTATTGAGGAGTTATATCATGCAAGAGCAAATCATCATGCTAAAAACATAAGTTTTGATCAACCACTTATATTGGGGGATCGTAGTATATTGACGAGCATTATAACGCGTTGGCCAAATGATCCCCAAAAATTGCATTCATATATTAAAAATATTAGAGCACAGGAATATGCAGTACCTATTCCAGATATAGTGATTTATTTAGATTTGCCTCTAGAAGTTACCTTACAACGTCTTGCCAATCGTGAGCGAAACTATGGTCTTCGTGATGAGCAGATTGAAAATTTGATAAAGGCAAAAAATGCTTATGAAGAATTCTTTAAATTAAAAAATGAATTAGGTTTTAGTGAGATGCGCTATCAGATTTTTGATGCAAATCAAAATGAAACGGAATTATGCTCGAAAATTCATAATTTAGTTAAAATTGAACTCGAAAAAAGTATGGTTTTTCAATAATATTGCTTAAGTTAATAGGGCTTTATAATAATGTCAAAAAATATTTTATTACTTGTAACGGGCGGAACACCTCAAATCATTACAGAAACGATTTGGGCGTTAGCATGCGATCCACAGCATAATGAACAATGGGTTCCTGATGAAGTTCATATCATCAGTACACGTTATGGTTTAAATGAAGTAAAAAATAAACTTTTGGGCAAGGATAAGATTCTCACTCGAATGAAAAACGAATATGCTCAAATTGCTAATCTGAGATTAGAGGATAATTTTCTGCACTGTTTTACCGATCAAGAAGGTAATGAGCTTGAAGACTTAAGAACGCCTGAGGAAAATGAATTTGCAGCAAATTTAATTTGTGAAAAAATTCGCCATTTTAGTTCTGATGAAAAAGTGAGCTTGCATGTTTCAATTGCAGGTGGTCGTAAAACCATGGGGTTTTATGCAGGTTATGCGTTATCCCTATATGGACGTGCGCAAGACCGTATGTCACATGTGTTGGTTGATGAAAAATTTGAAAAAGGAATTAATTTCTACTATCCATCAAAAAATGAAAACGATTTCATTATTGATCGAGAAAATAAAACCATCGGTCTTTCTAAAGATGCTCAAGTGTGGTTGGCGCAGATTCCTTTTGTACGTTTACGTACCTCATTACCTGAAGAAAGTCTGATCAAAAAAGCTAACTTCAGTGATGTGGTGAATGCAATCAACATGGCATCACAACCAATTAAACTCATTTTAGATGTAAAGCAGCAAAAAGTAATTATTGGTCAAAAAGAGTGTGAATTGTCATCTCGCGAATTTGCTTTCTATTATTGGTTTGTAAAAAATAAATTAAATAGAGCAGATGATATTGTTGCACCTGAAAAAGGAATTGTTGCATCTTCTGCAAATAAAGTTATTTATCCACAAATGATCAAATTGGCAGCAGATTATCTCAGTTTTTATAAGCCATTGAAAGGCTTTATGGGAAATGATAAAGTCGAAGAAACTTTGCAGTTTGGAATGGAACGTACATTCTTTGATGAGCGAAAAACTTCAGTTTTAAAAGCATTTAAGAAAACGTTTGGTTTAGACTTAGCTAATAAAATCGAGATTAAAAATATTGCACGATTACGTGGCACAAAAGGATTAAGTAAAGAACAAAAGCTAGCCTTACAAGGTAAATATGCACTTGAGCTGCATCATTCAAACATCGAAATTATTGGTAATTTTTAAAAAAATAG
>CAZBMR010000133.1:0-5405 GCA_964492695.1 uncultured Lentimicrobiaceae bacterium
CAGGGCCAACATCACGGTGAGTATATTTCTCCAGAGCATACGCTGATTTTTGTGCTGCAAATGTAGCTCAAATTCGAGCGAGAGTGGTTAAAAAAGTGTTAATATCTTTCTCGCTTATACTTTTCGGCTGGAGGCATCCGCATTTCTAACAGGCACAAACCAGGTATGTTGTTTTAATAAAACTCAAAAAGGCCGTAGGCCTTGCCCTGCAATAACCCCCGGATTCATCCGGGGGTTTGACAATCTAACATCATGCTTAAAACGCTGTAGGCGTTTCCCAGATATTTCGGATGGGCAACCCCTACAGGGTTGATGCTTTATCACCGGCATCCACCCCCCGATGAATCCGGGGATTATTGAAGGGGTAGCCTTACAGGCTATGAAATGATTCTCAATCCTCGAAGTATTTTCAGGACATTTATTGCCAACCAGGAGCAACTGCTATAATACCCCACCGTCAAACCACCACTTTAAGGCTGTAGCCCCCTAAAACACCGCCTTCGCAATGGCAGCAATGTTATCGGCCCTTCCCATGGTGTAAAAATGAATCACCGGCACTTTATGTGCCACCAGCTCGCGGCACTGCTTTGTGGCCCATTCTGTTCCCACCTGCCGGGCTTGCTTGTTGTCGGTGCATTTGAGCAGGCCTTTCACCAACGGCTCAGGCAGGTCTATATTAAAGGTGTGCGGCAGGGTGTTCATCTGCCCGAGCGTCGAAATGGGTTTGATGCCCGGAATAATGGGAACCGTGATGCCTGCTTCGCGGCAACGGTCGACAAAATCAAAGTACTTGCGGTTATCGAAAAACATCTGTGTCACAATGAATTGTGCGCCTGCTTCGATTTTCTTTTTCAGAAAATGCAGATCCGACTCCATATTGGGTGCCTCGATGTGCTTTTCGGGATAGCCGGCCACACCAATGCAAAAGTCGGTGGGTGTGGTGTTGAGCAGGTCTTCTTCCAGATAGATGCCGTTGTTGAGGTCGGTGATTTGCTGCACCAGCTCCACCGAATGGGTGTGTCCGCCCTGCTCGGGCTGAAAGTATTTCATGGAGGGTTGCGGGTCGCCACGCACCACAAGCAGGTTTTTCACCCCGAGGAAATGAAGGTCGATGAGGGCGTTCTCGGTTTCTTCGCGCGTGAATCCGCCACAGATAATATGTGGAACCACGTTCACGCCGTAGCGGTACATGATGGCGGCTGCGATGCCTACCGTGCCCGGCCGCTTGCGGATGGTCTTCTTTTCGATGAGGCCGCTCGCAAGGGTTTTGTAGGCAAACTCTTCCTGATGGTAGGTCACGTTCACAAAAGCCGGCTTAAACTCCATCAGCGGCTCGATCGTATTGTGGATATTTTCGATGTTTTGTCCTTTGAGGGGGGGCAGCAACTCAAACGAAAACAGGGTGCTTTCGGAGGCTGCTATCTGTTCAGGAACTCTGAGTAAGTGGTTCATGGCGAATGGGTTATTTGTAGTTAAGTTGGCTATTGAGCAGCCGTTCGGTTTCAGCGATGCTCAAGTTTTTGCGTTTGCTGTAGTCTTCGATCTGGTCGGGGCTGATTTTTCCCACATTGAAATACTGTGCATCGGGATGGCTGAAGTAGAAGCCGCTCACGGCCGCGGCCGGGTGCATGGCAAAGTTTTCGGTGAGCGTGACGCCGGTGTGATGGGTGGCGTTGAGCAAGTTGAAGAGGATCTCCTTTTCGGAGTGTTCGGGGCAGGCCGGATAGCCCGGGGCAGGCCGGATGCCCTGATAGGCTTCCTTGAGCATGTCGTCGGGCGAGAGTTTTTCGCCTGCTGCATAGCCCCAGATGCGGGTCCGCACCTGTTCATGGAGGTATTCGGCATAGGCTTCGGCCAGACGGTCGGCCAGCACCTTCACCATGATGGCGTTGTAGTCGTCGTGCTGTGCCTCAAAATGTTTGACGAGTGCTTCGGTGCCATGACCGGCAGTCACCACAAAGCCGCCGAGGTAGTCGGCCACGCCTGAGCTGAGCGGGGCTACAAAGTCGGACAGTGCCAGGTTGGGGATGCCATCCGTTTTTTGCTGTTGGTTGCGCAGAAATGAAAAGCGGCCAATGGTTTGGTTCCGCCGCTCGTCAGCGAAGATCATAATGTCGTCGCCTTCACTGTTGGCCGGCCATATTCCGGCCACGCCTTTGGCAGTGAGGAGCTTTTCAGCCACAATTCGATCGAGCAGCACCTGGGCATCGTCATATAGCTTTCTGGCTTCTTCACCCTTCACCGGATCATCAAAAATCTGCGGATATTTCCCGTTCAGCCGCCAGGCATGGAAGAAAAACGTCCAGTCGATGTAGGGCACAAGGCTGGCCAAGTCCTGCGTTTCGAAGGCCGTGATGCCCGTGGTGGCAGGCTTATACACGGTGCCGGCATCAAAAATACCTTTGAAACCATTGGCACGTGCTTCTGCCAGGCTGACATATTTTTCGTCCTGACGGCCAAGCAGGTACTTCTCGCGCAATTGACTGTAGCGTTGCCTGATCTGCTTTTGGAAACCTTCTTTTTTGTCGGCCGAAAGCAGCTCGGCCAACACATTGGTCACCTTTGAGGCATCGCGCACATGCACCACCGGCTGATCGTAGGCCGGTTCAATTTTCATGGCGGTGTGCAGCTCCGAGGTGGTAGCCCCTCCGATGAGCAGCGGCCATTTCAGACCGAGGCGCTGCATTTCGGAAGCCACATGCACCATCTCTTCGAGCGAAGGGGTGATCAATCCGCTCAGCCCAATCACATCCACCTTTTCTTCCTGTGCCACCTTGAGAATCTTTTCGGCAGGCACCATCACGCCGAGGTCGATCACCTCGAAGTTGTTGCACGAAAGCACCACCCCCACAATGTTTTTGCCGATGTCGTGCACATCGCCTTTCACGGTGGCAAGGAGCACCTTTCCGGCCGAGCTGCTGGCGGTGGTTTTTTCCATCTCGATGTAGGGCAGCAGCACGGCTACGGCTTTTTTCATCACGCGGGCGCTTTTCACCACCTGGGGCAGAAACATCTTTCCGCTGCCAAAAAGGTCGCCCACCAAGCCCATGCCGTCCATCAGCGGACCTTCGATCACATCGAGTGCACGGTTGTAGTGGGGTCTGGCTTCGAGCACGTCGGCCTCAATGAAATCGGTGATGCCTTTCACCAGGGCATGTTTCAGCCTTTCGTTCACAGGCTGCTGACGCCATTCATCTGCTTTCTCTTCCTTTTGATCCTTTGCTTTTAGCGTTTCGGCAAACAGCAGCAGGCGTTCGGTGGCATCGGAGCGGCGGTTGAGCACCAGGTCTTCGGTGAGCTTGAGCAGGTCGGCTGGAATCTCGTCATATATCTGCAGCATGGCCGGGTTCACAATGCCCATGTCCATACCTGCATTGATGGCATGGTAGAGGAAAACAGCGTGGATGGCTTCGCGCACGGTGTCGTTGCCACGGAAGGCAAAGCTCAGGTTGCTCACCCCTCCGCTCACGCGGGCATGAGGCAGGTGCTGCTTGATCCAGGCGGTGGCCTTGATGTAGTTCACCGCATAGTTGTTGTGCTCGGCCAGTCCGGTGCCGATGGCCAGGATGTTGGGGTCGAAGATGATGTCTTCGGGCGGGAAGTTCACCTTTTGCGTCAGGATGTCGTAGGCCCTGGCACAGATGGCGGTCTTGCGCTCAAAGGTGTCGGCCTGTCCCTGCTCGTCGAAGGCCATCACTACCACGGCAGCGCCGTAGCGGCGGATGAGCGTGGCCTGACGTATGAACACCTCTTCCCCTTCTTTCAGGCTGATGGAGTTGACAACGGCCTTGCCCTGCAGGCATTTCAGTCCGGCCTCGATCACCTCCCATTTGCTGGAGTCGATCATCACAGGCAGGCGGGCAATTTCAGGTTCGGCCATGAGCAGGTGCAAAAAGCGGGTCATCTCGGTTTGGGCATCGAGCATGGCATCGTCCATGTTCACGTCTATCATCTGTGCGCCGCCTTCCACCTGATGGCGGGCCACGCTGAGGGCTTCTTCGTATTTCTTTTCGCGGATGAGCCGTGCAAAGCGGATGGAACCGCTCACATTGGTGCGTTCGCCGATGTTGATGAAGTTTGACTCGCGGCTCACCTTTAGCGGCTCAAGGCCGGTGAGGATGGTGTCGTTTTTTGGCTTGAGCGGGATGCGTGCCCTGCCTGCCTGCGCATGGCGTGCAAACTCCCTGATGTGGTCGGGGGTGGTGCCACAGCAGCCCCCCACGATGTTCACAAAGCCATGCGAAACAAAGTCGTGGATGTGCTCGGCCATCATCTGTGGTGTTTCGTCGTAGCCGCCCAGCTCGTTGGGCAATCCGGCATTGGGGTAGGCACTCACCGGCAGGTCGGCCTGTTGGGCCAGTGTTTCGATATAGGGACGCATCTCTTTGGCACCCAGCGCACAGTTGAGGCCGATGCTCAGCAGCTCGAGGTGCGTCACCGAATGCAGGAAGGCTTCCACTGTCTGGCCTGAGAGTGTGCGCCCGCTGGCATCGGTGATGGTGCCCGACACCATCACGGGTATTTTTCGGCCCAGCGCATCCTGCAGTTGCTGAATGGCAAAGAGGGCAGCCTTGGCGTTGAGGGTATCGAAAATGGTTTCCACTAGCAGGATGTCGGCCCCGCCTTCGATGAGGGCTGCGGCCTGCTCGTAGTAGTTGGTCACCAGCTCGTCGTAGGTCACGGCACGAAAGCCGGGATCGTTCACATCGGGCGACATGCTGGCGGTTTTGTTGGTAGGCCCGATGGCGCCGGCCACAAAGCGCGGTTTGTCGGGCGTTTGCCTGGTAAATTCATCGGCGGCTTGCCGGGCGATGCATGCTGCAGCCAGGTTGATGGCAACCACCTGTTCTTCCATGCCATAGTCGGCCTGCGAGATGCGGGTGCCATTGAAGGTGTTGGTTTCGATGATGTCGGCACCGGCTTCGAGGTACTGGCGGTGGATGTCGAGGATGATCTGCGGCTGTGTGAGGCAAAGCAGGTCGTTGTTTCCCTTGAGGTCGCGCGGATGATTGGCAAACTGTTGGCCGCGGTAGTCGGCTTCGCCCAGCTGGTAGCGCTGTATCATGGTCCCCATGGCGCCATCGAGGACGAGTATTCTGTCGTTCAGCAGTTCCCTGACGGGAATTGGATTTTTTGTCATACGTCTGAAAATTTAAACAACAAGCAAATCAACAAATTGTTACACCCTCAGCAAGCCATGAAGGAGCGCATTCGGCGAAAGAGAAAGATGAAGCGTGCTTGTTGCATCAGTAACACAATTAATTTATAATCACCCGCTTACGCGGGATTAGGTTTTAGCACCACTCCCTGTCGGGAAGGTTGCTAGGGTTTCGCAGAGCCTAATCTCTCCACCCTTCTTTATAAATCAACGGCCTTTTTTTGAGGAAGGACGATTGATATACGCG
>CAZBMR010000134.1:0-3136 GCA_964492695.1 uncultured Lentimicrobiaceae bacterium
CAGCAAATGCTGGCGCACTTTAAGCCCTTCTTCGAAAACACCCGCATCCTGAAGATCGGCCAAAATATGAAATACGACATCTCGGTGCTGCGCTGGTACGACATCACGGTGGCCGGCCCCTTGTTCGACACCATGATTGCCCACTACCTTATTGAGCCCGATCAGCGACACAATATGGATGTACTGGCCGAAAACTACCTGAACTACAGCCCTGTATCCATCGAAACCCTCATCGGCAAAAAAGGCAAAAGCCAGGGCACGATGCGCGATGCCGAGCCCGAAGCCCTGAAAGAATACGCCGCCGAAGATGCCGACATCACCCTGCAGCTGAAGCATGTGTTTGCACCCATGCTCGAGGAGCTGCAACTGACCGAACTTTTCCACAAGATCGAGATGCCGCTCGTGCCGGTGCTGGCCGCCATGGAGGCCGAAGGGGTGCGCATCGACAAGGAAACCCTCTTTCAGATTGGCGAAGGCCTCGGGCAGGAGATTGTGCAGCTGGAGGCCGACATCTATCAGCTGGCCGGCACGAGCTTCAACATCGGCTCGCCCAAACAGCTGGGCGACATCCTGTTTGAACGGCTGGGACTTTCGACCAGCGCCAAAAAAACCAAGACCGGACAATATCCCACGGGCGAGGAGGTGTTGAGCAAGATGGTGCACAGCCACCCCATCATCCAGCACATACTCGACTACAGGTCGCTCACCAAACTCAAGTCAACTTATGTGGATACGCTGCCCGACCTTGTGAACCCGCGCGACGGTCGCATCCACACCTCCTACAACCAGGCTGTGGCCGCCACCGGACGCCTCAGCAGCAACAATCCCAACCTGCAGAATATCCCCATCCGCACCGAGCGCGGCCGCGAAATACGCAAGGCCTTTGTGCCCCGAAACCAGCACTTCACACTCATGGCCGCCGACTACTCCCAGATTGAGCTGCGCATCATCGCCCACCTGAGCGGCGACAAAGGCATGATCGGGGCCTTCAACCAGGGCCACGACATCCATGCGGCCACCGCAGCCAAAGTGTACAATGTGCCGCTTGCTGATGTGACCAAAGAAATGCGCCGCAATGCCAAGATGGTCAACTTTGGCATCATCTACGGCATCTCGGCCTTTGGCCTGTCGGAGCGCCTCGGCATCGGCCGAAGCGAAGCCGCACAGATCATCAACAGTTATTTCAGGGAGTATCCCGGCATCAAATCCTATATGAACGAACAAATCGAACGTGCGCGCAAACAGGGCTATGTGGAAACCATGCTGGGCCGCCGGCGGTTGCTGCGCGACATCAACGCGTCGAACAGCGTGGTGCGCGGCTTTGCCGAACGCAACGCCATCAATGCACCCATACAGGGCACCTCGGCCGATATGATCAAGATGGCCATGATCAGCATCCACCAGGCCATGCAAGCGGCCCATATGCAATCGAAAATGATCCTGCAGGTGCACGACGAACTCGTGTTCGACGCCCACCGCGACGAGCTGGAAGCGCTCAGGCAATTGGTGACCGACAAGATGCAAAACGCCCTGCCACTCGTGGTGAAAGCCGAAACCGAAATCAACACCGGCGACAACTGGCTCGAAGCACACTAGCCAAAGCGCCTGTATTTACCAGAAGTGCGACGATGAATGAGAAGGACTGAAGGTCAGTTTAAAGTTCAAAGGGGTGATGGGTGATGAGTGATGGGTAATGAGTGATGGGTAATGCGTTGACACTATGCATTATAAATACATTCTTCACTATTCATCCGAAAGCTTTCGGATTCACAATTCATTTCTATTCATTATGAACCAGCATCTTCGATCGCTGCGCCTCCATGGCGCGCTCTGCGTTAAAAAAAACACGCGCAAGCCCTTAAATCTTTGAATTTTCAAATCCTCAAATCTTTTGAATCCTTTGAATCTTTGAATCTTCGAATCTTTTGAATCTTTGAATCTTTTATGCCCATAACACCGGCCCCTCGGGATTCCATTCAAGAATGGTAAAATCTTTTGAATCTTTGAATCTTTTATGCCCATAACCCTAAAAACTTCATAAAAAAGTATTATTTTTGTGCTTATATCCATAAAAAATGATCGCACGCCCATTCTATACGGAACAACTTAAGAAATTCATTGGTAAGCCACTGATCAAGATTATTACCGGCATCCGGCGGTCGGGCAAATCTACTGTCCTGCGTTTGATGAGAGAAGAATTAACCGGTATGGGAGTTAGCGATGATCAAATCGTGGCGATGAATTTTGAAAGTTTTCTGTTTGCAGAAATTACAACCGGACAAAAGTTGATGGCATATCTGAAGGACAAGATATCCACTGCAGGCAAGACCTATCTCCTTCTGGACGAGATTCAAGAAGTTGCAGACTGGGAAAAGGCAGTGAATGCATTGATGCTCGACTTTGATGCGGACATTTATCTAACCGGCTCTAATTCGCATATGTTATCATCCGATCTGGCCACATTTCTTGCCGGTCGCTATGTTGAAATTCCGGTTTTCACGCTTTCATTTGAAGAGTATTTGAGTTTCCGAAAACACTATCAGGCCGTTGAAAGTCCGCTGAACGATGCTTTTGTTCACTATTTGCGTATGGGTGGTTTCCCAGTGATTCATAACGGGCATTTTGGTGAAGAATCGGCCTACAAAGTTGTGAGCGATATTTATGCTTCAGTGATCCTGCGCGACAGCATTCAACGGCACAGAATCAGGGATGTTGAATTGTTGGAACGTGTTATACGTTATGCATTTGACAATATCGGAAACACTTTCTCGGGTAAAAATGTGGCTGACTATTTTAAAAATCAACAGCGGAAAACTGACATTAACACCATTTACAATTATTTGCATGCCCTCGAAGGCGCTTTTGTGTTGTATCGGGTGCCGCGTTATGACATCAAAGGCAAGGAAATACTCAAAACGCAGGAGAAATATTATCTTGGAGATATTTCACTCTTCTATGCTACCATGGGTTATCGCGACCGGATGATTGCCGGCATGTTGGAAAACATCGTTTTTCTTGAACTCAGACGCAGGGGTTTTAAGGTCTTTATTGGTAAACTCGACAGCAAAGAGATTGATTTTATTGCAGAAAAAGGAGGAGAAAAGGTCTATATTCAGGTAGCGTATAAGCTCGAAAG
>CAZBMR010000134.1:3236-5361 GCA_964492695.1 uncultured Lentimicrobiaceae bacterium
TCACCGGCGGACTGTGGTACAACTTCGACATTGCCAACACCAGCTCCGACTGGGAACCCATCGGCGATCTGATGCCCAATATGGCCATCAGCGCGCTCACCTACGACCCCAACGATCCCATGACGATGTATGCAGGCACCGGCGAAGCCCAAACGGCACGCGTCATCTACAGGCAATCCTCAGGCCTCGGTATGGGCGTGATGAAAAGCACCGATGGCGGCTTCAGCTGGGAACTCCTGCCGTCGACAGCCGATTTTGCCTATGTGACCGACGTGAAAGTGCGCGTCGAAAACGGCCAGAGCGTGGTGTATGCCGCCGTGGTCTCGGGCGAATACGAAGGCACTGTGCATCAAAGCCAGCCCACCGACGGTCTCTACCGCTCGCCCGACGGCGGCAACTCATGGCAGCAGGTGCTGCCCGATATCCCAGGGCAGCCCGGAAAACCTTATGCCCCGGCACAGATTGAAATCTCAGCCAGCAACCGCATTTTTGTGGGAACGATGGAAAACACCGACCTCAAAGGCGGTGCAGTGGTGCTTTGGTCCGACGCAGGCACATCCGGCAGCTGGACGGCCTACACCTACTACAACAGCCTCATCCAGCAGCAGAGCTACTACAATATCCCGGCACGAACCCTTGTTTCTGCCTCCGCTTCAAACCCAAATATTGTTTATGCCCAGTTTGCCGCCGGCTATAACGATGGTTTTTATTACTACCGCGGCCGCTACATGGCCAGGTCAACCGATGGCGGACAAAGCTGGTCGCCCGTCAACATTCCTTCCAACAGCTGGAGCACACTGGCATGGCACGCCTTTGTGCTGAAAGTTGATCCCACAAACCCCAACCACCTCTTCACCGGCGGGCTCGACCTGTGGAAGTCGACCAATGGCGGACAAAGCTGGAACCAGATTTCCGACTGGTCGCTGATGTATTCCGGTGGCGGTGATGCCTATGTGCATGCCGATCAGCACAACATCCAGTTCAACCCTGCCAACCCGCAGCAGGCCATCTTTTCGAGCGACGGCGGTGTGTTTCTCTCGCAAAACGCCCAGCTCTCCATCCCCACCTTCACCGAACGCAATCAGGCTTTCAACAGCCTGCAGTTCTACAGCTGTGCCATCAACCCCAACAGCGGCAGCGAACAGTTTGTGGGCGGACTGCAAGATAACGGCAGCCTCAAATACACGGCCAACACCCTCACCATCAACGATATGATTAGCGGAGGCGATGGTGCTTACTGCTTCTGGGATCAAAACGAACCCAACCTCTACATCACCTCGGTGTATTACAACAGCTATTACATCTTCAAAAACAACAGCAATTATGATTATGTGAATGCCGACAATGGCACCTTTATCTCGCCTGCCGACTATGATTACCGCACAAACACACTCTATGCCAATGCGGTAGGCTTCGACGGTTCGAATGCCGGTCAGCTGATCCGCATCAGCGGAATAGGCAGCGAATCAGGACTGAGTCAGGTCAACCTCGGCACCGCCAACAATGTGCCGTTTTCGTATGTCGGATTTTCAAAGTATTCGCCTCCGGGCACTACAACGCTCATTGCAGGCACCCAATCGGGCCGACTGTACAAAGTTTTAAATGCACAATCCGATCAGCCCCAGGTGTTGGACATCGGGAGCAGCAGCTTCCCAACCGCCAACATTTCGTCGGTGGCCATCGGCGGCTCGGAAGACACCCTGCTCGTCACCTTCTCCAACTACGGCGTTTCGTCGGTGTGGCAAAGCTTCAACGGCGGCAACGATTGGTTCGAATGCGAAGGCAACCTGCCCGATATGCCCATCCGCTGGGCCATTTTCCACCCCCAAAATTCGGCTCAGGCCATGATTGCCACCGAAACGGGCATCTGGACTACCAACACGCTTCACGAAGCCCAGACCGAATGGCTGCCCGCTGCGGATGGCATGGGCCATGTGCGTGTGGACATGCTGCGCCTGCGCGAAACCGACAACAAGGTGATTGCAGCCTCCCATGGCAGGGGGGTGTTCACCGCCGACTGGAATGTGGACATCTACACCGGACAGCCGGAACAAAGCCTGGCTGGCAATATCCGCGCGTTTCCAAATCCGGCCACCGATGTGCTCACCCTTTCGTTCCCCAACCA
>CAZBMR010000135.1:0-5281 GCA_964492695.1 uncultured Lentimicrobiaceae bacterium
ACTTCGAAGAGCATGCGGGTGATTTGTCCGATGGATGCAAACTTGGTGGTTTCCATCAGCAGTTCGAACACATTTTTGTTTTGAAGTGCAGCATGGCGCAGGTTTGACAAGCCTTCGGCTGTTTCTGCGGTCCATCTTTCGTGCAGCAGCCGGAGCATGGCAATCTGGTATTCTTTTTCTTCGGTTGTGGCCCTGATCACTTCGCCGGGGATCACCGTGGGTGAGCCTTTGCTGCTGAGGAAGGTGTTCACGCCCATGATGGGCAGCTGTCCGGTGTGCTTGAGGGTTTCGTAGTGCAGCGATTCTTCCTGAATTTTTCCGCGCTGATACATCGTTTCCATGGCACCGAGCACCCCGCCGCGTTCGGTGATGCGGTCGAATTCGGCCATCACGGCTTCTTCCACCAGGGCGGTCAGCTCCTCGATGATGAAGGCTCCCTGCAGCGGGTTTTGGTTTTTGGCCAGGCCCAGCTCGTGGTTGATGATCATCTGAATGGCCATGGCACGACGGACGCTTTCTTCGGTGGGGGTGGTGATGGCTTCGTCGTAGGCGTTGGTATGCAGCGAGTTACAGTTGTCGTAGATGGCATAAAGTGCCTGCAGTGTGGTGCGGATGTCGTTGAAGTCGATCTCCTGCGCGTGCAGCGAACGGCCCGAAGTCTGGATGTGGTATTTCAGTTTTTGGGAGCGCTCGTTGGCACCATATTTATTTTTCATGGCTTTGGCCCAGATGAGCCGGGCCACCCTGCCGATGACGCTGAACTCGGGATCGATGCCGTTGCTGAAGAAGAAACTCAGGTTGGGGGCAAAGTCATCGATGTGCATGCCGCGCGACAAATAGTATTCCACATAGGTGAAGCCGTTGGCAAGTGTGAAAGCCAGCTGACTGATGGGGTTGGCTCCGGCTTCGGCGATGTGGTAGCCCGAGATGGATACGGAATAGAAGTTCTGCACCCCGTGCTGAATAAAATACTCCTGCACATCGCCCATCAGCTTGAGGCTGAAGTCGGTGCTGAAGATGCAGGTGTTCTGCGCCTGGTCTTCCTTCAGGATGTCGGCCTGCACGGTTCCACGCACCCGGCAGAGTGTGTCGGCTTTGATGCGCTGATACACTTCGGCAGGCAGCACCATGTCGCCTGTCACACCGAGGAGCATCAGGCCGAGGCCGTCGTTGCCCTCGGGCAAAGCACCCTGATAGCGCGGGCGGGGCTGTCCTTTTTGCCGGTAGATCTCGTCGATGATGGCATTGGTTTCTTTTTCGAGGCCGTTTTGACGGATATACAACTCACATTGCTGGTCGATGGCGGCATTCATGAAATAGCCCACCAGCGTAGGTGCAGGCCCGTTGATGGTCATGCTCACGCTGGTTTTGGGGTCGGCCAGGTTGAAACCCGAATAGAGTTTCTTGGCATCGTCGAGGCAGGCGATGGACACGCCCGCGTTGCCGATCTTGCCATAGATGTCGGGACGGCGGTCGGGGTCTTCGCCATAGAGCGTCACCGAGTCGAAGGCGGTTGAAAGGCGCTTGGCCGGCAATCCGCGCGACACGTAGTGGAAGCGGCGATTGGTGCGTTCGGGGCCGCCCTCACCGGCAAACATACGCGTGGGGTCTTCCTCTTCGCGTTTGAAAGGGAACACGCCGGCGGCATAGGGAAATTCGCCCGGCACATTTTCGAGCAGCGACCAGCGCACGATTTCTCCCCACGACCTGAACGGAGGCATGGCCACACGGGGTATCTGCAGGTGCGAGAGGCTTTCGGTGTGGGTGGCCACCCTGATTTCCTTGTCGCGCACCTTGAACACATACCAGGGGTCGCGGTAGCGTTTTTTCTTTGCTTCCCAATCGTCGAGGAGGGCCGTCACGCTGTGGTGAAGTCGTTGTTGTTCGGCTTTGATGAGTGGCTGAAGGGCTTCCTGATGCAGGGGCTGATTCTGCAACAGCCGGCTGCTTTCGGTAAGGCTTTGAAGGCGCTGCGCCACGGCAGCCTGCTCCATGGCCCAGCTGTTGTAGCCGCGCACGGTTTCCGAAATCTCGCTCAGGTAGCGCACCCTTTTGGGCGGGATGATGAAGATTTTTTCCGACATCTCCTCGGGATGGGCCATACTCGTCAGAAAAACAGCAGCGGTTTTTTCGTTGATTTTGGCGAGCAGCGCCAGATACAGGGCATTCACGCCGGGATCGTTGAACTGGGAGGCGATGGTGCCAAACACGGGCATGCTGTCGGCATCGGCATCAAACAGGCGGTGGTTGCGCTGGTATTGTTTTTTCACATCGCGCAGGGCATCGGCAGCGCCGCGCTTGTCGAATTTGTTGAGTGCAATGAGGTCGGCAAAGTCGAGCATGTCGATTTTTTCGAGCTGGGTGGCTGCGCCATATTCTGGTGTCATCACATAGAGCGAGAGGTCGCTGTGATCGATGATTTCGGTGTCGCTTTGCCCGATGCCGGAGGTTTCGAGGATGATGAGGTCGAAGCCTGCCGCCTGCAGGATGGTTTCGGCATCGCGCACATATTGCGACATGGCCAGGTTGCTTTGCCGTGTGGCGAGCGAGCGCATATAGATGTCGGGATGGTCGATGGCATTCATGCGGATGCGGTCGCCGAGCAAGGCACCGCCGGTGCGGCGTTTGCTGGGATCGACGGAGATGATGCCGAGTGTTTTGCCCGGCTGGTCGTGCACGAAGCGGCGGACGATTTCGTCCACAAGGCTCGATTTTCCTGCACCTCCTGTACCGGTGATGCCCAGCACGGGAGCGCGTTTTTGGGTTTTCTGTTGCAGACCGGCAATAAGTTCTTTGGCCTGGGCGGGGTAGTTTTCAGCTGCCGAGATGAGCTGACCGATGAGGCGGTGGTTTTTTACGGTGAGTGCCGACACATCAAATTCTGCGAGCTTACCTGTCGGGAAGTCAGACTTTTGCAGCAGGTCGTTGATCATGCCCTGCAGGCCCATGGCGCGGCCGTCGTCGGGCGAATAGATGCGTGTGATGCCGTATTGGTGCAGCTCGTCCATTTCGGCAGGCAGAATCACGCCGCCGCCGCCGCCGAAGATGCGGATGTGACCGCAGCCTGCCTCCTGCAGCAAATCGTACATGTATTTGAAATACTCGATATGCCCGCCCTGATAGGAGGTGATGGCGATGGCCTGCACATCTTCCTGAATGGCCGTGTTCACAATCTCGTGCACGGAGCGGTTGTGCCCCAGGTGAATCACCTCGGCCCCGCTGGCCTGAATGATGCGCCGCATCACATTGATGGCCGCGTCGTGCCCGTCGAACAGCGAAGCCGCCGTCACGATGCGGATGTGGTGAACAGGCTTGTAAATCTCAGATTGAATTTGATCCATGAGTTCTGCTTTAAAGCACAAATATATGAAAGATGTTGGATATGAATTCTAACACTTATGTCCCGCCCCAATCGCTCCCTCGCTCACCTCACTTTATTCTCTCGCGTCGCTGAAGTCACTTTTTTTTACCTTTGCCTGTAAAGCTGCCTGTATGGAACTCACGATCATTGCCCTGGTGCTGTTTTATGTGCTGACACCCATTTTGATTTTGCACCTGTGTCACCGCTTTCCTTTTGTGAATAAGCTCGGATCGGTCATCATTGCCTATCTGATTGGTTTGATCATCGGCAACATCGGGATCCTTCCGGGGATGGGCACGGTGTTGCACGAATACATGCTGCTGCACCCCAAAGCCGGAGTGGAAGAAGTGAATGCCCTGCTTGCGGCCGGCAGCATTGGCCCGGATCAGCTGCTGGCTTTTGAAATCTACAAGCTGCGCGATACGCTGATGAGCATCACCATCCTGCTGGCCATTCCGCTGGTGTTGTTCTCGGCCGATGTGCGGCAATGGGGCAAGATGGCCGGAAAAAACCTCATCGCCCTGCTCACCGGCATTGTTTCGGTGGTGGTGGTAGTGGTGTTGGGCTATTTTATCTTCAGGGGTTTCGGCATGAAAGACCTTTGGAAAGTATCCGGCTTGCTGGTGGGCGTTTACACCGGCGGCACGCCCAACCTGGCAGCCCTGAAAATGATGCTCGATGTGGATGCCAACACCTATATTTTAACGCACACCTACGACCTCATCATTGGGGTGGCCTAC
Source organism: uncultured Lentimicrobiaceae bacterium (assembly GCA_964492695.1). Taxonomy (GTDB): domain Bacteria; phylum Bacteroidota; class Bacteroidia; order Bacteroidales; family F082; genus JALNZU01. Next base: position 4,102 of record CAZBMR010000135.1, read on the forward strand.
CTGAGCTTTTTGATGAGTGTGGGTCAGCGGCTGTTCAACAAGGTGTTGCCGGCCTATCCCTACAGGCAGGATGAGGTGCGCATCCGCGACCTCGATGGCAAAGACCCCTTTTGGGGCATCTTCAGGCGCTCGGTATTTGTGCCGCTGCTCAAAGCCTACGGACTGGCCATCCTCATTTTTGGCATCGCCGTAGGATTGAGCACCCTCGTGGCCGACAGCATGATGATGGTGGTGGTGATCCTGAGCATCACCACGCTTGGTTTGGCGGCCTCTTTTCTGCCTTCCATCAATAAGATTGAGAAAACCTTTGAGTCGGGCATGTATCTGATCCTGATCTTCAGCCTGGTGGTTTCGTCCATGGCCGATGTGCGGCATTTTTCGGGCATCACCCCGGGCTTGTTTGCCTATGTGACGATGGCGGTGTTTGGTTCGCTGGCTATGCAGGTGTTGCTGGCGCGTTTCTTCAAGATCGATTCCGACACGGTGATCATCACGTCAACGGCCATGATTTGCAGTCCGCCCTTTGTCCCGGTGGTGGCGGGTGCGCTCAAAAACAAAGACATCATCATTCCCGGCATTACGATGGGCATTATTGGTTATGTGGTGGGCAACTACCTGGGTTTCATCATTGCGAATGTGCTGAAGTTGTTTTGATTTTTTGATCTTAGGTCTTTGGCTTTTAGCTTTTGGCTTTTGGCTTTTGGTGGCTGGCGCAAGCTGACTCCCAGACCCCCAGACCTTCAGACTCCCAGACCTCCAGACTTAAAATAGCTATTACACAAAGTTCCTCAAAGGAGGCACAAAGAGCCACAAAGGGCTGACACGAGGTTTTTTTGGTAATATCCCCCAAAGTGTGTAAGTCTAAAACTCACTTTCACAATTTTGAGTATACCAATTTCAGGATGAATGTGAGGCATGCCGGACTGACTCTGAGATGGAAGTTGCTGAGGATACGTCTCCTGATAAGCCTCATTTCATAGCCTGTAGGGCTATCCCGACAATAACCCCCGGATTCATCCGGGGGTGGGGACGGATGATGAAATATGAACCCTGTAGGGGTTAACCATCAGGAAGATGAAGCCAGAATCCTCGATGGAAGCGTGACAAATTTTTGTGCCGAAGCCAGAATCCTCGATGGAAGCGTGACAAATTTTTGTGCCGAACCCAGAATCATCGATGG
>CAZBMR010000136.1:0-5252 GCA_964492695.1 uncultured Lentimicrobiaceae bacterium
CATGGCTTCATCTTCTCAGCAGTTGAAGCCTCCTCAATTCCCGGGGCGGTTCAGACCCTCTTTCTGAGCCCCCACCCGCTCACTGAGCAACGCCACCTGCTGTCGCGCCTCCCCCAAAGCCTCCTGCAGCGCCTGCGCCCTCCCCTGCCAGCGCGCCGCCTCCTCCTGAGATTTGGCCACTTGCCCCTTGAGCTCAGCCAACTCCTGCTGCAAAAGCTCCGCTTTGCCCTGCCAGCGTGAACCCGCCTCCCGCGCCGCATTGATCTGCAGGCGACTGGCATCCACCGTCGCCCGGGCCCCTTCGAGCTGCTCACGAAGCTGCTCCGCCTGCGCCCGGTGCGCCTGGCGCAACTCATCGGTCTGCAGCATCAAATGCTTGCGATCCGCATCCGCCTGCACGCGCACCTGATGCAACTCACTTGCATGTTGCGCCTTGAGCGCTTCTATCGCATCCCCATGCCGCTGGCGTTCGGACTCCAGCGCCCCCTCCAACTGCCCCACCTGCTCCCGGGCCAGCGCCCGCTCACGCTCCGTCTGGGCCAGCTGCAGCTGCAAAGCCTGATGCCGCTCCAGAAGCTCCTGGTGCGCAGCCTCCTTCGCCTGCAACTCCCCCTGCGCCCGGGCAAGGTGCGCCTTGACCTCCAGATTCTCCCGATCCACCTGATCGACATACCCCTGGGCAGCATCGAGCTTTTGCTGCCACTCCAGCTCCCGCTGCGCCAGAACTTCGGCCTGCTGTAGATACCCCTGCTGGGCTTGCGACAGCGCCTGCTGCCACAGACTGGCAATCAAGCCATCCGACGCCTGAACCAGTGCCGGAGGCAATTGCGGGTGCTCACGCTCAGCCAACAGACGCTGCGCAATGTCCTGGCGCCAACGGCGAATCATGTCCGTCACCACCTGCTGGCCACCGCGAGAGCCAATGCGCTGATAGACCTTGGCAAAGCTCACCGACTCCCCGGCGCGAAACAGCTCGGCACAGGCCTGGGCCACCAGCTCGTACTTCACCTCGGTCACTCTGGACATGGCCACCCCTTAAAACTGGTCAGAACAGGCGGATTTTAGACCTCAATCCGTCTATGTACGCACGCATTACGGTTTTATCAGAACGTTATCACCCTTTTTTTAGTCATTATTACCATAATGTCGAAGCGCTATGATCCCAGCCCAAAAACCCTCCTGAAAAAACCCACCTGGCTCAATGTTTCACGGCCAAAACCCCTGTTTCACGCCAGAAAAGCGAACCAAATCATGGACTTGCACTCTTTTAAGCCGCCCCCTCAAAATCCCGTGAAACATTCCAGCGTCTCCCGACCCACCCCACCTGATGGCCCACTTACCTCAGCATGACCTGGAAGAAATCAGCGTGACTTCACTGCACATAGGCCTGCTGGGGCGCACGCCGGAGACGGGCGGCTACATCACTGGACAGTGGAGGAAGTGGGCACAGCGGCACCGGTGAGGCTGGCACAGGTGCCCAAGACAGCGCTGCTGAACGAGGCGCGATAGGTTGAAGGGCCTCGGCTGCCCACTCTGTGTCGCAAGATGCAGGGGGCAGGTGACCATGCAGACAGTGCTCCTAGTTGAATGCCCAGCGCTTTTGGAATGACACAATGACCCAGATGAGCCACGCCGACGTCGCCCCCCAGCCCCGCCGCAAGCTACCCATAGGCATCCAGACCTTTGCTCGGATACGCGAAGACGGCTGCTACTACGTCGATAAAACGCCGCACATCCTGCGGCTGATTGATGAGGGCACGCACTACTTTCTCAGCCGCCCGCGCCGCTTTGGCAAAAGCCTGCTCATCGACACCATCGCTGAGCTGTTCGAGGGCAACCAGGCCCTGTTTACCGGACTGCACGCTGAGGCGCATTGGGACTGGAGCCAGCGCAACCCGGTGGTGCGCATCAGCTTTGGCGCTGGCGTGCTGCACAGCCGCGAGGCGCTGGACACCAAAATCGAAGAAACCTTGGATTACCTGCAACAACGCTGGGGCGTAGCCTGTGCGCAGCGCAGCATCTCGGGGCGCTTTACCGAGCTGCTGCAGCAAATCCACGCCCAGACCGGCCAGCGCGTGGTGGTGCTGGTCGATGAATACGACAAGCCGATTCTGGACAACATCACGGATAGCGATATCGCCCGACAGATGCGCGACGGCCTGAGCAACCTGTATTCGGTGATCAAAGACGCCGACGCGCACATCCGCTTTGCCATGCTCACGGGAGTGAGCAAGTTCAGCAAAGTGAGTTTGTTCTCGGGGCTTAACAACCTACGCGACATCACCGTCTCCTCCGAATACAGCGCCCTGTGTGGCTACACCGATGCCGATGTCGATACGGTGTTTGCCCCCGAGCTGCCCGGGCTGGATCGCACCGAAATCCGCCGCTGGTACAACGGCTACAACTGGACGGGCCAGAGTGTTTACAACCCATTTGACCTGCTGTTGCTGTTCCAGGAGCGCCAGTTCCGTCCTTATTGGTTCGAGACCGGCACACCCACGTTTTTGATTGATGTACTGACCCAGCACCACACTTTCACACCCGAGCTGGGTCAGACCGTGGCCATGGAGGACCTGCTCAGCACCTTTGATGTCGATGCCCTGGCGCCTGAGGCGCTGCTGTTCCAGGCGGGCTACCTGACGATTGCTTCGGAATTTGCCATGGGCGCGCGCATTGAGTACACGCTCAAATATCCCAACCTAGAAGTGCAGGCCAGCCTCAATGGCGCGCTGCTCAAGGCATTGAAGGGTGGTACCTCAGCCACCGACCGCCAGACCGGGCAGCTCTACCGCCTACTGCAGGCCAACGATTTTTCCGGGTTGCACACACTGTTCAACGCATTTTTTGCCAGTATTCCCCACGACTGGTACCGCAACAGCCCGATTGCACGCTACGAGGGTTACTGGGCCAGCGTGTTTTACAGCCACTTTGCCGCGCTGGGATTGGATATCCGGCTTGAAGATGTCACCCACCACGGGCGCATCGACATGACCGTTCTGTTCAACGGCCATATCTACCTGTTCGAGTTCAAGGTAGTAGAGCTGGTGCCTGAGGGCCGGGCGCTGGCACAAATCGTTGAGCGCGCTTACTCCGACAAATACCGCAGCCGGGGCGAGCCGATTCACCTGATCGGCGTGGAGTTCAGCCAGCAAACGCGCTCGGTGGTGGGCTTTGAGGTACAGAGCCTGTAGGGCAGGTTGCAAGAGAAAATCACAACTGTATCGACCCGATGAGTACGCCTGCCCTGCCCCAAGCCTGGACACCCGGCTCGCTCACCGCCCTGCCCGAGCGGCCAGCGGGCAATGTCGGCGCACGCACCCTCACCCGCGCCAACAACGATGTGGACGCAGTCTCCGGATGGCTGATGCGGCACCAGGGCAGCCCACACACCTTTGACAGCTACAAACGGGAAGCTGAGCGATTGCTGGCTTGGTGTGCTTCGCGCTCACAGACGCTTTCCATGCTGATGGCCGAGGATCTGGTGGCCTACCAGCAATTCCTGCAAGACCCCCAGCCCCGAGAGACCTGGTGCCTGCAGTCCGAGCCGCGTTACCTCGCTCCCGGAGTGCCCAATCCAGCCTGGCAGTCAGTGCGCCGACCGACAAGGCGCCTGGCAGACGGCTCACCCAACCCGGCCTGGCGGCCGTTTGTGTCGGGCTTGTCGCCGTCAGCGGCCAAGCAAGCGGTCACCATCCTGTTCGGGTTGTTCGAGTACCTGTGTGCTGTGGGCTACCTGGCAGGAAACCCACTGCGCGCAGCGCGCACACGTTCGACCCGGCCGCGCAACCAGACTGTGCAGCGCTACCTAGGGCAGGAGAGCTGGCAGTTCGTGCTGGATCACCTGGAGACATGGCCGCGTGAAACGGCCAGGGACAGGGCGCATTACCAGCGCACGAAGTTTCTGATGGGGTTTTTGTACCTGACGGGGCTGCGCAGAAGCGAAATGGCGCAGGCAAGCACAGCCGATCTGGTGCAGCGCCGTGGCCAGTGGTGGCTGCATGTGAGCGGCAAGGGGCACACTGGGTTGCCGGTGCCCGTACCGGAAGATGCACTAGAAGCGCTGCAGGCCTACCGCATCGCCCTGGGCCGCAGTCCCTGGCCGAATCCGTACCAGCCCGAACCGCTGCTGATGGATCTGTATGGCAAGGGTCGTCCGATCACCAGCAAGGCGGTGCACCAGATCGTGACGGCGTTGTTCGAATCCGCCGCCAAGGCCTGTGCGGATCCGGAGCAGGCCCGGCTACTGAAGACCGCCACGACGCACTGGCTACGGCACACGGCGGCGACCCATCAGCTCGATGCGGGGATTCCGCTGCTGGTGGTGCGGGATAACCTGCGGCATGCGTCGGTGCAGACCACGGAGCGGTATCTGCATGTGGAGCCGGATCGGCAGCATGCGCAGACGCAAAAGCACCGGCTCAAGCCAGGGTGAGTGCTGGACAGCGATGACGGCATCGAAGCACTATGCAGAGCCTGGGCTTGGTGTCTGGGAATTGAATTCCAGATGCCTGACTGTATACAATCATTCTTTTGAGAATGTTTATTCTGTAATAAGTATCCATAAGGAACATTAATGATGGAATCCCCCCTTCCACTTCCTGTCGAACGGGCCATCATCAAGCTGGGCAGTGATATTTCGCTGGCACGGCGGCGGCGTCACATCTCGCAGGCCTCGCTCGCCGAACGCATGGGGGCGTCCTTGTCGACCGTGCGCCGTATGGAAAAAGGCGATGCGCGTATCCCGATCCATTTCTTCGCCCGGGCGCTGCATGTCTTCGGGGAGATCCGAGCGCTGGAGCAGTTGCTGGACACACAGAACGATGAAATTGGTCTGACGCTGATGGACGAACGCCTGCCCAAGCGGGTGCACAACAAGGCTGGCATTTCTGGAGCGCTCTGATGGTCGCGGCCGTTGCGATTCGTCAGCAAGTCCAGTTGGGCATCGGCCAAGCTGGCTTGCCTCTGGGATCGCTTGTCTATGTTCGACAAGGACGGCGTGAGAACTGTGCCTTTGCTTACGATGTGGCTTGGCTGACCCACCCTGAGCGTTTTAACGTATCGGCTGACTTGCAACTGGTGGCCGGTCACCAGCCGCATAAGGCGGCGTCGGCGCATGACAGCGTTTTCCATGGCGCGATCGCTGACACCATGCCAGATGCCTGGGGGCGGCGCGTCATTGCCCGTGACCATGCCAAGCTGCGTATTCCACGCGATGGCGGACACGATTCCAGGCTGATGGCGGACAGTATTCC
>CAZBMR010000137.1:0-5232 GCA_964492695.1 uncultured Lentimicrobiaceae bacterium
ATTCAACTAACTAAAAAAAAATTAAAAGATGAAGAAGTATCGTTTTATAATGATTGCGCTGGTTTTGATGCTTTCTGTGCTTTATTCCTGCAAAAAGGACTCCAGGATTGTTGACACAGAACATGCCAGCCCGACTTATACTTCCGAAGCAATGGCTTTGTGGAGCAAGCTGAACAACTTTAACCAAAAAATTAAATCCGGATTAAAAAGCGAAGAGTTTATCTCGCCCGACAGTGCCATGTGGTACCTGGAAGCTTTGTTTAATGTGCAACAGGCTACAGATACCACTTTTGATGATGTGGTTAGCTATAAGCGAAATTACTCATTGAACGTTAACACGAATGGTACTGTCAATATGAGTGATATCGTTGCCGTTTACAACCAATTGGTAGCCGACCTGCAAACAGAATTGCAAAACATTGATGCTGATTACAAATTTTTGATTATTGCCGATTTGCAGGAATCCACTATGAAATCAGGCGATTTTGAAATGGAGTTGACGGCAGGGCTGGGGATTAAACCATTAATTTACTATGAGGAGATAACAACCGATGACAACTGGTATTATGGCAATATGCTTGGCCGTTGCGATGGCAGCTACTTTGGATTAAGCGATGCAGGACAGGAACTCAAACGCCGCTTAAACAACCCTGACATTGCTTTGCCATTTCCGCATAATGCGTGGATAAATATTGCAAATTCACCAACCATTTCAAATGATAATTATCCTGGAAGGATTTTTTACAAGCATTCTTTAACTCCACCATGTATTACGTATGATTCCTTGCAGTATTTTCTTTCACAGGGGCATTATATAATTTATAATGGGACTAATGATATTCCCTCAGGTGAAAAAATCGAAGGTCTTTATTTCAAAGCAATGGACCTCTGGACTAATAATCCGAACCCATCTGATAACATTTATTGGCATAAATATTTGATCTGGTATGGTACACCCGTGAACATACCTCCGATTGAAGAATAAATCTAATATTTCGTGCAGGGCAAACAATTGTCTGCACTTATTTAACTAAATTAGTCCGAGTATGAAAAAATTAACTATCTCCTTTTTGATGCTTTGGGTAGTTTTTTTCTCCAAAAATCAAACAATGGGTCAACAACTCATCAAAAACGACACAACATGGTCGTCAGACACTGTAAAAATATACAACGATATTATCGTTCAATATCCTGCAACACTCACAATCCACCCTGGGGTGTATGTGGCGTTTCAGGGTAATTACAACATCGAAGTAACAGGAAAAATAAAAGCACTTGGTTCTGCAAACCTTCCTGTTACATTCACTGTTGCCGATACCAATAGTTTTGCTGATACTACAACACTTGCCGGAGGATGGGGAGGGATAAAGTTTTTGCAAAACCAAAATGATACCTCAATTCTAAATTATTGCAATTTCAGCAATGGTAAAGCCATTCAGCCCGGTAGTTCCCCTTTGAATCCATATAACGAAGACTTAAAAGGCGGAGCAATTTATGCTAATGGATATGCAAGCATTCTCATCGAAAATTCTGTTTTCTCGAACAATATGGCTTGTTTTTCCGGAGGCGCAATAATGGTTATTAATCAACAATCTTGTGTCATCAGAAACAGTTTCTTTCATCACAATCGTGTTTTAGCAGAAGGAGGTGCAGTTTGGATAAATAATGTAATCAAAATAGAAATTTCTAATAGTATTTTCACGAGAAACCAAGCAATTAGATTCTCAGAGACGGCATGGGGAACAATGGTTTCCGGATCGGGATCTGCTATTTGGCTTGGAGCGCAAACAAATAATTCCATTATTTTTAATAATAGAATCGCCAACAATATTAGTGTTAATGGTGCATTATATGAGACGAGCTACAAATGTTTTGTTTTTAATAATTTAATAGTGAATAATAAAGGCCCTGGGCTAATGAATGGACATTCGGTTTCAGTTTCATCATATTCTAATAATACTGTTGCAAATAATGAGGGGTTTGTTCATAAAATTTGTGGTCTGATAATTATAAGCCCAAATATTAAAGTCAGAAACATGATCATATATGGTAATGAAAGTGATGAAATATATTGGGATCCAATACAACTTTATACATTAGATGACGTAAAAGCCGACCTCGCCTACTCCTGCAACCCAGACAGGCCGGACTTTTATGAAGGTGAAGGCAACATCCACGAAGACCCACAGTTTGTAAACCCCACTGCAGGTGCAGGACCAGATTACGATGGCCTGGCTGCTGACTGGTCACTGTTAGACAGCTCGCCCTGTGTAAACACCGGCACACCCGACACCACCGGCCTCCACCTGCCGGCAACCGACTTGCTTGGAAACCCACGAATCTTTGGCATACGAGTGGATATGGGCGCCATCGAAAACCAAATGGTGGTTGGTTTACCCCAAAACCCGCTGGTAAACGCACGCCTACAGGTGAGCCCCAATCCATTTGGACAAAGCTTTAAAATTGTGTATCCCTACTTGCAACACATAAGAAGCATCAGCTTTTACAACCAAAGTGGCCAGCTTTTAGAAGTGATACAATCCTTTCATGATGGTGAGTTGCAAATTTATGACTTAGCCAATCAATGCCCAGGCATTTACCTGATGGTAACGCAGTTTGAGGATGGTACAAGCGAAACCACAAAATTGGTAAAATTTTAAAGAGACTTTCATAATACCTTGTCTGATAAGGTCGTAGGTCCTTCCCACGCATACCCCTTCGGATGAATCCGGGGGGTACGCACAATGTAGCCCGACAGGCTACTGCTTTGATGATATCAATGATCTACATATAAAAGGAATTGCTCATGTCCCAAATTGATAGCCAACAGCCAAAAATTTTCCCTGTTTTGAAAGCTTCTAAATTACACCTTGCACTTGTTTTGAAGCTTAAGTTATGCCTATATTTAAAACTTACAAAGCAACTGCAAACAGACAAATTGCAGACTCAACAATTAGAGATGTATATAATTAATAAACAACTATTTACCTACTCCCTGCACGCCACTAATTTCTTCAAGGCTATCTTCAAGCGCTTTGGGAATGCCAAAGGTTTTGCGGGTCTTTCATCTGTGTGTGGATTGGTCACTTACAAAAACAAGCATATTTTCTTTTTAGGGAAGAATAAATTCGATAAGCGTGGGCTGTCTGTTTGAGCCCAACAGACAGTCCAAGACCGATTGCTCTAAATGTAAAACTTGTTTAATAATAATTCGATTACGATGAAAAATCATAAATTTTTATTGGTCTTGTTTGTTCCTATTGCTTTGCTGGCATTTAAACTTTCAGCTATTGGTCTTCAAAGCGATGACGGGGAGCAATTACAATGTTCTCAATACGGTACTGTTGAAGTGAATTACAATGGCAATCAGGGTTGTCCGTATGCTTTCGATTTCAACTCACTGGTTAATAGCAGTTGTGTATTGGAGGATATAGATTTGGATAGAAATACGCCTGGAATACAACATTACTATGAGAAACTTACATGTATTACCTGGACAAACGGAGATGATGGCATCATACATATGCAACCCAAAAGCGGATACGGAGGCCAGGGTTTCACTGTTTCAAATGATGTAATTTTATATTTTACTAACAATACAACTGAATCACCAACCTGGACGATGTATGTGAATTATTATGGAGGGCCATATCCGACACCCTGTTATTAACATTTTACCGACCTGTCAGATGTAAATTCTGACAGGTCGGTGTTTTAATCTCTAATAATCAGAATCACATGAATAAAATTATATATTACCTACTTATTTCTCAAATAATTATCTTTGGGAATGGCATTAGCGCCCAGCAAAACCTTGCAATAAGCTTTGCAGGACATTATTATGGAGAGGCTGTGAGGTTAGACAGCATATTGATCAGAAACATAACCAAAGGCTGTGACACCATCCTTTACAATCCGGATACGATTTTAGTTTTGGATTATGCTGTGGGATTGCCAAACATACAACTGCAGGAGGAAGCATTTACCCTTTCGCAAAACTACCCCAATCCTGTTGAAGGAGGCAAAACAAACTTTGAGGTGTATATGCCCGAAGCTGGCAGGCTCATGCTGACAGCCACACTGCAGAAAGGGCAAACCCTTGCCAGCTTTGAGCAGGAGCTGGTACGTGGCAGCCACCTGTTCGCCTATTACCCGCCTGCAAATGGTGTTACGCTTCTATGGGCTACCGATGGAATGTTTAGTCAACACATTAAAATTCTTCATCCGGCAAATGCAGTTGCAGCAGCCGCGAAGCTGGTCTATCAAGGAACACTGAACAAAAGACCATCCAATAAAACAATTGCCGCATCAGACTTCGAATACGTTTGGGGCGATACCCTGTGGTATGTTGGCTACAGCCAGAGTCCCTACGGTGTTGCTGCCAGTGATGTGCTTGAAGGCTCACCCGACATCAACAGCCATATGAGCTTTGCGATGATCGAGGGGGTGCCCTGTGCCGGAACAGAAGCGGTGAAGCATGCCGGACAGTTGTATGCAACGGTAATGATTGAGGGCGTATGCTGGCTCAAGGAAAACCTCAACATAGGCACCATGATACAAAGCGAAACAACCATGACCAATAATGGAATTATTGAAAAGTATTGTTACGGCAACGATCCGGCCAATTGCAGGGAATACGGTGGATTGTATCAATGGGATGAGTTAATGAATTATACCCAGGGCGATGGTTCGCAGGGCTTATGTCCGCAGGGATGGCACGTTGCCTCCATCGACGAATGGAATGACCTTACAGATATACATCCGGGCTTTACCCTCAAGGAAAGAGGGCACACACACTGGATTGAAGGAACAACCTCTACCAATTCAACCGGTCTTACAATTTTGCCCGGCGGATATAAATGGTGGAGCGATGGCTCATTTGAGCAGTTGAGAACGTATGCAGGCTTTTTTACCTCAACGGAAATGCCTTCTCCGCCATCATGGGGGGTATGGTATAAAGGCTTTGCATGGAACGAAAGCGGCTCGCATTCTGGCAATGCTTATACAACGCATGGCTGTTCGTTCAGATGTATTAAGGACAATAAATAAAAGCTATTGCGGCAGCAATGGGAGAAAAGTAGAGCTTCAGGGTGCTGCTTGGGTTAAAAGTAATGGTACGACTTTGTGTCGCGCCCTGACTCGCTTATATCCACACCCTAACTTGCTTGGCGGTAGCGCCGAGACTACCAAGCTGGTGAAGTATTGAGCAGGTTGTTTTGAATCCTTCTAAAT
>CAZBMR010000138.1:0-5059 GCA_964492695.1 uncultured Lentimicrobiaceae bacterium
TAATTACAGTAAACCAGGTTATTCATTTAATCTTCCCTTCCCTGCAAAAATAGCAACAAGGCAGTTCATTTCTGCCATGTATCAGAAATATAAGCACTGTTCATTGTTCACTGTTCACTGTTCATTATTCACTAACAACCCACTCCCTTTTCAGCATCGCAAATTGCATCTCACTCCCCCATTTTCCTTTAAAGAAGATGTTTTCAATAAAGTGTCCTTCCTGTCTGAAGCCTGTGCTTTGAAGCAGCCTGATGGAAGCAATGTTTTCGGCATCCACGGTTTCAACCACCCGGTGTATGTGTTTGGTGCCGAACAGAAAAGCCAAAAGGCCCCTTAGAACTTCTTTGGCGTAACCTTTTCTTTGTTCGAGATGCGAAATGGTGATGCCAATTTCAGCAATTCTTGGGTCGTATGAGTCAAGTTTGATGGCACAATCGCCGATGAGCTGCCTTGTTTCAAGCGCTTCGATGCCATACTGAACCCATTCGCCTGCTTTTCCGAAATGTTTGGTCGCATTGTCTTGTATAAAAGCTTCGGCTTGTTCAAGGGTCATCACATCAAAACCCTGGTATTTTGTCACTTCCGGATTTGAACGATACCGGTGAAAGTCGGTGAGGTCCGTCAGTTTTAAGTGCCGGATGATGGTTCGTGCCGTTTGTATGTGAAGTGTTTCCATTCCTTTCAAGTGCTGCGGTTTACGGGCTGTCGGGTGTCTGGGTTTAGGTTTGTGTTTTTATGATGGCTGCTAAGCGTTGCGTGTATGAATCTTTTGGCATTGCGAAGCGGTTTCCTATCCGAGTTACAACTACTTTGGGTGCGGCGTTCATTTTACTGTAATCTTTCTGTCAATTTGCTACTTCGTTCCGGTCTGCCGTGCATTGGGACAGCCACACGCTGCTTAAAAGCTTTTGGTTGTAGCGTTAAATTGTGGGGCTTGACAATGTAATTGACTACGAAGCGTGGGCTTATATTGTCTTCTCTAATATCCAATCCAAATACGTTTTATTGTCAACTAATTTTGTTTGATCTGCATTGTTTTCTTTCTCGTCTTGCTTGTGCCAATCAAGGCGCAAAATGTTTTTTGCAATCATATTTTCCTTTTTCCACTGGGATTTTTGATTTTTACCTAACTCTGAACTATCACGGAGTAATATAAATGAGTTGATTGTAAATTCCTGTTTATAAATGCGCTTTAATTCTTTTTCAATATTTGGCAGAGTTGGATTGGAGGCTTTGTCTGCAATAGTAACTTTCTCCTTGTATTGTTCGGTAGTAAAGTCCTTCGTTCCCATTTGTCCCTTCGGGTCAATAAAGTTGATGTAAACATTGTCTTTACTGATTAGCCACATAATGAAGTCCGGATAGAATACTTCTGAATCGTCATTAAGATAGATTCCGATAGATTTAAGCGATTCAACATTTCGCATCAGGTAAACATCAAGGTCTTTGAATTTTTCAGGATTTTCATTGATGTAAGCAGCAAAGTCCTTCACAAATTTCTTTTCACCTTTATTCAATTTGTCAGGGGTTAGTTTTAAATCTGAGGATAAGACATTTGTGTTTTCATAAAGCAATGGTTCATATAAGTGATTACCAATTTTATCAGTTTTTAAACCACTAATCTTTTCGTGCAGTGTTTTATGGAAATCAGCAACTTCTTGATTCAGTTCACTTTCTGATTTTTGTTTCGTTGTTGATCCAACTTTCTTTGAGAGCTTAAATGACTTCACCAAGGTATATTTCTCAATAAAATCGCCCTTGATGTCTCCCTGACTCTGTTTTAAATCTTCTTCGTATTGGTAGATACTACTGTTTAAATGCCAGTTAATTTTATTCCGAACTTTCTTAACAAATTCTTCCGCAATTTTGGTGTTCACATTCTCGGTAAAGTCAAAATCCAATTCAGGCATTTCGTCTTTGTATTTTATTTCATCAATGTATGCCAAAACATCGTGTATGTTGATTTCGGAAAGTGTTGCTCCTGCCTTGTATAATTGGATGTTTGATTCTTCTGCTTGCTCGGTTAAGGTTTTTAAGAACGGCTGATAATTGATAAATGATTTGTAATCAGTATTCCATTGGTTTAATGTGTTTCTAATATTTTTCCCTTCTTCATTCCGGTTTGTACGATAATCCAAACTGAAACTAAAATTGTTGATTGCTGCTTTCTGTTGCTTCCCATCCAACACAAATTCATATTCTACTTTCCTGTCATTCGGATAGAGTAAAACTCTTTTAACATCGACTGAAGTTTTCGACAGTTTGAAAATCTTCAAATCCTTCTTATATGTGTCAAATTCAACATCACCGCTATTAAGTTTTATCAAACTTGGCTTAACTGAAATTTCAAAGGTCTTGGTTATTTCCAATTCGCTGCTTACGGCTTCTGTAAAGGTTTCTAAATAGCTTCGTTGCAAACTGAAAACGCAAAGTGTTTCCAATCTTTTCAGTTTGTCAATTTCAGAATGTGTAAGCGAAAAATAATCTTCAATATGGTTGAGGTCTTTTCGCTTACCGTCATTTTTTAAACCTTTCAAACGAACACCACGACCAAAAATCTGAATGATTTTATTGCCTTTGGTTTTCCCCAAATTAATCAAACCGATTACCGAAACGCGGAAACAGTTCCAGCCTTCGGCAAACTTTCTACTACCAATCAATACATTGATGGGGGATTGTGGCTTATCAATATTTTCAAAAAGGTATTTTTCTATATTGCTGATGACAACCGAAGTGCTGGTTACTTTCTCTACATTCTCACCTTTGTAATCGTTGATAAAGTTCAAGCCATTACCAACGTTGATAATGCCCCAATAGTCACCTGTTCCGTAGGAAAGTAAGATTTCATCATCTGCCCGTGTGTTTCTTGTCAGGCGAAGTTTGCCTTTGTATTCGTTATTGAATACATTTTTGAATTTTACTCTATCTGCTTCCGAAAGGTTGGCAAGATAGTCCACTATTTTTGAAATATCCGAGAGTTCATCATCACCTTTCTTGCCTTCATCTTTTTTATCATTTACGGTATTACCCATAAAGGCAATGAGCGGACGGTCGGGAAATGTAGTTGCTAAAAAAAGGTCTTTGATGTCCGAGTATTTCAATTTGTTGAATACATCTAACTTCTCTTCAATCACTTTAAGGTTCAAGGCTAGGTTATCATCCAAACTGCCGTTGAGCAATGCATCAGCATTTATTTTCTCGAAGTAAAAATCTTTTCCGTAACCGTCACGATAAAACAGGTTGTAGTTGTAATCGTAAATGATGGACTTGCTGTATTCTGTTTCCAGTTTGCTGTCAAGGTTGTGGAAGGTTGCCGAATACTCAAACAGGAAACTGTGTTTGATATTCAACCTTCTTCTTAATTTCAAAAACTCTCCTTCATCATCTTTTTGGCTTGTTCCCAATCCAATATGTGCTTCGTCAACCAATATCAAACGCTGATATTTTTTATTATCAGGAAAATCAAAAAAGTCATCGGCTTTATTCAGCAAGGCACTTGTGGTATCAATGGTAAACCTGATTTTATTGCGGTGCATTTTATTCAGGTATTCCACCAATGGCGTAACTTCGCGTTCGTGTTGTTGTATCAGGTTTACGCCAGGGGTAGTGATGATGAGCTCTAGGTCTTTGAATCCTTTGTTATGTTCGATAAATTGAAAAACATTGATGTGCATAATGATGGTCTTTCCACTACCGGTTGCCATCCAATAAGCCAAAGCGCTTTTGGCAAAATCTTCAAACTCCTTGCTGGCTCGGTTTCTGAAAAATACTTCAGTAAAATATATCGCTAAAATCTGATAATAGCGAAGCGTAACTTTGTTTTGCTTCTGTGATTCCAGATACGTGTTGTAAGCCTTTAGATACTTTTTTACAGCGTCTAAAATCTTCTCGTCCAAGCCTATAGAAGCATCATAAGCTTCTATATTTTTCTGAGTCGAATTGTCGAATAAATCAATCGTCTCCTTCAGGAAATGCTTGCGTATATGTTGATATAGCTTTAAGTCCATCCTTATTTTTTGTTGGTCAATGCGTGAGGTAGCATCAGTAAAAAAGGTATTGATTTCTGAAAATCAAGCTGATCGTAAAAAATTCCTAACCTTGACAGATTCCTGTAATAGTCGTTTACATTTTGATAATAGTATTTCTCAGATGGTATGTACCAAGCTCTTTCACCTAATTTCTCTGCCAAAAACCATTTTTCGAGTAGTCGTCCAATTCTGCCATTGCCATCTCCAAAAGGATGTATATCAACAAAAACCAAATGAATATAAGCTGCATAGTAAAAGATTTCTTCTATACTCAAATCTGCCATTATCAAATGGTCAATATTTTTCCATAAGCTGTTGTATTCTGTTTTTAATATTTGCAGAGGTGCCGCTTCATATTGAATTCTACCGGTATTGTGCTCCATCACCAACATCTCGGTATTTCTTAAAACACCCCTTTGACTGGATGGCAATAAATGAGCAGCTATGAGCTTATGTGCTGCATGAAAATTTTCTTGATTCAAGGGATTTTCTTTTGCAAACAGGTATGCTTTGTACAGATCATTGGGTTTTTCAGTAAGTTCAGGCAGGTACTCAACATTCAGTATTTTGTGCTTTACATAACTGTCCACTTCCATTTGCTCTCCTTCAATTTTTGAAGATGACATGACCGAAACAGAGGTGTAAAACGTAAAACTATGAGGCTCCAATTGCATTTCCTGCACATCTTTAAACGCCTTTGAAAGGTCAATATCCAGCATCGACTTCCAGGTTTCAAACCATTTATTTGTTATTAACTGCTTCATAACCTACTGATTAAAAATGTCTGAATGAATAACGGTAAGGCTCAACAACCTTTTGCCAACTTCAATTTGTTTATCTTTTAGCGTTGCCAGTAAGTTGAAATCGTAATTGACTTCTATTTGTGTGGCTTCGGGGTATTTCTCTGCAATTTCTATTATGGCTTTGCTGTCATCTTCGCCTAAGGCAATATCACGCCAAACAACCAAGGTGTCTGCGGTTTCCACCACTTTGTAAAACTTCTTGCCAATGGTGTAAGTCTTGATGCTCTT
>CAZBMR010000139.1:0-5031 GCA_964492695.1 uncultured Lentimicrobiaceae bacterium
TGACAGGTCGTGTTGGTGATTACATAACGCTGGAAGAAATTCTGAGCTAATAAGTGATAGGCATGGGGTGTGCATACGCCCCATGTTCTCAATTTTTCGTTTTGATAAGCCCACGTTCCAATACGATGAAAATGCCCCTTCAGCATATTTTGATTTTAAGCAGCTCACTGTGCATTAGCACTTTTGCACTGGCTACCGGTAGCAACCTTGACATTACGGTTCACGGTGTTCGTGACAGCCAGGGGACAGTTCGAGCAGCCCTTTTCAATTCGCCCGAAGGATTTCCCAAGGAAACCAAGGCAATGGCACACGCTGCCGTACTAGCCAAAACCGGTTCCGTCTTGCTCCAGTTTGCCGATTTACCCCCTGGCAAATATGCTGCCATCGTTTATCACGATGAAAATAATGATGAACAAATGGATAAGCGCTTCGGCATGATTCCCATTGAAGGCTATGGCCTATCCAACAATGTCAGGGTATTTGGAAAGCCCTCGTTTAAAGAATGCGCTTTTGATATCCCGGCAACCAAAAGTCAAACGATTGATTTGAGATATTGATCTTCAGAAAGCAAAAGCCCGTCAAGACATTGTCTTGCCGGGCTTTCAAGGTCGGGCAGCAACAAATGAATAATCGTTGCCCCAGAATCAGAAGAATTACTCGTCCTTCGGCTTTTCGTTCATCTTCTTGTTAAACAGTCGACCAAAGAAGATCGACATGCCAATGACGAAAACGATGACTGCCAGACTACCCAGACCAACGTCGGTGGTGAAAAGTTCTTTCCAAGCCATGATGCTGCTCCTTTCTATTGAATAAAAACTTATTGGGGTTTTGCTGAAAACATCACGTGCCGATCCGCGCGCAGATCCCACACGGTATCCATACGCCAACCAGCCACCGGATCATCCAGAATCACATTCCATCGACCACTGCTGGGCACCGAAGCTAGCTGACCAACGTACTGCCGGCCTTCGCGCTGGAGCAGCAACGATTGATCCTCGCCTTTGCGCGTGGGGTGAACGAGCTTGAGTTGTAGCGTTTCCGGCCAGGCAGCCGCCTGTAAGCCCGACAGCACAACGCGAACCTGGCTTCCCGGCTCGACAAAAGACAGATCGGCACCCAGATTCAAATCAGCGGCCAATTGCTTTTGCTTGAGTTGCTGGTTAACGGCCAGGCCGACTTTGTAGTAATTGTCTTCGACGAGACCGTCGTAGCTTATGATTGCCAGCCAGGCCGTGATGAAGCCGGCCACGATCACAACAGCCGGTCCGGCCATCAGAATCCAGGGCCAGCGATGGCGATACCAAGGCGCGGCGATATTTTGGCGCAGTTCGTTCATGTCACTTAGTTCGGCTGTATGAAGGTCGATTTTTCATCGCGGCGCACATCCGGATTCTGGGTGTCGACGATGGTGAAGCTGATCGGATTGGCGCCAGGCTTGCCTGCATCCGCGGGTACGCGAACGTTGATCGGCTGTGTCATATTGCCCAGTGCGGGAACCGTGAATGAGTCCTGACCGTCCATACGGATACCGGGCAGGCCCTCCGGCTTAACGGTGAACGTGCGATTCGTATCCTGCATATTCATCACATGCAGAAGATAGACGTTTTCGGTCAAACCGTCTCCCACCTCGCGCGACATCACGCCGCGGTCGCGCAGCACATCGACGCGTAACGGCACACGCGTACCCAGCGAATACACAAAGGCCGCGAAGATCAACAGCAGTATGCCCGTATAGAGCAGAATGCGCGGACGGAAGACATGACGCAGAGTTTCACTCCCGGTGTAATGCTTGGCGACCGAGTTTTCCGTGTCGTAACGAATCAGGCCCGGTGCGTAATCCATCTTGGCCATGATGTCGTTACAGGCATCAATACACAGGCCGCAACCGATGCACTCGTACTGCAGCCCCTTGCGGATATCGATTCCCGTCGGACAGACCTGCACGCAGACCTTGCAATCCACACAGTCGCCCAAACCTTTGGCTTGCAGATCATCGGTCTTGCGGCGCGCACCACGCGGTTCGCCACGCGCTTCATCGTAAGTAACGATCAGCGTATCCGGGTCGAACATGACGCCCTGGAAACGGGCGTAGGGGCACATATATTTGCAGACCTGCTCGCGCATAAAACCGGCTTGCAGGAAGCAGAAGGCACTATAAAAGAACACCCAGAACGCCGACCAACCGCTAATTGTCAGCGTCAGCAGATCGTGCATCAGATCCTTCATGGGCATGAAATAGCCGACAAAGGTGATGCCCGTCCACAGCGACAGCACGCCCCAAAGCAGATACTTGGTGCCTTTAATTCGGAACTTGCGGGCCGACATTGGCGACTGATCCAGTTTGATACGGGCGTTGCGATCGCCTTCCAGCCGGTTCTCGATCCACATGAAGATTTCGGTATACACCGTCTGCGGACAGGCGTAACCGCAGAACAGACGCCCGGCGACGGCGGTGAACAAGAACAGTCCAAAGGCGGAAAGCAGCAAGATCACCGACAGATAGATCACGTCTTGCGGCCAGAGCACCAAGCCAAAGAGATAGAACTTACGCTCGGCCAGGTCGAACAATAGCGCCTGGCGACCATTCCACTGCAGCCAGGGGCCAAAGTAGAAAATAGCCTGCGTCAGGAAGACAAAAAACCAGCGCAACGAATTGAACTTACCCTTCGTTTCACGCGCGTAAACCTTCTTATGCTTGGCATAGAGCGATTGATCAACCAGCTCGATTTCGGTTTGCTTTTGTGGACGCGGTTCTTGCTGACTCATGACAAATTCCCATAGGCATGTTGCGACAGCAACATTCTACGCTGCTATATAATGATGGGGAAGCTCAAAAACAAGCGCCCCACCGGAAATCCAGCGGGGCGCTGCAAGCCTACCAAAATTACTTGGCAGCAGGCTTATGCGACAAGCTGTAGACGTATGCCGACAGCAGCTTCAGCTTACCTTCATCCAGACGATCGGCAAAGGCCGGCATCATGTTCTGACGACCGTTGACGATGGTCTCGGTAATCGTCTTTTCCGAGCTACCGTACAGCCAAACATTATCGGTCAGGTTTGGTGCACCAACCGCTTGCATCCCTTTGCCATCCGCACCGTGACAACCGGCACAGCCCGAGGAGGCAAACAATTCCTTACCCTTGGCGGCAGCCAGCGAATCGTTGGCCAGGCCCGACAGTGAACGCACATAATTGGCCAGATCCTTGATGGCATCGGCGCCAAGATGCGCGTGCGGCGGCATCACACCGTTGCGACCGTTGGTAATGGTCTGCAGGATGACCTCCGGCGAACCACCATACAGCCAATCATTGTCTGTCAGATTCGGGAAGCCCTTGGCACCACGCGCATCCGAACCGTGACACTGATAACAATAGGTCAGGTACAGACGCTTGCCGACTTCTACTGCCTGTGGATCCTGCGCCAGATCGACAATCGGGGTCTGCGCGTATTTAGCGAACAACGGACCATACTGCTCGTCAGCCTTGTTCACTTCTTTCTGCCACTGACCGGTCGACGACCAATCGAGCAGACCCTTATTGTTACCCAGACCCGGGTACAGGATCACATAGGCCAGACTGAAGATCACCGTGATCCAGAACAGATACATCCACCACTTCGGCAGCGGGTTGTTATATTCCTCAAGGCCATCCCACTCGTGACCGGTGGTCTCGACCTTGCCCTTTGGCATCTTGGCACGGCTCTGGTTCCACAGAATGAAACCGCAACCGATGATGCTGGCCAGAGTCACAATCGTGACTATCAGCGACGCTACACTAGTTAACATAATAATTCTTCCGTAAGTTCGTGACGGGTTTGGATTACTTCCGAGACGATTCGCGGGCCTCGTCCTGCTTGGCCTGCTCCAGCGTTTCAAACGGAATGCGCGAAGCGACATCAAAGTCCTTCTTCGACTTCCGGCTGAATGCCCAGAACACGATGGCGAGGAAGGCGATAAACGACACCACCGTCACCACAATGCGCAAATCGTTCTGATCCATCTTGATTACTGAGCCGCAGGCGTTGCCGGAGCTGCGCTCGCTGCCGCCGTGTTCGGCAGCAACGTTCCCAGACCCTGCAGGTAAGCAACCAGAACATCCATCTCGGTCTTGTCGCCGATGGCTTCCTTGGCACCTGCAATATCTTCATCGGTATACGGAACACCGACACGACGCAGCGCAACCATCTTCGCGTCAACATCAGAACCAACCGTGGCAGCCGCCTTGGTGGTCATGAGATGAGGGTAAGCCGGCATATTCGACTCCGGTACCACGTCACGTGGGTTGTTCAAGTGCGTCACGTGCCAAGCATCCGAGTAACGGTTGCCGACACGGGCCAGATCCGGACCCGTACGCTTCGAGCCCCACTGGAAGGGGTGGTCGTACACCGACTCACCGCCTACCGAGTAGTGACCGTAACGTTCGGTTTCGGCACGGAACGGACGAATCATCTGCGAGTGGCAGTTGTAGCAGCCTTCGCGGATATAGATGTCGCGACCGACCAGACGAACGGCATCGTAAGGCTTCAGCCCTTCGATCGGGGTCGTCGTCGACTTCTGCCAGAACAGCGGGATGATCTCGATCGCACCGCCGACAAAGACTGTCAAAAAGGTCAGTACGATCAACAACCCTACTTTGCGCTCAACGAGTTCTTGTGTAATTTTCATCGTATTTCTCCGATTCTCTTGAGCTTAGTGGTGCGCCGGGACCGGCACAGCCGCATCGTCAACTACACGAGCGCCTTGCATGGTCTTGACCACGTTGTAGAGCATGAGCAGCATGCCAACCAGATACATCAGGCCGCCCAGGACACGGATCGCCCAGAACGGATAGCTGGCCTTGACGCTTTCGATGAAGCTGTAGGTCAGCGTGCCGTCGGCGTTAACCGCACGCCACATCAGGCCTTGCATCACGCCCGAAATCCACATCGAAGCGATGTAGAGAACGACACCGACGGTCGCAATCCAGAAGTGCGTGGTCACCAGCTTGGTGCTCCACATCTCCTGCTTGCCCACCAGCTTCGGAATCAGGAAGT
>CAZBMR010000140.1:0-5025 GCA_964492695.1 uncultured Lentimicrobiaceae bacterium
GCCCAAATAATTTACTTGTCAAAACAATCTCCACAAAACGGTCAACGCGATTCAGGCATTTACAATTTACAACCCATTACTCATCACCCATTACTCATCACACCCTACCGCATCACATCAAAACCCTTTCCATACACCCCCATCACCGACGATAGCGACACAAATGCATCGGGGTCTTCCTGCTTCACAATACGAAACACCTCCGGATATTCCATCCGCTTGACGATGATCATCAGAATGTCGTTCTCGGTTTTGGTGTACCAACCCACCCCTTTGATAAAGGTGACACCCCTGCCCGTCTCGTTTCCAATGCGGTCGGCAATGGAGGATGCCTTTTTCGAAAAGATGAACAGCTGCACCGACTGCTTGTTTCCAGTAATGATCAGGTCGATGCTATAGCTCACCACGGCCATCACCACAAAGCCGTAAACTAGCGGCTCGATGCTGCGGAAGATGATGAACGAGCTGGAAATGATGAACACATCCAACAGTAAAATGATTTTTCCCGGACTCACATTGCGGTATTTGTTCACGATCATTGCCACAATGTCAGTGCCACCGGTGCTGCCACCCTGTGTGAAGATCAGGCCCATGCTGCTGCCTGCCATCACGGCACCCACCACCGAAGCCATGAATTTGTCAGTGACAAATGGCTCTTTGATGTAGTACTGCAAGAGCGCAAAAAAGCCCGACAACACGGCGATGGAATAAATGGTTTTTACCCCGAAACCTGATCCTAAGATCCTGAGTGCAAACACGATCAGCACTGCGTTGATGGCCAGCACCGAAACGCCCACAGGTAGTCCGGTCGACCAGAAGATCAGGGTGGCAATGCCACTCACACCACCTCCCAGAATCTCGTTGGGAATAAGGAATGCCGTCCAGCCCAGCGCCATGATGAAAAGCCCGATGGTGATGATACTATAGGACTTCAATTCTCCAAAGAATGTTTTATTTCGTGTCATGGTATGTCATCATTTGCTGACAAAATTAAGACAATGCCCTGTTTTGGCGGCAATCAGCCCAACAATTCTTAACCTGCAACATTGATTCTTGTTAATTTTCTTAAAAAAAACTTGCAAGCTCTGTCCTGCAAAGTGGATTGGCAGCAAATTTGATCATCTTTGCAAAAAAAACCGTAAAACGATGATTTGGATCATATTTGGATTCTTCATGTTGCTCAGCTGGATTGTGGGAAGCCGGCTGAAAAGCAAATTCAACGAATTCAGCAAAATTCCCGTCAACTATGGCATGAGTGGCCGCGATGTGGCCCAGAAAATGCTCAATGACAATGGCATTTACGATGTGAAAATACAGTCTGTTGAAGGCCAGCTCACCGACCACTACAACCCGGTGGATAAAACCGTGAACCTGAGCCCCGACGTGTATCATGGCCACAGTGTGGCAGCCGCCGCCGTGGCAGCACACGAATGCGGCCACGCGGTGCAGCATGCCACAGCCTATCACTGGCTCACCATGCGCAGTCAGCTGGTGCCTGTGGTAAGCTTCTCAAGCAAATGGGTGCAATGGGTGCTGCTGGCAGGCATTTTGCTTATCAACACCTTCCCGCAACTGCTGCTCGTGGGCATCATCATGTTTGCTGTCACCACGGTGTTCAGCTTCATCACCCTGCCCGTGGAAATAGATGCCAGCCGCCGCGCCCTTGTGTGGCTCGGAAACAGCGGCATCACCAGTCAGGCCACCCACCCCAAGGCACAGGAAGCATTGCGCTGGGCAGCCTACACCTATGTAGTTGCTGCACTATCGTCGCTGGCAACCCTGTTGTATTATCTGTCCATCTACATGGGCCGCAGGGACTAATTGCCCGACAAAAAAAACGGGAAAACTGCCGTTCGTTGAATGGCAGTTTTTTTGTGGCCTGCCCGCAATCGTTGTAGGCTTTTTAGAAATAGCGGCAATTAAGTAGCGAAAGGAAGAAATTATGCTTGCAGAATACATTTTATTGGCTATTTTTGCCGCCATACCTGACACACAGGAGATTCAACAAGCTTAGAATTTAATCAACAAATCACTTACGCATTACGTATGGAGCAAATTGTATGGTATATTCCATTGGCGGGGCTCATTGGAATTGTATTTATGTTATTGAAATCCAATTGGATAAACAAGCAAGACGGCGGCAACGAAAAAATGCAACGCATTGCGGGCTATATTGCCAGGGGGGCCATGGCTTTTCTGAAAGCTGAGTACAGGATTCTGGCAATTTTTGTGGCATCCGTTTCGGTGCTGCTGTTCATCAAGGGATCGTACGAAACAGGTTCGAATGCCTTTGTGGTGTTGTCGTTTGTTTCGGGCGCAGTGCTTTCGGGCCTGGCCGGTTACATTGGCATGCGGGTGGCCACCAAGGCCAATGTGCGCACCACACAGGCGGCGCGTACCTCACTGAATCAGGCCCTGAAAGTTGCCTTCACGGGCGGCAGTGTGATGGGCATTGGCGTGGTAACGCTGGGATTGCTGGGCATGAGTGTACTTTTTCTACTCTACAGAAACCTCATCGGGGTTGACTGGACGATGGAGGTTACACTCAATGTGTTGTCTTCCTTCTCGTTAGGAGCCTCCTCCATCGCACTCTTCGCGCGTGTGGGTGGCGGCATATACACCAAAGCTGCTGATGTGGGTGCCGACCTTGTTGGAAAAGTAGAAGCCGGCATACCCGAGGATCATTACCTTAATCCAGCCACCATTGCCGACAATGTGGGCGACAATGTGGGCGATGTGGCCGGCATGGGCGCCGACCTTTTCGAATCTTATGTGGGCGCTATTCTTGCTGCCATGGTGCTTGGGCTTGCGTTTATACACATGCCGCAAATCACCGAATATTTTGAGCTCGGCCCTGTGCTGCTGCCTTTGGCGCTGTCGGCCGTGGGCATCCTCACCAGTGTTTTCGGAACTTTTTTTGTACGTGTGAGCGGCAATTCCGACCCACAAAAAGCCCTCAACCGGGGCGAATTCATTTCATCCGGTGTGATGGTTGTGCTCTCCTATTTCCTGATCAACTATTTTCTGCCCGCGTCGTGGAACTTTGTTCAGCCCGATGGCAGCGTGGTGGAATACACCGCCCTGGGTGTTTTCTGGGCAACTTTGATTGGCCTGGGCATCGGCATCGGCATCGGAAAAATAACGGAATACTACACCGGAAGCGGTGGAAAAGCAGTGCAATCCATTGTGGATAAATCACATACGGGTGCAGCTACCAACATCATTGCCGGATTAGAGCTCGGCATGAAATCCACCGCCATTCCAGTGATCGGGCTGGCAGCTGCCATTATTTTCTCCTACCACTTTGCCGGATTGTATGGCATTGCCGTGGCAGCTGTAGCCATGCTGGCCAACACCGGCATACAGCTGGCTGTGGACGCATACGGCCCCATCGCCGACAATGCAGGCGGTATTGCCGAAATGAGTGAACTGCCGAAAGAAGTGCGTCAAAAAACCGACAAGCTCGATGCTGTGGGCAACACCACCGCCGCCATCGGCAAAGGTTTTGCCATTGCCTCGGCCACACTCACCGCACTCGCGCTGTTTGCAGCCTTCATGACGCAGGCAAATATTGTGACGATTGATGTGTCGCAACCAATGATCATGGCCGGACTGCTTGTGGGTGGCATGCTGCCCTATCTGTTCTCTTCGATGGCCATGGGCGCCGTGGGCAGAGCTGCACAGAAAATGATCAACGAAGTGAGGCGGCAGTTTACCGAAATTCCCGAACTGCGCAATGCCCTCGCTATTTTGAAGAAATACGACGGCGACATCCATCAGGTGACTGCCGAAGAAAAGAAAATCATGGAAAAGGCCGAGCATGCGGCCCAATACGAGAAATGTGTGGAGATATCCACCGAAGCCTCGCTGAAAGAGATGATTCTGCCAGGACTGCTCGCGGTGATTGCCCCTGCCCTGGTGGGCTTTCTGGGTGGCGCTCAGATGCTGGGTGGCATGCTGGCCGGCGTGATGGCTTCGGGTGTGTTGCTCGCCATCTATCAGTCGAATGCCGGCGGTGCCTGGGACAACGCCAAAAAAATGATGGAAGAAGGTGTGATGCACGAAGAAATTCTGCACGGCAAGGGCAGTGCCTCGCACAAAGCCACCGTGGTGGGCGACACCGTGGGCGACCCGTTCAAAGACACCAGCGGACCTTCGCTGAATATCCTTATCAAGCTGATGTCGGTGGTGGCCCTCATTATCGCACCCAGCATTGCCGAGGAGAATCCTCAGCCAAAATCTGACAAACCATTGGAAATCAAACAGAAATCCGCTTTGGAAAATCAAACCGAGCAGGATGCCAAAACCATTTCGTGGTATCAGGCTCAGCAATAAGAGTATAAAATGTCATTGAAAAGCTGTCTTTGCGAAAAGGCAGCTTTTTTTATGCGAATATTTTTTTTGCACAGAATCAACAATACCTTTACAATAGGAGATAAATATTCATTCAAACAACAAGAATTTTAGATGAATTTTTGCGATTACAGACCAAATAATTTCACATATTTACAAGGTCAAAGGAGGATACTCAAAGCCATGAATTCAAACATACGAATAAGAGCAGCACTAACTTTAATTGTAATTTTTATTGTCTCAAATTCATTTTCCCAAAATAACCTTCACAAAAATTCTGTTTATTATGAACTTTACGGGACAGGTCTTGGCTTTGTTTCAATCCATTATGAGCGTCAGTTTCCAATTTCAGATAAATTGATTTTTGCTCCAGGGATTGGCTTTTCGCTCACAAAAACGGTGCATGTGGGCGGAACAAAAAATTGGGGCGACCAACAAATTTTCATTCCGGTTGAAGTCAATTTTTTAATCGGCAAAAACGATCACAAATTTGAATTGGGTTACGGGATGCCATTTGCCTTGCGGGACAAGGAGTTCGGTTTTGTATCCAATATCTATCTCCTGCGGTTCGGCTACAGGTATCAAGCAAAAAACGGGTTCATGCTCCGGGCTAGTGTGAATCCAGGTGTCCAGGTCATTATACCCGTTCTTTGGGCAGGGCTTGGAATCGGA
>CAZBMR010000141.1:0-4957 GCA_964492695.1 uncultured Lentimicrobiaceae bacterium
CCGATCGTTGTCAGTTATTGATTGGTTGCAATGCGTCATAGGCTGTGAGTGGCCTCTGTTAGAATGGCGGCTACGAATCTGATGCAGGGTGATGTGCCGATGAAAACGACCTTTCTCGACTTTGAGCAGCCTATTGCCGAACTGGAAAACAAGATCGATGAACTCCGCGCGATGCAGGAGGATTCGGGTGTTGATATTTCAGAAGAGGTTGAGCGCCTGGCCGAGAAAAGTCGCCTCTTGTCGCAAGACATTTATGCCAAGCTGACGCCTTGGCAGAGCGCGCAGGTAGCGCGTCATCCGCAACGTCCCTATACGCTGGATTACGTTGAGAACATTTTTACTGACTTCCATGAATTACATGGCGATCGTGCCTATGCTGACGATACAGCCATTATTGGTGGTTTGGCGCGCTTGAACGGCGAGCCCTGTGTGGTGATCGGTCACCAGAAGGGTCGCGATACTAAGGAAAAAATCTATCGGAACTTCGGCATGCCGCGTCCGGAAGGCTATCGCAAGGCCCTACGCCTCATGAAACTGGCCGAAAAATTCGGGCTGCCCGTTTTTACCTTTGTGGATACGCCAGGCGCCTACCCCGGTATCGGGGCCGAAGAGCGTGGCCAATCCGAGGCGATCGGTCGCAATCTGCTGGTCATGGCCGAGCTCAAGACGCCAATTATCGTCACGGTCATTGGTGAAGGCGGCTCGGGCGGGGCGCTAGCGATTGCCGTCGGCGACGAAGTGCTGATGTTGCAGCATTCCACCTATGCGGTCATCTCGCCGGAAGGTTGCGCCACTATTTTGTGGAAGAGTGCTGAGAAGGCGTCCGAGGCCGCCGAGATTATGGGCATTACCGCTGGCCGTTTAAAAGGCCTTGGTTTGATTGATCAGGTTGTCGAAGAAACGCCGGGTGGCGCCCACCGTGATGTGGTCGGTATGGCCAAGAACTTGAAGCAAGCGCTTGAACAGGCTTTGGCGCGCGTTGGCGGCCTGGATCATGATGCGCTCGTGCGCCGTCGTATTGATCGCCTGATGGCCTACGGCGCGTTTGAAACTGTCAACGCCTGAGTGCGTCCGGCCCGGTTGAGGGTATGACAACCGGCCAAGATCAGATTCTGTCGGCGGTTCACAGGACACTCAAAGCCAGCCTGAGTGCCCCGACCCACGTCTGTGTTGGATTATCCGGTGGTCTGGATTCCGTCGTCCTGTTACATGCATTGACGCAGCTGCGCGATGAGGTTCCGTTTAAATTATCGGCCCTCCATGTCCAGCATGGCTTATCGCCCAACGCTGAAAAATGGGTGTCCTTTTGCCAGAGTTTGTGCGCGTCGCTGAATGTGGCGTGCACGGTCGTCCATTTGTCATTGCCCAACACCGTGGGCAAAGGTACGGAACGTGTTGCGCGAGAAGCACGCTATCTCGCATTTGCACAAGTCCCGGCTGACATCCTTTGCCTTGCCCACCACCAGAATGATCGGGCCGAAACCTTACTGCTTAATCTGTTTCGCGGCGCGGGCGTCGTTGGTCTGGCCGGTTTGCCGGAAGCAAGACTGTTGGACGGCAAACGTTTAATGCGCCCATTCATTGATACGCCACGCGCCGATTTGCAGGCCTGGGCGAGTGCGCATCAATTGAGCTGGATTGAAGACGAAAGCAACGACGATTTGGCGTTCCGGCGAAACTATGTGCGACACCGAGTCATTCCCGCGATCACCGAGATTTTTCCGGGTGTCGTTGGCGTGCTGGCACGAACGTCGGCACGGATGGCAGAACAGGCGACGTTGCTGGATCGCTTGGCCGAATCCGACGGCCAAGCCTGCCGAGATGCGACTGGTCACTTGTCCGTCACCCGTTTACAAGCACTGCCCGAACCCGTGGTGCGAAACATTCTGCGTCATGCGTTTTTTCAAGCAGGCATCCGAGTGCCGACCGCGCGACGATTGGAAACATTTTCGGCGCAGTTGATGAGCGCCCGCGTCGACTCGGAAGTTTTTGTGCGCATGGGCGAAGTGGGGCTTCATCTCTGGCGCGATCAGATTTGGATAGATCGTGCGATAGCACGGTCGTGTCCGCCGCCTCGCGCGGTGCAAACGGGCGTATTCGCTTGGCCGGACGGAGAGTTGGTAATTCATGATGCTTCGAATAGAGACGCCGATTTGCGAGTGGCGCCGTTGGGCTATGGTCAGCACTTTCAGCCGCAAGGACGATGCCGAGACAATGTCAGCGAATTACTTCGAGCCAGGGGTGTGCCACCTTGGGTTCGCCCACGATTGCCAGCGCTTTATCTCAATGGCGACTTAATCTGGATCGCGGAGTTGGGTTGGGCCGATAGTGTCATTGCAGACATGCCGAACGAACCGACAAACAATACGACAAACGATACGACGAAAAAGCTATCGAAAAATTGGTGCGCCATCGATTGGCAGGGGGAGCCATCATCAGTCCTCTGATGCGCTGCCGCATGGACGTTGTACATGGAATGGACTAGCATCACACACTTGATACATTCAATGTTTGAGAATTGCTTTGTAACCCCTAAGGAGCATTAAGATGAAGAAAATGAGATTGCTGGTCGCCTCACTATTGGCGGCTTGTTCGACTTGGGCCGTAGCGCAGCAGCCTATCGTCATCAAGTTCAGCCACGTGGTGGCTAATGACACTCCTAAGGGCTTGGCAGCTGAATACTTCAAGAAGAAGGCTGAAGAGTACACCAAGGGCAAGGTCAAAGTAGAGGTCTACGCCAACAGCACCCTGTACAAAGATAAGGAAGAGATGGAGGCGCTGCAGTTGGGTGCCGTGCAGATGCTTGCCCCGTCGCTGGCCAAGTTTGGCCCGCTGGGTGTTAAAGAGTTTGAGATGTTCGATCTGCCCTACATCTTCGATAACTACGATCAGTTGCACAAGATCACCGAAGGTCCGATTGGTAAGTCGATTCTGGCCAAGCTGGAACCCAAGGGTATTCGTGGCCTGGCTTACTGGGATAACGGTTTCAAATCGTTTTCTGCCAACACTCCGATCAAGCAGCCTAGCGATTTGAAGGGCAAGAAGATGCGCATTCAGTCTTCCAAGGTGCTGGAAGCCCAGATGCGCGCCTTAGGTGCGCTGCCACAAGTGCTGCCGTTCTCAGAGGTTTACCAGGCACTGCAGACCGGTGTCGTAGATGGTACCGAAAACCCGATCTCGAATCTGTACACCCAGAAAATGTTTGAAGTACAGAAGCATCTCGCGCTCACCGAGCACGGTTATTTGGGCTATGCCGTGATCGTGAACAAGAAGTTCTGGGATGGTCTGCCACCGGATGTTCGTGAACAACTTGATAAAGCCATGAACGAGTCGACGGCCTTTGCCAACCGTATCGCCAAACACCAGAACGATCAAGACCTGGAAAAAGTGAAGAAGTCGGGCAAGACCGCCGTCTACACGCCGACCGCCGCTGAGCGTGAAGCGTTCAAGAAAGCCCTGATGCCAGTGCACAAGGAAATGGCATCGCGTATCGGTGCAGAATTGTTGCAGTCGGTTTACGCTGATCTTGCTGCACCGACCAAAGCAGCAGCAAAAAAGAAATAAGGGTTTATCCCGTGTAGATCACAACCGCCCTGCCTTTGCAGGGCGGTTGTTTTGGAGATTGTTATGAGATTTCTTGATCGGCTTGAAGAATGGTTGATCACCTTTCTGATGGGCGGCGCGACGCTGATTATTTTTGCAGCGGTGATCCATCGTTACCTGACAGGCTTGGATATTTCTGGCCTGCAAGATTGGCTTCTGTCTTTCAGCATGGCTTGGGCGCAAGAGTTGTGCATCATCATGTTCGTTTGGATGGCCAAGTTTGGTGCTGCTTATGGGGTGCGTACCGGGATCCACGTCGGGGTTGACGTGTTGATCAACCGCTTGCCGGATGAAAAACGCAAATGGTTCATCAGTTTCGGCTTGTTGGCCGGCGCCTTGTTTACGGGGATCGTTTCTTACCTGGGTTACCACTTTGTCATGGAAAACGGCCTGCATTACGCCTGGCTGCATTACTGGGGCAAAGAGACCGGCGATCTGTTCGAAGGACCGATCACGCCCGATCTGGAGTGGCCAACCTGGATTGTGTATTCGGCGATCCCGCTGGGTTCCGGGCTGATGTGTTTCCGTTTCCTGCAGGTGCTGGTTTCTTTTAATCGAACCGGTGAACTGCCGCACGTGGATCATGGCCACGTTGAAGGTTTGGATGACGAAGAAGAGACGAAGGAGCTAGAAGATACGCCTTGGTTCTCCAACAGCTCAAACCTCTACCCCAAAGACCTGCAAGATGAAAGTGATCCCAAGAATAAGGAAGGGGGTGCCAAATGAGCACGCTGATCATCTTTGCCATCCTCACGGTCTTGATGTTGACCGGCATGCCCATTTCGATTGCGTTGGGCCTGACGGTGTTGACCTTCCTCTTCACGTTGACGCAAGTACCACTCGAATCCGTGGCGCTCAAGTTGTTTACGGGTATCGAGAAGTTCGAAATCATGGCGATTCCGTTCTTCATTTTGGCGGGTAACTTTCTGACGCATGGTGGCGTCGCCAAACGGATGATTCGTTTCGCATCAGACATGGTGGGCCATTTCTACGGTGGCTTGGGCCTGGCAGGCGTGGTGGCCTGTGCTCTGTTTGCGGCGGTATCCGGCTCGTCACCGGCCACGGTCGTGGCGATTGGCTCGATCTTGTTACCGGCCATGGTTAAAGCTGGTTTCCCGAACCGTTTCGGTGCCGGCATCATCACGACGTCGGGCGCGTTGGGCATTCTGATTCCGCCGTCGATCGTGATGGTGATGTACTCGGTCTCGACCAACACCTCGGTCGGTGCGCTGTTCATGGCTGGCGTGGTGCCGGGCTTGATGCTGGCAACCATGCTCGGCTTGACGACCTGGTACCTGGCACGCAAGCACGATTATCCGCGCCTGCCCAAAGCGAGCTTTGTACAACGCCTCAA
>CAZBMR010000142.1:0-4805 GCA_964492695.1 uncultured Lentimicrobiaceae bacterium
TGAAAGTATAAGTTGTAGTAGTTGTATTGTTTAAAGCTGGGCTCCAAGTTCCTTTTACCCCATTAAGGGATGTAGTAGGCAAAGCAGATAAAGTACTTCCCGCGCAAATAGGTGCAACCGGTGTAAATGTAGGGGTTATCTTTGGATTCACGGTTATCGTAATATTTTTTCTGCAGGTCACCCCATTAATCGTGACATCTACCCAATAATCTGAGGTTTTGGAGGGTGTTACTGAAACACTTGGAGTAGTTTCACCGGTAGACCAAAGGTAAGAGACAGTAGTTTCATCATTCAAATCTATTGCCCAAACACCATCTTTTCTTATCCAAACAACCTGATTATTTGTTTCATCAAAATACGCTTTATTAATTCCCATGTTATTAACACTTACCAATGGAGGTGGTGTACCTTTAATAGATATAGGAACAAACCCTGTATCTATACCGGGAGTATATTTCAAAACTGTATTTTCAAAATTGGCAGTATTATAGTAACTAGGACTATACACTGACGAAGGAACATACCCTCCCAAAATATAAAATGTGTTTGATTTATAGTTGTACGTAAATGTTCCTTCTTTGGTTATTGAAGAATGATTAACAGGCAATAAATTGGAAAACGTATAGGTATTAAGATCTAGAGACCATAGATCTTTTAACCAACAATAAACCCCAACATCTGTAGCCCAGCCAGAGCCTGAAGTACAACTCTTTGCAAATTGGTCTCCACTACAACTCCCTTGCCCGGAGAAGAAAAATATCTTGTTTTCACCAGGCGCAGAAAGGGCTAGTTGAGTATTTCTTTTTGCAGGATTTGTTGTATTACAAATAGTATTATTAGCATAAACATTTGTCCAATTGCCTCCATTTTCCCAAACCCAATTTTTTACAGAATAAAGTCCATATCCTCCAAAAAATGCCACCTTGTTATTTTTTGAATTCCAGAAATATTGTGCACCGTAACTTTCTATGTCACTTGACCCAGCACCCACTTGACTCCAGGCTCCTCCAGATGTTGGAATCGCATATAGAGTCTCTCTTCCAGCTCTTCCTGCAATTATCCTTTTATTGATGGCATCAAATGTAAAATGTCCTATACTGGCCGGTACATTGGTAGTATTAACTGTTGACACAGTATTATTATTCAAATTAAAAGCATAAAATGTAAGTGCAGAACCTTTATACAATGAATAAATAATATTATTAGTTCTGTCGTATCCTGTTTCTGAAAGATTCAACAAACTTCCATTATACTGTGAAGAAGGTATTAAAAGTTTCCAACCAGCAGTACTACCCTTTACATTATCTACAGAAAGCTGAACTGCTGTTCCAGCACATACTTCCGTTGCATTAGCTGTTATCTGAGGGTTATTAATTATCACTTTTACCGCAAGCCTGTCTCTGCTTTCGCAACCATCAATAGTTTGAGAGGCATAATAACTAATGCCATCCAATAAAGACGTAGTGTCTGATAATGCAGTTCCTCCCGTTGCTGTTGTATACCATTTGATATTACTTCCTGTTGCGGTTAAATTAGAAACCGTAGCAACTGGTGAACCACAAAAAACCTGAACCAGATTTCCTGTAGGAGCGGCAGGAACCGGATTAACAGTAATAGTCATTGAAACACTATCAGCACATTGACCAGCATCGGGTGTGAAAGTATAAGTTGTAGTAGTTGTATTATTTAAAGCAGGGCTCCAAGTTCCTTTAACCCCATTTAATGAGGTTGTTGGTAAAGTAGGCAAAGTACTACCAGCACATATAGGTTCAACTGAATTAAATGTTGGCGTAATTTTTGAATTTACCGTAATTGTAATTGTTTTTCTGCAAGTAACACCATTAATGGTAACATCTACCCAATAATCTGTTGTTTTGGATGGTGTTACTGAAATGGTTGGAGTAGTTTCGCCAGTGGACCAGAGGTAAGAAGTTGACAATCCTGAAGAGTTATTGTAAATTGAGGGATCGATCTCCATAATGGGAACCATATTAGAATAACAAGATCCGTTGGCGCTATTATCATCTAAATTATTCCAAGTATTTAACCCATAAGAACAACCTCTAATAATTTGTACGTAAGGTTCTCCAAAAGGCCCACTGTTAGGTTCACCAGGTCTCCAGTTAGTAAAAGTAATATTCATACAATCTAACCATCTGAAGTTACCTGTTTTAGAGTCTCTAAACATGCCTATCCAAATATTGTTATTGGTAAGGTTGCTGACAAAATCATTTTCGTTAATATCATTAATACAAACCAAGTACCCGCCATTAGCCCTACAAATAGCTTCACCCTGAGTCCATGTAGTGGGATTATTGTATACGTAATAATAATGACCATTATATTTTCCCTTATAGGTAAATCCTGGAATTGGATCTCCCAAAGGAATTTTAGTCAAAGTAATATTCATGTTACAAATAGTAGGCAAATCTTCACCGGCCTTCAAACTAACACTTTCTCCAGCACATACTTCTGTTGCACTAGCTGTTATCTGAGGATTATTAATAATTGCTTTTACTGCCAATCTGTCATTACTTTCTACGCCATCAATTGTTTGGGTAGCATAATACATTGTTCCATCTAACAAGAGTGTTTCTGCTGGCAACGGGACGCCACCTACAGCAGAAGCATACCACTTGATATTGTTACCTACTGCAGAAAGATTGGCCAACGTAGGAGCAGGAAAAGCACAAAAAACCTGAGTAGCATTTCCTGTTGGTGCTGCGGAAGAAGCATAAGTAACACAGTAATTGTAAATTTTTACTTTTTGTAAATTTTTAGCAGCACCTGTAGCCGCGGTAAAGCCCCAAAAAACACTGTCATTGTTAAGAAAAATAGATTTTAAATCAACACTCAAATTATAAAGCACCACCCCATCAAATGTCAATTTTAGTGTTTTAGCAGCTGCTTTCCATTCTATGAGAGTTCTGTGCCATTTTCCGTCTTCTATATTACCTAAATCTATGTAAGGAGCTATTGTGGAATGATTTACTACATCTCCATTTTTCATAAGGGCAACATGATCATTAGTAATAGGATCCATTCCTGAATTAAACCATGTGTCAAATTCTATTGCAAAAGAAGGAGATATACCGTGATATCCCATCCCAAATCCTGCTTCTCCAGAATTGGAAGAAAGTGGCTGAAT
Organism: uncultured Lentimicrobiaceae bacterium; assembly: GCA_964492695.1. GTDB lineage: Bacteria > Bacteroidota > Bacteroidia > Bacteroidales > F082 > JALNZU01. The sequence continues at coordinate 3,149 of CAZBMR010000142.1, forward strand.
GACAAAAACAATGCCATCTGCACCAGGACCATCCGTAGATCCTAAAAACAAATCGGCATCAATTGTAAAATCTTGGGAAAACAATACTTTTTGTTGACTCCATAGTGTTCCATATACATTATTACTATCAGGGGTTAGCGTCACTTCATTGGAACCTGTTACAGAAGCCTTCCCGTTAAATACAAAATCATTGGCATCAAAACCTTTACAATTGGTTTGGGAGTATATTGAAATGTATGATAAGAGAAATATAATTATTATTTCTAGTTTTTTTAAAATCTTTTTTATCATAGTAACTTTTGTGACCCTTAGTATTTTTTGACTTATCTAAAACACCTGCATACATAAACCGGATTCGGCGAAAATGATCCATCATCAATTACCATTACACTAAATCCTCCGCCAGAAGTTGCACCCCATCCTCCAACTTGGGCTCTAGAAAAATGGTTTCCTTCAAGTACCCAATTATCGGTCAAAAACCAAGTGTACAAATCTGAATTTGGAAAACCGTTTTGTTCTAAGTAATTGACAACCTCATAAAAGGTAGCTAATTTCCAATCATCATATCCATTTTCAACCAGATCAGCACAATATTTTATTGCCTGATGATACCTTAACTGCGTTGGAGACTGCTTAGATATCATTGTAAAATTTCTATTACCAATGCTAGTTGTTAAATTATTTGAAGAAAAATTTGATAAAATATTACCCGCGGTTTTGGCATAAAGGGCATATGGTACACTCAACAATTGAGATGTTCCTGTAAGAGTATAGTTAGTACCTCCTAAAGGATCGGTTTCTGTTTTAATGAAAAAGGGTCCATTAGCCCAATCAATAGAAGAAAAAGCACCACTTATTACTGTTCCTCCTCCAATCTGTAAACTAGCTAGACCATTTGCATTTGTGGTTATAGTATGTGTTTCTGTATATACAGAAGAACCTGTTGCTGTACCTTGTAAAATACTGATTTTAATCCCTACAGATTGATTTGCCACCAAAGTATTAGAGGCATTTCTGATGACTGCTTGGTAACTCATTTTCTCTGGTGACTGTGCTAAGATTACCACCACTAAAAGCATTGCAAATGTTGTAAAGATTTTTTTCATAGTTTATTTTTTGATGATTTTAAAAGTTTTTATTTCTTTATTTTTATCAGTGAGTTGTAAATAATAATTAGCAGAAGGAAGTGTTTTCATATTAATAGTTGAGTTGTTCAAAAGGTTACCTTTTTGGATCAATTTTCCTTGTACATCAAACAAACTGAATTCAAATTTTTGATTGTTTTCTATCTTTACATTTAGTAGATCTTCTACTGGATTTGGAAATACTTTAATTAGAAATAGTTTTTTTTCATCTGTAGATAGTTCTGAAGTTACTATATAGGCATGTTGTACTCCTTCTGTAAGATTGTAATTTGCATCTGAGTAACTGTTAAAAAATACTTGACCTATACTGAAAGAATTACTACCTGTTCCGAAAATTCGTATTTCTCCACCTGCACTATTAAGAGATTCTTGTGCATTTAAATTAGTAGTTATTATAACTAATATAAATAAAGAAACTAATTTTTGTTTTATTATCATTTTTACTAATTTATTCAAATCTCTAAAAATCATTATATATAAGAAAATAAAAACTAGCGTAATAATACGTTACG
>CAZBMR010000143.1:0-4756 GCA_964492695.1 uncultured Lentimicrobiaceae bacterium
CGAAATCAGGCGTACTGCAAGGTACCGTGGGTTCGAATCCCACCCTCTCCGCCACCCACCCATTTCTAAACCCCACTAACAACCACTGCGACCCGAAAAAATAGCAATGATATAAAGGGGTTGGTTGATTTTTTAGATTTCATGCCATAGTATCTAGCCATCAAATTAATGGTGGGTACGAAGATGGGATTGGTGGGTACGGTGGTGGTGAGGCGATAAGCTGATGGCCATTGCCAAAGAGCTTTCCCCTCTGGCTGTGTCTCGCCTGACTGAACCTGGTTTTCACCGGGTAGGTGGGGTAACCGGGCTTTACCTGCAAATAAATGAGCGAGGCGCACGTTCCTGGGTCTTGCGCATGATGGTGGGTACGAAGCGTCGAGAGCTCGGACTTGGTGGGTTTCCTACCGTGGGTTTGGCCGATGCGCGCACCAAGGCCCGTGCCGTTCGTGAGCAAGTTGAAAACGGCCTCGATCCCATCGCCGAGAAACGTAAAAAGCGTGAGATGCTCATTGCCGAGCAACGCCGCCCCACATTCAAAAAATGCGCCGAGCAGTTTATGGCGATGAAGAGTGCCGAGTGGCGCAACGACAAGCATCGTCAGCAGTGGGTGAATACACTCAATCAATACGCCTATCCCACCATCGGCGATCTACCGGTTCACGAAATTAGCCAGCGCCATGTGCTGACCATCCTGGAGCCGATCTGGACTGTCAAGACAGAAACGGCCAACCGTGTACGTGGTCGCATTGAGAACGTTCTGGATTGGGCAACCGCGCATGGCGAGCGTACAGGGGTAAATCCCGCACGCTGGCGAGGCCAGCTCGACAAGCTACTGCCATCGCCCAAGAAGATTGCCAAGGTCGTGCACCACCCGGCGCTGCCCTATGAGCAATTGGCCGAGTTTCAGCGACGATTGAATCAATACCCGAGCATCAGTGCCAAAGCCCTTGGCTTCGCTATTCTGACAGCGGCACGCTCCGGTGAAGTGCGTGGTGCCACTTGGGAAGAGATCGATTTTGCTAAGAGAATCTGGACCGTGCCGGCCGACCGCATGAAAGGCGGCAAGGAGCACCGGGTACCGTTGAGTCGACGCGCCATCGCCTTACTTAAAACACTGCCACCACAGAAGACCGGCATTGTCTTCGCAACCCAGAAAGGGAACGCGTTATCCGATATGGCGCTCACCATGCTCTTGCGGGGCGTTTGGCCAGGCATCACCGCACATGGCTTCCGCTCGACTTTCAGAGACTGGGCGGCAGAACAAACCAGCTTCCCGCGTGAGGTCTGTGAGCAGGCCCTGGCGCACGCATTGCCTAATCAGGTTGAAGCGGCCTATCGGCGCAGTGATCTCTTCGATAAACGCCGCGAATTGATGGATCAATGGGCTGCTTTCTGCCGGAAGAAGCCGCTTCAGACCCCTAACAAGGAGAAACCCACCCTTAGAGACACTAAAACCCGCTAAACAGGCCTTACAAATGCGAAGCCCCCTGTGCAGCAACACAGAGGGCCTCAAGAACACCAAACCGCAAGGTTAGTGCACTTAACTCAAGAAAGAGTGCGCTAAAAGTAGCGTAAACCCTCGGTATTGTCCAGTTTTATAGAGCAATGCTCTATTTTTCTGGCAGGTTTACGCTCGGCCTTGCTCATTTCAAACGTTAGGAGAAATGTGCGATGTCCAAAGCAACTGCAAAACTCAACCGTAAGCCTATCCCCTTTGACCAGCTGCCAGATTGTGCCTGGGTGCGTAAACCCACACTCATGGCTCTGTTCAGCGTATCTGACACCACCTTGTGGCGTTGGGGTCGAGAGGGTCGTATCCCCAAACCTACCCTGATCGGGCCCCGCGTTTCTGCCTGGCGCGTAGGCGATATCCGCAAATTCCTTGAGCAGCAATCATGAGCATGAGCGCCGTCATCACGGCGGCCCGGCTTGATCCAGGCGAGTATCGCAATCAGCGGGAACAACTCGCTGACAAAGCTGGAATCGCACCGGAAGAACTGGATGATAGTGTGCGCACCGTGTTGCAGATGGCTGTGCCGCATCTGGTCGCCAAATCCGGCCAATCGGTTCCTCCAGAACCCTTGGGCGAATGGGTGTCGATGATTCGCGGTTCGGATCTGACGCCGCAACCCATCCAGTGGATCTGGCCGGGTTGGTTGGCCAGCGGCAAGGTGCACATCCTCGGTGGGGCGCCCGGCACCGGTAAAACCACGATCAGTCTTTCGCTGGCGGCAACCATATCCAGCGGTGGGGCTTGGCCTGACGGTCTCCCGTCCCCGGAGGGTAAGGTCGTCATCTGGTCGGGAGAAGATGACCCTTCGGATACGCTGATACCGCGGCTGAAACTCTCTGGGGCAAAGCTCGATAACATCTACTTCGTCGGCAACGTGCATCACGGGCATGAACGTCGCGCATTTGACCCGGCACTTGATACCGATAGCCTCCTGCAACAGTTGATGGATCTGAGCGATGTGCGTTTATTGATCGTAGATCCGATCGTTTCAGCGATCGCAGGGGATAGCCATAAGAATGCCGAAGTCCGGCGCAGTCTGCAGCCTTTGGCAGACCTTGCCGCATCGCTACGCTGTGCCCTGCTGGGTATCACCCATTTTTCCAAAGGGACAACGGGAAAAGAGCCAGTCGAACGTCTTACCGGTAGCCTGGCCTTTGGAGCAATGGCCAGAATTGTCATGGTCGCGGCCAAGCATCAGGTCACGAGCGGCGATGCCGATAGCCAACGCGTCTTTCTGCGCGCCAAAAGTAATATTGGCCCGGACAAGGGCGGCTTTGCCTACGAGCTTGTGCAATCCGAAATCCGGGAGCACGCCGGTGTCATTGCATCCTGTGTTCAGTGGAAAGAGCCAATTGATGGCTCGGCAAGAGATCTGCTCAGAGAGGCAGACGAGGTGCCTGATGACATTGATCGGGAATCCTTGCCGGATGCCAAGCTCTTTCTGCATGACTTGCTCAGCGATGGCCCAATGTCGGTCAAGGACATCAAAAGAAATGCCGATGGCGCTGGTTACTCATGGGCAACCATTCGCCGGGCGCAACAGAAACTAGGGGTCAAAGCCCAGAAGGAGGGCGGTCATTTTGGGGGGTATCAGCGGTGGCTATGGGCGCTTCCTGCGCCAGATGATTGAAACCGTACCCACCACTGAAAACGACTGAAGGTGCTCAAAATCCCTGAAGATGCTCACTCAATTTAATGAGCATCTTCAGCAAAAGTGAGCACCTTCAGCAGAATATGGCGGAAGCTTTCGGGCGGGAAATATCGAGAGAAGTGTCCGCCAAAAATGGGTAGTCTTGTTGCCTTTGACTATTTTCGTAGTACCTTATAAGATACCAACATGGAAATACGGATTTACACCGACAGTAATGGAAAAGCGCCGTTTACTGAATGGATCAACGCACTTAAAGACATTAAGGCTCGCGCCATCATCAGGGCTAAGCTGGTCCAACTGGAAGGTGGAAACTTTGGAGATTTCAAACCTCTGAGGGATGGGGTTCAGGAGTTGCGAATTCATTACGGGCCGGGTTACCGGGTGTATGTCAGCCGTCAGGGGCCGGTGCTTGTACTGTTGCTCTGTGGCAGTGACAAAAGCAGTCAAAGCCGTTCGATCAATGAGGCTATTGCCAATTTGAATGACTGGAAAGCGAGAGGATTATGAAAGCACAACGAGATAAAAGTTACGATGATGAACTGCTGCAGAGTCTCATAGATCCACAGGAGGCAGCGGCGTTTGTTGAAGCCGTTATGGAGCTAGACGACCCAGCGGCCCTCAAGCTTGCTATGCGCAAAGTGGCACAGGCTCATGGCATGGCCGAAATCGCTCGACGAGCTGACGTTGGAGAGAAATCACTCTTCCGTGCACTCAGCGCAGCGGGTAACCCAACGCTGGAAACCGTGAATAAAGCCCTGCATGCAATGGGGCTTCGCCTCAGCGTGCAGCCGATTGACCATAAAGCGAGCCATGCCTAAACAATTTTGACCAAGCAGCAGAGTGTTACGAGTATGGCAGGATAGGCTTGCCGCCGGTGTTTGTCTTACAGCAGTTGACTTGTTGAGTGGGGCAGGCAATACCCGACAAATACGTAGGGTTTTGTATCGGTACAAAACCATGACAAGAGTACGGTTTTGTATCAATACAAAAGACTGGGTGCCCGAGTGTTCTCTGTAAGACAAATGGCGCCGCCAGGCCTATCCTGCCCTAGGAAGTTGTTTGTGCGTCACCCGACTAAATTGCTAGTTTTGGACCAGTCCAAAAGATTGAACAGTAGGCAATGCGGACCAGCAACCGAAGGAAATCCCTTTACGGGTAGCATCCTCGAAGCTTGAGTTGCCTCCATCAGACGTCGGTATTACTATGCGAGAAATGGTAAAACAAAGGAGGCTGTATGTCGACCACGCTAACCATCAAGGGGCAAGTGACCATCCCGAAACAGATCCGCGATGCCTTGGGCCTGATGCCAGGTATGCCAGTGGATTTTGCCGTCAATCAGGACGGTGAGGTAGTGATCCACAAGGCCGAAAGTTCGGCCAAGCGAAAGCCTGACCGGTTCGAGGCGGCTCGCGGCAAGGCCGACGTCAAGTGGCGAACGCAAGACCTGATGACGCTGCTGCGTGGCGAGGCCTGATGCTGGTCGACACCAATGTTTTGGTTGATGTACTGGAAAACGACCCGGACTGGGCCGACTGGTCCATCGCACAGCTACAAGCGCAGTCCAAGGTCCACCGGCTGCTCATCAACCCCAT
>CAZBMR010000144.1:0-4718 GCA_964492695.1 uncultured Lentimicrobiaceae bacterium
GGACATGGCAGTGGGCGACCATTGCGGCCAACATGCGGCGCGTTGACCAGTCTTGAGGGCATAGCGTGGATGGTACGCTAAACAACGCTAAGGGCGAACAATCAGCGAACGCTTATGCGACGCGGCTATCCGGCGGGAGATTGAGGGCCTTGCGGCCAGCGGAAGCGGCTGCGCGATCCCAGAGGAAATCGCCGGAGAAGGCAATATGCTCCCAACCCACGGGGGACGTATGGGCGAACAGATAATCAGGCACCGCGACCGAGGTTGATCGTAGATGCTGGGCGGCAGCATCCATGTAGATCGTGTTCCAGTAGACGATCGCGGCGATGACTAGATTGAGGCCGGATGCCCGATATTGTTGCGCCTCATGGCTGCGGTCGATGATCCGGCCTTGGCGGAAGGTGTAGATTGCCTGCGTCAGGGCATGGCGTTGTTCGCTGTTGTTGAGACCAGCATGGCATCGCTGGCGCAGATCGGGATTTTCCAGCCAGTCCAGCATGAACAGGGTTCGCTCGATCTTGCCGATTTCCTGTAGCGCGACGTCGAGTTGGTTCTGCCGTTCGTACGCGGCGAGCTTTCGCAGCATGACCGATGGCGCGACATGGCCGGCCTTGATCGAGCCGACGAGGCGCAGCACGTCATCCCATTGTTCAGCGATGATGTCGGTGCGGATACGCTTGCCCATTAGCGGGGCGATGGCCGGATAGGCCTTAACCGGCGCGATCGGCGCGAGGCGCCGGTCTGGAAAGTCGCGCAGGCGCGGGCAGAAGCGAAATCCCAGCATCGCGCACAGGGCGAAGACATGATCGGTCGCCCCGCCAGTGTCGGTGTAATGCTCGACGATTTTCAGATCGGTGCCGTGGCTGGTGAGGCCGTCGAGAACATAGGGTGCCTCATGCGTCGCGGCAGAGATCACGTTGACGTGGTAAGGCGCACGCTGGTCGGAAACATGAGTGTAGAAGCTGAAGCCATGATCGACGCCATAGCGGGCGTTGATATCGCCGCCCGATGCACCGCGCTTCGCGCCCCTGAAGAACTGGCCATCGGAACTGGACGTTGTGCCGTCGCCCCATACGCGCGAGAATGGCAGGCGGTGATGCGCGTTGATGAGCACGGCCAGCGCCGCGCAGTAGCTGTCGTCGCGGATATAGGCGTCATGGGTCCACAGGAGCTGGTCGCGCGTCACGCCCTGGCTCGCGGCAGCCATGCGCGACAGGCCGAGATTGGTGGCATCCGCAAGGATGGTGGCGAGCAGCGCGTTTTCGTTGGGGCACGCTTCGCCGGTGCGCAGGTTCGTGAATGCAGCAAGAAAGCCGGTTTCCTGCGCCACTTCATGCAGCAGCTCGGTGATGCGGATGCGGGGCATCATCGCATCGAGCCGGTCAGCCAGCGCTTCGGCATCGGGCATCGCGATCGTGCGAACCGGGGATATCTGGAGGCGGCCGTCGCGGAACCGCACACCCTCCAGAGCGTCGCGCTTCAGGCGCTGGGCAAATTTCTTCAGTCGCCAGTCCAGTTCGCGGCCCCGTTGTTCGAGCCATTCGCTGGCTGTGGGTGGCAGACCAAGAGCCGACACGATTGGCTTCGCCTTCGGTTCGCTGAGCAGGTAGCTGTCGAACTGGCGGTATCCCGCCGATCGCTCCACCCAGACATCCCCCGAACGCAACTTGTTGCGCAGATGCGCGATCGTTGCGATTTCCCAGAGCCGCCGGTTGATCTTGCCGTTATCGCCAACGACGATTTTTCGCCATTCTTTACGGAAGGGCATCGGAGCGTCGGTAGGAAGATCGCGTTTGCCCGACCTGTTGAGGTCGCGCAGCATTTCGATGGCAGCGATCGTTTTCGCACTGCCCTTTCCGGCCCTGAACTGGAGCGTCTCAAGCAGGTCGGGGGCGAACTTGCGTAACGTCGCATAGCGGTCGGCCGCGACCGTCAGCGGATCGAGGTTGGCGGTTTCCGCGATGCTCGCCACTTCCGGCCTCGCCTTCATCAGGGTGTTCCACCCGACCGATGCGTCCAGGACCTCAATTGGATCTTCGCCAGTATCGACCGCATCGGTCAGCGCATCGATCGTTCTGCGAAAGATCAGCATCAGCCGCGCCACGTTCTTCGATGTGGCGGCATAGCTACGCGCCTGGGCATTCTTCGCGCGGGTGAAGATGCTGCCGATCAGCTTGTCCGCCATCTCCAGAGCGCTGTCGGTCAGCTGCTCTTCAAGATCGAGCAGGAAGGCAACCAGCGTGGCGCGCCGCCGGGAGGGAACGTATCGCTCGATCATATAGGCAGGCGATGCACGGCCTTCCCGGACATATTGCCGGAAGCGGTCCGCGTGGATGCGGCCAGCCACGTCCGGGGAGATGCCGATCTTCCGCACTTGCCGCAGGCGGTCGAGAATCTGGCGGATATGATCGGGCCTTGCCGCGATGGGAATGGTCTTGAGCGAAGCGAGCTGGCTCATGCCCCCGGCGTCGTCAAAGAGCTGGTCGAGGGCGTGGACCTGTTCAGCGCTGAGATCGTCGATCAGGGCATAGGCGGCTTGCTTGCGGGCACGCGCGCGCCCCGCGCTGCTGGCACGCTCGATGGTGGAGATGGACGGCAGCAGAATCCGGGCCTCACGAAGGGCGGTGACAACACCGGTCGCTATCGTCATCCCCTTGTCGGTCGCCCATGCCGTTTTCGTGGCCGCTTCGATCATGAACGGAATATCGGCACGCGTCGGCCCTCGCAGTCCCAAGCGCGCGGCTAGCTCGCGAGCATGGTCCGTCATGGTCTGGTCCCTCGCCGCATAGTCAGCCAGATCCGTGACGCGCAGGCCAAGCTGTTCTGCGACGAAGGCGGCGAGATCATGGGGCATCGCTCCCCTGTTCTGTATCAACTGCGCCAGTGTGATGCCCGGGTGGCGCAAGAGCGCGAGTTGCAGCGCGACGCCCAACTGGTTCCGTCGTTCCCGTCGCGCGCCGATGATCTCGATGTCCGCAGGCTCGAAGGTGTAGAGCCGAGCCAAGTGGTCGCGATCGGTCGGGATGGCAAGGATCTGATTGCGCTCGCTCTCGGTCAGGAGTTGATGCTTGCGCTTCGTCATGCCGATTCCCGTCCACAAAAGGTCAACTGCGCCTATGGACAGCCATGAGTAAAGAGACATAGTATGTGGACGGCTATGGGCGGGGTGAAGCGGTCGCCCTTCAGAGCGTCCACAGAACGACCGTTTGGGAGACACGATAGATGGGCGGCATTCTGGGCTACGCCCGCGTCAGCACCGGCGATCAGGATGTGGCGGGCCAGACCATGCGACTGGAGAATGCCGGCGCCATCAAGGTGTTCACCGATGTAATATCGGGAAAAAGCATGGAGCGGCCTGGACTGGCCGAACTGATCGCCTATGCCCGCAAGGGTGACACGCTCGCCGTGGTCCGCCTCGATCGGCTTGGGCGTTCGCTGACTGAACTGCTCGCCACAGTCGAAACTTTGCGCAGCCAAGGCATCGCCCTCCTGAGTCTTGAGGAAAAAATCGACACCTCGTCGGCCGCCGGCGAACTCATCTTCCATGTGTTCGGAGCTATCGCCCATTTCGAGCGGCGGCTAATCTCTGAGCGGACCCGCGATGGGATCGCCGCTGCACGCGCCAAGGGCAAGCAGCCTGGCCGTCAGCCGCTCGACATGTCCAAGGTGGATGCGGCCATCAAACTGGTCGAAGCCCGTATCTCGCCGACAGAGGCAGCACGGCAACTCGGCATCGGCAGATCCACCATCTATCGCGAAATGCGCCGCCTTGGCGTGGAAAGGCCTGCCTGAATGTCCAGATTGAAATCTGCTCACGATCTGTCCGGGCTGATGAAATATGCGGATCGTGCTCCGTGGGACGAGGCGATGGATGAAATGCTGTCCGCGCATCTCGGTCCGGCATGTGAAGCGACCGGCCTCGAACCCGACGCCATATTCGAGATCATCGGTGATCATTGGCAAGGGCCGCTATGGGGCTGCGCCTTTGAAGATCTGCTGACACAGGAACTGGAACCTGACGGTCGCAATCTGGTCGATGACTATCTCAAGCGCCGAGGCTGGAACGAGAAGGCGCCGAACAAGGCCTATATGCGCGCGCTGCGGGATACGATGATGTCGCTCTATGAGGTTAGCGAGGTCGTCCCCGGTCAGTCGATGACCTTGCGTGATCTGTTGCGGGATGTTGCGCCAGTCACGGTCCGCGAACACGGCGCGACACAGACCCTCGTCAACTGGGACAAGATCGCTGCACGGGTTGTCGATGTGAACGGTCGCCATGGCATCTCGGGCGCGCTGTTGCCGTTCAGCGCTGATGGCGCCCTACAACTGATCGACGCGTTTGGCCGGCTTGCGGACGATGCAAAGGACACCTCCGAACTAAACCAGACCGACCGGGATGCTATTTTACGGGCATCAGGCCCGATGTTCACGAACATGTGGCTGCTCGATTGTCTGGGCAAAGCCATGCCTGGCACCATGCCGGATATGGTCAACGCCGATGGCGATGATCTTGTGTTCCACCGCATCGTCTTCCCCCTGGCCAAGGGCGTGATCGGCAAGAGCGTGGTTCGCAGGCTGAACGCGGCACAATGGCTGGAGCCTGCCAGCGACACATTCTGGAACTGGCTGGTGCCGGTGACGAAGAAGAGAAAACCACGAACGGCCAAAGGCGGGCAGGCTTTTGTGACGACCATGGAGGACGGCACACCCGTCTTCGC
>CAZBMR010000145.1:0-4707 GCA_964492695.1 uncultured Lentimicrobiaceae bacterium
AGCTTCAGGCTGCATAAAAACCTAAACCCGTGTCCGGTTTTACTTGACCACTACAAACCCTACTGGAACGCGCGCGGCCATTCCAAGCCTTGCTACCACTCCGACCAAAATTCCTCTGGATCTCGTTGACACCTAACGTGGAGCTAAGCGGCGAGCACAACCGGCGATAGGCTGCGAAGCAGCCCCGGTTGGGCGAGTCCGGTGGAGCGCGCAGCGCGAAACGCACTTGAGCGACTTGTTATATGAAAGCGACAACGCGTTCTCTCTCACCCTGCACTCCTTTTCCTAGCCCACGAATGCTGGGCCGCAATTCTTGTGATGCCCTTCCACGCCGCCACGTTGCGGACAGCCTGGATACTGCCAAACTTTACACCCGTTTGCACCAGGCAACGGCACACCGTTTCGAGCAGACGAACGCTGCATTGCCCAACCCACTACAAAGCGCCTGCGCTGGCCGCAGCTGCGCCATTTCACCGCCTGATTTCACTGGCTGAAACTGCGAATTCATTCTGATTTTGCTTTGCTGTTTCTCGCTGACATATAACGTGGAGCTAAGCGGCGAGACCAACCGGGGTTAAGCTGCGTAGCAGCCCCGGTTGGGCGAGTCCGGTGGAGCGCACAGCGCGGAACGAACTTGAGCGACTTGTTAGGTGCCGATTCGTATAGATTCAATAATGCTGCAAAGTTCTTTTTCATTGAGATAACCCTCTTCTTGGGGGCTAGAAATGCCAATTATAAAAACCTTTTGGTTGGCAAATACTGCATATGACCAGCTAAGCACAGAGGCATTGATCTGTTCTTCCCCAGAATCGAATGGAAGTATATAGCTAGCTTTAATAATGTTTGTCCGAAAACCTGCGATTATTCCTTTCGATGTCGCCTCTATTATTGATACTGATTGAAATTGATTTTCTATAAAAGACTTCTGAAACTCTAGAAAATTATTTGCAACATCATTATTTGGCTTAGCCATGTATCTTACCGTTACCTGAAACGTAGGGTATACATGCCTAAGACTATTGTGATGGCGCATAGCCACGCAAAATGGCGTTCCTGCATATTTAATCCAGTGTTCTTCATTTTCTTCTAATGAATTCTTCATCTGCTCAACTGGAGACCATGCAGGCGGCATAAAATCCCATGCGGATGGCTTTGTTACCTTAAATTTTAGATACGGCTCATAGAATACATCTGATTCCATGGATTGGACTCTTTAAGGCACCTAACGTGGAGCTAAGGGGCTGAGTGGAGCGCGCAGCGCGAAACGTACGCAACCGGCGCTATGCTGAAAGCAGCGCCGGTTGGGGCAGTCCCGCTTGAGCGACTTGTTAGGTAGCATTTGGGGGAGAGCCATAATTATTTTCCTCTTCATCACCAGCAAAGAATACAAGCTCTACTACTGCAAATAGATTTACTATTGGAATTATTATCTTTAATAGATTCCATGCAGACTTGTTTAAGTCGTGCCACCTCTTTATTAGTATTGCAATGATTGAGAAATTTGCTAGAAGTACATAGATATTCCCGATAATTGGCGGAAAGCCATATGTTCTGTACAGGTAACCAATTCCCATCGTTAACACTAATATGGAAATAAACGCTACCAGGAATGTTTGCCTGTTTATTCTTCCATTTACAGAAAATAGTAATCTTACGAGGTACATGACTTTTGCTACCTAACGTGGAGCTAAGCGGCAGGCCGAACCGGCGCAATACTGCGAAGCAGCGCCGGTGAGGACTGTCCAGTGAAGCGCGCAGCGCTGAACGCGCTTGAGCGACTTGTTAGGCGGCTGATTAACCATAGCTATATTGTACTTTTTAATTGTAATTTCCTCATTAACTTACCCCGCTTCACTTATTCGAGTTGATGTGACGAAGTATATGCAGCCTTTTTCGATATTGAGACGTGTTAACCGCTCAACTTCACTCTCTGCAAATTCTTTTGAAAATACAATTTTCTTGACTGTAATACGTTCTACTAGTGATGTTTCTTCTGAATGGAATTGGTCTACTCTAACAATAGCAAATGCTGCTTTGCTTATATGGGTTTCAGTTTGGCTCATGTTACGTACCTGACGCCTAACGTGGAGCTAAGCGGCGAGCACAACCGGGGGTAGGCTGCGTAGCAGCCCCGGTTGGGCGAGTCCGGTGGAGCGCGTAGCGCGTAACGCACTTGAGCGACTTGTTAGGCCGAAGGCCGTTTGCTGTTGTTTTCACTGCCCCACTCTCCGACGCTGAGCATGGCACGAGACTATGCCAGGCGCGGCGGCCGCGCAAGGTTCTGACGAAGTGACCAAAATGCACCATTGCGTCGGCGCGATCCGAGGCCGCGCTGCTGAAAACGCCCACCGAAGACCTGCAAGAAAGAACGCGCGGAAGCTGGCTGAAGAACCCGGCACGGCATACCAACGAAGTGATGACGCGCAACATGCTCACACTGACGCCTAACGTGGAGCTAAGCGGCAGGCCTCACCGGCGCGACAATGCGAAGCAGCGCCGGTGAGGACTGTCCAGTGAAGCGCGAAGCGCTGAACGGGCTTGAGCGACTTGTTAGCCGGCATTTACTACTTGCCGCAGCGCCTCTTGCGCTAGCGTGTTGACACTTTTACCTGCTGCCTGCGCGGTAATAGCCAACTGCTCATGTAGTTCGGGCGGAATTCTGAGGTTGAACTTGCCCGAGTAATGCCGACGTGGCTCAATGCCCTTCTCCTTGCAAACCTCAAGGAAGACATGGAGAGACTTCTTGAACTCCGCTCGCAACTCCTTGGGGTTGCGGCCATAAAAATCTGCGCCACCGTTAAGGCCCAAGATTTCACCCCTGAAGGTGTCCAGCTCTGGGTCATACTCGATTTTGGCGTGATAGCCTTCTAGTGTCATGGTATTCATGGCAATACCCCGTGCTGCTCTAACCATTTACGGATACTGGCCACGGCACCTTTATCAGTGCTCGGGCTTGGGTGAGGCCGGTGAAACACCCGAACCTCGCCGAAGAGAACGACAGCAACCCGGCTTCCTTCCCGCTCACTGACCTCGGCACCCAGCTCGACTAATAGCGCCTCGATTTCACGCCACTGGATATTGCCGCTGACCGGCCTGGCGTAAATGGATTCGAGGACTTTCTGGTGCTTTCTCTTCATGGCCATATAGTACCATATATCGGTACCATGTAAAGATGCCAGAGGTAAGCGACCCGGCTTGGCTGATGACGGCTAACGTGGAGCTAAGCGGCGAGCACAACCGGCGATAGGCTGCGAAGCAGCGCCGGTTGGGCGAGTCCGGTGGAGCGCGCAGCGCGTAACGCACTTGAGCGACTTGTTATATGTAAACGACACGACATCTTGTGGCTCTCCCTTTGCACTGGTTTGCCGCCCATTAGCACGGTTTCCGAGCGTTGGCCTGGAGGCGCGCCCCCTGACGAAGCCGAATGATGGCTCCCTATTGGCACAAACTTTACCATGGACAGCTTTTTCTACAACGCCATTCCAAACCAATGCGAGAGGAAAACGCGACACTATCGCCGCAGCGCGACTACGCTTCCAGATTGCACCCTGCTTCCTTTTATTTTTCTGCAATGGCTCTCAGCAAAAAGTACTCGCCAATTTCGTTGACATATAACGTGGAGCTAAGCTGCCGCCGGAGCGCGCAGCGCGGAGGGAACCGAAAACGGGGTTAAGCTGCGAAGCAGCCCCGTTTGAGGCGGTCAGCTTGAGCGACTTGTTATACGCAAAGCGACACCGGTGAATAGGAATGCAGGCTTGCGGCATGTGACTCCCTTTCTAAAGTATTTCGGCCCTGCCCAGGCCGCGCGCCCTCTGACAGCGCATGATTTCACTAAACTCTAGCAGGAAAACGCGTGGCAGCCTACGAGCCACGGCACACTTTTCCAGCGCCCTGCTCCGCCGCGCTGGCTGACAGCGGACTGGTCAATCCACTACCAGCCCTGCCGCCTATTCCACCACCCGAAAGGAAAACGCGGACATTCGCGCTTGCGGCTGGCGACACACTAAACCGCCTGAATTTCGCTTGACGTATAACGTGGAGCTAAGCGGCGAGACCAACCGGGGGTAAGCTGCGTAGCAGCCCCGGTTGGGCGAGTCCGGTGGAGCGCGCAGCGCGTAACGCACTTGAGCGACTTGTTAGGTTGCAAAGCTCTCATGCTGCCCACTCCTCTGGATATTTACGGCTTGATACCAGAACCTCTACTTTTCTTCTTGGCCACTTTTTGAACTTACCCATGACCCTGGCTGTTACTGGCCAAGCTAAATTGCTAACAAGAGGAACACTTATGAGGATTTGCAAAATATACGCTAAAAGCCACAGCGAACTTATAGTTTGATCTTTGAATGGTTCTTCAGGGCTTATTCCGAATTTAAGTACAAGACCTATATTTGCCAAACTAATTATTAGAATTGCACATGTTGATAGTACAAATTGCACTAACCGGATTGCAAAGCGATACCTTGGCTTCAGCGCCTTGAAAGTAACTTGGCTTGTTTCGCTCTGGCTCATGGCAACCTAACGCTGAGCTAAGGGGCAGACACAAGCGGCGCATAAAATGCGAAGCATGCGCCGATTGGGGCTGTCCAGCGAAGCGACCTTGAGCGACTTGTTAGGCATCGCGAATTCATATGATAAGTGCAACACTCCCTGCCTTAAGAGAGGCAAGCTGGAATACTAGGCTTTTTTCTACTCCGCCAAGAATAGGAA
>CAZBMR010000146.1:0-4660 GCA_964492695.1 uncultured Lentimicrobiaceae bacterium
AACGCTTATCACGGTCGTGGCTTGGAGTACCCCTACCCGCTGCCGTTTTCCATGACCTGGATGCCGGCTGGCACCCACGTAGAGTCTGCAACGCCATTGGGCAAGCAAGGCGTCACCTTTGACACCAAATACGCCATCATCGCTATATCAGCACCCGCGGTACCTAACACCAAACAGCCTTACATTGCCCAAGGCGCCAATGACCAAGGTCTAAGCTTTTCATCAAACCAGCTCAATGGCTCAAGCGCGCCCCCTGTAGGCAACGATCCAGGCAAGATTCTGTCGGCTAATGATCTTGGCGCTTGGATCTTGGGCAACTTCAAGACGGTGGCCGAGGTAAAGGCAGCCATGCAGAGTGATAGCACCGAGTTTTGGCTGCCAAAAGTGCCATTAGATAACAATGCACCGCTTCCGCAGCACTTTGCCGTGTTCGATAAAAAAGGTAACGGGATTGTAATTGAGTTTTTCGATGGCAAAAAAAATGTGTACGACAACCCGGTGAATGCCCTTACCAACAACCCACCATTTCCATGGCATCTCGAAAATCTTAACAACTACACCTTCTCCAACGTAGATAAAAACACAGGGCAACTGGGCAAGCTAAAGATAGCATCTGCCGATGCCGGTATTGCTTTAACCGCACTGCCTTCTGCGCAAACGACTCAGGGTCGATTCGTCAAAGCTGCTTTCTATGCAAACTATGTGCGCAAAGGAAAAACCCCGGATCAAGCTATTAATCAATTGGCTCATATCCTCAATAACTTTGACCGTCCACTCGATCTCACCATGGATCCTCCTGGCGGCCTAGGTGACGGAACGCGGAGCAATAAAGTCTCTTCAGAGAGCACGTTGTGGCTGATCATGCATGACCTGTCCCGGAACCTGACCTACTTCCGGCACTACGATGCCATCAACTGGTCTGTCGTTGACATGAACCAGTTTAAGGCACTCACAACCGTCAAGTCGGTTCCGGCAGATCAGATCGTTAAGGGTGGCGACAATGCCTTCACATTGTTCAAAAATTAAGCAGTAAATTACCAGGGAAGAAGACCACCCGGTGGTGGTCTTGTTTCTTCTGGATGATTTCGCATAGTCCAGAACAATGTCTTTTATTAAATCAACACACCCCTTCACCTTTAGATTAGGGATTTTATGGGTCTTAGGGTGTCTAATTTCCTTCCCGGCCATTGCGGATGATGGCAGCACCATGACGCCGACTGCCCGAGTCGCGCAAAAAATCATGGCAAAGATCCACCCGATGGTTCAGCTGCCGCTTTCCTATAACTACAACCAGAATCGACAGCCCAATCAGAACTACACCCAGGCGCAATTTCAGTTTGACCCGGTTATCCCGTTTATCACCAGCGAACGAACGGGTTTCATTCTAAACCCGATGTTCCTCGACAACATCAACGCCCAGAATCAGCAGACCCGAAATCAGGCGACACCCTTGCAACTGGCCACCTATTTCGCAAGAACTGACATGGACGTTCTTTATGGCCTCGGTCCCTTTATTCAGATGCCGACAGCCAACACCTATGGTGGATCCCAGCAAACCGGGCTGGGCGCTTCATACGGACTGATGTACCAACCCAGGCATTGGGTCATTGGAGCAACTGGTTATAACGCCTGGGGTATTGGCGATAACCGATCATCCGGCACGGCCAATGTCTACTTCGTTAACCCGACCATCTCTTATACCTCGGATAACGCCTGGACCTATAACCTGCAAGGTTGGATCAACGGCAATCCGACCAACGGGAAGAGCAATAACAGCAATCAACTCATGCTGAGTGCAGGTAAAACTATCTCAGTCGGTAAATCGAGCATTCAATGGCAGATTGGCCCAAGTTACATGATCACCAAGACACCGAGCAGCCCCCAAGGCTGGGGAGGCTTTTTCAGTCTGACAGTCGCTTTCCCTGAAAAGGGGTACTACATCCAGCCCCAGGACTATTCCAACTAATTGACTTCAGAATATCCAATATCTATGGCAAAAATTAAACAACTAAAGTTTCTAATAACCTCGATCCTCACAGTGCTGATGATAACGATTAGCGGTTTAGCGTCTGCAGGAGACGTTGCTCCTCTGCCCAAAGTGGGCGACGGGTTCAGATTTGCCATAACACCCTACGTGTGGGTGCCCTCTGTGAATGGCACCGTAGATTATGACAACACACAAATCGCCACTGCCTCGATGAGCGGCAACACTATTGTAAAGAACCTCGACACAGGCTTTATGCTTGACGGAGAGATCCACTATGGACGCTGGGGGATCATGGGCAATGCTACTTTCGCCAAAATCAAGATGCCGAACACTCAGGCCAATTTACCGGCCCAAGGGACAACGGCAACTTCACAAACAGACATCTGGATGGGGATCTATACCGCAGCCGGCACTTATACAGCTTATACCAGCGAACAGTTTTATCTGGATGTCCTAGCGGGGGCACGATTTCTGCATCTGAATACCAAAACGAACCTCAGTGAACCCGCTGCCCAATCGACCTTATTTTCTGGTCTGAGTTCTACAGATGCCGTTGGTGGCGTACAAGGACGTATCCGACTCGGCGACTCCAGATTCTTTGTGCCCTATTACCTTGACGCGGGGGGTGGCAGTGCTCTCGCGAAGTTTACGTCACAACAAATTTTAGGTGTTGGGTATAGCTTTAAGCTGGCTGACGTTCTACTCGTATACAACAACCTGTATTACAACTTCAACAAGAACAACTATTCCGCTTATGTCGACATGGGCGGCCCGGCGATTGCAGCAACCTTTAGATTCTAAAAACCCACCCCCCAAACATTTCTTTAAATTCTACTCAAGGAGCAAACACCATGTGTACACGTGTACTTTATACAGGCCAACTGAATACAGTCATTACCGGGCGCAGCATGGATTGGAACGAAGACCTCAGTTCCGATCTATGGGCGTTTCCCCGTGGCATACAACGAACCTCGCCGGGCAGCAAAACCCCGGTAACCTGGGTTTCTAAATATGGGTCCGTAGCCCTATCTGCCTACAATGCAGCTACTGCGGATGGTATGAATGAAAAGGGACTTGTTGCCAACCTCTTGTATCTGGCCGAGTCGAATTATGGCCCCCCAGACAACCGCCCGGAGCTGTCTATTGCCATGTGGATCCAGTACGTACTGGATAACTTTGGTAGCGTTAACGAGGCAGTGGCTGAGCTTCAGAAGGATGCGTTCCGGATTGGTGTGTTTCTGACACCGAACAATCGCCCAGCATCCATGCATCTGTCAATTTCGGATCCGTCTGGCGACTCTGCGATTGTTGAATACCTCGAAGGTAAAATTGTCATCCATCATGGCAAGCAGTACCAAACCATGACCAACTCGCCCACCTTTGACCAGCAGCTTGCATTGAATGCCTACTGGCAACTCATTGGTGGCATGACCTTCATGCCGGGAACGATCAGTGCTGCGGACAGATTCGTTCGTGCATCATTCTTTAATGATGCCTTACCCAAGACTGTAGATAAGAACTACATAAGTGCTGTACCCAATCAATCCTTTGAAAACCAAGCACTCGCCAGTGTTCTCGGAGTAGTTCGTGCGGTTGGGTCGCCATTGGGCATTAACTCGCCGACAGAACCCAACGTTTCCACCACGATCTGGCGCACTCTCTCGGACCATAAAAACCTGCGTTACTACTTTGACTCAGCCATGTCGCCCTGTATCTGCTGGGTAGATCTCAACAAGATCAACTTTGAGGCGGGTCAACAACCTAAGAAATTAACGTTGGCAGGCGGTGCGATACAAAGCGGAGAGACCTCGGAAAAATTCGTTGCGGCACCCCTGTTTGAATTCTTCAAACCAGCCAACTAATTGGAGGCAGTATGGTTGACCAAGCAAATACTTTCCAACATTACCTTCTTGGGCTTTTTGCTGTTGCCAATAACATTCCAGCCATTGCGCCGTTTCTGGCGCTGGTTGGGGGGTTGACGGCAGTACAGTCCCTAAGAATTACCGCTGTCGCGAGTTTTAGTGCATTTCTGATCATGGTCATTTCCATGCTCGCTGGCGCGGGTGTTCTGGCGTTCTTTGGCATCTCCATCAGCGCATTTCAGATTGCAGGCGGCATCTTGCTGGGCGGCACAGGCATGAGTATGCTGAGTTCAAAATCAACGTCGGGTGTCGGTGAGAAATCGGTCGCATCATCCGCTGACCAGGAGTCCGCTTTGCTTTCTCAGGCGATTGTTCCCATCGCCATGCCACTCACAGCAGGTGCTGGAACAATTTCAACCGTTACCCTGTTTTCTGAATCCGCTGCCAGAACAGGAACGACCCTAGAATTGTTTTTGGCTATTTCTGTGATGTCGGTCGTTATTTTCTTGATCTTTCACTATGCCATCTCCCTGATAAAAATTCTGGGCCAGACCGGCATGAGTGTCTTGATCAAGGTTATGGGGCTGTTTACCCTTGCCATTGGTGTTCAGTTCATCGTCTCGGGCATATCTACAATTTACCGGGGCCTGGTAAGTTGAGCCCGTCTAGCGTCGAACAAGAACTCAGGTTAATCATGTTAAGGAGGATGGTCATTAAAGTACGACTCGGATAGGGGCAAACCCACCACCCGGTGTGCGGAAGTTGGTGGTCTGCCCCTGATAAAGTCTGGCTGCTACTAACTGAATTTGGC
>CAZBMR010000147.1:0-4646 GCA_964492695.1 uncultured Lentimicrobiaceae bacterium
CCATCATCGTGGCCGACCTGGTCATGAGCGTGGACAACGTGATCGCCATTGCCGGCGCCGCCCAGAACACCGAAGACCACGCCATGCTGCTCGTGACCCTGGGTCTGCTGATCTCGATCCCGATCATTGTCTGGGGCAGCCAGCTGGTGATCAAGCTGATGGAGCGCTTCCCCGTCGTCATCACCCTGGGCGGCATGCTGCTGGGCTGGATTGCCGGCGGCATGCTGGTCACCGACCCGGCCCTGGCCAACCCCGACAAGTGGGAGTGGATGCTCAAGCTACCGCAGACCGACGTTTACAAGTACGGTGCCAGCATCGCTGGTGCACTGATCGTGCTGTTCGTGGGCAAGGCCCTGGCGAACCGCAAGCCGCAAACCGCCGAATAACACCGGCACTTTCCGCCGCCCGGGGACGCATGCTGCGCTCCCTGGGCGGCCCGCAGGCCAGAGCCGAACCGGCGCTCCTGACCTGCGCCCCCTGCGGTGCTATTCTTGCCCGCATGAAACTCCTCTTCAAATGGTTGCTGAGCGCGTTGGCGCTGCTGCTGGTCGCCAACCTCTACAGCGGGGTAGTGGTCCAGGGTTTCTCGTCCGCGCTGTGGGCTGCGTTAGTGATTGGCCTGCTCAACGTGGTACTGCGCCCGGTGCTGGTGGTGCTAACCCTGCCCGTCACGCTGGTCACGGTGGGACTGTTCCTGTTCGTGGTCAACGCCGTGATGTTCTGGGCGGCCTCAGCGGTGCTGGACGGGTTTCAGGTGCGCAACTTTGGTGCCGCACTGATCGGCTCGGTGATCTATTCGGCGCTGGGGTTGCTGATCGAATCCGCGCTCGGCGGTCTGTTCCCGAAGGAGTAAGGCTCGGAGCTCTCTGGCACGACCTCTCCGGTCTCTGCCACCACGGGCAGCCGTAGGGTGACGGTCGTGCCCACATCCGGCTGGCTGGTCACGCTGACGTTGCCCTCCATGATTTCGATGATCCCCTTGACAATGCTCATACCCAGCCCGGTGCCTGGGATGTGGCCCGAGGCGTCAGCGCGGTAGAAACGTTCAAACACCCGCTGCAACTGTTCAGTCGTCATGCCCATGCCGTGGTCACGGATGATGATGGCTACGTGCTGACCGTCGTTCTCTGGATGGCATGCAATGACCACGTCTCCGCCGTTGGGCGAGTACTTGTAGGCGTTGGACAGCACGTTCAGGATAGCTTGTTGCAGCTTGCCCCGGTCCGCCTTGACATGCACCGCTCCTGGACTGATCGACAGCACCGGCGGATGGCGTCCCTCGGGGGGCTTGTAGTCCGTCGCCACCAGTTGCACGATGTCTTGCACCGCCACGGTTTCCATCACGAAGTCTTGGCCTCGGCGTGCCTCAATGCGTGCCAGATCCAGCAGTTCGTTGATGATGGTGGACATGCGGGTGGCCTGCCGCGAGATGGTTTCCAGCAACTCCTTGCGCTTCTCGTCCGAGAACGGGCGCATCAAAAGCAGTTCCGAGAAACCATAGATGCTGGCCATGGGGGTGCGCAGTTCGTGGGCGGCGGTGGTCAGGAACTCGCTTTTCATGCGATCAACCTCGGTCTCTCGGGTGACGTCACGCAGGTAGAGCACCTGCGAGATCAACGCAGATTCGGACGACTTCAGGCGCAGTTCCAGAATCCGTTGGCCCGGGCCAGACATCTCTAGCAAGGGCCGTGGGTCCTCAGAACCGGGCCCCACGCGACCGCGCAGTGCAGCGAAGCCGCCGAAGGTCTGGGGATCTCTGCAGCATGTCCGCAGCACCGCCTCAAACGCCTGCTCGTCCAGCCCTTGAACCGCGTCTTCTTTCAACTGCATCATCTGCAGAAACGCTTGGTTGACCGAAGCCACATGCCCTTGCCGGTCAAACGACACCATGCCGTCCGGGCTCAGTGCAAAGATGGTGTCGAGCTGGGCGGTGCGGTCGTTGAGCTCGCGGGTACGCTGCTCTACGAGCAGTTCCAGGTTCTGGCGGTAGCGGTCCAGCTCGGCCGCCACCGCTTTGCGCTCGGAGATGTCGCGCTGACTCGTCAGAATGAAGGTACGGCCACCCCACTGCACTTTGCTAAAGGTAAGTTCTGCCGTATAGGTAGTGCCGTCCTTGCGTCGGTGCACCGTCTCGATCAGGTCGCCCTCCGGGCGCGCGGTGCGGATGTTGTCCGCGATCTCGGCCGCGCTGAATTGGACCTCCCAGGCCGAGACATGCATGCCGCGCAGTTCGTCGCTCGTGTAGCCCAGCAGACGGGCGGCGCTGGGGTTGGCTTCAAACACCGTGCCGTCTTCGTTCAGGATGATCACGCCATCGCGTTCATGCTCAAACAGCGCCCTGCGGCGCGATGCTTCATCGGAGATGGTCTTTTGGGCCTGCTTCTGCGCTGCGTCTTGGGCAGAGATGGTGTCCAGCAGCATATTGAAATGGCGTGCCAGCAGTTCCAGCTCGTCCTGGCGTGAACCGCGGGCCACACGGGTGCTACGGTCACCATGTCGCACGCGCGACATGGCCTGGCCAATGGTGCCCAGGCGTCCTGTGATCTCGCGACCAGCGACCAGGTAAGAGACGGACACCACCAGCATCGTCACGGCCAGCACGCCACTGACTGCCCACAGCAACAGCCGGAAGTCCCGTGCGTAGGGCGCATAGGGAAACGCGACGCTGACAGCCCCCAGCCGCTCCACATCGTGCATATCTTTCAGTGCCTCGACGCCCATCAGGTAGGTGGTGTCACCAAAACGCGTCCATCCCGTCCACTGCCTCTGATCGTTGGCCAGCGCGGTGGCGGGCTCCAGGGGCAACTTGCCGCCAGTCACCCGGCCGCCGTCCTGTCGCTGGTGGCTGAGGGTGACGATGGTGTCACCGACAGTCAGCAGGATCAGCCCCTCGGTGTTGTCTGGCAAAGTGCCGACCGGATAGACCAGCTCCCGCATGTGCTCCACCAGGGGCGCATTGCGATTGAGCAGGATGCCCCCCACCAGCATGGCATTCGGGCTGCCGACGGTCAGGGGGAAGTGCGCCGCCGCATGAATGACCAGCCCCCGGTCTTCCACCTCGGGGTTGTCCTCTCCCGGCAAGGACACCCTCGCTTCGTCTGGCAAAACGTTACCCAGCAGTTTCAACACGCTGGGGCTAAACCGCTCGAAGGCGGAGGTCACGACACCTTCCCGGGCCTGATACACCACAGGGTCTGGCGGCAGGAACAAGCCGAACGACTGTCCCGAAGCGGTTGCCAGGATTTGGCCCCCCTCTTCGATGATGAGCAGATAGTCCAGGTTGCTGCTCTCCGCCACTTCGGCCAGTACGCGCTGGACGTTTTGCATGCTTTGGGGGTCGCCGTGGGTGGCCAAGAGGGCGCGCATGCGCTCACTGCGCACCAGTTGCCCGAGTTGATAACCCGTTTGCCGGCGGGTCTGCTCCAGATAGCTGCTGCTGGCGCCCAGCTGACTGCGCAGATTGGCCAGCAGCATTTCCTCGGCCTTATCACCTCCCAAAATGCTCAGGGCCACCATGACCAGTGGAAACGCCATCAGCAGGGGCATCATCCCCAGTGCCAGGAGTCGAAACCTCAAAGAGCGATTCCAGCCCCCCCGCCACCCGAGCCAACGGCGTTGCGCCGGGGCAACGGAGTCTGGGTTGTCGGGTAGCAGCGCAGGAGCGTCGTCCAAATTTTTCATGGGTCCACCGGAAGGCGCGAACGCTCCGGAGCTATCGTTGAAGTATTTGTTGCGCATTGGATCATCTATGAAAAAACTATCCGCGTTCTTGTTTGCGATCACAACCGTGCTGCTGGCCGCCTGTACCGAAAAACCTGTGGAGCCCCTTCGCATTGGTTTTGTGGGCGGCCTCTCCGGCCCCAATTCAGACAATGGGCAATCAGGACTGAATGGGCTGACGTTGGCGGTAGAGCAGTTCAACCGGGCAGGAGGCGTCAACGGACGCTTGGTAGAAATCCTGGCCAAAGACGATGCGCAGAGCAAGGAGACGGCGACCACGTCGGTCAACCAGCTGGTCGCCGCCAAAGTGGAGGCCGTGGTGGGGCCGTTTACCAGCGCCATGGCAGCGGTGACGGTGCCCATCACCGGGCAGGCAGGCATTTTTCAGGTGAGCCCCACGATCACGGCCATGGAGTTTTCGGGCAAGGACGACAACCTGTTTCGCATCAACCGGACCACGCGCGACAACGCGGGAGACTATGCCAAGGTCATGCATGGCCGTGGCCAGAAACACATCGCCGTGGCTTACGACCTGCGCAACCGGGCCTTCACACAGTCTTGGCTGGATGAATTTCGGTCCGCTACCAAGGAACTGGGTGCTTCGCTGGCCGCCGAGGTCTCTTACGAGTCGAGCAAGGACGCGGACTTTGAAGCGGTGGTAGCCAAGATGCTGCAAGGAAAGCCCGACAGCCTGCTGTTCATTTCGGGGGCGCTGGATGTGGCACGCCTCGCACAGGCTGCGCGCAAGCTCGCGCCACACTTGCCGATCGCTGCGTCTGAGTGGGCCGCCACCGAGCAATTGATCGATCTGGGGGGCGAGGTGGTGGAGGGCCTGCTGATCGTGCAGAACTACGACCGCGACGACACCTCCCCGCGCTTCAAGGAGTTCAGCGACGCCTACTTCAAGCGCTTCCAGCGCAACCCGG
>CAZBMR010000148.1:0-4601 GCA_964492695.1 uncultured Lentimicrobiaceae bacterium
GGCCGGAGGTCTGCCATATGAAACTTTTATAGCGAAGCCAGAATCATCGGTAGAGGGACGTCAAACCCGGTATTTTGGGTTTTGGCAAGCGCGATGGTGCATGCATCCCGTGTGTCTTTTGCTGACTGGCATCCCGGAGCGAGATCATTTTGGCACGCATGGGCGTAAAAGCGCAAAGAAAAATACCAAGGTACGGTGGATATTTGTTGGTGCAAGCCGCTTTCAGGAGCTTTCAGCCTTAAGTCCTGGATCTCTTACCTCTTCCATCTGACCTCTGATTACTGACTTCCGACATCTGACTTTTTAGACAAGATAAGCAGATCGGCGGGGAAAATGCTGAAATTGAACATTTGTGTGAAGAAAGGATGGATGCATCTATCTGATACATCGTTTAAAGGTTCAGGAAAGGCAAGATAATTCAGCTTGCACCTATTTTTTATCTGTTCAATTATGTATTGGCAGTTGTGAAGTCAATGTTTCTTTCCAAAATGGAATGATTTTAATTGTTTTTTCACCGAATGTCAATTCCTCATCATCGTTCCAGGTAAAAATAAACCCAACAAGCAAATGTTGTTCATCCATAGCCCTGAGCAAAGCTTTTATCTCCCGCTCTCTCGTGTCGGCATTTTCAATTGAATAACAAACCTGTATCAATGCTTTTGTTTGCGCATTGTGGATAAAAAAGTCAACTTCCTGATTGTTCGTTGTTTTGTAATAATATATTTCGGCAAAGCTCCGGAGTAAATAACAAAAAACCAAATTTTCCAACAACCTGGAACTGTCGGGGTTAACCCTGTTTAAAAAGATAAATGAATTGTCGGTCAGATAGGTTTTTCGTTTCGATTCACGCTGCACAAATGAGGTGCGGTATTGATACACATTTGTGGTTAAGTAGGGCTCGGGCAAGATGTTAAAGTAATCGGCAATCGTTGGAACCGTTGTTTTATACACTGAAATGATTTTATTAGCCAGGCTTGTGATTGAAAATTCTTTGGTAATGTTTTCCGCAATTTTACTTACCACCAATTTCAAAAGGTAATCGTCTTTATCGTATTTCGACACTAAATCTTTATAAAACAACAGGTTGTATATGTTTTTCGCGATGGTTCGTTTATCTGAAAGAGACACTTTTATGACTTCCGGAAAGCCACCGAATTGCAAATACTCCTCAAAAAGATGTAAAATCTTAGGTTGGTTGATGATCAGGTCTTTTGGAAGAAATTCCACATTTTTCAATTTCAAAAACTCAGCAAAAGAAAAAGGACTGATGACAGTTTCTATACTCCTGCCCTTAAGAAAGGTGGCAATTTCACGACTGATTAAATGCGCATTGCTTCCTGTTACGTATATCTTGTATCCCTTTACATGTAAGCGTTTAAGATACAGGTGCCAGTTGGGTAAGTTTTGGATTTCATCAAAAAACAAGACTGGTTGTAAATCAGGAAACAAGGTTTTATAGGAATCTATAATAATATCGTAACTGGCTAAGGTATTGAGCGCAATAAGCCTTTCGTCTTCAAAATCAAGAAACAAAATGCGTTCAGGATCCAGTTGTTTTGCTTTTTCGTAGAGGATGTGTGTTTTCCCACAACGTCTGATACCTGTTAAAACTGTAATTGCATCCGTATCGGGAATATTATATTCTCTGGAAATCAGACTTTTGTCTGAAATTATCTCCTGATTTTCCAGGATAATCCGTTTAAGTATAAATTCCATTTATTTGAATTTTGTTAAATGACGATTTACAAAAATAGTTTATTTTACAAAAAATTACTTAATAAAATGAGAATTTTACTGTATGATGATGAAGTCTGAAGGTCTTAAAGTCTGAAGGTCTGAAAGTCGGTTCAAAGGATTCAAAGATTCAAAGATTCAAAGGATTCAAAGGATTCAAAGATTCAAAGGATTCAAAGATTCAAAGATTCAAAAATTCAAAGATTTAGGGATTCAAGGATTCAAAAGATTCGCCGTAAGGGAAGATTTAATTTTTGAATTTTTGAATTAGGAATTTTTGAATTTCTTGATTCAAGGATTCAAAGGATTCAAAAATTCAAGACTAAAAATCGCGCAAAACGGTCAATGCTAATTAGGCATTCACAATTTACAACTCATTACTCATCACCCATCACCTAAAGGTCTGAAGGTCTTAAAGTCTGAAAGTCTGAAAGTCTGAAAGTC
This sequence comes from uncultured Lentimicrobiaceae bacterium, assembly GCA_964492695.1. Taxonomy (GTDB): domain Bacteria; phylum Bacteroidota; class Bacteroidia; order Bacteroidales; family F082; genus JALNZU01. Next base: position 2,179 of record CAZBMR010000148.1, read on the forward strand.
TGTTCAAAGTTCAAGGGTCAAAGGTACTGACTGAAGATTGGGTTGCGTCAGCCCTTTGTGGCTCTTCGTGTTTCTTAGTGGACCTTTGTGTCATAGCTATTTTAAGTCTTAAAGTCTGAAGGTCTTAAAGTCAGTTCAAAGTTCAAGGTTCAAATGCGTGAGTGTAATGAGTAATGGGTGATGGGTAATGAGTTGATCGGCAATGTTTTAAGCCTACTTACTATTCATTATTCCCCCGAAAGCTTTCGGGGTCACTATTCATCTTGCGCCAGCCCGCTGTGCGTCTTCTTTGTGGCACTTTGTGTCTTCTTTGAGAAACTTTGTGTAATAGCTCTCTAATGTTTGAAGGTCTGAAGGTCTTAAAGTCTGAAGGTCTGAAGGTCTGGACTTTAGGGGCTTGAGAGGGACAAGCAGTTCTGTATTTTATAAAAACCATGGATGAATGACGTGCGCCTGGGTTTCTGGTGTGTTGCTGACAATATAAAAATTGGGAATAGAAAGTTTTTCAGCAAGTTTTTCAAGTTTGCGTATATCGGGTTCGATGGCTTTATTTTTCACCTCAAGGGCAATCTCATCATTGAGGATAAAATCGATCTCAGCCGTGTTTCTCTTGTTGTAATAAGAAAGCGTGCCGTAATGCTGTAACTGATTGGCCACAGTGGTTTCGAGCAGTTGACCTGTCGTTGTTTTGGTAATCAGGCTGAGCATTCCCGTATCAGTGAAATACACTTTTTTACCACCTGCAACACTGCGATCAACACTTTGTGTATATTTTGGGATTAGTCGAAGGAAGAATGTACCTTCAAGAAATTCGAGATAGTTGTATGTTTTCACCCTATTGATGCCCAGCTCGGAAGCAAGTCGTGTTACATCGAGGATGTTGCCGTTGCGTGGCCCTAACAGAATGATGAGGTCGCGCAATTCTTTGATGTCTTTCAGTTCGCTGAAAACCTTGATGTCTTTTTCGAAAAATGAAGCAAAGATATTTCTCAGAATCATTTTTTTTGTTGCAAAATCTTTCGTTATGGCCACTTCCGGAAAACCTCCAAATTCCATATATTGATCGAATAGTTCCCTGCGCTTTTGGATGGCGTATGGGCTATGAACCGATGTGGCTTCCTCAAAATCGGGGTTCAGTGCGGATTCGGGCAAGAGCGCATTAAAATGTAAATATTCCCTGTAGCTCAGCGGATGAAGGACAAAAAGGAACTTTCGGCCACTTAGCGATTCGGGAAACAGGTTTCGTAAATAATAATTTGACGAGCCAGTGACAATGAATTTAAGTCCAAAATGATCAATGAGGTATTTGATTGATTTTGTTATTTCAGGGAAATTCTGAATTTCATCAATACAAACCAGAAAGCGCTCACCTTCCTTTGCTTCGGCCAAACGTTGCAGATCACTGTGAATCAGCTTAAAATCGTTGCTCTCAAACAGCATTTGATCCAGAGGGTTGTCGAAATCGAACCATACATATTTTCCGGGCCAGGCTGCAGCAAGTTGTTTCATCAATGTTGTTTTGCCAACCTGCCGCATGCCTGTAATGACCAATGCATTTTTATGTTGCAACTGGGATGCAATGGTGTGAAACAGGGCGCGCTTAAACATTGTGTAAATTATTTTTTACAAATATACGCATTTTTGTAATGTGACTTTGATTAGAGTCTGAAAGTCAGTTCAAAGTTCAATCATTCAAGGATTCAAAGATTCAAAGGATTCAAGGATTCAAGGATTCAAGGATTCAAAGATTCGAAGATTCAAAGGATTCAAAGATTCAAAGGATTCAAAGGATTCAAGGATTCAAAGGATTCAAGGATTCAAAGATTCAAGGATTCAAAGGATTCAAGGGATTCAAGGATTCGAAGATTCAAAGATTCAAAGGATTCAAGGATCAATGGATTCAAAAGATTCAAAGGATTCAAAGATTCAAAAGATTCGAAGATTCAAAGGATTCAAAGGATTCAAAGATTCGAAGATTCAAGGATTCAAGGATTTTTTCGTAAGGGATGATTCAATTTTTGAATCTTTGAATTATGAATCTTTGAATTATATGTATTTGTCTCCCTTCATGCCGGAGTTTTTGAGGTATTTGATGAAAAGGGTGATTTCGGAGGATAGTTCTGTTGTTTTTTGGATTAATTCGTCGAGGGTTTCTTGATTGATGTAGTCGAAATCAATGGCACGGTGAGCTTGCGAACGGGTTTCACCACACGATCCTTTAGCGATGTACAGAAATTGGATGAATTCCTTGTTGCCGCTTCTTTCGAAGCCTTCGGCAATGTTGTCCATCACCGAAGCGGAGGATGCCCTTATCTGATCACGAAACCGAAAGTCGCCTGTAAATGGTCCGCTGCTGGTGGTGTCGAAGACGTATTTTGTCAGGCTGCGGGCTTTTTGCCAGATGGGGAGATCTTCGAAGGTGT
>CAZBMR010000149.1:0-4543 GCA_964492695.1 uncultured Lentimicrobiaceae bacterium
TGAAATCACCGTTTACTACTCGGGCAGCACCTCAGGATGGCTGAATGTTAGTCCATTGGGCGGCACCATCGCAGGCGGAAACAACCTTGTACACACTGCAGCTTTCGACCCCTCAGGTCTGGAGCTTGGCACCTACAACGCCAGCATCGTGATCAACAGCAACGACCCCGAAACACCCACAACCACCATTCCGGTTGCCTACTCCATTATTGGTCCCGCAACCGTTTCGATTGATGTCATGTTGCAAGATTACACTTTCCCCTACGACATCAGCGAAAACGGGAATTTTGTGGCTGTTTCTGCTTTTGGTGTTGGCGGCTGGCTGTGGTCGGCCAATTCAGGCCTGCAATCAGTACCAGGCGAAGAACCACTTATTCAGTCGGTTTCTGAAAATGGCATCATTGCCGGCACCGAGCGTAACCCTGCATATTCGGTTAGTGGAATGAATGTGGCTATGGCTGGCACATGGAACTATCAGACAGGCGAATGGACCTTCCTGGGCATCAATCCTGAAGTTGGCGAACCTGTATTCACTGATTATACCAGCTGCTGGGGTATGACCGCCGACGGGCAAACCATTGTTGGGATGCAATTTTATCCAGACTACAGCTATCGTGCGTTCAAATGGACCCAAGCCGGTGGCTACGAAATGATTGGAAATATGCTGACAACAGGCAACCGCCCCAACGGCATCAGCAACGATGGCAGTGTGGTGTTTGGCTGGGCAGATCTGCCCCTTGCATCGCGCTCACCCATCATCTGGTACAACAACGAGGTGATTCAGATTGCTCCATCAGAATTTGGCGAAGCAAACGCTTCATCCAGCAATGGTGAATATGTTACAGGTTATGCAGGTACGGGCGGTTTCCTTTGGTCGAAACAAGACGGCACGACCGTTTTCTTCGAAAACAGCCTTAATCCGGGTGGCATCAGTCCGGTTGCCGTTATGGATGATGGAACGGTATTTGGATATACATCGGAGGGATGGCCTCCATTCCCCGATACAAGAAGGGCATTCGTGCGTCTCACTTCAGGCGAAATGATGACCTTTAATGACTATGCAATAACAAGAGGCATGTTTGATGCAGCTGACTGGCTTTTCTACAGCATCAACGGGGTGACACCTGACGGCAATAAATTCATTGGCGCCGGCATTAACCCTGATGGGCAAACGGTATCATTCCTGCTTGATTTTGGAGCTGAAATTCCATCTATTGTGGTTTCGCCTCTCACCATGGTTCAGGCACTTGAATATGGACAAACTGCCATGCAAGATCTCAGCATCCAAAACACCGGCAATGGTGCGCTGAACTACAATGCGTTTATCCACTTCCAATCGGCCAGTGCCTTGCAGAACAATGCTTTGCAAACGGTTCTCCCCTACACGAATACCACCAAAGGTGCAGCAGGCTTTGTGTCGAAAAGTAAATCGGCACAGCCCATACACCCTGCAAAACGTCGCAGCCTTTCAGCACACACTCCCCTGCCTGTGCTCGCCAACAGCCTGACATCGTTTGAAAAACCGCTGGCGCCATCTACGGTAAAAACAAACGAAAAATCGACCAGCAGGGGAACATACACTTTGCATTATGATGGTGACAATGCCGATGCCATTGGCCTGGTTGCAGGTGGTTCGTTTTTCCATGCATCCAGATATCCTCAGGAAGTGGTTGCCCCATTCATCGGCGCAGGCCTCACCCAAGTTGAGATGTACCTGAACGATGCAACAACAGCATCCACCCTCTACATTTGGGGTCAGGGTACGACCGGTACTCCTGGTGATGTTATTTATGAACAACCCGTTTCACTCACCCCCTATTCGTGGAACACCATCACACTCCCAACGAGCATTGCCCTCACAGGTGCTGATATTTGGATTGGTTTTGGCCATACCCACGATGCCGGTGCCTTTGTTGCCGGACTGGATGGCGGCCCATTGAATCCCAATGGCGACTTCATTCGTGAAGCCTCGAGCGAATGGGAGCGTTTATCAGACTATGGATTTGCATCCAACTGGAATATCCGCGCTGTGCTCACACTTGGCGACGGCAGCTGGCTGACGGTCAGCCCAACTTCAGGCATTGTTGAAGGTGGCGCATCCCAAAACCTGACGGTGAGCTTCGACGGCAACATTCCTGCCGGCGAAGGATACCACGCCAATATCATCATCGAAAGCAACGATGCCACCCACCCCATTGTTTATGTACCCGTTACGCTCGACGTACTGGTTGGCCTCAATGAGCAGAATGATGCAAACTGGCACATTTATCCCGTGCCTGCCGAAAGTGCAATTTTCATTCAATCTGCAAACGGAATGCGTTCGATTTCCCTCTACAATAGCCGTGGCCAGTTGGTGAGCGAACAATCATCCAACGACCAGCATGCTGTTTCAATGGAAATATCATCACTACCCGCTGGATTGTATATGGTTAAAATGACCGATCAATCAGGCAAATCCTTCCAGAAAACCATTCTGAAAAAGTAATCAACACACCATTAAAAACAGGCTGTCTCTTATTGGGACAGCCTGTTTCTTTTTATTTTACCGACCGGTACACATGATAGGCCATACTTAACCAGCCGCTGATGAAGAGCAAACCTCCCAATGGCGTTACAGGACCTAGCCAACTGACTTCCAATCCAGTAATACTTCTGGTTGACAAAACATAAATCGATCCGCTGAAAAAGATCATCCCCAATAAAAAGAGATAATAAGCTGACTTGTAGAGCCCTGACTTTTCGGCTGCAGGCAATAAACCCAGTGCAATCAACGCCAGGCTGTGATACATTTGATACCTTGCAGCGGTATCAAAGCTAGCTGCCTGAGCAGGTTCGAGGTGTGTTTTCATGTAATGGGCCGCCAGTGCACCAAAAACAACTGCAAGTGCAGCAGAAACAGCACCTGTCATCAATACGGTCTTTCTCATAACAAGCGATGTGTTTGTGAATTTCAACGCAAAAGCCCGGAAGAATTCTGTTACTTTTGCACCTCAAAAGTAAGAAAAATGAAAGCCTCTGTCGAAATCAGCTATTATCCATTGGATACGCCTTATATTCCTCCAATCAAATCGTTTATCGAACGATTGAATCAATATGACGGCATCATTGTCCATACCAATGGCATGAGCACGCAGATTTTTGGTGAGTTTGAACAACTGATGGACATCCTGAAAACCGAAATAGGCACCTCGTTTGAACAGCCCCACTCGGTTTTTGTCATGAAAATCGTGAATGCCGATCTCAACCATGTGAACGGAAATCATTGATATGTATCAGCTTTTGCTACAAAACCTTCAACAAACTACCATCATCGAAGTCATAGCGGTTGTTTTCGGCTTGTTGAGTGTATGGTATTCAGCCCGTGTGAACATCCTTGTTTATCCAACGGGCATCGTCAGCGTGGTCATCTATGTTTATATCTGTCTGGTTGCAGGTCTCTATGCCGATATGGCCATCAATGTGGTGTATTTCATTATGAGTGTTTATGGCTGGTACAATTGGCTCAGACCGCAGAAAAACAAGCTGCAGCTTCCTGTCAGGTATGCAGGTATGCAACTGAATCTGATTGCTGCCTTTCTTACAGTGGTGCTTTTTGTTCTATTCCGGTTTATTCTGCTTAGCTACACTGATAGCAATGTGCCTTCGGTTGATGCTTTTACAACGGCTGTCTTTATGGTTGGGATGTGGTTGATGGCCACCAAGCGTGTTGAAAACTGGATATACTGGATTGCCGGTGATGTGGTTTCAATCCCTTTGTATTTCTATAAGGGGCTTGTTTTGTCGAGTTTTCAATACCTTGTATTTCTTGTTTTGGCTGTAATGGGGTATATTGCCTGGCGGAAGGAGGCACGCAATGCCTGAATCGATTGCCATTGTAGGTCCCGAGTCAACCGGAAAATCAATGCTTGCACAATTGCTTTCCAACCATTATCAGGGCATTTGGGTTCCGGAATATGCACGCACATACCTGCAGACTAGTCAGGGAAAATACGGACTCCATGATGTTGAACGCATTGCTGCCGAACAGTTTAGGCAAATCTTTGTTGCCCAAAACAACCCTTCCCACATAAGCTTTGCCGACACCGAAATGTTGGTTTGCCACATCTGGTGCAAGGTGGTTTTCGGAACCGTTCCACAAACCATCGAGAAGCTTCTTGACCAGCAGAGGTTCGATTATTACTTATTGTGTGATATCGACCTGGCCTGGCAGCCCGACCCCTTGCGCGAGCATCCAAACCGCCGACAAGAGATTTTCGACATGTATCATGAGGCATTGTTGCAACGTAGGCTCCCCTTCACCATTGTCAGAGGACAGGGTGCTGTGCGCACCCAAAATGCCATACATGCCATCGATCGGATTTTAATACGGCAGACATGAAAGAGCCACAAAAAATCTTGTTTCTGGCACGCTGGTATCCAAATCGTTACGATCCAATGCCAGGCCTTTTCATCAGGCGGCATGCACAAGCACTTGCTACCAAAAAAACTGTAGCGGTGATCTACCTGCATCAGATTGACATCAATTCTGAAAAGGTTCGGGAAG
>CAZBMR010000150.1:0-4447 GCA_964492695.1 uncultured Lentimicrobiaceae bacterium
CAGGCCTTCCTGGTTGGCGTTCAAAGGTCGATCACGTTGATCGGCTGGATCTTCACGCCGGTGGCGGCCTCGTGGGCCTCTTGTACCCATTCGGGTTGCCCAGCGTGAAAAATGAAGTGTTGCAGCAGCCGCGCCCATTTGGGGTGGCGCTGGTACTCGGCCAGGGGCAGGCCGTTCAAGAAGAAGTCGCGCGAATCGCTGGGCAAAAACACCTGCTGGTTTTGCGCAGGGTCACGTAACACGCCTTTGGGGTCACGCCCGGCCTGCACGGCCTCGATGTCGTTGAACAGCTGGCGGCGCAAAAGGGCAATGCCCCGGTCGCTGGCACCCAGATTTTCGCGGCTACGGTCGGTGATGCGGCCCTGGCCCACCCAGGCGACGATGTCCTGGTTGATCACATGGCTGGTGATCCACCGGTCGGTGCCTTCGTCCTTGATGGGGCTCGTCCAGGTCGGGATGCTGGTTTGGACATAAGGCTCGGCCTCGCGCGGCACGCGCAGGAAGGACCAGGTCACGCTCAGGGTGTTTTCATCGTCGACGGGCACCCGCCACTCGAAGTGGTCACCCAAGAAGAAACCGTTGGGCCACAGGCACACCCGGCCGATGGTCCACAGTGGGTGCTGTTCGCTGGTGTCTTCAGACACGCGCTTGTACATAAAGCCGTGCTCGAATTCTTCGAAGGCCAGCTTCAGGTGGGTGGGCGCGTAGTCGCTGGGGGCTTGCAACTGGCCGCGCAGATGACGGCTCCAGTTGGCGTGCATCCATTCGAAGTGCACAGGGTCGATGGAGTTTTCCTGGGTCTGAAGCCAGTTGCAGGGAATCTCGGCAAACACGGCCTGGACAAAGCCGTTTTTCCAGTGGAAGGGCTCCCAGTCGGGCAACTCGGGCGCAGGTGCGGGGCCCAGGTAGGCCCACAGCAACCCGGCCTTGGCTTTCACCGGGTAAGCCTTGAGGCTGACCTTGCACTGCTCGCGCGCCTGGGGGTTGACCGCTTCCTCAAAGGGCTGTTGGATGCAGCGGCCGTGCACATCGAACTGCCAGCCGTGGTAGTTGCAGCGAATGCCCTTGGCCTCGACGTAGCCATACGACAGATCGGCGCTGCGGTGGGCGCAATGCCGATCGGTCAGGCCGTAGTCGCCTTCCTGGGTCTTGAACAGCACTAGGTCCTCGCCCATCAGCCGTACGGGCTGGATGGGGTTGCGGTCCAGGGCATCGACACCGGCAATCGGATGCCAGTGGCGGCGCAGGACTTCGCCCATGGGGGTGCCTGGACCCACTTGGGTCAACTGCTGGTTTTTTTCATGACTCAACATCGCTTTCCTCCTCAATTACATGGCTTTATTCCAGCTTGCAGCCCGAAGCTTTGATGATCGGTTCCCAGTGCGCTAGTTCGCTACATAGCAGTTTGTCCATCTGAACGCTATTGCGAAATTTGGAGCAGACCATCAGGCCAATCACGTCTGCTGTTCTTGAGTCTGTTTCCTCAATGAGCTGTTGCAGCGCAATGTAATGAAGAAGCAGAATGTTTCGACTTAAAATCACATATGTGATTCAAAATTACAAATAAGATATTTCATCTATGTCCGTCAAGTCTGCACATCGTGTTTTGGAACTTTTGGAGTTTTTTGCTGAGTGTCGACGACCTGCTACCGTCAAGGACATTTGCCAGTCGCTGGGATACCCACAATCGAGCACTTCGGTCCTGCTGCGCAGCCTGAAAGAGTCTGGACATTTCGACCATGATCCTCGGACCGGGCTCTACAGTCCGAATATCCGACTGGCGCTGACAACAGCTTGGATTGAAGATCAGCTCTACACAGAGCAAAGCCTGCTACGAATGATGCAAGGTGCGCTGGACAGCACAGGACATACCGTCATGATCGGAAAGCGCGACGGTTGGCATGTTCGCTATCTGCACGTTCTTCAGTCAACACGCACAGACAGTCTCACAACCAAGATTGGCTCACTCAGGTCTCTGTTTCGCACTGCGGCCGGAAAAATGCTGCTAACGACATTGGCCGAGCGGGACATCGGGCGCCTACTTCAGAATGCCAATGCACATGAGGCAAATCCAAGTGATCGTGTGGGTATTGACACGGCTCTTCAATCTCGCAGGCAAGCCTTATTGGACGGATACGCCGTTGCAAGAGGAATTGCCATGCCGGGTACGGCTGCGCTTGCTGTCCTATTGCCAACCCCTAAGGGCAGTGAACCAATGACGCTCAGTCTTGGCGGTCCTATCGAGGAAATTGAAGAGGAGTTGCCTGCACTCTTGGAAGCACTCCGTATGGCCGTTGCACCGTTTCGAAAGGCGATCAAGTTTGAGCGGTCTAGCGCTTAATGTCGCACCTGAAACCTTACCCGCCGTGCGGCCAGCAGGCCGATGCAGGCGGCGGTGCCGGTCAGTGCCCAAGTCCAGTGCCAGCCGCCCACCATGCCTGCGATCCAGGCGATCGTGGGCGGCCCCAGAAATTGGCCCGCGGAGGAGCACTGCTGCATCCAACCCACGGTGGTGGAGACGGTGTGTTCGCTCGGTGCCACACGCACTGCCAGTGAGAAAAGGACCCCTGGAATTACCCCTCCCACCGCAGAGAACAGCAGCACCGCCAGATAGCGTAGAACGGGCAGCCCTTCGGTCCAAGGGCTGAACACCAAGACCGCCCCCAAGCCCATGCTGACAAAGCCGGTGTAGAGCAGGTGCCGTGCGCACACGCCTTTTTGCAGCAAGCGGCCCGCAGCGATGTTGCCGGTCACGTTGACCCACGAAGCCAGCGCAGTCAACGCTCCTGCTTGGGTGGCGCCCAGTCCAGTCTTGGCATAGATGGCGGGCAAAAAACCGATCACAGCCATCCATTGGCTGGAATACATCGCAAACAGCAAAGCGACCAGCCACGGCCCTGGGTGTCTGAGGGTCAGCACCAGGGGGGCCCACCAGCCAAGCCCGGGCACGGTGGCAGGAGCGGCCGCGCTTGCGGAACGTGTGGTATCTGAGGGAATGCACCGCAGCACTCCTAAGAACACGGCAATGGACAGGACGCCCAAGAGACCCCACCAGCCTTGCCAACCCACATGCGCCATCGCGAGTGGACCCGCAAGCAGCGCGATCGCAATGCCCGTACCCATGTAAGTGCTCCACAGGCCCAGGTACAGCGGCAGCTGCGCGGGGCTCACCAGCTGGCGCATCAGGCTGGGTGAGGGCAGCGCGGTGAGCAAAAAGCCCAGCCCCTCCAGCGCCCGCAGCACCAGCAGGCCGGTGGGGCTGGTCACCGTCATGCCGGCCAGGCTGGCCAGTGCCAGGATCGCCTGCCCCGTCAGCACGCTGCGCCGCAGGCCCAGGCGGTCGGCAGCCATGCCGGCCAGCACGCCCACACCCATGCCCGCCAGTTGTACCGCCGACAACAGGAACCCCGCCTGCACCAGGCTCACGCCCAGCGCGTGCTGCAACACGGGAATGGCCGGTGGCATCTTCCCCACATGCATCGCCACGACGATGCCCGACAGCACCACGATCCAGGCAGGCGGAATGGACAAAGCGCCCGAACGGCGCTCTGCGGTGGCAACAGACAGGGAAGGGGGCACGCGACAGTCTCCAATCCGGGCTTGATGGGGCCCGTGTGCGGCGATTGTCGGGGATGGCGCGGCCTCAGCGCATCGCGAACAGCTCCTGGTGAAAGCGCCTTCCGGGCAAGCCCATGGCCACCAGGTCCTGGCGCAGCGTTTGGCCAAACTCGGCAGGCCCACAGAACCAGACATCGGCCTCGCGCCAGTCGGGCACGGTGGCGACCAGGCGTTGCGAGTCCAGTCGGCCATCGCGGGGCGTCCACAGCACATGCAGCGTCACGCCAGCGGCGTCAGCATCGCGCTGCAGCAGGGCCAGCGCTTCGGGTTCCAGGTCGGCCGTGGGGTGGAACAGGTCAATGCGCTTGCCATCGGGCGCATGGGCCAGCTGCTGCATCCGGGCGATGAAGGGCGTGATGCCGATGCCCGCGCCGATCCAGACCTGCCGGGGCCGCCGGCCTTTGAAGGTGAAGCGGCCATACGGCCCTTCGATGCGCACCGGGTCGCCCGGCTGCACGTTCCTGGCCAGTGTGCGGGTGTAGTCGCCCAGGGCCTTGACGATGAAGCGGATGTTCCCGTCCCCGCGCCAGTCCGAGGCGATGGTGTAGGGGTGCGGGCCCTCGGCCGGGTCCAGCGTCACAAAGGCGAACTGGCCGGCGGCATGGCCGGGCCATTCGCCTTGGAACTTCATTCCCAGTTCGATGACCTGCAGTTTGTCGTGCACCACCCGCTCGGTGACCGTGCCCGGCACCTGGCGCTGGCGCCCCACCCGGCGCAGCAGCACGATCACCGCCGACAGGCTGCCTGCCGCCAACAGCACGCCCAGCGTCCAGCCCAGCGGGGTGCTCCACTGCGCCCGGTCCAGCAGCACCACCGTGTGCCAGACCAG
>CAZBMR010000151.1:0-4343 GCA_964492695.1 uncultured Lentimicrobiaceae bacterium
AAAGGGGGTCCCTTTTGCGCGCCGATAGGGGGTCCCGATTGGACGCCGATTGACACACTCGGTTAATGCGATTAAGATAATTCATCTCTTTGGATTGGTCAGTTGCATACTAGATTGCTCCTGAAGTTCAGCGAGGTCCCTGGCATGCGGTAGTCCGTAGGCATCTCTGACAGCGTTCCAAAATTGACGCAAAAGCTCGAAACGCTCCTCATCGGATGCTGAGGAGAGTACACCCGTTACGCGAACTTGATTGTCGAGAGCAGAATGATTTTCGGCGAACATTCGGCCCACTGGCCAGGTAGTTCCGTCGAGGCCGATGGCGCCGATCTGCACATGGATGGGGGCTTGGCCGAACTCTGATATGGCAAGAAAGCCGTTCCGAATGAACATAGCAATACGAGGCATGGCATACTCGATTGCGAATGAGGTCCCTTCTTGCTTACCTTGGTAGAATGTACCCGAATCCACTCCCCATAGTTCACCAGTTGACTTGAACCATTGAGTCACAGTTTTCGCGTCAATCCCATCATGGGTCTTGCTAGCCACTCCCCAGATCGAGAGCGCACCTTCGCGATTAGGGCCTGTGTTTCCATGTTGCCCGCCCGTGTAGAAGGCTGTGTCGGCCTTCCGCAGTCGTTCGGTTAACTCCACAGTTGAAGGAGCAGTCCATCGAGATGGGACCATGCGAATAAAAAGCCGGCCTGATCCCCCTAAGGTATATGTATGACTCCTTGAGGGGGTGAACAGGTCGCGCATCATGAAGCCAGATTCAGCCGCAGTCCAAATTGCCGGGTCGATGCTTGACGCTTCCACAAATTTCGGTGCCTCCGTCAGCCTTGGACCGCCCCCCAAGATCAACTCCAATGGAGTCTTCAAAACTTTGGCAAATGCTGCACAAGCGGCATTACGTTCGGCCTTCGTAGCAGTATCCGGGAGATGATACTGGATCGGCCCGCGCCTATTGCGCCAATCGAACGGCAGCGCCTCTGCGCCGGGATAGTGTGCTGAATTCGCGACTAGGATTATCCTATCAAGACCGAGTGATTTTTCAGCATAGCCTAGTTCAGACATAACATTTGCATTTTGCACCTGCTTTGCCTTGGGGAGCATTTCCTTCGCGAGGTCAGGCCTAAGTACGGCTGGATCGGTAACAGCTACGGGCGTCATATCGGCCACGAATGCCGCAGCAGCATCAATCTTTTCCGCGATCGCACGCACTATGTCTGGCGTACCCGCAACTCCCTTTGTGTCGTGATCGACTTCTGGACGTTCGCTTTCATCAATCTCGGTTTCAGTCGCAATCAACTGGCAGGCCATTTCAAGCGCGTCACGAACGAAGTAGTGATGGTTTTTGGGAATTCGATCACTCTGCCACGACCAAAACACCTTCACGCGATTCTCCATTCTCAAAATTTGCCCCGGCTCGCTGTTGAACCGGGGCGAAGATTTGAACTCAATTTCTAGGCGGTTTGACTGCGCCAATCGTTCGCAAGAATCCAACTGCCATCAGCGTTCTTGATGTGCCAATCAAGCCATCCGTTTCGGCTCGTCTGGGTGACCGCATGCGAGGCGGCTGAAAATGACTTAAAGCCTTCTCCGAACCCGTCGATTACCAAAAGCCCGTTCGTAATGGTGCCGGCGTACTCTTGTCCCCCATACGTGAAGCGGCAATTGGTTCCATCGATCGGCAGGCCGTGGCTCTTGCTAAAAGGTTCGTCGGCTCCGTCCGACGAATGCCGGTTGGGCAAGCGCATCTTCCAACGGATCATATCCGCAAGAATCGGATAAATGTCATTGTGTTTCGCGCCGAAACGCATGAGCCCGCCTTGGTAGGCACCAAGATCACGGTTCGATTCTGGGGTCACTATGCCACCATCAGGAAGGTATCCGGCGAGCCCAGAAATCTCAGGGTGATTACGCTCCTCGCCGCTGAGTTGATAGTATCGCCACATCCGGTTCTCATGTGAGAAATCGACATCCCCGAGGTTCGCAACAAGATGGTCGAATAGTTCGCGTCCATTATCTGGACGGCGGTTAGAATATAGCAGATCGAATGCGAGCTTTGCTAACGCCTTCAGGACTACGGGTTGAGCTGCAACAGTCTTGGCCTTGGCCTGTTCTTCACCAAATCCAGGTAGCGTGGCGATCGCTTCCCAAAGCCGAGCAATATCCTCCTTCCTCTCAGAGACAATGAGAGGAGTAGCTGTTCGTGCGTTCGTCTTGTTCAGGAACGCGAGGGCGTTGATCCCTGCTAAATCCTTGCGCAAGAGTGCGCCGTCGTCCTTGGTCCAATCCTTGATGTCGCGTTCGGTCGTCGAGATGCCAATTCCCTCTTCGAGTTCAATGCGTACAAAATTATTGATGGGGTTGCCCTGATCGAACTCGGTTGCCTGAGAGACGTTGATCTTCTTGCCGAGGTTGTTCAGGTCATGAAACAGTTGGCGCTCCTGGTCGATCGTGAGACCGAGGTGGAACTCAATCTTGACTGTCGCGAAGGTGCGTGCGCATTCCAGGGCCTCCATCCAGACAAGCATTTCCTCGTCGTCGATCTCACCCTTGAAGTCGATGATCCCACCCCGCCCTGGGTAACGCCCGGTCCTGGTTACCTCCTTTAGCCAGTCCATCAGCATTTCACCGCCAAAACGCCGATGTTGGCCATCGACTACCCACCAGCGATAGGTCCTCGGCATAAACACCTTGAACCCCACCGTCTCACCAGACTTAGTGACACCCCGATCAGCGCGGATGGAGGGGCTATTTGGATCGATGGCCCGGATATTGGCGACCACAGGCTGCAGGGCACAATAAGGCTTTGTTCCAAGGCGGCTTTGCATCTCATGATAGATACGCGGCACCTCCTTACCTTGCAGGCTGCGCCGAACCATCGCCGCGTTAATCAGGCCCTTCAACATAAAGCCGGCAAGGCTCTTCGCATGGTTCGGATCAAGACGCCGTTGGGCGATATCGCCCTTGTCTGGATCATTCGCGATTTCGGACCACTCTACGAAGGTCGCAAGCTTCACGTCGGCACACCATGTCGGGTTGCCAAGGTTGTAGCCCATCAGCACGTTCACGGGTTCTTCGTCAGTTCCGAAGTCCAACATCGAGCTCAGCGTGGTGAGCTTACCCTCGGCTGATTCAGAAAGCATATGCTTCGGCATTCCGTCGGTATTTCCAAACATCTTCAACCTCCCGATTCGCTGGCAATGGATGTAAATTCCGACAAAATTCAAAATCTGTCAACATTAAAGTTCCCTGGGGTATTTTGTGGCATGAATTTCATGTTTTGCTGATGTCCCTGGAGTGGAATCGATGTGCAGAACGCGCAAATCCCGCCATCTTATATGAACAGGCCCAGGGTCCCTTGCGAAAGCCCTGAAGTCTCGCCAAAAGGTTCCTGCCTTCCGTGAAAGCCGGAAGGTGGGGCGTGGAAACCCCAACGAACGAACTCGGTCGAATTATCGGCCGGGTGGCATACGCGTATGTCCAGCCGGTAACGGTAAAGGCGTGTGCGCCTGTACGTTCGTCAGGTTTCCAACATCCGGCTTCGGCCGTCGCTCCCGAGAGGTACATAGGGGCGACACAGGGTCTTAGCCGATCGTCGCTCCGCATGAGGGGGCGAGAACGTGAACCAGCAAGCAACCTAGCGGTCTGTTCCCGTGCCCATCCGGCGCGGTTCATTCCTTATGCCCAAAGGAAATCCAATGAAGATTTCGCTACTTACAGCCGCGCTGTTCGTGCTCCCTTTCGGATCATATCCCGCAATCGCACAATCATCGTGTCTCCCTCCGAGTGCTCAAAGCACCGCATTGAAAAGCTCCAGTCCGTTGCTGACTCAGGAGCATTTTCTTCTGCAAGCGCCGCCTGAGGTGCAATATGAATTTCTCCGCCAAGTTTATCCTCGATTGGGGATGACAAGAGGCGAGTTTTTCAACCTTCCGGCTGACCAGGCCAATGTGGCGGTTTCTGACGGCTACTATCTGGCTGCCATACAAAAGGCGTCGCTCGTTACACGCGGCGATGCCGAACTTGTGGCGATATTGGAGACCATCACCAGCGGAGCAAGGCCTCAAGCCGTCGTCAAATCCTTTGATCGGCGATTCAAGGAGAAATTCGGCACTTGGGCACCCATTGTCCCTGTTGATGTCGATGCCCTGATCAACCGCATGCTGAGCCAACGTACGATCCGCTGATCAATTTAAACCTAAACCGGCAATGGGCCTCGGAGCGATCCGGGGCCTTTCCTTTTTGGAGCTACCGCCATGCTTATAATCGAAGATGCTACGGCCCTAGCCCGGCCTATTCATGAGGCCGCCGCTCCGGGGTGGTCCGGCATTGATCTG
>CAZBMR010000152.1:0-4335 GCA_964492695.1 uncultured Lentimicrobiaceae bacterium
ATCTTTGAATTTTTGAATCTTTGAATCCTTTGAATCCTTGAATCTTTGAATCTTTTGAATCTTTGAATCTTTGAATCCTTGAATCCTTGAATCCTTTGAATCTTTGAATTTTTGAATCTTTGAATCCTTGAATCTTCGAATCTTTGAATCCTTTGAATCTTTGAATCTTTGAATCTTTGAATCCTTTGAATCTTTGAATCCTTGAATCTTTGAATCTTCGAATCCTTGAATCTTTGAATCCTACAAAAACCACGGCAACCCCTTCACCTTTTCCGGCAGGCTATGGCCATCAAACCAGGTGGTATGCGACACCAGAAGGCGCGGATAGTCCACCGTCACGGCCAGGGGCGACTGCTTGATGCTGCGCCAGTGAAGCTTGCTGAATTGATACACCTGACCCAGCAATTCCAGCACCAGCGCAGGATCGTCGAGCAGGGCATAGTCCGATGCCCTCAGTTGGCAATGCATGGGCATGGGCTGATGTTTCGCCTCACCTTCACCGTCGAAACCATTGATATAGAGCAGATAACTCAGTTTACCCACACGGAACACACTGCCGTCAGCAGGCAGACCTGATGGATGAACGGTATCCCGCACAAATGAATGCACCACGGCATTGCTTTTGATTTCCACCACGAAGATGGGAATATCGGCGCTGAAAGCATGAATCATTTTCCTGACGGGTTCAAACTCCCGCTTCGAGATGGTCTTGTAATAGTGGATAATCAGCCGTTTAGGCTTGCCCTCCAATGCGATGTAACGCCTGAGTGCCTCCTCGAGCAAAGCCGTGATCGCATAAGTTTCGTTGTCGGCAAAATAGTCGAAGCCCCTGAACATACCCTTTGGCGAAAAGCAGAAAGAAGCCCCCACCGACCGCAGCTGGTATTTCACCGAGCTGTACAAACCAAACCCTACCACCAGCTCAGGCGCATCGTTGCCATCGAGCACCCAGGGGATGCCGCCCAGCTTGGCGATGGTGGCAATAGAGATGTTTGGTATCCAGTAGCGCAGGGCCGCCATGGATTGTCGGGCCTTTTGAGCATCAATGGTTTGCGACACGATGCTGCGCTGCAGCAGAATCTCCTTCACCTGATAATAGATGCGGTGTTTTTGTGCATCGTTGTCGAATTTTCCGTATGGACTGATGTAAATGGCAATGTAGCCGATTTCGCTGCGCAGTTCCATTTGCCGGATGGCGTTTTTCACCGTCTCCGTTTCGCTTTCCTGTCTGTTCAGCACAATATCGAGGCTGGCATCGTGCATCACGGCCAGCTTGAGGTACTGGCCCATGCCCGCCTGGGTGCCACTGCCAAGAATCAGTTGACTGAGCTCCTGTTTCAGGCCGGCATCATTGGTGTGGTAGATAAAAAACACCACCAATTGTTTTTCCTTGAGTGGCTGATACGGACCGTATTGCTTCAGTGCCTTATAGATATCGGTATGCCTTTTACCTTGTCCGAAAACAAAGCTGGTGCCCACGGCAGCCAGTTTTCCGAAAAGAGGTTGCGGATAAAACTGTTCTTCGGGTTGAAAGACTTCCATAAAATCCGGAATGTGACGCAGCTTTTCTTTGATCACCTGCAGCATCTGCAAATGATCCTGATGCTTTTTGCCACTGCGCAGATCGGGCCAGGCCATGTGCAAGGCCTTTGCCAGCTTCCTGTTCAGGATGGGGTACATGGCTTCGCGTTTTCCCCATGCTTCATCAGGGAGCTTTTTGAAGGGGTAGATACGCTTTTCGAAAAACACACGCGACACCTCCGAAGCCCCTTCGGGCGCTGTTTCGTCGATGTGCTGAAGGCTGTTGTTGAGCAACATCGTTTGCCCAAGGTAAGCGATGCGGATAGCCGGCTGTTTGCTGCCATAGGGGAAAACAACCTTTAACTCGAAACGCCCAAAAGAGGAGTATCCATTTTCCTTTGCTTTTTTAATCCAAAGCACGGGAGTGTGCACAAAACTTCTGTCAACGATTTCATCGGTTTTGAGCAGCAGGCGGAGCAATAAAAAATTAAAATATTTCATTGCCAGTTGTGGATGGTCGTCCAATCGGATGAGCGCGTCAGCTTTAAAGCGCTCCGGCTCAAAATTCACATACACCCATGGATCATCATCAGTGATGATGCCAAACCTTTCGATGCTGAACACAGGCAGTTCCTTATAATGCACCTTTGTCCAGCGATCGGTTTCATTACGCGTAAGCTGCACTTTTACCTCAGGGCTTGCAGGCTGAAAAGGCAGCAGGTTTAACTGATAGTGGCTGTTCGTTTCTTCAATCATGAGATGCTTGTTTTCGATGGTTTGATTTATAATGGTTTCATTCATTTGTTCTTCTGGTATATAAACTGTTCAACATCCGCCTTCCTGAATCTATAGGATTTGCCAAAGTGCGTATGATCGATCAAGCCTTCCTTTGCATATTTGATCATGGTTTTTCTGCTCACGCCCAACATTGCGCTCGCCTCATCCGAACTCAGCAGCCGGTCGTCCATTGCTGCTGTCCGGAGATTCATGGGCTGCTGCATGCTGCTTTTGGGGTTTTTGCTGTAGGCTGCAGCCGGTTCGGCCGCCATTGGCATGGTTTGCACAACAGCTTGTGGCAATGTGGGATAGGTGTGCTGAAGCCAATCCAGAAAATGCACTTCCATCTGCCTGTTGTCGGTCTGTGGCATGGCATCCCCCATCAGCGGCGTGAAGCGATAAGTCAGGTATTTCTTATCTAGCAGAGACCTATAGCGCAACATGATTTCGTTTTCCAGCACAAACAACAGTCCGCTCAACACAAACAAAATGCGGGCCACACGGGCATCCGTTGCATCGTAGAACTCGTGGCAGCGGCTTTGAAAATCCTTCAGGCGTTTCATCACCCCATTTACCACATATTGTTGCGTGGCCGGTGTGGCATGGGTCACCACCAGTGCAAGCTGCGTGCCTGTATAAAGCAATGCCTGAAGCATGTATTGCTGAAAAAAATACGTGCGCGCATCAGGGGCCAGTCTTTTATTGATGCTTTTGTAGATGCTAAACCAGCGATCATCTGGCACAAGCTGCGAAAACAACTGCCATTCTTTTGCCAGCAACGGATCTACTGGGATGCCTGCTGACTGAAGCTGCAGGGCCAGACCTTCGAAAACCGGACTGGTTTTATTTGACAAATGTTGTTCCAATGCCCTGAACACCATCACATCACCGTTGAAAGGCAGCCAGGGCATCAGATTGTCGAACAGCAGATGATGAAAACTGTGCAAACCAGGTGTTGAAGAAAGCACATATTTTGGAGCTGTCTGAGATGGTTGGGCAAAGTGATTTTTCATGTTGTTTTATAATTGTTTCAGCATTGAATGCCAACTATATACAAAATTACTATGTATTTATCGTATAATGGTACAATGTTGATAACTTCCTGTTTCCATTTCGATTTTTAAAATCGAATACATTTATTATCAGTTTTTTACAAAAAAAGAGCCGTCATCAAGACAGCTCTTTTTTTTTCGGATTTAATTCATCCGGTGCAGGTGTTCAGCATCAGGCAATCAGCACTTCGCCGGCATACTGGCTTTCGGAAACCGTGCTGCGTGTAGGTTTTCCACCCAGAGCAGCAAGGGTGGTAAAGCCTGCAAACACCTGCACGGTTTCGCCCTGCCAGGCATCTGGCAGTTCAAGCGCGGCTTGCATGCTGTCGCGGCGTGTGAGGTAGAGGCTCACCACCGCATTGTTTTTGGCAGGACAATACGCCGCGGCGTAGAATACGTCGCTGGCCGAGGCCCCTGCCACTGCACTGTTGTCGCGCCAGCTGAAGTTCAGCATGCAGGCCTCCGCCGAAGTGACGCTCAGTCCGGCACAACCCGGCAAAGTGCCCTTGGCCAGCAAGGCTTTGCTGTAGTCGATGCTGTAGCCCGTGTCAGCATCACCCACAAGGGCATTTTTGAAGAGGTACGAGGTGGCCGCATTGTAGGCCGACACACGTCCGGCCTCCGCATGATAGCCCACCCGCACCAGCTCAAGCATCGGACGCACAAAGTCGATCACCATCTTGAACTTCTGCTGCTGCAGCTGTTGTTGAACACTGTTGGTCTGACGATCCCCGGAAGGAAGCGAGCGCAGGTAATCTGTGCCCTTCCAGCTTCCCCCAACTACGTTTCCGACTTTACCGGAAAAACCTCCGAGGATACCTTTTTTAAAATTAGCCATCTTATTTGGTATTTACGAACCAGCAACGCGCTGATCCGCAGCATATAGTGCAAGTTTCATGCAATGGGTGTTTTTTTACACCAAACAACCCCAACGGCAGATGTTCCACCAAACCCCGACAGCCTGACACTGTCTTGAGGGTCGTTT
>CAZBMR010000153.1:0-4249 GCA_964492695.1 uncultured Lentimicrobiaceae bacterium
TAAACTCTTTCATCGCACCGCCTTCAGGATATTCCACCTTAAACCAATAATCGGTTGAAGGCAGTGGGTTGCCGTTGTAGGTTCCGTCCCAACCCGGGCTGGAAGGACTGATCTGCTTGATGAGTTTTCCATAGCGGTCAAATATATAAATTTTTGTGCTTGGTTCACCCTCGAGTCCGATAATATTCCAAGTGTCGTGGATACCGTCACCGTTTGGCGTAAAGTACGGCGGATAGTCGATCACCTTGATGATCGGGATCACCACATCACCGCACGAGGTCACATTGGCATCGGTCACCCTTACCGAATGCGGACCGGCCGGCACGTTGGTAAAGACGTTGCTCGCCTGCCAAGGGCCATCGTCCAGGGCATAGAGGTAATCGCCGTAACCTTCCACCTGGATGGTGATGGTCTGGTTGTCGCTAAAGGCGCCCGTCACCGTGTAACCCGTACCCACCAATACAGGCGAGCTGGATTGGATCACCTCAAAAGTAGCCGGCTCCGACACGCACCCAAGGGCCGTCGTGCTGGTCACCACCACCGAATAGGTTCCCGGAGCGACCTGCGTGATGGGCAAACTCGAGGCCGTGGCCCCGGGGATATCCACTCCGTCAAGCGACCACTGGTAGGTGTAGTTGCCCGGGTTGGTCATCCCGGCATCCAGGGTAAGTCCGCTCAGGAAGGCTCCCGTGGCATAGTCCACGCAAATGGTGTTGCCTCCCGTATCGGAAGTGATCTGCGGGTTGGGCAACGACTCGACCGTCACGGCAATCGACACCACATTGGAGATACATCCCGTGGCATTGTTGGTCACCGCGGCATACACCACGCCGCTGCCTGAAGCATACTGCGTTGGGCTGGCCACCGGCTGGGTAGCCTGGGCATCGGTATAGTACACCACCGTAAAGTCGGTGGCCGGCTGGGTGCCCAAAATCCCGGCATCCATCTGGGTCAGGTCAAAACCGGTAAAGACCCCGTCGTTCACCCCGTCGGTATCACAGCTCACAAGCGGGCTGATCGCCGGTTGTGTGGCCGTGGCCCCGGCAGCGACGGTCAGGGTAACCTCGGCCGTTGCGTAACATCCGGTGATGTTGTCCTCAACCCTTACGTAGACCACCTGCTGGGTAACGCCCGCAGGAAGCTCATAGGTGTTGCCAAGGCTCGGGGTACCAAGCTCGGCATCGGCCAGGGTGGCGTGGTAGGTAAAGGTGTAATCACCCACATTCAAACTGTCGTCCAGAATCTCATCGGCGAGTGTCGTGTTGCCCGTAAAGACAAACTCCTCGTCCACGCCCTGCACATCGCAAAGGGTGTAACCGGCCGGGGCCACCAGCGGAAGCGGGTTGACGATCAGGTTGAGTTCCACGATCGCATAACAGGCCTGGGCGTTGGAATCCACAAAGGTGTTCATCACCCGGATCCATACCGTGCCCACGCCCTCATAGGCGCTCGGGTCGGCAATGGCCCCGGTGTTGTTCTGGGCATCGGCAAGCGAGGTGAAATAAGCAAAGGTCAAGTCGGTCGCGCCGCCGGCCATCTGATCCTCCACCTGCGTGAGGTCAAAGAGCTCGGTTCCCTGCGGCAGGGACTCATCACAGGCCACCAGATCATCCGGCGCGGCCGGGGTAGGCAACGGCAATACCCTGATGTCCATGGTCGAGTAACTGCGGCATCCCTCAGGGCTGATCACCTCGATGCCCAGGGTCTGCGGGTTGGCCGTGTTGGTATAGGCCGATGGGTTGGCGATGGCTCCGCTCTGGGCGAGCGCCTGGGCGTAGCTCGGATAATAGTTCACCGTATAGCCCGGGTTGTTCTGCACGATCTCGTTGGTCTTGATCGTCAGGTCAAAGACCAGCTGGGGAACGGCCGTGGTAGGTCCGTCATCGCACAATGAAAGCGACGGGATCGGGAAGGCCACCGCCAGCGGAAGGTTCACCTGAAGCTCAAAGCTGCCCACGTTGAAACAATCCCCCGAGGTATCCTCCACCCGGTACCAAACCGTCTGAGGGTTGGTCGTGTTCAGGTACGCATCGGGCGTGGTGATCGGCGCAAGGCCGCTCTGGGCATCGAGCTGCGTGAGGTAATATTCCACCTGGTAGGCACTGCCCTGCTGGGCGGCCAAAATCACAGGGGTCTGCAAGGTAAGGTCAAACAGGGTGCGCCCGTTTTGAGGGTTTGAATCCTCATCACACGCCACCAGCGGATCCAGCACCGGGGCAACCGGCGACGCAAGCGCATTGAGCTCGATGGTGATGATCGAGAAGCATCCCTGCGGGTTCTGCGCACGGACCCAGATAAACTGTACGTTTGGCGTATTGTTCGGATACGGATCCTGGGTGATGGCATTCAAGCCCAGCTCGGCATCGGTCAGGGTCTCGTGGAAGGTAACCGTGACACCCGGGGCGCCCTGCACCATCTGGTCGACAAGGCCCTCAAGGTCAAACTCGGCAAACCCATTGGCATCAGGATCGCACACGGCAATGGGGCCCGGCGGCGGAAGAAGCGTCGGCTGCGGCTCCACCCTGAGATCCATCGTGGTCAAAGAGTAACAGCCCGTGGCCGTATTGGTCACCCTAACCCACAGGGTCTGGGCATTGGCTGTGTTGGAATAGGTGCTTCCCAAGGCATCGGTGCCAGCCTGGGCCTGCGACTCCAGCTCGTGGAAGGTAACCTCAAGGCCGGTCTGTCCACCCAGGATGCCCGGGATCTGCGAGGCAAGGTCAAAGACCTCCACCCCATCAGGGACCTGGCTGGTCTCGCAAAGGGTATAAGGCGCAACCGATGGCTGGCTCACCACCGGAAGCGGATTCACCACAAGGGTCAGCGGAACCACCGCAAAACAGCCCGTGACATTGTCCTCGACCCTTACAAAGATGATCTGCGTGCCCGATACCGTGGTGGAGAAGCCCAACACACCGGTGATCGGCGCCGCATCAGATTCCGCGTCGGTCTGGGTCAGGTGGTAAGTCACCGTGTGGCCGGTGGGTGACAGACCATCCAATATCGCGGCCGTGGCCTGGGTCAGGTCAAAGATCGCCAAGCCGTCGGTGTTGTCATCGCAAACCTGGAGCGATACCGGGTTTGGATTGGGCTGTGGCGTTGGATTGACCACCAGCTCAACGGTCTGGATGCTGTAACAACCCGTGGCGTCATACTCCACGCGGATGTACACCGTCTGGTTATCAGGCTGGATGTTGCCATAAACAGGACCCAGCGGCTCGGCGCCGTTCTCGGCATCGGTCAGGGTCTCGTGGAAGGTGATCGTAACACCCGCAGGGATGCTGCCGCCCACCGCCTGCAATCCGGCCGGGGTAAGGTCAAAACTGGTAAAGCCGTTGCTGTCCGGGTCGCACTCCACCAGTGGCGTGGTGGCAAAAACCGGTGGCCCCTGCGTCACCCCAAGGGTCAAGGTCGTAAAGTCGGCGCAGCCCGTGGCGATGTTCTCAACCCTCACGTAAAGGGTCTGCGGGTTGCTTGTATTGCTGTAAGGCGAGGTGAGCGCCCCCGCGTCATTCTGGGCATCGGCCAGGGTCAGGTGATAGCTCACCGTCATCCCCGGAAGGCCCATCGAGGCCGCAAGGTCATTCAGGGTCAGGTTAAAACTGCCCACGCCCGTGGCCGAACCGCACTGGTTGGCCGTCAGCGGAGCACTTACCTGTGGCAGCGGATCAACGCGGATCAAAAACGCACCCACACTGCTACATCCGCTTGCCGTCTCAAGGACAAACCATACCTGCTGGGGTGAAGTCGTGTTCACATAAGGCACAGTCGTATCGATTGGCGAAGCACCCGAAAGCGCATCGGCCTGGCTCTCATAAAAAGTGACCGTCAGCCCCGTCTGGCTGCCCACAAGGTTAGGGATCCAAGACAAAAGGTCAAAACCTTCCTGAAGATCGCCCGGAGTTGTCTCATCGCAAAGCGCATAATCAACAATGACCGGCGGGATCACCGGAACCGGATTGACCCTTAACTCAAAGGATGTGAAAGACGCGCACGCCGGAGCCGCAACATCGCTCACCCTGACATAGATCGTCTGGACACCCGCATTGATGTTGCAGTAGTTCGAGGTAAGCGGAATCGGGTTGGCACCCGTCTGGGAATCCGTCAAAGTCTCGTGGTAACTCACCTGAAGGTTGGCCGCACCACCGGTGATCTCGGCCGTCTTGGTGTTCAGGTCAAACAAACAGGAAATCCCGTTGTTGTCGTCGTCGCAAACCTCATAAGGAGTGATGACGGTGTTGATGGTGGG
>CAZBMR010000154.1:0-4226 GCA_964492695.1 uncultured Lentimicrobiaceae bacterium
AGATAGCTGTGTTCGTAATGGCCAAGGACAGCGCCATGGTCACCCATCAGCCCGGCGGCAGCGACCTCGGTCCCCTCAGCCCATCGCGCGGAGCCAAAGGTTTCTGTCCGTTTCAATTCGCGCGCGCGCCAAACGGACATGGCGATCGCGGCAGCTACGGCAACCAATCCGCTGGCGGCAGCAATCAGTCCGCCGGTTTCGAAGACCTCCGGGGCATAAGCTTCATAACTGAACCACCACCAGAAAATTGCCGGCGGCGGATAGACCGGGTGACCGAAGGCAACGCCCATCGGTGCGCCGAGCTCGGGCTGATACCCGAGGGCCGCAGCCGTCCATTGGGTCGCTCCCCAGACGCCCAAGACCACGATAAACAGCACGACTGCGATTTGACCCCAGAGAATACGTGTTGCCGACATATTTGCGCTCCTTCGGGGGAACGCTGCGGAGCCGTACCTGGCTGTTCAAGGCAGACTACTTGGGGGGCGCAGAGTGGCGAACTGAAAGAAGGGCCCGGCAGTTTGCCTACCGGTCCGTTTGCTGGGCGGTTACCGCCCCCGTGGTCCTTACAGCTGCCATGTCGAGGAGATCAGATCACCAGCGCCTGTCGATAGGTCTGACGGGAGGCTGGACAGATCAGTGATCTGATCGGTAGCCGCCGCCGAATGAGCATCATCGCCACGATCATGAACACGACCACTGGTCGACCCATCCAGAAGATGAAGTTCGCCCGCATGCCGAAACCCTGGATCAGCTTCAATCTTGAAACTGGCGAACTCGTCACGGCAGAACGCATCGACGTCGGCAAGCCCGCGCCCGGTAAGTTCGTAGCACCCGTTGATATCTGGGTGACCCCGAAGCCGAAGGGCTAAGCGAGAGCAGCGGCAACCCACCCCACCAAGCTGAATTGGCCATCAAATCGGTCGGAGAGAAAGCCAAACCGGCGTCCTGAAACTCATCGTTCACTCATGGTGTGAGATGAATTGCTCGAATGACCGGGTCTGGGACGTTGCTGCCGTTATACGCGACTACTCGGCATGACCGGCGACGCCGAAACTGGTCATTCGTGTAATCGCGCAGTCTTATCAGCGTCCCATCGCCATGAGCGTTTCATCCATCCGATCGAAGAGCTTGTTCTCCGGCGGGTCTCCGGCGTCCGCACCCTCCAGCATGGCGCAGAGGTCGTCCATGCTGATAACCATTATGAATTTGCGGTCCTCCCGAAGATGTCCAGCACTTGCGGTTATCGCCGGCGCGGAGGCTCCTTCGCGGGCGACAACAATTGCGACGGTCCGGAGCCCAGCGCGAAATAGATACTTTGATGTGATGTCGACCTCGGCTTGGCCTATGGGTTTCTTGTAGTTTTTAGCTTCGAAAACGACGTAGCGGGTCGCAAAATCTGAAGCGAGTAGAGCCCAGAAGGAGTTTCGCTCGGGCCGGATCCGAGCCGATCAAGTCCATCCGATGCAACCCGTCACAGCTATGCTGTTGCGGAACCAGTTTGTGGAGTTCCCGACTGAACAAAAACTGGATCGCCTCATAGCAAGCGGTTTCAAATGCCTGCCAGCCTGGCTTCCCCGCCGGGGTCGCCCGCAACTTTGCAGCTATCAACGCTCCTTGTAGCGTGTCCGCTGGGCGCCCAAGCGTCGCAGCGCCATAACTCTCGACTAATGTTTCACTTACGAGCTCTTCAAGTCGATCGAGAAAGTCAGGATTTCCTGCTGCGATACTTCGAAGATCGTTTAGATCCCAGAGATCGACATCCGGACCAGCAAACTGACGAAGGGCTTCGCGATCATTGGCATTGATTTCGAGCGAAAGGATCACAGTTCCTCGAGTGTAGTCGGTTTTCGCCAGCAACGTCTTCATGAAGGAAATGGCATCGCGGATTCGCGAACGCCAATCGCTTGGCCAGCGAAACATCTTGAATTCGACAGCAATCGGATCAGCTGTTGCCGCCGGGGTGAACGCGATGTCCGGGACGAAACGCATCATTTCCCATTCTTCCTCATCGGAAGGGCCTGCGTCTGGTTTCATTACGTGAGCTCGGCCCACGGTTGGCTGACCTAGGATTGCCGCCAAAAGATGTTGCCATTCCGCCTCGAGATTTATTGTCTCGATGTGCAGTTCCTTCATCGCTCCCATTTGCACCTCTTCAAGCAGGCTGATCGATGCAGCTCATCAGGCAACCAATCGATCGGGCTCGAAAGGAATGATTTGAGGGTCATAGCGTGTTGTTCCTGCCGGCGTACGTCCAAGCTCTACGGTTATGAGGCGATCCTCGGGGAAGGCCGGGCTGAGCTCAAGAGCCAGATAATCGAACAAGGGGCGCTCATGAACGGCGACGATCACCTGGCGACCCTCTACTTTTGCAAGTGTGCGCAGCAAGGCTGCGAACTGGGCGATATGCATTTCATCCATTGACTGAACGGGATCGTCGAGCACAAGCCATGGAAACGGCGGCTTGACCGACAAATGCAAGGCGATGAACAACGTCAACGCAGCAGTATTGAGATTACCTGCGCTGAGCATTGCACCAGGACGCCCATAGCGACCACCGTCGCGGTGCACAGTCTCCAACATCGCATTGACCGGCGCTTTCGGATCCTCCGGCAGCGTAAAGGCGGGGACAAACGGCTCGTTGGGGGCGAGCCGTACAAATAAGTCGCGCCAGATTGCGTTGAGGCGTTTGTTGAAAACGCGGCTGACAATGGCACCACGTGCGTCTTCGGCGGCAGCGCGCAAGACATTAGCTTCGTCACGGATCGTCTTGATCTCACGTTGCGCGGCCGAGATGGCGTCGCGGTTACCCTTGCGCCGTTGAGTCTCGGCGACGCTCTCTCGATCCTCAGCTGCAAGGCTTAACAGCTCGTCTACAACAGCCATAGCCGTCGCGCGGTCGTCTCGCCGCGCGGCTAATTGGGCCTGTTCCGCCTCAAGTCCCGCTATCACGCGGCTCAACGCCGCCGGAGTGGTTTCGGTATCCGCAATCGGAGCGGTCGAGATGCGTTCGCACAACGTCTTCAACTGGTCGCGGATTTCTCGGGCAGAGGATTCATGCAGCCTTAGCCTTGCGGCACGACCCGATGCCTCAGCATGGGTTCTACGTATCGCACCTCCCTGCGCTGCGCCAGAACGGCTGTCGGCGAGCAGCGCTTGAGCCCGTCGGAGCGCGGCGATCTGCTGCTGCAGTGAGGTCTGGGCCGTTGCTTCCAGCATGCGACCGGCGTAAATGCCTCGCTCACGTTCAATCTGGGCCAGTTGCTGCTGCGCAGCCTGACGCTCCGTGCCGAGTGATTGTACTTGCTCTGCTTGCTCGACTAGCCTTGCAATCTTCGCTCTTACATGCGACGCAAGCGTGTCGCCCGTCACTTCGCTATAGTCGCGGTCGCAGACGGGACAGTTTTCGGTGTGAACATGCGGAAGCACCGTGGCGAGTGCCTGGCCGAGGCCAGCGGTCTCTTCTGCGTAATCTGCCATACGGCCTTCAATTACGATCATTCGGGCTTGCAACTGGCGCGTATTCTGGTCGATCTGTTCGACCTTATTTGCCGCCGCTTTTGCGGCGTTCAGGCTTGCGTCTAGGCGCGACACCTCGCGTTCAACGCGACTATTGGCTTCTGACCATGCGGCGCTGGGGTCCCCGTCAGCTGGATCGGGCAGGTCTGGGAATTGTTCGCGGAGCGAGTTGATCGCCTCTGCAAGCTGACGGCCTGCACCTGCATCATACATCGCCAGCGCTCGAGCGCTTTCGGCTTCGGCCGCCTCGATCCGTGCCCGGCTGTCCCCGGGATCCTCGAGTGATTCCCAGTGCGTGCGAAGCGAGACAGCTTCGCGCAGGATCTGCTCAATCAGGCTGACTTTCTCGCGATCCGGATCATCGCGAAGCGCCTGCGCGGCTTCGTTCAGGTCTGGGGAGAGATTGAGCCGATTTTGGTAAACTGACCATTCGGTGTTGAGCACGTCGCTTCGCGCCCGGCGCGAGCGGTTTGCCAAACTCGCCTGTGTCGCTGCAGCCGCAAGATCTCCGTCAATGCGTTCGACCTGCTCTAAGCGCGGCGTCAGCTTGAACATGCGACGCTTGTGTCCGGCCGGGTGAAGCCCGTCTATCAGTGCCTCCAACTGATCGAGCCCGAGCAAATCCTTTACAAAACGGGTGAGCGGCGTGTTCGATTGATTGTCCGTCGTCAGAACATTCGGCACAACTCGCGGCGTAGATTAGCGGAGTG
>CAZBMR010000155.1:0-4170 GCA_964492695.1 uncultured Lentimicrobiaceae bacterium
GAAACAAGTCGGCTGCTTTTTAAGCACTTTTGTCACTTTTAGCCAATAAAATTGGTTAAAAAATACTCAAAAAGGATGTCAAATAAAGTATGACCATGAACAAGATTAACAAGCGATGTATTTCTTTCACCACGTTGCCATTCACTAAGCAACTGGATATTAGAACTATCTACATTTCCTGTCGTAGGGTCTAATGACGCTACAACTAATTGTCTTTGTGCAAATAAATCTGTAGCCATTATTTCCCTTTACCTTTAGAGATTTGAAGTTACTCATAGCAATGAAAAGGGATCAAAAATTTGATCCCTTTTCATTGCTATTTTAAGAAAAAAATTAAGCTCTTTTTTTCACATGCTTTAATTCATCTTTCATTTCTTGCAACTCTCTCTCTAACTTCCTCTTTTCAGAAATTAAATCATTTATACGTTTACGGTTCTCGGCTTCCACAAACCTAGTCAAAACTTCTCTAGTTAAAGATTGATAACCCATCCCTTCTACTTTACCTATTGCTTTTAGATCATCTATTAGTTCTATAGGTAGTCGTATAGAAACAAGTTGCATCTTTCTATCTTGAGATTTATTTAAAAGTTTTTTTAGTTTTAATGGCATGCCGACAGATTGAACATGAGCCTCATCAGCACCTAGTTCTTCAGACTCCCATTTTTCTATATCGTCAAATATAGTCTTTGGGTCTAGTACTGCTTTATCTGTTTTCATTGACATTCCTATCTGATTGAATGAATGTGTATTCTCAAAAAATGTCGTTAAACATTTTCATTTGAAAATAAAAATATAAGTTTTAATTGGATTCAATTTAGATTAAGAACTCCTCGGAACTCTTAATCTAGTAGGGACTAATTAAACTGCTAATTTAATTCGAATATTTTCTATATATTCGAATTATATTAGGTTTCGCCTCGTATGCCGTCTTGACATAAACAGTGTGATCACCGTCAAATACATAGCAAACCTTTAAGATTCGCCCTTTATTTGTTTCACTAACAAACCAATATGTCGGTGGGTTAGTTTTATGTTCTTCTCGGTCATCGATCAGAGAACCTCCATCATTATTGAAAAATGCTTCAATAACTTCTTGCTCTGAAACATCATGACTCTCATCACTTAATTTCGAACTAATCTTCTCTGAGAAAACAAATTCTAATTCCGAATCTTCATTGTCTGAATCCAAAATACAACTCCTGTACACATTCTAGGTTTTTCTAAAGCCAATGTATATACAATTTTTTATATTTATATATACGCCTAGCATCATAATGTAGTCTATTTTACATATTTCAAGTAAAAAAACAAAAAAAATGTATATACAAATTGTATATACAATTAACATAAAATCTCTTATTCGAAATTTGAACTGTAAGCCCCAGATAGAAAAATCCCTACGCAAATAAACCCGATTTAAAGGCAAAACCTAACAATATTACAAGTAGCACTGTTAGCATTGCTTTAAGCCTAAAAATCGCATCATGAGCTATTTTAATTTTCTCCTTATACTCTACCTCTGACATTGAAAACTTATCCATTTCAGCTTGAATAGCGTCCATATATTTTGAAATTTTTTTCAATTTTTCTGCTTGCTGTTCATTTTTGAGTGATAGCGCAGTATTAGATTGCTCCAGTTGTTTATTTAAGTTGATCTGCTGAATAAGCTTGTTCGCTTGATCGGCATTGATTTTTTGACTTTCCTCATTAAATTCATCCTGCTCTTTAGACTCTTGAATCAACTGCTTTACTCTAGCAGTCAATTTTATGTTTTTTTCTTTGAGGGCTTCATTCTCTTGTTCTAGAGATACTTTAGCTTTTTCTATTGTAGAAAATTGCTTTTTAAAGTCGGTGAGCTGTCGCTGTAGCTCAATATTTTCCTCAAAGTGACTTGTCGCAACCTCATCAACTAAAAAATCACAATATTTAAAAAAATCGGCTTCAATCAGGGCAAAGGGCATGGCATGAGAAATTTTTAAATGCTCAACAATTTCATGCCAACTTTTACCCGTGCGGTACAGCTCGGTAATTTCATCCTGTCGGCTCTCAAGCCACCTACGTTTATTGAAATAAGGGGTTTTAGCCATCACTCAATATCCTTGTAAAAACTATCGCTATAAACATAGCCATCACTGCTTTTTGACGCTAAAAACCTCTTACCCTCCTCACTGCTTTTCCATGCTAAAAGTAGCTCTCTTGAGCTTTGATTGGCTTCGTCTTTAATAGCCCTAAAATATGTATGGATTTCAGTATTATTTTTAATTTTTGGAGTGGAAGCACGGACATAGCTTAGATTTAACTTTCGTCCACCTGCACCTAAAAAACTACGGTTCATTTTTGACTGAAAATAAGCCGTGAACATGCTATATAACTTACCGATCTGCACACGTACACCACGGTAGCCAATATAGCCCTCAAGGCTTAAAAGGTACTTTTCAAAATGTTCTTT
Source organism: uncultured Lentimicrobiaceae bacterium (assembly GCA_964492695.1). GTDB lineage: Bacteria > Bacteroidota > Bacteroidia > Bacteroidales > F082 > JALNZU01. Next base: position 2,450 of record CAZBMR010000155.1, read on the forward strand.
TACATCCGTATTGGATTTATTTTTTTGAAAGCTATTTACCAAATTAACGCCACGTTGACGCACAGCCTCAAACGCTTCTTGCTTCAAACGCCATGTAAAATTGGTCGCATGTTTGGTATTTTCACTTAAACCCATTTCTTGCAATTCTTTGATACTTTTGGCTCGTTTTGTGAGCTGTAAAAAAGTATATTCACCCACTGTTAAGGATATCTTTCCAAAGGTTTCAGCACCTTTGACCTGTTTAGAAATTTGATCATTTAAATAATCAAGATGATCATATTTATTCTGAATAATCACACCATCAGGCAAACGTAGAAGTAAGTCATTTACACGGCAAAGTAAAAGCAAAGTCGGGGGTCTAAGCGCATATAACTTATTTTCATTTTTCGATTTATCACGCAAGTAACGATAAAAATCAGCTTCGGTTAGATTTTCTTTCTGAAAACAACCGCCATTCGCAACGATGCAACAAAACGTACTTTGTCCGGACAGAAATTTTCGATACTGCTGTTGTGGTGTATTCAGCAAACCATAGCGGTCATTCCACTTTTCAAGCATGGATTCTGCATTACTAAAACTGCTCGGTTTAATCAAAATTCCCAAATCGTAACCTTTGCTGAAACATGCAAGGGTCGTATGAGTGAACTCTTTTATGCCAGTGGTGTAATAAATCATTTTTTCTTATTTAGTCCAAAAATTTAATTATCAATATACCTTCATTTGTAGATTCTTAAAGGTATTCCAAAGATTTTTTTAAAAGTTATATCTAAAAGACTAGTTATAGGTAGTTATAACCGAATTATGCTATCGCATAATTAGCAGTTCCTAAAATTCGACTTGACACAGTATCTACTACGCATAAGATGGGTTTTGTAGAAGTTGTTTTTTAGTTGGACTGCCAATCCAAACATTCAAATTGATTAAATTTGTTTGTTCATGGATTGCCAACCATGAACAAACAACATCACCCCTTTTCGCAACCTGCCAAGTTGTGAAAAGTTTTATCGGTGAAGCTGCGTGCGTGAGAAATCTAGCTGGCGCGGCTACGATAGGGGCTAGAGGGTGTGACTCCCTCTTTCTACCTGTTACCCAAGTCAAATCCCATATTTTTATATGGCGCATTGGGGCGACACGGACACGGGAATTGACGGGTTATCAGCGTTTAAAACATACGACTGGTAACTTAGTAAATTAACCCTGTTTTATTTGTGATGTGGAGTCATTTCAAGGATTGATAATGGCGTTGATGCACTGGCAGATGCTTCGTAAGGGCATAGTCATGGCGCACAGGTGGGCTTTTGAGATGATCGTGAGGTCATAGGGGAATGAGGTGTTAAACTGGATTTCTCGGCACGTCACGGTGAATTGTTGAACTCGTAGAGATACGTTGCAATTTGCTTTGGCGGTCAATGGATAGCTCAAGCCTGTAAATTCGGCTCTGTCAACATACAACTATAGAATAGTTGGTGGCAGTCGATATGCGTAGAGTAAGTGCTTTACCTTATTAATTTAACTCTACAATATAACCCCGACAAGACTTGGAACTGCGGTCGGGTGAATATGGAATTGAGTTTAGTTAAGTTAGAGATAAGCGTACTACTCGTTAAGACAAATAAGACTAACGTGGGCGCACTTCACACCGTTTGAGTTGTAGATATTTAATTTCTGATTGATAGGTTCACAGAAAAGCGATTCTAGGCAAACAACGAGGTGGTGATCGG
>CAZBMR010000156.1:0-4126 GCA_964492695.1 uncultured Lentimicrobiaceae bacterium
TGCCGAGCCTTGCGAACCAGATTCTGGACTCCATCCCGGAGAATGCGACCGTCGATCGCGGCACGTTGGCGCTGGCGGCTGACTACGATTCGGTCGGGCGCGCCCTCAAGCAGCTCGTCGAGACCCGCAAGCTGGTGCGCGTTGGCCGCGGCCGTTACCGCAAATCTGGTGGTCCGGCGACCAGTTCCGCTTCGTCGATTGCCGACCTCATCGCGCAGCGGGTCCGCCGCTCGCGGCGCAACGTGTTCTTGCGTGCCGATTTCGACGAATTCGGAAGCTATGACGGTGTCGGGCGCGCGCTGCGTCAACAGGTCCAGGCCGGCCGCCTCGTCCAGATCGGCTATGGCCTCTATGCCAAGGCCGAGCCATCGCCGCTGACCGGCAAGCCCGCGCCCGTTGTCGGCATTCGCGCGCTGGCGAGCGAAGCGGTCAAGCGGCTCGGGAAGTCGGTCGAGCCTTCGAGCTTCGACAAAGCCTATAACAGCGGCCGCTCGACCCAGGTTCCGACAGGCCGCACCTTGACGGTCAATGCCCGGATTCGCCGCCGCATCGGCTACGATGGCAATTATGCCGTTCTCCAACCCGCCTGACAGCAGGACGCTAGGCCGGGTTGCAGGTGCCCTCGCCGTCGACGAAGCCTTTGTCGAAAAGGACTGGTATGTCGTCCAGGCGATCCGAGCGCTGCTGGCGCTCGGCGACGCTGATTTCACGCCTGTGTTTTCCGGAGGAACCTCGCTGCTCAAGGGCCACGGCCTGATCAAGCGCTTTTCCGAAGACATCGACTTCAAGCTGAGCCTGTCGGAAGAATTCCTCGCCCTGTCGCACCATCAGCAGCGCCGGCGCCTTGGCGACTGTCGCGACCGGCTGACGGCGCTGTGGTCCGACCTGGGCTTCACGGATCTGGAAGTCGAGGCCCGCAGCGGCAACTCCTTCCTGCAGTTCGAAATGAGCTACCCGACCAAGCTCGGCGGACATGCGGCGCTGCGCCCGCACATCCTTGCCGAACTGTCTGCCAAGCCGCCTGCCCTGCAGCCGGTCTCTCGATCGATTGCCTCGTTCGTTGCGCAGTTCCGTGCCGCGGAACCCGAGGTGCCTGCCCTCCTCTGCGTTGATCCGGTCGAGACCGCCGCGGACAAGCTGAGCGCCTTTGCCTGGCGCTCGATCGCGCGTGATCGCCGCCACCCCGACGACGATCCCACCATCGTGCGCCATCTCCACGACCTTTCAGCGCTTGAAGCTGTCGCCACCGCCAGCGCGGATTTTCCGGCACTGCTGCTGGAAGCGCTGCGCGCAGACACGATGCGCGGCCAGGGCGCGGTGCAAGACCTGCCGCCCCAAGAACGGCTCAAGACAATGATCGATCGCGTGAAGCGCGATCCAGACTATGCGGCCGAGTACCGGCAATTTGTCGAAAGCATGGCTTTCGCAGGGGCCGGCGACATCCCCGATTTCGAGCAGGCTTTCGCGGCGCTCGAAAGGCTCTGCGCCATGCTTGCACCCGAGGTAGCCTAGCAACACCTCCATGTGTTGCACGCTGGGGAGTGACGGCTTTCCTGGACAGGCTGCAATTAGCCGTCCTCGCGGGCATTTGCCTTATCGAGCAGGTCCATGAATGTCCGCGCTGCTTCGCGGTCGGCAGAGTCCTTGAACGCAACGTCAAGGTCCGGCGCGGAACCGAGCATGTAGAGCAGCGACCACATGGCGAACCTGCGTCCCTTGTCGGTCTCGAGCCCGAACTCGACCCGCATGCGCTCGATCCCGCTGGCAAGCCCTTCGGGCGAAACCGCACCGAGATCATCGGTTCCGAAAAAGCGCCGCATCTGGTCGTCGAATTCCATCCGAGGCGTCTCCTGACCTCTGTTATTGCGTTGCCGGTGCCCGTGAGGGCTAGTCGACCGCATTGATCCGCCGCTCGATATCCCCAAGGCGGGACACGAGTTCTTCGAAAGCCGGGGGCTCCTCCATAAACATTTCCGCCATGGCCGCGTAATCCGCCGCAAGTTCTTCGCGCATCGCGTCAGTGACCGAAAGCCGCAGTGTGCCGAGCTGCGCCGTTCCGTAGGAGGCCTTGGAATCTGCGAAGAGCAGACTCTTGTTCCTGACGACGTGCTCCAGAAGCACACGCTCGGCCAGCGCCCGTTCCGTGATGCCGGCAGCATCGAGCATGAACACATCATAGAAGTGCCGCGACAGACCTGGCCGCAATTTGCCGCTGTGGTGCAGCGCATGCAGGATCGTCGCCTTTTCCCAGTAGGTCCTTTCGAGTGCAAGCGTTGGCACGGCGGTCACCGCATCGGGCACTTCGTCCGGAAAGTCCTCGGCGACATAGGGCAGGATGTCTCGTAGCTCGAATGGCTCGGGATCGCCCCTTGCTCCAAATTCGAGCTTGATCCGCGGCTGCACGTAGCCGGTACGCCCGCCATAAGCGTTGCCATAGTCGAAGCCGTAGCCCGAGGATGCCGGGTAGTTGAACAGGACGGTCTGCCGATCCTTGTCTTCGGGATCCGCCTCGATGCTCCAACCATCACGCGTGTCCAGGGCTTCCGCGATCGCTTGCGCGAGTGCCGGCAGGAGGATCGTCCCAACCCATTCTTGCGCGGCAGCGCCGAGCGCCGTGGCGCGCCGTTCGCGTTCCTTGCCGCTGATGTCGCTCGCCATCGGCGAAGCGACTTCGCCGAGCAACGGCGCTGCGCGATTGATGGTGAGATCGATGTCCTCTGAAAATCGCTTGATGATCCCGAATGCTTTCGAGAGCGAGGTCCCGCCCTTGAAGGTCAGGACCTTGGCCAACTCGGGCACGCCTATCAGTCGGCGCAGGGTCCAGCACACCCAGAAGTCCTTCTCGACGATGAGCGGCGTGAGATCGCGGCGTGCGGCTGCTTCGGCAAAGAACGCCCGCCGATCTTCGGCAGGCCGCCTTGCAAATTCATCCATGGTGCGCCGCCCCGATCTTCAGCACGACATCGCCCATCCAACCCGGCATCTGCGCGCGGCCCTTGATCAGCGCCTGCACGTCCTTGTCGTCGAGCCGCGCGGCGAGCTGCGAAATCGCATCGGCATCGACCTTGTCTCGCCCGAGCCCGGCCAGGAACTGGACCACGCCGTTGGCAGCCTCAGAGGCATTGCCCAGCACTGGTGCGCGGCTGTGCTTGAGCGTGACGCTTCGGCCAGCGGCCTGGCGCACGCGGGTTCGTCCTGTCGTCGCATAGCTCGCCCTGGCAGGGACTTGTGTCGACAGGCCAAGCTTGTTGGCCGCTGCTGCTGCCGAGGGCGCGAGCCGGTCGCCGCTTTGCGCCGATACGGCCTGCGCGATCATCTCGGCATCTGGTGTCAGCGCGCCCAGCTTGTCGTGCAACTGCGGATAGTCGTAGAGGCCGCGCCCGATCCGGCGTATCTCTCCATTCTGCGCCAGGCGCGACAGTGCCATGTCGACCGAGCCGCGTGTGCCGAAGTCGATGAAATGCTTGGGGGTGAATACCCACCCCCGCCCCTTCGCGCGAACGCGCTTCATGATCTTGTCGGCCATGGCGGACATGATTCGTATGCTCCTTTCGTTAGAAACTAGCACACATATTTCTAACAAGCCATACCACCGCGAAAGGCCCTTCGATGGCCATCATGATCATGGTCAGCGCATGCCTGTTGGTCATCACCACCATCACCATCACCGGCGACGGCGTTCGGTGATGACGACGATCAGCAGGGTGCCAGACATCGCAGGTCCGAAAATAAGGAGCGGCCCCGTCAAGATTGCCGCACTCGGTCCCGCGCGCCTTGCTGGCGCGCTCCTGCGGGTGCGGGGTTTCCTGCATTGGGCCGCCGGCACTCTTGCCTTCGCCTCCGTCGCCGTCCCGCGCCCGTGCGATGCACCGGGCCACGGGGCGACTGACTGGCTCCGACAAGGGGTCCGTCATTTGTTGCGGGCTCCGCCGACCACGGCGCAGCCAGCGCGCCCCGCGACAACCCACAGACATCCTTCGGCCACGGCAATCAAGCGGGGCGCAGAGGACATGGCGATTTGCGGTTAACCCCGAACGCCCGCGACGGGGTTCGAGGGCAAAACCGTAATCTATCTCTCATCTCGGTGGCTGAGCGAAATCAGCATCGCCATAGCATGACGCCTGGG
>CAZBMR010000157.1:0-4111 GCA_964492695.1 uncultured Lentimicrobiaceae bacterium
GCAATCAGGCCATGAAACTCGCCTTCCACATAGCCGGGATCGCCACTTTGAAACACATATGCAAGCACGCCACCTAAATAGCTTTCGCCGATGATGGGTGTGCTAAGTGTTGTAAATGATGTTTCTACACCATATGAAACGCCAGCGTCGTTGCGCGCAAATGCTCGTAAATAATAGAGCGTTGATGGAATGAGTTGAGTTGCCTGCGCATTGTAAACACCCTCGCCTGTTGCGCTGTACACCTTGTTGTCAGCAATTGTTGGCGAGGGGGAAGTGCTCCAGCAAAAACCCCTGTCAATTTCGCTGTCGCCTCCATCATCAACTACTTCTCCCTGACAACTTGCCGACATAAATCCAATGGAAGAGACAGGCCCAGTGACAACGGTAGCAAATTCATTTCCAGCCCACTGTGGAATACCGGATGCATTCAGTTGCAAAAACTGCCCAGGTTGTCCAGCTTCAATGCCTATCCAGCCCGATCCATCCCAATATTGCAGTTCACCGGCACTCAATCCTGCTGCACGCGCTGAAATATTAAACCAGGATGTTCCATCATACACATAATAACCAGGGTTGTTGTCGGTCTGAAAAATCAACAACCCCGTTGCAGGCGTTTCGATGGCATTGCGTTGAACCATGGTCATTCTTGGACCGAGAAAGCCTTTGGTAGTTGATTTCACATCGAGCATGGCAGATGGGTCGGGCTGTGTGCCGTCGCCATTTAAACCTACATTTTGTGAAAAAGTCAGTGACCAGCCAAAGGAAAGAAAAATCAGGGTTAATGTTAATATTTTCATTCTAATTTGGTTTTTATTTAGTTATATAGGATTAACATATTTACAATCATTCTTTTACAATACCTCCGCCTGTGTTTTGATCCATTTCCAGCTGGGTGTTCACCGTGAGCTTTGCGCCTGCACTGACAATGGTTTTTCCTGTACCTTCACATTTCAATTTAGGGATTGTGATGTTACTGCCGCTTTGAATTTCCATTTGATGCCCTGTTTGTAAGGTCACCATTGGGCTGGAACAGGCGTTGCTAACTTCTCCCGGATAACTTGTGGCTGCCACCCAAGTAGAACCATTGTATTGTTCCCAGTTGGCGGCTGTTGCCCAGTTGCCGCTTTGCTTGCTTCTGTAGCGAAGCAATGGATTTACGGTAATTTCTATTACGTTAGATTCCAGCCAGTTACTCTCACAATCCACTTTTACACGACGTTTGTACCATGTGGTTTGGGTTAACAAACCTGGTTGGTAAGTTGATGATGTTGCGCCGGAAATGTCTGCAAAACCGGTTGTTGCACTTGTGGTGGACACTTGCCACTGGTACTCGATCGTGCCATTCACCGTTCCTGATGGGGCTTGGTTTTGAGTGATTTCGAGGGGTGAAGTGCCAGAACATATTGTCTGTGCAACTGCTATTGTTCCACCATCGGTGGGGTTTGCGCATCCTAAACGGGTGATGCGTGCATAACCGTTTCCTGATCTTCCGGTCATCACCCCCCCGGCAGGATTGGGCATTTGGGCATTGCCCGCGATAAGGCTGGTGTTTGTCATATAATAGGATGAACCGGGACTATAACCAGCAGGTTTATATGAGGTGGAAGTAAGCACATAACCCGAGCCACCTGCGCTTGTTGGCCAACTGGCACAACCACCATACCAACCACCTCCGGCACCCCCGTTGGCCCAACCATCACTGCCCGCTGCACCGCCATTGTATCCGCCAACCGAACAAGTATTTGTTTGCCCTGTCGAGTTTCCATATCCAAAAGAGCCTGCCACAACATTACTGTTATAAGTTGATGAACCTCCATTTTGGTCGGTTGACCCAGTGATTGTATATCCGTTTGTCGTAAATGAAGGAGAGCTGGAGCCACCTCCATCGTTTCCCACGTATGCGCCTCCCGGTGATTCGTAGTTTTTGCCATGCCTCCCGCCGCCACCGCCAGCCACCAAAATTCGGGATAACAATCCACTGCTGTTGTTCCATGTGCCACCAACCAATCGAATATCAGTGGCGCCTCCACCCCCGCTTGAATACCATGAAGAAGTGTTGCAACCACTGCCCTGACTGCCGACATAAATGTATAGTGTTGTTCCAACTGACAGATATACTTCTCCGGCAGCATAGCCACCCCTCCCACCAAAATTGGTGGATGGATAATCAACATCATTGCCTCCCTGTGCACCCCAAACTTCAAGCTTGTATGTTCCGGAAGAGGGGACAGTAAACGATTGAACATCCCCCGTAAAGCTATATACCTCAAGCACAGGTGTGTAAGAACCAAAAACATCGGAAATAAAATTAGAGGTGCTTCCGGTTAATGCAAAATTATTCAGCGTGGCATGTTTTCCATTTCCTGAAGCATCCGCGAGCTGTGTGATGGATGTGTTTGTTCCACCAGGCGTTCCCTCATTCATTTTGTAATATGCCTTCAGTCCGGTTTGGCTTGTTGGATTCGATAATTCGCCGGCATAACTGGCCGCAATCTCGGCAGCGGTTCGTGCCACACTCCAAATGCGAACCTCATCAATACCTCCCTGCCATATTTCACCCGACGCTCTGCTGATATTGAGGTTGCCTGTTGAAATTGACGGAGCTGTTGTCCGCACATCAGGCGTAATATTGGCGCCGTTGTAGTACAACTCATAAGTTCCGTTTCGTCTGACCAATGCCACATGATTCCATTCATTGAGTGGCACCAATTGGGTTGATGTGCTGCTGGCAGTGCTGTTGTTAACCAGATAGGTTAAGTATCCGTTTACCGTTCCAATAGCAAGGGAAGAAACATCCAGACAAACTATCCAGTTATAACTATTGGACTCACTCGGCTTTATCCAGGCTTCGAGCGTAAGGTTGTCTGTTTGAGTCATAACGGCCGATGCTGTGGCATTGTCATTCACACCGTCGAAGTCGAGGGCGCTCTGTGCAACGAGGCTTTGGGAGCCAATGGCAATTAAAATAAAAAGAAAGAATGTGATGCGCTTCATTGTATTAGGTCTCATTTGATTGGATTAATTCGTGATTTGATTGGATGAAGCCAGACTTGATTTGTTTGAACATGAGTAATAAGTTTTTGAATGGTTAGTTTTTTGCATTCCGGGTATTGTATCAATAAACTTGCAATAGATAGAACCATGGTTCAGTGCGGTTCAACGCAGCTGAGGCTTTCGTTTGAGTTTTTGATCATCTTTTTTTAATTCTGCAACGCCTTTCAATAATTGCTCTGGAGAGCGTGAAGAGGGATGTAGTTTACCGCTTTGACTGATAAAACAAAAAGAATCATTTTCAAACCTAATCTCAACAAAGATAATTTGTTCGTTTTCAAGTAGATGATTCCAATCAGGCAATTTATCCAAACTCACATTAATCGGCTCATCAGCACGCAACCTGGTGATAGGGGCTTTGAGGTTTTCGCCGGATGAAAACCAAAATACAACATGAAAATCTTTGATTGATTTAGTGTCCAGATTACGCAATACAAGCACATGCGAGCTTGCATCGTGCCTCAACCACCAGCATGCGATTTCTGGAAAATTCCAACCGGTGACCAACAATTTCCAAAGTCCCATAAACCCTATTTGAAAAGCGTTTGCCAATGATAATCAGTTACATAGCAGGCCGGCAATGATGATTAGCCAGATTACAGATTAATTTCACTGCTGACATCCATCAGCTAATCCGATGGATTGAGGAGGAAACACATAATGAAGCTGTTGTCGTGAACTGTGTTTCCTCCCTCCTGTCAGCTTTCCCATAAGCCGGGCTACAGAATGTTCATCTATGGGCTGTGTGACTTCAGAAAAATCAACTACGCTTTTTACGATGTTTTGATGTTCATTGAACACCATCATCTGATCAAACAAAAAACGCAGTCGCGAGCTGTTAACCACACCAAAAACTCTCCACAACGATCGCTTATCGCTTTTGTGAAACCTAACTGAAATTTCAAATGGCTCATTCATAATGCATTGTATTATTTGGATTGTTATTTTACTACAATTGCCCCGGCAGCATTTTGTTCTAGCTGCAGTTGTCCACTCACATATATCTTTCCTGTTGTTTCCACCGTTAGTTTTCCCGTGCCTTCTATTTTGAGGTTGGGAA
>CAZBMR010000158.1:0-4072 GCA_964492695.1 uncultured Lentimicrobiaceae bacterium
CTTATCCAAATAGCAAAAAATGAAAGCATTACTAAACGATTCCTATAGGCGAAGATTTGAAAAATACTTTTTTTTAATCCTAATCTTTGCGAATGCCACACCTTTATTATATACCTACTACATTGGATCCCTTGACGGACCAAAACACATTCAAATAGCGAACATCATAAAGGAACTTTGGATGGGTAATCCGCTTTTCGATAAATTCTTTGAATTTTCGCCTTATTATACTGCGAATGTATTGAGTCATTACATTCTGGCATTCGAGCGGCTATTGCTACCGGCGTGGTTATCAGAAAAGCTTCTGCTCTTATTCTACGTTATCATGCTTCCGATTGGATTCCGTTATTTAGTTTTTTCATTAACAACTCAACCAGGTTGGGGCTACTTTCTCATTTTACCCACAACATACACCTCTTTGTTTTTTCTTGGTTTTTATAACTATAGTTTAGCTTATGTTTTTTTGTTTCTTTCAATTGGGTACTATGTCAGGAATCACAGATCCATGAACTGGAGAAAAATGTTAATCTTAATGTGCTTGATTTTGTTGACATATTATTCACATTTTTTCGTCTATGGATTTCTAATGATCATTCTTGGATTGATCTTTTTGCACCATCTGATATTTGCTATGGTTGATGCACCAATCGGAAAAAGGAGACTTCTGTTGATTCAAAAAATCAGGGACATACTGCTTCCAGCTTTGCCCTCATTGATCATGGCTTTAGCATACTTTGATTTGATTCTACGTCAGCCTACTTCACAAGAAGCGTTAGACTTTGATAGATGGAACTATTTAGTTGGTTTTAGGATGCTCATTGGTTTTATTATCCCGGTTGAATTGCCGATGACTACGTTTTTATTTTGGGTGGTTTTAGCAATTTTCACTTATACGGCTGTGTTGGTCCTAATTGATGTAAAGAGGAGCAGGTTAGAGCTGCCGTTAAAGAAAATCATCCGGTCGAATAAGTTTTTATGGACAATTATTACATTGTTTTTTTTCCTGCTATACTTCCTTATGCCTAATAGTTTGAATGCAGCTGGTAATATTCTAACAAGAATCATCATTATGGCATTGTACATTTTATTGATTTGGTTGAGCTTAAGGAAGAATCATTATATTGTTAACATTTTGATTGTCATAGTCATATTAGCATATGCGATCGTAAATTATCAGAAACATATTTTTTACCGTATGGAATTGGATAAAACAATTGTGAAGATAAAAGAGATTGAGGATAAGATACCAGAAAACAGTGTTATTGCTTGCAAAAACTATCTTGATAGCTGGAATGCTTTTCATTTTCAATCCTACATTGGGACTGACAAGCCTTTTTTTAATATCAACAGTTTGGCAATTTCACCTTTGTTTGCGGTAAAATGGAAGGAGGAAAGGCCTCAAACATTTATTGGCACTAAATTTTCAGATGCATACACTTACTTCATCAATGTTCCCAATGCATCAGGAACATTTATTGCCGATTTCATTGCTATTACCGGAAAGAGTGATTTTGAAAAAACGCCTGAGACTGATAAATTTAAATCGATTCTGATAGAGAATTATCAAAGAATTGCAGAAGCAGGTAACAGTGTTGTTGTTTTATATAGGCTGGACATCGAAGATGAGTTAATCAGGATTCAAGATAGTTTACGCAATGATATATTCACCCTTGATCACATAAGAGAAGTCAGTAAAAAGACCAAAGTTTCAGAAGATGATTTAATTAAAAGAGAAGCCATTGAAATTTTAAACAACAGGAACGAAGCTCAAAAAACTAATCAAGAGAAATGATTGAATGATGAAAAAACTTGAAAGAAGTAGTTTTGGTTTTATAAGTATCATTGGCATTTTAACCGCTATTGTTATTTTGGCACCTTTCCCTCACAAAGTTTTGTCTTGGGATATCTTCGGTTATTATCTTTATCTTCCCCTAACTTTCATTTATAACGATCTTGGCTTGAAGAATATACAAGTTATTCATCAAATTATAGATACCTACCAGAATACCTCTACCTTTTACCAGGCTATGCCTGCTTTGGATGGTCAATGGGTATTAAAATACCCGATGGGGATGGCCGTTTTGTACTCACCATTTTTTATCATTGGTCATATTTGGGCTATTTTGTCTGCTTATCCAGATGATGGATTTTCTTATCCATATCAAGCAAGTTTATTATACGGCAGTTTTGTTTATACAACTATTGGCTTAATATATTTGAAGAGATCTTTAGATATTTTCTTTAGGGCAAGCCTTAGCTTATTGGTTATTTTTATTTTGGTTTTTGGCACGAATTTTTTGGTTCATACAGTTTATCATGGGCAAGGGCTGATGTCGCATAATTACCTTTTTATGCTTTTTGCATTGGTATTTTGGTACACCTTAAAATGGCACAGCAATCCTTCAATGAAGACGGCATTTTGGCTCGCTTTATTTATTGGCTTGGGAGCTTTGAGCAGACCAACAGAATTTTTAGTCATTCTTGTACCGCTTTTTTGGAATGTATCGATCAAGAATGGTTTTATGGATAAAGTTGAACTTTTAAGGAGAGAGTGGAAAAGTGTATTAACAGCAGCGATTACACTTTTTTTTATTGGATCCGTGCAATTGGTTTATTACAAGACTTTTACAGGTCATTACTTTTTCAACAGCTACAGCAATAATCCTGGTGAAGGTTTTGAGTTTTTTAGTCCGTATATTTGGGAAGTGTTGTTTGGTTTCAGAAAAGGTTGGTTAATCTATACCCCAATTATGATGCTGGCAATAATGGGTTTTGTGTTTTTGTACATCAAGAATCAAGCTGCATTTATAAGTGTGTTGATTTTCTTTTTTTTATCATTTTATATAATTTCCAGTTGGTCGTGCTGGTGGTATGCCGACAGCTTCAGCCAACGCAGCTTTATTCCTATGTATGTTTTCTTAAGTTTACCATTGGGTCATCTGTTACAAATTACTTTTGAAAGGGCGAAAACATGGCTTCGGATGATACTATGGATATTTATAATCCTATTGGTTTTATTAAATCTGTTTCAAAGTTGGCAATTTCTTCATGGAATCATTCATACATCAAGAATGACTAAGGAATATTACAAGGAAGTATTTCTACAAACAAAAGTGCCTGAAGGTGCAGAAAACATGCTGCTTATAGACCGTAATTTATCACCTGAAGAGATCTTGAAATCAAACAGGAAATTTGAATCAAGAATACTGCATGTGAATGATTTTGAATCAGATGGCCAAGTAGTTGATACAAACCAAGTGAAGGAAAATGGCGGAAAAGTTTTTGAGATAAACAAAAACAATCAATTTTCTCCAGTATATGAAACATCATATGAAAAGCTAAATCTTCCTGAATTTGGAATAATAAAAGTAAGTGTTCAGGTGTTTCCTGTTGTGAAAATGAGCGAAAACCCATTTTATTTTACAGCAACATTTATGTACAAAGGCAAGGCTTATGCTTACAAGGGTATTCAATTGACCGACAATAATTTGTTGTTGAACGCATGGAATCAATTGGAATTCTACTATCTGACACCAGAAGTTAGACGCAGCTCCGATGCTTTCAGAACTACCTTTTGGCTACAAGGTGAGCATCCGGTTTATATTGATGATTTAAAAGTTGAGGTGTTTTTTGAGTATTAAAATCAATGCTATTTGTGTAAAGACAATTCCAGTGTTGTATAATCTGAATGATTGTTTTTTTAGGGCATATTTCTATTCTTAACATTATTTAACATAAATTAATAATAAGTGTTAAAATGCTTCACGTTGCAAGTGTTAAAAGATATATTTTTGTTAAAAATAAAATTATGAAAACCTCTCTTTTAGCGTTATTTTTCACATTAAGTGTGAATATCTGCATGTCTCAAGATGACTTCTTTGTTGGGGCTTGGTTACAGGCAAATGATTTAATGTATGATTCAAGTTACGGCTATTCGAATATTGAGTATAATGCAACCCCTTGGGAAATAAGGCCAATTGACTCTGTTCTAAAGCAAGGTTACAAGACCAGTAGAATGTAACCCTTCCGCAACGGGCATCTTGTAAGCATTCCTAGAAGCCTTCAACTTTGC
>CAZBMR010000159.1:0-1630 GCA_964492695.1 uncultured Lentimicrobiaceae bacterium
CAAAACGTATTACGATCGCCATCAGCATGTTGCTGATGCTGGTTACGGCCTGCAACAGTCCGGCCCCCCAACAACAAACTCCCCCCGACCCCATGGATCAACTGCTCAGCAAGTATGCCGAAGTAACGCTCACTTCGGACATCAGCCACCTCAGTGCCAACGAAAAAGAAATGCTTCGCCTGCTGTTTCAGGCTGCACAGCTGATGGACGACATCTTCTGGACGCAGCACATCGGCGAAAAAGATGCCTTCCTCAACAGCATCTCCGATCCCAAAGCACGGCAGTTTGCCGAAATCAACTATGGTCCATGGGATCAGATGGACAACGAAAAACCCTTTATCGAAGGCTATGGCGAGAAATTCCCCGGCGCCAACTTCTACCCCCACGACATGACCCCCGCCGAATGGGAAGCCTTCGACGACCCCAACAAAACCAGCCTCTACACGCTCATCACCCGCAATGCCGAAGGCAAGCTGCAGGCCATCTGGTATCATGAGGCCTATGCCGAACGCATCGAAAAAGCAGCAGCCCTCCTCGAAAAAGCTGCCACGCTTTCTGACAATGCCTCCTTTGCCAACTACCTCAAGCTGCGCGCCAAAGCCCTGCGTACCGACGACTACCTCGAAAGCGACCTGGCCTGGATGGACGTGCGCGACAACAATGTGGACATGGTGATTGGCCCCATCGAAAACTACACCGATGCCCTCAATGGCTACAAGGCTGCGCAAGAGGCATTTATCCTCATCAAGGACAAGGTGTGGAGCGACCGCCTGGCACGCTATGCACAGTTTTTACCCGACTTGCAGAAGCAACTCCCGGTGGAGGAGGTGTATAAAAAAGAAGTGCCCGGCGCTGATGCCGACCTCAATGCCTATGATGCCGTGTTTTATGCCGGCGACTGCAACATGGCCGGTAAAACCATTGCCATCAACCTGCCCAACGACGAACGCGTGCACCTGCAAAAAGGAACCCGCAAGCTGCAGCTCAAAAACAGCATGAAAGCCAAGTTCGACAACATCCTTGTGCCGGTTTCGGACGTGCTCATCGCACCCGAACAACGCAAACACATCACCTTTGATGCCTTCTTCAGCAATGTGATGTTTCACGAAGTGGCACACGGCATGGGCATCAAAAACACCATCGACGGCACTTCGAGCGTGCGCAAGGCCCTTCGCGAACAATATTCAGCCCTCGAAGAAGCCAAGGCCGACATCCTCGGTCTTTTCCTGGTGACCAAACTCCACGAAATGGGTGAGTTTACTGACACCGACATCATGGACAACTACGTCACCTTTATGGCCGGCATCTTCCGCTCGGTGCGTTTTGGTGCAGCAAGCGCGCATGGCAAAGCCAATATGCTCACCTTCAGCTTCTTCCTGCAGGAAGGTGCTTTTACGCGTCAGGCCGACGGCACCTATGCCATCAACCTGGAGAAGATGATGGAAGCCAGCCGCAAACTCACCGGCAACATTCTCAAGGCACAGGGCGACGGCAACTACGACTTTGTGAAAAACTGGATTGCCACCGATGGCATCATCAAACCAGAACTTCAGTCCGACCTCGACCGCATCGCCCAAAAAGGCATCCCGGTCGACATCTATTTCAAGATGGGACCTGAGCAACTGGGCCT
>CAZBMR010000159.1:1730-4051 GCA_964492695.1 uncultured Lentimicrobiaceae bacterium
GAAGAAATCTACAGCGTGAACAACAGCAGCCTCAAGGATGCCATTGTGGGCCTGAGCAACGGCCCAACCCCCAGCGGCTATTTCTGCTCCGGCGAAATTGTATCCGACCAGGGCCTCATCTTCACCAATCACCATTGCGGCTATGATGCCATCCAAAAGCACAGCACCGTGGAACACGACTACCTGACGGATGGTTTCTGGGCTGCCAGCTTCAAGGAAGAACTGCCCAACGACGACCTCTCCGTTTCGTTTCTCGTGCGCATGGCCGACGTCACCGACTCGGTGATGGCCGTGGTGAACGACACCATGAGCGTGCAGGACCGCTCGGCTGCCATCCGCAAAAAAACCGGCGACCTGCGCAAAAGCTTCAGCGAAGACGGTCGCTACAATGTGGTGGTGAAAAGCTTCTTCGAAGGCAACGAATACTACCTGTTTGTGTATGAAGTGTTTACCGATGTCCGCCTGGTGGGTGCACCCCCTTCGTCGGTGGGCAAGTTTGGCGGCGACACCGACAACTGGATGTGGCCACGCCATACGGGCGACTTCAGCATCTTCCGCGTTTATACCGGCCCCGATGGCAAGCCTGCCAACTACAGCCCCGACAACATCCCCATGAAACCCAAACACCACCTGCCCATCAGCCTCGATGGCGTGCAAAAGAACGACTTCACCATGATCTGGGGATATCCCGGCAGCACTGACAGATACCTCACCAGCTTTGGCGTTGACTTCAACCTCGAACAGCAGTATCCCGCCATCATCGAGCTCTTTGGCGACAAACTCGAGACCTGGAAAGAATTTATGGATGCCGATCAGAAGGTGAAAATCCAGTATGCCTCCAAATATGCAGTCACTGCCAACACCTGGAAATACCTCATCGGACAAACACGCGGCCTCAAACGCCTCAACGTGAAGGAGAAAAAGGAATTCCTCGAAAAAGATTTCACGGCCTGGGTTGCCGCCGACGATGCGCGCAGCAAGAAATACGGCACAGTGCTTGCCGACATCCAGAAAGGCTATCAGCAAATGGGTGGCAGCATTGCGCCCATGCTCTATACCAACCTTGCCGGCCTTGGTGGGGCCGAAATCATTGGCTTTGCGCAGGGATTCGCATCACTGAAAGAGCTGCTCAAACCCATGTCGAAAAAAGACCTGCCCAAAGACAAGGAGATGGCTGCCAAAGCCAAAGAAGAACGCCAGAAGCAATTGGCAACCACCATCGAAGGCCTGCGCGAAGCTGTGAAAGAACATTTCAAAGACTATTACGCTCCGGCCGACGAAAAGGTGATGGCAGTGTTGTTTGCCAAATATGCCGACCGTGTGCCTGCCGCCATGCAGCCCGAAGCTTTCACCAAAATGCTGGCTAAAAACGACAACAGCACCGCAGCCCTTGCTGCCACCGTGTTCCAAAAATCCATCTTTGCCAGCGAAAGCGCTGCCAACAGCTTCCTTTCAAAACCCGATCTCAAAACCCTTGAAAACGATCCGGCACTCCAGCTGGCCGATGGCTTCATGGCCAAGACCATGGAAACTGCCGGCGGATTCAGGGCAGCACAGGGCTCGATGAGCACCGCCGAACGCCTCTTTGTGGATGGTTTGCGCAAAATGCAGCCCAACAAGGTGTTCTATCCCGATGCCAACAGCACCATGCGCATGACCTATGGCAGTGTGCAGGATTATTTTCCGGCCGACGCTGTGCACTACGATTTTGTGACCACCGCCAAAGGCATCCTTGAAAAAGAAGACCCGTCAAACGACGAATTCATTGTGGCACCCTACCTCAAGGAACTCATCGAAAAACAGGATTTTGGTCCTTATGGCACTGATGGAAAGCTCGTTACCTGCTTCCTGAGCACCAACGACATCACCGGCGGAAACTCTGGAAGCCCCATCATCAACGGCAAGGGCGAGCTCATTGGCATTGCCTTCGATGGCAACTGGGAAGCCATGAGCGGCGATATTGCCTTTGAACCCGCACTGCAACGCACCATCAATGTGGACATCCGCTATGTGCTCTTCATCATTGACAAATATGCCGGCGCAACCCGCCTGATTGATGAGCTCACCATCCACAAGGCTGAACCACAGCCCCTCCGCACCGAAAGCATGTAATAGTTAAAAGGGTTTTTCAACCTTTATTCAGAAAATTCAGGGAAGGGCCAAAGGCTTTTCCCTGAATTTTTTTGTGCGGGTGGGTTGTCGTGGAGATTGACATGATAACTCCGGACTTTTCCATTGTGGTGCATTGAAACGAAACACGTTGAGATTTGAAAACGATCCTCTTGAAAAAAGCATGGAAGTCCAAAATTTTTGCAGTTTCG
>CAZBMR010000160.1:0-3998 GCA_964492695.1 uncultured Lentimicrobiaceae bacterium
TAATAAAATTCAGGTCGCGGGTGTTGATGCCCACGTCCACCACTGATTGGGTGAGGAAAGGGAAAATGAGCTGCAGCAGGCTGCCCAGCAACATGCCCAGTATCAGTTGTACCAGCAGTTTGCGATGTGGCCTGAGGTAAGCAAACAAATAACGGAAGCTGTTTTTGGAGGCAAGCTCGTCCGGGGCAGCATAAAAGTCCGGTGTAGGTTCGAGCAGGAGGCACACACCCATGGGTTCGCCTTGTTCGCTGGTGCTTGCCCAGCCTTTTTCAAACTCTTCGCGGCTGTAGGTAAGCAGGCCGTGGGCGGGGTCGGCCACCTTTACATTGTCTTTTTTCTTACCGCTTATCCCATAAACCACCACAAAGTGGCGTTGTTTCCAATGGGCAATACATGGCAACGGCACTTCGTTGGTCAGCTTGTCGTAGCTGATCTTTACACCCATGGTGCGGAAGCCGATCTTCTCGGCTGCATCGCTGATGCCGAGCAACGAAACGCCCTCGCGGGTGATGTGGCAGTACTCGCGCAACAAGGCCAGGTTGTGCTGCCTGCCATGGTGCCTGCTTACCATGTGCAGGCAGGCCGGGCCACAATCGCGGGCATCGAGTTGGGGGGTGTGGGGGAATTTAGGCATTTATATCATAGTGTTTGCTTTGCGCCAGTTGTGACCGGTAATATCTGAATAAAAATCCATAAATAACCATTTCGTGCAGCCGTTGTTTTGACCTGAACAATCGGTTCGTAAACATATGTATATAACTAATCAACAGATTATCAATAGATACTGCGAGTTGTTTATCATTTTCAAGTTTAAGTATTTCATTAATCACCTTAGTACTTCTGATATTAAATTGATGTTGCAGCTTTAATAAAGTATTGTATGCATTTGCGTCATCAAAAGTAAGGTTCATGAAATTGAAAATATCTTTTTTGTTAGCACGATACCTGTCGCTTAATTGGCTTATCAAGGCAGAGTCTATGTTAAACTCTTTGCCATAGCTGTTTGCCATTATGGTAAGCAGCCTTAGCTTTTGGTCTAGTTCGTAGTTGAATAAGTTGAGGAAACTATCAATGGCACGCATACTGAAAAGCCAACGGTTTTTTTCCTCTTCACCGTCCTGTATCTGGCTCAGATAATCGCAAACAAGCATACTGTTGTGCCAGAACAATTGCTCCAAAATCGCGATGGAGTTTGATCCGTATCTTTCTATCTCTCGTTTATAAGTATCCACCTGAACCTTGTAAATCATATCATTATCAAGGTAAGGAACAATCGCTTTGTTTACCCGGGTAATGATAGTTCCAATTTTTTCCGGATCGGGAATACTAATACGCCATCTCAAATGAAATTGTGGGTCATTGTAGCGCAGAAAAAACCATTTATCAGCCAGATTATCATCAATAAAGTTCGAACTCAAGCTTCCAATTAGTGCTGATATAAGTGTATCAGCGGTTTTGAGTCCGGTATAGAGCTTTAAATAAAGCCATTTGTCTCCAATTATGAATGTTCGTTGCATTTTCAGGCTTGTTCTGTTAGTTTAGCTTGCACGAATTGAGCTGATTCATCGTCAGACTGATCTTTGTTTTTGTACAAGGCCACAACAATTTCGTTGGTATAGGAACCATCGGATCCGTTTACAATAAAATTCTCTTCTGAATAAAGGAATTCCTTCAACGTAAAAAATTGTCGGTTTTTTATCTGATCTAACAATATGAGAATGCAGTTGTTATTTGTGAAGTTCAGATAAAGTTCGTTATCACGATCAGCCAAAAGCACTTCTGAGGGCAACTCATTTTGTGCCATGAATAGTCGGAAGGCTTCAATTTTTTGCTGCTCAGTCTGATGTTTCAGTATGGTGGCAATAGCGGAGTGCTTAATATTCCATTTAGCTCGTGACAGGATAATGTTTTTATACATTACGCGGGGCAGGAACTGATAATTATTCTCGAGAGGCCCCCAGCTAAACATAAGGCCGGAGCGCAGGTTTTGGGTTTGCATATCGCACAAAAAGTGATAAACGGGCAGGGCATTAAACGAAAAATTGTGGGCTGTTGTGAGCCTGGGTATCACATATTTATTGTGTTTTTTTGAGCGAAGCAAAACCTGATCGCCTCTAACAGATACCATCAGGTCATCTGCTTTCAACTGGTTTGATAAGGGAACACCTGATTTAGCCAGATAAGGAATTTCATATTTACGAAAAACAGGACGCATCAAAATATTACCTGTCCTTGATTCGGGCAGATGCACTATTTCGGCATAAAGATTTTGGGTTTGATGCGCCTCATCTTTGGCAATGATTTCATTCACAAATTCGTGGGCAACCTTATCTGCATGGCAAAATCTGCCGATCAGGTTTGCAGCGGATGAACCACCGAATGATTTGATGTAAAGCAATGGCTCATCAGAATTGGGATGTTTCAAGAGCTGTATCATCGAGGAAACAGTAGCAGGTAGGTCATCCCATTGCGCTTCAAGCCCGTTCAAATCGGAGTCGTCCAGGGTGATCATTTTCGCATGGCCGGCCATTGCACTGTTTAATTTTTGAAGCAACATGGCATAAATACCATTCCATTTAATTTCCTGAGAACTGTTTTTCCTGTTCGGCAAAATAAGTCCTTCCACCAGTGGTGCAATATCTCCATGATGATTTTGCAGGTATCCGATGCCGTTTTCGTTGTCGAGGGCTTTCAAAAGCGGTACCTCTTCATCTTCATAACGTTCTTTGAAGGCCTCCCTGAATTTTGAAAGATTAGTTGTTTCGTTTTTAGGTGTAAGCTTATTGAGCACTTCCAATGCTGTATAGATATCTTCCTTGATTTGATGGTCCAGTTGGCAAATCTTAGTTGGTTTAACCATATCGGTTTGGAACAGGTACTTGATGTCGAAACTTGTGTCTAACTTTTTGAGCTCATGCGAAATTTGATCAAAAACTCCAACATCTCTGCCAATTGGAGTGTTACGCAGTGCAGTCAATATTGATTTTACCTGATTTAAAACTGCCTGTACTTTTTCGAGGGTTTCATTTGGAGGTATCCCACTAAGGATTTGGAGCATCTGATCCAGAAATTCTTCGCCGCTTACGGCAGGCTCCAGTTCGCTTACCAACAGCTGAGCATCGATTAACTCATTCAAAAAATCACGTGCGTCTTCTTCAGAAATTTCATCATCAATAATGGAATCTGCTAACTCATGCAGCATAGCACCTTTTGCAGCATTTTGAAGGATTTTTTGCAAGTATTCAGAATCATCAACTGCAACAATCTGATGCATGCGCCGGCCATTGGCATAATGATACTCCACATATCGCACACGCCCAGCAATACTATAGATGCTTGAATTTGGAAAAAACTTCAGGCCTGCCTTAATTGCTTCCATTTTGGATAAGTCTTGTGCCAGCGCACACAAATAGTTCATATCCAAACGCGTATGACTTATATTTGCTTCTGGTTCAAATAAGTTGATGCTTGTGTGATTGCCAAAACTTCCGGTTGAAAACCCGGCAAACAAGCCAAAAGGTGTGCACCTGGTGGACATTCTGAGCAGATACCGTATCAAACCGGATTTTAACTTCTGTGTGTTCTTGAATTCCTTTTTACTTGTGCCACTTTCGTCATTTAGCCATTTCTTCATTTCATCATGCAGCTGGGGCGAGGCTATATAAATGGCCTCTTGTACATTGGGCTTGCTGCATATCGCATTTAGTTCGTGATTAGCTATTTCAGGTTTGTTTACAAGATTTTTAATAAAACCAAAGGGGTATAAAGGTGTACGTAGGATAAAGTTTTCGTGTATAGTGTATTTTGGTTCAGTTTGCATCGTACTGTTTAGCTTAGCAATAAACATTCGTCCCAGGAGGATATGTTGGTATTAATAGTCAGTTCAACTAAAGCAACGCCAATAACACCTTCAATTAGTCCAATATTTTTATTATTTGAATTTGTACTATAATTGTCTAATTTGAATTGATTTAAGGTATTCCTCCATGAAAATAGTG
>CAZBMR010000161.1:0-3965 GCA_964492695.1 uncultured Lentimicrobiaceae bacterium
CAGAGGATCAATGCGACTATGCGGATACGTCCGTGTGGGATTTCCCCAGCTGGTACCTGACCGGACAAGGCCTCTATCTCGGCGCCTATTTCGCTCGAGCGCAGCGGCCGTGCGATGAGCCGGAATGGTCGGTCATCCCCTGGCAGCACCTGACCTGGCGCAGGAAGGACGCACTGCCGTCTGCAACCTTGCGCTTCGGACAGCGGGAGTTCACCCGCGATGACATAGCGAGCGTCGCCCTGGACTTCGACGACCGCAATTTTCCGGTTCTCGATATCGCCTTGCGGCCCGAGGTGGCACAACACCTCGAAGCCGAATCAATCCGCCTGCTGAATACCGATGTCGCCATCACGGTGGGCGACAAGTCCATCAGTTCCGCCCGGCTTGTCGAGCCAATCACAGAGGGACGCATCCGGATCAGCGGCAGGTTCAGTCTGACCGAAGTGCAAGACATGGCCCGCCAGATCATCTGCACCATGCATCTGGGCGCTGAGCAATATGACTCCTTCGCTCTCTCCGACAGACCAGTCTGCGAGTCGCCCGCAGCACCCGAAGCACAAGGCGCAATTCCATGACCCTCCCGCGCATCCCTTTTCTCTTCATGCTGGTGGCTGTGCTCGGTCTGACGCCAGCCGCCGCGCAGCAGGTTCGCACCCCACCGCCTGGCACGAGTGAGCGCACGCAAATCCTTAATGCGCTCCGGCCGTCACCGGGTTCCAAGATCAGGTTCATCGTCCACCAGCTGAAGGTGATCAAAGGCAAGACGGCGACTTATGCCTATGTGGTGATCGAGCCGTCTAAGCAGGAATACGACGGCGGCGAGTACCTGCTGAAGCAAGACGGCGGATGGCGGGTGATCTGGTCAGTCACTGGCGGCGGCACCGATGATTGCCGCACGGCAGCCAGCTATTACCAATCGGCCCTGCGCCTGTTTCAGGCCGAAGGGATCGATCCCGATGCGATAAACCCCCAGCTTCACGAGGAATACCTGCGCCTCGCCAGCTTTGCGGCAGAAGACCCAGATTGCACGGCAGTGGGCGATCTAGGACCGGACCTGCCCATCAGCGACGATGCTGATGATGATCGGGACGATCCGCAACCCGGCAGCGTTCCAGCGCGGTCACGTATTGCCCCGCACCCCCGGTTTCCTGCATCCGTGGCGCAGGTAGACCTCGATGGCGACGGCAAACCCGACGTGATCAAGGTCGTTCACATCCTGCCCGGCGGCGCGGGACGCGAAATAGATCCGGCCGTCCGCATCGCCAACCCGTGGGACAGCGACGCTTCAGCGCAGGGACTGAACGACGAGGATCAGACCATGGCGCTCGTTGTCGAAAACTCCCGCAGCGCCGCCCACTATCTCCTTCACAGCCCCTATGTGGAAATTTCAGCCAACGTGCGCGCCGGCCACCCGGTTGAAGCCCAGCGCGCCAATACGCGTCTGGCGCGGGGCTTCCGCAAAGATTGCCCGGACCTGCGCCACGACTTCCTGCGGATGGCGACCGAGGCGGGCATCGACATTGCCCTGTACTGGAACGCGGGAGCTAACAGCTATGATGTGTGCTGGCCGAACGAAATCCCGTGAATAATTACGTGACAACATTCATGCGGGGAATCGAAAGGCGATAAACCGACGGAACCTGCCCGCGATCCTGCTGGTCCTGATCGCCGCCTGATCACTCTGTCGTCCGGCCATCAAAATGCTCATGGTCCACGGCCGCATCGGCGCAGGTCTTGCGGATAGTCCCGTCCAGATGTTCCGGCGGGCCATAGATGGTATAGAGTCGCAGCGGCTCCTTGCCGGTGCTGATCACATTATGGCGCGCGCCCTGGGGCACAATGACCCCGTCGTCTGCCTTGACCTTGTTGCAGACGCCATCAATCCAGATCTCGCCTTCACCCCCCTCGATGCGGAAGAACTGGTCCCGGTCGTCGTGGACTTCCTCTCCGATTTCCTCGCCAGGCTGGATCGCCATAAGAACGAGTTGGAGGTTGTGTCCGGTATAAAGCACGCGGCGGAAATCGTCGTTTTCTTCCGTCAGCTTTTCGATGTTATCGACGAAACCCTTCATTCGGCCTGCTCCTGTCATGTCGCGCACCCCTTATACTATCGTGATGCGCAAATGGTTGTCACCCGGTTTGGGCTGGCGATCCGCGACACCCGGGACGGGGCCGTCCTCACCAGAAGTGTTGGGGCCACACACGGAAGGGGGGCTTCCTGTGCGGCCCCTGTCCGCCAGCATGGGGGTGCCGGCAGAAGCGGGATCAATCGGCAATCTCGATCCGGTAACTATCGTGGCAGGCAACGCAGGCATTGAGCGCCTGACCAAGCGCAGCATTCGCAGCGCTGCGATCCCCTTTGGCTGCGGCAAGGTTCAATGCATCGAATTGCTGGCGCATGCTGCTGCTCATCTGGCGAAAGCCGGGCGGCTGCCGCTCACGCAAGCCCTCGGGCGGTCGTTTCCCGCGTCCGGTCCCTTGCGCCTGCGCTGCGGCGCTGACCGCCCCCCAGTCGTCGACCGCCATCGCGGAGTGAATGTCGCGGATCGAAGCCAGGAGGCCGCGCATCTCGGTCAGGACGTGATCGGCCTGGGCCGGATTGAGCGAAACGGCCTCGCGCTGGTCGGGCGGCGCGAGCTGCGCCGGGGCGGAAGCACTGGCACTGCCTTGCGTCCGCAGCAGCAGGGCCAGCAGAATGAAGACCGCCAGCAGCAGGGCAACAGTCAGGCGGCCAGCCGTCCGGGTCATGCTAGTTCCCCCGTGCCTGACCGACCGGCCATGACACGAGAATGGCCCCGCGCATGTCGCCAGGCTTGAACCCGGTGGCCTTGTCGGCCGGATAGAGTTCGGCCAGCTTGGCCTGCACATCAGGGGCGATCGCCGTACCGTGGCAGGCAGCGCATGGCTGCTCCTTCATCGGAATCGCGCGCATGTAATGGGTCCTGGCGTCAGAACCGGAACCGCTGCTCCATTGCATGACCGCCGGCTTGCCATCGGCGGACAAAGGCGCGGCGGCCAGTTGCTCCAGCCGCTCACGCAATTCGCCATCCGGAGCCGCGCCCGGATTACGCTCCTTGAGCGCGATCCGGCGCACCTCTGCCCCGCTTTCCTGGGACAGACTGGCGGCAATGGCCGGCGCTGCCTGCTGGCAGACGCCGATGGCACCCACCGGACCGCCGGCCTTTATCGCCGCCTGCAATTGCCCCTGAAGGTCAGCCTGGAAGCGGTCGGCCAGCGCAGCCGACTTGGCCGAAACATCCACCGGCTGCGGCGCCGGGGCCGCGCATCCGGCCAGCCCCAGGACAACGCCCGTCAGGATGCGGCGCATCACAGGTTGGGGTCCTCATCCAGCGGCGACTGGAATTCGTGCCACATCCCGTTGATGATGCCGAAGGCGAGCGCCAGGCCAAGCCCCAGGATCCATGCGAAATACCACATCGTTTTCGCTCCTTAGTAGAAGTCGGGGTTGGTGCGCACGTCGCGCAAGCTGATCCGGCCGAACAGGACCTTCATCACCCAGGCGGTATAGGTCAGCACCAGCGGCAGAAAGATCACCGTGACGATCAGCATTATCCACAGCGTCAAGTGGCTGGACGAGGCATTCCATGCCGTCAGGCTCGATTGCGGATCGATGGAACTTGGCAGGATGAACGGGAACATCGACAGGCCGACCGTGGCGATGATGCCCACGGTCGCCAGCGACGACCCTGCCAGGTTCAGCACATGGCTACGGCGGCGGATCCCCAGCAGTGCGACCAGCGGTCCGACCAGCCCCAGCACCGGCGCAATCACCATCCAGGGATAGCGGCCATAGTTGTCCAGCCAGGCACCGGGCGCGGCGACCGTCTTGATGAACAGCGGGTTGGAGGGACCATTCGGATCGACTGCGCCTTCCAGCCGGAAGCCCATGGCGCCATTGGCAACCCACAGGCCGCCGGCCGCAAACAGGATGACGCTGGCGATGG
>CAZBMR010000162.1:0-3858 GCA_964492695.1 uncultured Lentimicrobiaceae bacterium
TAGCTAAAAAACCGTGTGTCGAAGCGGTCGAAGGTGCTCTTGCGTTTAATAAAATACTCAATCACGATGTTCTTTTTGTATATTCTCGACACTGGCAAGGCCTGATTGGCATTGCGTTTCAACCGAAGCTTGCGCTGGTTTCTCACAAAATGTGCGTGGGCGCGCAACACGGCAAAAAAATCGCCCCAGCCGCCTTCGATCAAAAATTTCAGACTGGCTACCAGGTCCAAAAAAATTCGGGTAGTGATCACATAGGCAAAAAAAGCAGGCGGCAAGTTTTTATACAACATGGAAAGGTTGTTCCTGAAATTGAGGTAGGTCTTTCGGGGCGAGTTTTTTGGGAGCGTACCACCGCCTATATGAAAGACCTCAGATAGGGGGTTGTACATGATTTTGTAGCCGGCCGTCTTTGCCCGCCAGCAAAAATCAATCTCTTCCATATGGGCAAAGAAATCGTCGTCGAGCCCTCCCAAACGGTGGTAAACATCGGCACGCACAAACATGCATGCGCCGCTTGCCCAAAACACCTCAAGCGGCGTATCATACTGACCCTCATCCTTTTCAACATGTTGAAACAGCCTGCCACGACAAAATGGATAGCCAAACTTGTCGATGAATCCTCCGGCAGCACCAGCGTATTCAAAGTAAGCCTTGTCGGCAAACGACAGCATTTTGGGCTGACAGGCTGCGATAGTTGGATCGCTGTCCATCATGTCGAGCAGCGGTTCGAGCCATCGTTCACCTACTTCGATGTCGGAGTTCAGCAATACATAATAGTCATAATCCAACTGCTTCAGCGCCAGGTTGTAGCCAGTGGCAAAACCGCCATTGAAGCTGTTGATGATCAGCTGCACATCCGAAAAATTGTTGCGCATCAGCTCCACCGAACCATCGGTGCTGGCGTTGTCGGCCACCACCACGTCGGCCAATGCCGCGCTGCGCTGGATCACAGTGGGCAAAAAACGTTCAAGGAATCGTTTCCCGTTATAGTTGAGTATGACAACTGCAATGCGTTTTTTCATGCCGATGCAGGGCGTTTGTGTTTCCATCGTCTGTGCGACCAAAGCCAGTTATGTGGTTGGTTCTGAATAGATTCTTCCAGCAGACGCACATATTCGGCAGTGATTTCGTTGGGTTTCGTTTGCTTGCCATCGGCGCATATGAGCCTGAAGGATACCTGATAGTGTCCACGTTTCGTTCGCTTGGTATCGAGGTAAACAACGGCATGACCAAGCGCCCTGGCCATTTTGTCAAGACCATTGAAAAATGGTGTATCCTGATTGAGAAAATCAACCCAATAATCTGTTGCCAGGCCTGGAGGTGTCTGATCACCGAGCAAAACGATGGCGTGGGGTGTTTTGGCTTTGGCAGCAAGGGTTCGGAAGGTGCTTTGCGATTCCACCATTTCGCCGCGCCCAAACTGTGTGCGCAGATGCAACATAAATTGATCGAAAGTGTTGCTGCTTAGTTTTTTATAGATAGCAATGAAAGGCACATCAGACTGAAACGAAAGGGTGTGCGTGATGGTTTCCCAATTGCTGCAATGTCCCAAAGCAATGAAAACGGATTTTCCATGTGCGCTTAAGTCTGATATGATGGCGTGGTTCTCAAAAGTGAACCGTCTCATCAACTGCTGAGGTTGAACGTGCAAAAGTTTTACGTTTTCGAGAATGTTGTCGGCCAGGTTTTGATAAAACCGCTTTTCCGTTTGTTTGATCCATTCAGCGTTTTTGTCAGGAAAACTATTTAAGAGGTTGGTTCTGACTACTTTTCTTCGATAACCAACCACCTGATATAAAACAAAGCTCACCACGTCGCTCAACACGTAGATGGCCCTGAAAGGCAACAGGGCGATGAGTTTCAGGATGATGTAAACGAAATAATATCCAAGCGGTTTCATGCATCGTGGAAAAGCGCAAAATTAAACGCTTTTCGTCAGTCCACAATCCGGCCAGCGGTCTTAGCGGGGATTTTTATAGAAATCGTAAGCCTTGTTACCAAAAATGTCGCCCGTTCCGGTGTCATCCACACTTTCCGAAACGTTGGCACGTCCATAAATGTCGTATTCCCAGCGGTAGTTAGCAAGTTCGCCAATGGCATCGGAATGCACCAGCACAAAATAGTTGGTTACAAGGTTTTTTGTGACGAACACAAATCTTTTATTACGTTGTGTGCCAAGGGTATAGTAGTGCCAGATTTCATAAGGATAGCCTGAAGGCTCATTGTAGGCTTCCACGATGTGATTGGGAGCGCCATACTGCAGGTAAACCCTTCCTCGGTCGGTCTCATAGCCACGGTGATTCTGTGTCTTGAATGAAGCGTCAACTTTTTTTACCTCTTCAAAGTAATTTTGCCATGCAAGCTCAGGATCCACGGGCTTGCGTTTTTGCCAGAAGTTGTACAAAAACTGTTGCATGGTTTTCTTTTCGGTTGTTTTGGAGAGGTTGAAAGCATAATCCCGCTCGGTTTCGGTTGCAATCGGTGCAATGCAGCGCAGCATCATCACAAGGGTGTCGAGGTTGTTGATTTTTCCTGTAAAGGTATTTTCGATGTTCAATGCTGCAATGTCATTCAGGTTGTATTGGACGGAAGGGTTGCTTCGCTGGAAAAAGATTTTGTTTTGATCAACGAGTTTGTTTTCGTGATCGCGTACTTCAACAACCAGGTTGTAATTTCCCGATGGCAGTTTCCCGATATCGATGCTGTGCAGCAACACATTCACCTCGCGGGCATCGGCACGCTTCCTGAAAATAAATTCCTGCATCAGGCTTTGATTTTCAAAGGATTCCAGATAATAAGTGATTAAGAATTTACCTTGCGGGCCAAAAGTTTTATCCGCGTGATAGACCTCTGCATAGAAATTCAGAACCGTATCAGCCGCACGAAAATAAGGAAAAACCAATGGGATCAAGTCGTAGCCATTTTTGCTGACCATCCGTTCGCTGGTGCTCCGACTGAACGATTCAACCAACTCGATGGCCGAAAGCTGCACGCGGTCGCTTGCATAATTTATCTGAATTTCTTCGGTGCTGATAAATGGGGGCACTGCATTGTTGTTCAGATCGGTGAGTTCGATATTCAGCTTGTAGTTTCCGTTTGGCAATGGAAAGCGCTGTTGGTCCACAATACCAAACTGTGTTTTTTCCACATTTGAAACTACCGGACTTTTCAGTTCATATTTGGCATAGTTTCGCACAGAATCACCTTCCATAAATATCAATGTTACACCGACAGAAGCCTGATATCCCTCATTAGCAACAGGCACAAATACAAGGCTCGAGGCTTCCACGGCCAAATAGGTCTCAACGATGGGCTGTTCGCCGGGAACATTGAAGGTGGCATACGACAGATAGGCACGCAACTGCTTATCCTGACTATGAACCGACAAAACGAGCAATAAAAAAAGGGCAGATGCAAAGTAAGGTTTCATGTTCAGCAGACGTTTAAGTGCGACAAAATTAAGCCAAATCATCCTTGCAAAGGCGTGATCAGGCATACACAAAGGTAAATCAGAAGGAATCGAAATCCAATGAGCAGCAAGAAAGAGGTAAACAACTGCAAGAAAAGGGTTCAGAGGGTCGGAGACCTCTGGCATTAAACAGGCATGGACCAGCTACTCATTCCCAGTTTTACAACAATTTTAACGGTAATATCCAAAAGATAAATTTAAGGATCATTCGCGAACTATTTGTTTATATCATTCACAATCAATGCAAAAGAACCTAAATCGGGGTCTTTTTTTCTGAAAGCAAAATAGGTCCCGATTTTACCACATCACCCCTTGCTTTCAACCGCCTCATTTTACCCCTAAAACACAAAAAAACCACCAAAAACGTGCAGTTTTCGCTGGTTTTCCTC
>CAZBMR010000163.1:0-3807 GCA_964492695.1 uncultured Lentimicrobiaceae bacterium
TAGATCTGGTCTTACAAAATAACCTGGCAGATGATGGAGGTATTCAGCTGGGGCCTTCCACATTGCAGCACAGCGACGTTTGTGTAAATGGTATGTTTTTGAATTATGCGTCCTATTTCGAAACACCTGAAAAAAAACTGTATTCCATTATCGACAGCATTCTGAAAGAGATGATGCCGGATGGAGGATTTAATTGCAGGACAACAAGAAGCGGAGCGCAGCACAGCTCGTTGCACACCACAATATCTGTGCTCGAAGGGTTTCAGGAATTTCAGAAAGCCGGATATCTGTATAGAAGAGAGGAAATTCTAAGCGCCCAAAAAAGTGCTGTCGAGTTTATCCTGCAACATCAATTGTTCTTGTCGGACAGAACAGGTCGGATGATTCATAAAGACTTTTTGAAACTTAGCTATCCGTGCAGATGGAAATATGACATTCTCCGGGCGATGGACTTTTTTCAATATGCAGGGATTGAGTGGGACAACCGGATGAAAGCCGCAACAGATGTTCTGAAAACCAAACGAAACAATGGAGGGACCTGGAACCTGCAATCAGCTCATGCAGGACAGGTGCACCTCGACATGGAAAAAGCCGGTAAACCCAGCAGATGGAATACGTTGCGGGTTCTGCGAGTAATGAAACATTTTGACATAGCATTACAATAACCATTTGTTTTGATGTTCCCCACATAACAGAACAGGCCATGTTTCCGGAACAAGCCTTCCTAAAACCATTTTGTTGACACCTCCTGGTCTCGCGAAAGCTTTTTTTTGGGGAAGAAAACCCGAAACAGATTGCCCATCGCGAGGGCAAGTGAGTCGAAATCCTATGATCTGCCATTTCCTTTCAAATCGTGGTTAATTTCTGTTAACAGGCTGAAATGAATAGCCTTGTTGCTATATTTGCAAGTAAACGGCAAATAAAATGATAAACCTTAAACTTAACAGTGAAGTATCAGGCTTTCTTGACGAACTGCATCATTCACTTAGACAGGAAATTGAGCAGTTACGACTTTGTATTCTATCAGCAGACAACAATTTGACCGAAACAATAAAATGGAACGGACCAAATTATAGCTTTGACAACGAGGACAGAATTACGATGAGAATTCAACCACCGACAACGAAACAAATTCAACTCATTTTTCACCGTGGAGCAAAGAAACAAGAGCAACCCAAAACCAAATTAATTGACGACAAGTCTAAACTTTTAACCTGGAAAGAAAACGACAGAGCAATAGCAACATTTAGAAGCATGTCAGATATTGAAAGTAATAAGCCGAACCTGATTGAAATTGTGAAGAAGTGGATAAATGCGACACCCTAAAGACTACGCAGGGCTTACATGGGTTTTAAGTATGGCGGGCTGATGTGCAAACCTGGAGCTAGGTGCTTTAAATGAACTTTAGTAATAACACAAAACTTTGTAGTCGATTTCCCGCCCGAACGCATTGCACGAAAACGCTATCAATAAATTTAAACAATGGTCGCTGAGCAACTTAAACACCTATTACCTGAGAAACAGGCTGAGAAATTACTTTCAATAGGAAAAGAAAAATCAATTGCAACTGCAGAATATTTTATTCAAGCAGGAGAAACGCCTACAAAAATTGCCTTTGTGATTCATGGATTGTTTCGCTATGTATATATCAACGACAAGGGAGATGAATTTACTAAAGCAATTCTAGCTGAAAATACTTTCATCAGTTCATATTCAGCAATGGTTTTAAGCAAACCTTCTTACTTTTCAATTGAAGCCTTAGAAAATTCAGCATTATTGGAGATTCATTGGTCAGACTATCACCGATTGCTGGATGATGATGTCTTTTGGGTTAAATTTTTAATGAAATTTCTTGAAAAAGGATACATTACAAAAGAAAAAAGAGAGCGTGATTTATTATTACTTGATGCTGAAACGAGATATAAGAACTTTCTTGTTGAATTCCCGGGCATGGACCAAAGAGTTAAACAAGGAATCATAGCTTCCTATTTAGGCATTCAGCCGGAAACCTTGAGCCGTATCCGAAGAAAAATCATTTTTTTGACCTAGGTCAATGCACAGCAAATGTGGTCAAGGTAGTTTTGCGGTATTGTTCACTTAAAAAGTATTCTTATGAGACTCAAAAACAGTACTGTATTAATTACGGGAGGAAGTTCAGGAATTGGACTCGAATTGGCCAAAGTGCTAATAAACGATGGAAACAAAGTAATAATTTGCGGAAAATCGAACGAAAAGTTGTTAGCTGCCAAAAAAATGTTGCCACAGCTGGTAATTTATCAATGTAACCTTTCCGACAAACAGGAATGCAATGGTTTTGCTCAACAAATCAAGGAGCATCACCCTGATTTAAATATTCTTATAAATAATGCTGCAATTGTCAATAAAATCGACTTCATCAACAATGATCATGCAATTGAACTTGCAGAAATCGAGTATCAGACAAACCTGATTGCGCCCATACGATTGATAAAACTTCTTTATGCAACAATCAGTGCCCACGAATCCAGTGCAATAGTGAATATTACAACAGGCTTAATCTATGCTCCGCGGGTTATTTATCCGTTTTACAATTCATCAAAATCTGCATTGCATTCGTTTACACAAACCCTTAGAATTCGATTGAAAGATAGTAAAACCAAAGTGATAGAGGTGATGTTTCCTGCCGTGAATACTCCGTGGCATCAGGGCACACCGCCTAAGATTGCGATTAGCACCGCTGTGGCAGTCGCTGAAATGATAAAAGGCATTGAAAAAGGGAAGTCCGAAATTAGAGTTGGTGGTTCAAAACTACTTTATGTGATGTCGAGATTAGCCCCTTCTTTTGCGCTTAAAAAAGTGAATGAATTACAATGAAAGAAGGACAAACCCATATATTCTCCGCGAAGAAAGCAGATACCTTGGATAGCAAAATCAGGAGATTGCTTCAGAACCCTTTTAAAATACTAAAACCCTATGTCACTGATGGAATGACAGTGTTAGATTACGGTTGTGGAAACGGGTATTTTTCAATACCTCTTTCTAAGATGGTAGGTAATTCCGGTAAAGTTTATTCAGTTGACATTCAAAAAGAGATGCTTGACAAATTAACGATTAAATTAACATCATGAAGCATTTCAAACATCACAACGGTACATAATGGCAATGAAAAACTGAATGTGCCTGATATGCTTGATTTTGCGCTTGCGGTTTATGTGGTTCATGAAATTCCTGACAAGGTTTCGTTTTTTAAGGAACTTTTTGAATTGTTAAAACCAAAAGGGAAATTACTGGTGATTGAACCTGATTTCATCGTTTCAAGACGAGGATTTAAAAGTACGCTTGCAATTGCAAAACAAGTAGGGTTCGTTGAGCATAACAAATTAAATTTACTCTTTAGTAATGCAAGAATACTGATGAAATAAAAACGATGCCTGGTTATCATGCGTCTCCCGCAAACCGGACTGGCCATATGGCCAGAACTACCCTTCCGCTTGCCATTGGAAAAACTCCCGATTGGACGTGCCCTCCTGAAGAAGTTTTGGCGATGGAATTGGAAGGGGTTTTCAAGTTTTCCAGCATCGCATTGGTCGAATGGCCGACCTCAGCGAGGTCGCATCTTTATAGAAATGAGCATTTTGCCAAAATGTACGACCCCAGCCGGGGTCGCATAATCATGGTTGACATTTTTTCTATAAACATGCAATCCCTCCGGGATTGATTTGGAAGCATCGGGTTGGTACGACCTCAGCGAGGTCGCATCTTTATAGAAATGAGCATTTTGCCATAATGTACGACCCCAGCCGGGGTCGCATAATCATGGTTGACATT
>CAZBMR010000164.1:0-3807 GCA_964492695.1 uncultured Lentimicrobiaceae bacterium
GATCGTTTATCGCGAGGAAGCGATAATGCGCAGGAACGCGGCGTAGTCGCGGAATTTCCGTTATCTGGCGCAAATTTGCTGCGCATTATTTTGGTTGCGAACCTCGGCGGTCTCTGGACCAACCGAGGAGACAATCATGTTGAAGTTGCACGATGAGCTGATCGCCAAGCTCACGAATTTCCTGACGGAGCGAAATTACAATCCCGTGGTGGTTGCGAACCATCGCCTCTATGCTCGTGCGTTTCTCGATTACCTGGCCGAATGCGATATCCGGGTGGAATCCGTGACGCCCGGGCAGGTCGATCAGTATTTCCACTATGCGATCGAGGATTTTCAGGCCCGGTATGGCCGGGATCCCAGCCCACGCTGGCACAAGCTGCCGCGCACGGCGATTTCCAAGCTGCTTCGGCTTGCCCAGGGCAAATGGCCTCCCGAACCGGAACTGACCGGACCCGACGCGGCGTTCCGCCATGCGATCTGCTGCGAATACGAGGCATGGCTGCGCGACGAACGCGGTCTGGCGAGTGCGAGCATTGCGGCGGCGATGTGGGAGGCACGAAACTTCCTGCGCTGGCAGTTCGATCGCGGCGGCGGAGCTGGTCTCGCAACACTGAATGTCAGGGATGTCGATCTCTACATGGACATGCGCGGGCCTGGCCTGCGGCGCAAGTCACTGGCGGATGTTGCGGAGCGGCTCCGCTCGGTGGTCCGCTATCTGCACCGGACGGGTCGTATCCCGACCGATCTCACCCCGCACATCATCGGTCCCATGCTCTACGCCTATGAAGATGTGCCCTCGACGCTGGACACGGAGCAAATCGCGGCGGTGCTGGCAGCTGCGAAGACGGACCTGTCGCCGCGAGGGCTGCGCGATCATGCGATACTTCAGCTGCTTGCGACATATGGCCTGCGCGAAGGCGAAATCTGTCGCCTGCGCCTTGAGGACGTGAACTGGCGCGAAGAATCCCTGCATATCCGCCACACCAAGACCAATGCGCATTCCGCCATGCCGCTCCTGGCGCCGGTTGGCGAGGCGCTGTTCGATTACCTTCGCCATGGGCGGCCCCGGACCGAAGCGCGGGAGGTCTTCGTCCGGTCCTGCGCGCCCTATATCGCGATGACGAACCTGTATGGCATGGTCAGGGGACGGTTGTCGGCCGCAGGCGTCGAACCGCCCGGGAAGCGGGGACCGCATGTGTTCCGTCACGCCCGTGCGGTTGAAATGCTGCGGGCGTCGGTCCCGCAAAAGATTATCGGCGACGTGCTCGGGCATCGATCCACCGAATCCACCAATACTTATCTCAAACTGGCAACAGATGATCTCCGAGCCGTGGCACTCGATGTGCCTGGAATGGAGGTGCTGTCATGAGCGCCTGGCACGATCCCGATCGCACCGTCGTCGACGCCTTCCTGGTAAAATCGCAGTTCCGGCCGGGAAGCGTACCGACCTATCGCTGGTTCCTTCGCACCTTCGAAGATGTTGCCCGCCGGCATCCGGCGGTGGACCGGCAGATGCTCGAGGCCTGGCTGAAGGAAATGGCAAGACGCTGGCGAATGTCGACATTGCTGAACCAGGTCTGCATCGTCGATCGCTTCCTTGACCACCTCGCCGAAATCGGACTGATCGCCGACAATCCCATTGTCGCGCTTCGCCGTCGGTACAACGTCAAACACAGCAAGCCGATCTGGCGCGCGCTGGCGTCGTCCAATCCCGATGAGGAACTCGCCGCGTTGCGACAGCCTGCACCCTTCGGCAGCGTGCTGGGCGACTTCATGCGCGATCATGTCGCGCTGATGCACAGCCGGGGCTATCAGTATGAAACGCAGGGCCACTGGATATTGCGGTTCGACCGGTTCCTTCAGGCGAACCCCGAACTTGCCGGGTCATCGCTTGAAACCATGCTGGCGTGCTGGAAGGCGGCCAAACCAACTCGCAATCACGC
Source organism: uncultured Lentimicrobiaceae bacterium (assembly GCA_964492695.1). GTDB lineage: Bacteria > Bacteroidota > Bacteroidia > Bacteroidales > F082 > JALNZU01. Next base: position 1,944 of record CAZBMR010000164.1, read on the forward strand.
GGCTGAATGCCAGAAGCTCGGGCGCCTCCTGACCAAGGCGCGGCATCGCCTCGATCCCGGCATCCCGCCGAAACGCTTTGACGCCCGGCCCGAACGGGAAGTGGCGCGAGAACATCGGCGGCCGCATATCTTCAGCCCGTCCGATGTCCGGAACATGCTCAATGTTGCCCGTTCCTACCCGTCGCCAAATGCACCGCTGCGACCGATGGTCCTCTACACCATGGTGCTTCTGGCCTATTGTGCCGGTCTGCGCCGCAGCGAACTCGCCAGACTCGATCTGGGCGACGTGGACTTCCAGTCGGGCACGATCACGATCCGGCAAACGAAGTTCTACAAGACCCGGATCCTGCCATTGACAGGCAGCGTCCTCGCCGAACTGCGCGCCTATATCGATGCAAGGCAGCGCGCAGGTGCGCCGCAAAATCCGGAATCAGGTCTGTTCTGGCACGGGCACTTCAATGATCGCTACACGCCGCGGTCTGTCTCGACGATGATCACCGATGTCATGCGCCGCGCCGGGTTCAAGGCCCCGACCGGGCGAACGGGGCCGCGCGTTCACGATCTGCGCCATTCGATGGTCGTCAACCGGATACTCCAATGGTACCGGGCCGGCGTCAATCCGCAGGACAAGCTGCACTTCCTCTCCACCTACATGGGCCACCGGGATATCAACTCCACGCTGGTCTACATCACCGTCACGCAGGATCTGCTGCAGGAAGCAAGCGAACGCTTCCGTGCCGTCGGCGCCCGATGCCTCACCATGGAGGCGCGGCCATGACGAGAAGCAACCCGTTCCCCTCTCTGTTGCGGGCGTTCTTCCAGGAATGGCTGGTCGAGCAACGCAGTGCTTCGGTCCATACGATCCGGTCCTATCGTGACACCTGGCGGCTGTTGCTGCGCTTTATCGCCGAGCGAAAAGGCGGCGGGGTCGCGCGAGTCGCACTGGCCGATATCTCTGCCGACGAGGTGCGCGCGTTCCTCCACCATACCGAACATGGGCGCGGGTCCACGATCGGCACGCGTAACTGCCGGCTCGCCGCGATCCGCAGCTTCTTCAGCTTCGTGGCGGACAGGAATCCGGAATATGTCGCGCAATGCGCAGAGGTTCTGACCGTACCGCTCAAGCGGGAACCGACATCCGCGCCGTGCTATCTCGAGCCGGCGGAAGTCGAGGCGATTCTCGCCCAACCCGATCGGAGCACTGTCGCGGGAATGCGCGACCATGCGTTGCTCTCGTTCCTGTACAACAGCGGCGCGCGGATCCAGGAAGCGCTTGATCTGTGCCCCGACGCGATCCGGTTCGATGCACCCCACTGCGCTCGCCTCAATGGCAAGGGGCGCAAGGAACGGATCTGTCCGCTCTGGCCGGAAACCGTGACGTTGATCGAAAAGTTACTGGAACGCCAACCGCGTGCGCCAGACGAGCGCATCTTCGTCAACCGATATGGCAAGCCGCTGGGCGCGTCGGGCGTGCGGTTCAAACTCGCCGCCTATGTTGACGAGGCAGCCAAGGCTGTGCCGTCGCTCCGGTCCAAGCATGTGACGCCGCACAGCTTCCGGCACGCAACCGCCGTCCACCTTGTAGCAGCCGGAGTGGACATTACCGTTATCCGCAGTTGGCTGGGGCATGTCAGCCTCGACACGACCAACCACTACGCACAGGCCAATCTCGAGACCAAGCGAAAGGCGCTGGAACAGGTGGGTGCGCCGGCGGCGAGCAACGTACCCCCTTCGTGGAAACGGGATGCCAGCCTGATGGAGTGGCTCGACACCCTGTGAAATAATGCGCAGGAAATGCCGCAATGTTCCGCAGTCTGGCGGGGCCTACGCCGCGTTCCTGCGCATTATCGCTTCCTCGCGATAA
>CAZBMR010000165.1:0-3790 GCA_964492695.1 uncultured Lentimicrobiaceae bacterium
GCGCCCGCACCGCCCAGCGTCACCTTTACCGCGAGCGTGCCGAACTGCTCGCCGACGGCAGCGGCTGGCACCGCCGTAACAAGATGAAGGACGCGCTGATCGATATCCTGCGCGCCCGCCACGATCCCGAAGTCTGGGCTGACCTGATCGCCGCAGCCCGCGCCCGTAGCGAAGCGGAGGGTTTGTGATGGCAGAGCTTCCCACCCCACCGACACCCACTCTGACGGCGATCTATGCCGCATACGAAAACCGCCAGGGTGACGGCTTTCGCGAACATCTCGGCGCATCGCTGATCGGTAAATCCTGCGGCCGCGCGCTGTGGTTCGATTTCCGCTGGGTCACGCCTTCGCGCTTTTCCGGTCGCATGCTTCGCCTGTTCGAGACCGGGCAGCGCGAAGAAGACCGGATCGTCGCCAACCTTCGCTCGACCGGCGCCACGGTGCTGGAGGTCGATCCCGAAACCGGTCGCCAGTTCCGGGTCGAGGCCCATGGCGGTCATTTCGGGGGCTCGCTTGATGGCGTCGCCTTTGGCCTGCTGGAGGCACCGAAGACCTGGCACGTCGTCGAGTTCAAGACCCATTCGATCAAGAGCTTCGCGGATCTCGTTGCCAAGGGCGTCGTGAAATCGAAGCCCCAGCACGCGGCCCAGATGCAGATCTACATGCACCTGACCGGGTTGACCCGGGCCATGTACATTGCGGTCTGCAAGGACACCGACGCTTTGCACATCGAGCGGATCGAGGCCGATCCTGAAGCTGCCACGCGGCTGCTCGACAAGGCCAAACGCACCATCGATGCCCAGCATCCTCCGGCCCGGATCAGCGATGATCCGACCTGGTTCGAGTGCCGCATGTGCTCGCACCACTCGGCCTGCCATGCCGGAGAGGCCGCAGCGGTCAACTGCAGGACCTGCCTGCATTCCACGCCGGTCGACGGTGGCTGGCACTGCGCCCGTCATGACCGCAAGCTTGATCCCCAGGACCAGCGCCGCGCCTGCCCCCGCCATCTCTTCATTCCTGATCTCGTCCCCGGAACCGTCACCGACGCCGGCGAGGATTTCGTCGCCTACCGCATGGCCGACGGCTCCGACTGGCTGAACGACGCGCGCCAGAAGGAGGCCGCAAATGCTTAAGCTCCGCCCCTATCAGCAGTCGGCAATCGCCGCGATCTACAGCTACTTCGAAGATAAGAAAGGCAATCCCCTGGTGGTCATCCCGACCGCTGGCGGCAAAAGTCTGGTCATGGCCTCGTTCATCGACGGGGTTCTCAAGGCCTGGCCTGACCAGCGCATTCTGGTCGTGACCCACGTTCGTGAACTCATCGCCCAGAACCATGCCGAGATGCTGGGCCTCTGGCCGGACGCACCCGCCGGCATCTATTCTGCCGGGCTTGGCCGCCGCGATGCCAAGGCGCGCATTTTGTTCGCCGGGATCCAGTCGATCCACCGCCGCGCGGCCGAAATTGGCCACTGCGATCTCATCCTGATCGACGAAGCCCATCTGATCCCGGGCAAGGCGAGCACGATGTACCGCCGCTTTTTGTACGCCATGACGGCGATCAACCCGAAGCTGAAGGTGATCGGGCTGACAGCCACGCCGTACCGTCTTGATTCCGGGATGCTCCACGAAGGGGAGAACGCGCTGTTCACCGACATCGCCTACGAGGTGTCGGTCCGCGACCTCATCATGGCGGGCTATCTCAGTCCGCTGATGTCCAAGCAGCCGAAGACCAAACTTGATGTGACCGGCGTCGGCACGCGCGGCGGTGAGTTCATCGCCCGCGATCTCGAAAAGGCCGTCGACCAGGACGCAATCACCAAGGCCGCTGTCGGTGAGATCATCGCCTACGGAAAGGACCGGAAGTCGTGGCTGGCCTTCTGCTCGGGCGTCAGTCACGCGACCCACGTTGCCGAAGAATTCCGCCGGTGCGGGATCAGTTGCGCCACGATCTTCGGCGATACCCCCAAGGACGAGCGCGACCGCATCATCGCCGATTTCAAGGCCGGCAAGATCCGCGCGCTGGCCTCGATGGGCGTGCTGACCACCGGCTTCAACGCCCCGGCCGTGGACCTGATCGCCATGCTGCGCCCGACCAAGTCGGCCGGACTGTACGTCCAGATGGCTGGGCGCGGCACACGGCTGGCGCAAGGCAAGGACAACTGCCTCGTCCTGGACTTCGCCGGCAACGTGAAACGTCACGGCCCGATCGACCTCGTGAAGCCGAAGCGGCCGGGCTCGGGCGACGGTGACGCGCCGGTCAAGCTCTGTCCGGATTGCGACAGCATCGTGGCTGCCGCGGCGCTGGAATGTCCGGATTGTGGCTATCTCTTCCCGGCCCGCCAGGTGAAGCTGGCGCCCACCGCGTCGACACTTGCCGTGCTTTCGTCCGGTAAGCCCAAGGGGCCGCAATGGCTCCAGGTCTCCAACATCTCCTACCAGCGTCATGAAAAGCCGGGTGGCCGCCCTTCGCTCAAGGTCACCTATCAGTGCGGCCTTGGCTGGCACCACGAGTGGATCTGTCTCGAGCACACCGGCTACCCCCGCACCAAGGCCGAGGCATGGTGGCGTGAACGGGCGCCGGGCATTCCTGTGCCGCGCTCGGTCTATGCGGCTCTCCAGCTGGTCCACCGTCTGCGCCGCCCCAGCCACATCGCTGTGCGCCCGTCGGGCAACTACACCGAAATCACCAAGGCAAGGTTCGATACATGCCATACGCCAACCCCGGGCTCTGCTCGGTCTGCCATCGCGAACCCCGCGGCTTCGGCTGGTTCGTCCCGCACTACCGGGTCTCCGATCCCCGCCGGGACGAAAGCCGCAAGTATCTTTGCAGCCGTGTCTGCCAGGAACTCTGTCACCGGAGGCAGGGCATGATCAACACCAGCCGCAATGAACAGGCCGCCATGGTCAAAGGCGGCCAGGCCGGTGGCCGCTATCTCGAACAGATCGGCAAGACCGACCTTGTGGCACTGACTGACGCCGAGTGGTCCGCCTTCGTCGAGCATCTCATCACCGGTTACTGCGACCACCTTCGCGAGCTTGCTGCCGACCTGTCGGAGTGCCCCTTCTGATGAACACGTCCTTCATGGCGCGCCATGGTTCGCGCCTTCTCGCCAACGGCTATACCATCCTGCCCATCGCGCCCGGCGGCAAGAAGCCGGGCCGGTATCAACGCGGCGCATGGGTCGACTATCCCGAATGGAACCGTCATGCTGAGCGGTCTACGACCGAGGTCGAGGTTTCCACATGGTCTGCATGGCCGGACTGCGGCATTGGCATTGTCGGCGGCGGCGTGGCTGCCGTCGACATCGACATCCTGACAGACCCGGACCTTGCGCTCCGGATTGAGCAGCTCGCCCGCACCAGGCTTGGCGACACCCCGGCGCTGCGCATTGGCCGGGCGCCGAAACGCCTGCTGGTCTACCGCACAAGTGCGCCGTTTCGCGGCATTCGCCGGGCCCCGCTCGAGGTGCTGTGCCTTGGCCAGCAGTTCGTGGCTTACGCCGATCATCCCGATACCGGACAGCCCTACGCCTGGCCCGAGGAAGGCTTGTCCGAACTCGATCTCGATAGCCTGCCGGTCATCGACGCGGATATGGCCGCCGCCTTCATGGAAGAAGCGCTGGCTCTGGTCCCGCCCGAACTGCGGCCATCCAGTCTGACCTCGGTCTCTGCCAGCGCACCTGCGGTTCCGGCGCATGCCCAAGCCGGGACGCATGACGCTATTCGCGCCGCGTTGCAGTATCTGCCCAACAGCGATCTCGACTACGACAGCTGGGTGCGGATTGGCATGG
>CAZBMR010000166.1:0-3763 GCA_964492695.1 uncultured Lentimicrobiaceae bacterium
TCAGTGATTCGTTGCGGTAGCCGGCCAGGTTTTTATACCAGTCGGGGAACTGCACACCACCACTCATGGCCCATGTTGCAAATTTCAGGTGAACACCCAGGATGTCCTGTTTCTCAATCGGATAGTCAAAGCTTTCGTAGATATTGATGGCCCAGGGCAAATTGGTTGCCGTCACGAAATATTTTCCGGTTGCCGGATCGCTGTTGTCTTCATACTGTCCGAAAAGCGCGTCGTTCATCAGGTCGGTGGGCGCATATCCAGGCAGATGTACCTCGTGGCTGCGCACTTTGTTTACAATCAGGAAGGGGTTGAAGTTGCTGATGTCGAGGGTGTTGTAGCTATACGTGTCGGGTTTGAATACCATGCGCACCGTGAAAGTCACAGGGGTCACATAAGGAGCGCCGGGAGTGGTGTTAACACCAATGCCCATGCCAGGATGCGGCATGTGTGCAAAGGCGTTGTCAAACACAATGATGGTGGGCCTGCTTTGGCCTGCTTCGGTACCACCTGGGTTGAGCGTAATGATGTTTTCGGTAAGTCCTGTTCCGGTCACTGTCACGTCATCCGGATCGATGCCTGCAGCCAATTGGAAGCCAAAGCCATTTTCGAAGGAGGCTCCGAAAGCTTTCAGCGTGAATGTGCCGGTCACCTCTTCCACCATATTCGTAATGTCTGTTTTGATTTCAAATTGGTAATCGATCACCAGGTCATTAAAATCATAGTCGCCTTTTGCGGGCCACAAATCTTCAAATGCCAGTGTTCCCGGGCCAAGAGCAGGGTAGAGGTTTGTTAGTCCGACGATCACATTCACGGTGATGGTGGCCACATCGCAGAGTCCGTTCAGGTCGCACACCTGGTAGTCGATGGTTACGATGCCAAGAAAGCCCGTGGCAGGTGTGAAGGTGACCATGCCGGTGGTGCTGTTCACTGTGAACACGCCCTCTGTTGCCGGATTGGGTTCGGTGCCGGCCACAAAGGTCACCGCTGCCGGGTTGAGTGCGGCTGCTCCCTGCACATCGTTGCCCAACACCGGAATGTCAACAGGGGTGTTGATGGTGGTGAGTGCATTGTCATCATTGGCCGTTGGTCCGGCTACACTGTTCACTGTCACAGTGATGGTGGCAATGTCGCATAGCCCTATGCCATCGCAGATTTGATAGTCGATGGTGGCCACACCCGTGAACCCGAATGCCGGGGTAAATGTCACCACACCGTCAACCGGATTTCCGGTGAAAACACCTACAGTAGCAGCATTTGGTGCTGTTCCGGGCACAAAAGTAATGGTGCCTGGTACAATTGGGTTGTCGCCGCTGATGTCGTTGTCGAGGGTTTCGATGTTCACCGGAACATTCATATCAGTGGTGGCTGCATCATCCACAGCTGTTGGACCAACGGGATAGGTGATGGTGACAGTGGCCATGTTTGAGCCAATGTTGTTGAGGTCTTTCACGAAATATTGGATAGGCGACGGACTGCCAACGAAACCCACTTCAGGGGTGAAGGTGATGGCGCCGGTCACGCCGTTTACTGACCATGTACCTTCGCCCGGAACAACAAGCGAAGCCCCTGGGCTGGCTGTGCCGTCAATTTGAACGCTGCCCGGAACGAGGGCTGCATCACCGGGGGTGTCGTTTGCAAGTACATCCACAGTCACGGCATTTCCTGGCAGGCCGCTTCCTGAATCATCGGAAGCAGTGGGGGCAAAAATAGAGATGAGCTCCACCCAGTCGCCTTGCAGGATGGGTGCGCCCGTTTCGAGGATTGTGTGATTGTCGTTTTCAAATTCGCCACCAGCACCCATCGAAAGCTCCACAGCGTCGAAAGCCAGTCCTTCGGAAGCTAAAAAATGAAGATAGGCATAGGGTTCGCCTGCATTTTGCCCGGTTCCCGGTTTGCCATAGTATTGGTTGGTGGTGTAGGTAGAGCCGTTGATGGCTGTTACAGTATGCGAGGCATTGTTGGGCAGCTGTGCAATGACATTGCTTGTTGCGAATGTGCCGATCACCTGACCATTACGGATGATTTTGATGGTATTTTGCCCATCACCTGCCGGCCATGCGAATCCAAAATAGCGCTTGGAGTTGTCGAAGTCAAGACGCACCTTGCCGCCTACCTTGATGGCCATGTACTTACCTGTTCCGGAGCCATACTGGTCATCGTTTTTGACATAGGATTGTCCAAGTGTCTGATAATAAGTGCCAATGGCTGAGCTATAACCGCCTGGAAGGGGTGCCCAGTTTGTATTGGGTGTGCTGAAGCTACTGAAATTTTCAGTAATGAGATTGCCACCAGTCACATTTGAAACCATGGTGCCGGGTGCGCTGCTGTAAACGCGCAGGTATTCCTGTGCCTCTACGGCGATTCCCAAAACAAGCAAGGCTGTAAGCAAGAAAAGGGATGTTATCTTTTTCATTTGATTGAGTTTTTCAACAGAATTACTGGAAGTTGTATGAAAGAACGGCTGCATTCAGCTCGAGTGTGGCAGTTTGATTGCCAAACTTCAGTTTCACGCTTTTTTCGTAGGCCGGCAGGGTGAGTTGCATCGTGTAGGCCTGTGCTGCCTGCAGATAGGCCTTCTGGTAAGTGGCTCCCTGCGCAGAATTCACCTCAACAATGCCCATCGAAGGGGCCGTAACGCTTAGCTTATATTCCTTGGTTGTCTTCCAGTTGAAATTAGCCGGCACGACAATCTCTTCCATATTGGAAGGTGGCTGATTGGTGGGTGATTCGATGTCTTTGCGGCAAGAAACAAAGAGCAATGACAAACTCAGGGTAGCAAAGAGCAAGTGCTTTTTCATATGGTATATCTCAATTTAATTGTTCATTCAATTTTACAATGCCTTGCGATCATCAAAAATAAGGCCAAACTATTGTTGAACACTGTATGTGGTTCATTGATAGTGGATTTTAATTTCAGTCAACGAACAAGTGTTTGTTTTTTGGCAGTAATATTCCGGCTTTTGGAAAAGGAAACACCAAATTGGGTAAAAGTCTTTTGGCAAACACAACACACGATTGTTCGTATGCTTTGCCTAAGCGTGCTGTGTGACACCACTGGCCCAGGCACTGATGGTTTTGCTGGAGAGGAGCCCCTTGTTGAGAAATGGTGAAAACTTGTCTGTCAACATATGCCTTGGGTTGACAGATATGCCCTATCTTTGCAGCCTGATAATGTTTAAACATCAAAAATATGGCAATCAATGTGACGGATGCTACTTTCAAGGAAGTAGTTTTAGACTCAGAAGTACCTGTTATTGTTGACTTTTGGGCAGTTTGGTGTGGCCCTTGCCGCATGGTAGGCCCCATCGTCGAAGAAATTGGAAAAGAATACGAAGGCAAGGCAAAAGTTGTGAAGCTTGATGTGGACAACAACCCCGGAGCTGCCGTGCAGTATGGCATTCGCAACATTCCCACCATCCTCTATTTCAAAGGAGGTGAAGTGGTTGACAAGCAGGTGGGTGCAGTGCCCAAGCCTGTGCTGGTGAAAAAACTCGAAGCGCTGCTTTAAGAGATTAGAGCCATTGCTTCAGCAACTGCCATTGAATGCTGCCTTCCGGCTTGCTTTCAATGGTAGTTTTGTAATGATACCTCAGGTTTTTTTTCAACCACACACCATCCCGAAAAGTGCCATACAACATCGATCATAGCCGTCTGAGCCACTTTGGTAGTCTTGAACTCCTTGCCCGTCAGGTGGTTGAAGGCTTTATTACAGGCTTGCACAAAAGTCCTTTTCATGGATTCTCGGTTGAGTTTGCCGAGCACC
>CAZBMR010000167.1:0-1263 GCA_964492695.1 uncultured Lentimicrobiaceae bacterium
TCTTGTAGTAATTCAAATGTTAAACCATATTTATCTTTTACATTATATAAATAATTTATTGTTGATGAGTGATAATGATTTTGTGATGAAAAATTAAAAATATTCGTAAATTCTGGATTTGTGTAATTTATTTTAATTCTGTATATTCCATATTGTAGTTTTCCATAACTGACATTTGTTAGCATTTGTTTAGTTCCTTTTTGTGTTGGTATTTTTAATGATAATAATAAATTTGGGTAAAATCTTGAAAAGTCTTGACCATAGCATTGTGTTGGTTTATTTCTATATTCTAAATTTAATGTTATTAATCCACTATTTAGGCATCTTTCATAAATGTAAAATTCATCTTTACTTACTTTTTCGAATTCATTTAAATAATCTTTGGGAAGGGTCGAAAGAAAGAAATATAAGACTGCATCATTATGTGAGTGATATTTTTTATAATCTAATTTAAAGAATTTTTTAGTGGCTAAATTCTTTATTGGTTTTGCTTTTAATTCATTGACATAATTTGTGAAATTTATTTTGAATCTTATTAAGTCTTCATGTGTTGGTTCATAGTCTTCGAATATTTTAAATGCGTGAATTTTATTTCCTGGTTTATTTAATTCTTTGCAACACATCTGTTTTAGTTCATTGGTGTCATCATTGTCAGAGATATAATTGACAACCATCCCTTCATAATAATAATAGATAACATTATATTCCATGAGTTATATAATATTACTATAGATAATTTATTTTTAAGTCATTTTATATATTTTATTTATTTTGTAATAATTTGAAATCCTAATAATTGTTTATATTTTGACATTGTCCTTGACTCTATACTATAATATGACTCTACAAGAACTTCTAAATTAAAATCATCATTATCAAATGACTTCGCAGTTACAAATCCAGTAATTGTATGAAGCTTTATCATTATTTTTTTAGGGTCTATTTTATTTCTTATCTGTGTATATACTCTATTTACTTCATCAAGAGTTACAAATCCTTCTTTTGGTTGAATATTTAAAATATTCTCGATGACTTTACCATTTTTATTTTTTCTTGTGGTTACTGTTTTATTAAATCTACTCATTGTATAATATAATGTATATATTATTTTTTTAAATTGTTTTATATATTTTATATATTTTATAAATTATATAAAGTATAAAAGTATTAAATGTTGTAATCTTTTTTAATATTATATATTTTTATTTTATCAAGCAATTCACGATGACAATGATGAGGTCTTTTACTTGTTATCGCATTTTC
>CAZBMR010000167.1:1363-3759 GCA_964492695.1 uncultured Lentimicrobiaceae bacterium
TATATATTATATTATTATATAGTATATATTATTTTTTTAAGTCATTTTATATATTCTCTATTATAATTATTTTATTTATTTTATCTAATTGTTTACTTAATTTTTGTTGATGACTTCTTACATCTTTAAAATATTCATATCGTTTATTGAAAGCCATTTTGACTAAATCGAGGAGTTGTTTATCTTCGAATAATACCCAGTTAAAAATGTCATCATCTGTTACTTTTAATATATTCTTAAATTTTTCATATTCTGAATTATTATTCGTCTCGTTTTTAAAATATCTGATTATATTTTTAATACTATATTTATGTTCATATTTAGTAATTTTATGGTTTGTTACTATTTGTTGTCCATTTCCATATATTTTGGTAACTTTATAATAATAATGTTTTGCTTCTTTTTTATCATTCAATTTTCTAATAATTATTTTTATGTTAGATAGTGTATCCAGTGTAAAATTAATTATAAAGTTTAAATTTGTTTCGTAATTCATAGTATATATTATATTATTATATAGTATATATTATTTTTTTAAGTCATTTTATATATTTTATTCAAAAGATATTTTAATTGTTTTTTTATTTTGTTTTTTTGTAACTTTGGTCTCAACAAAATTTACTATATCATCTAAGTCTTGGTCTTCAACGACATTGTTTTGTTCCGTTTTAATTTCCTTTGATTTTTTATTTTTTATTTGTTTAAATTTAGGTACTTCTAATAGTTCTAATTGCTCAATAATGCTTATTTTATTTATTGGCTCTTCAATAGGTTTACTTTTTAATTTAGCTAATTGTTTCTTTAATTCTTCCATTTCTTTTTGTTGTTGTTCAAACATTTTCTTATAATCTATTTGTTCTGATAATCCTGTATCTAATGGATTTTCATTTGTTTCTTCATTATTGTCTTCGTTATTAGGATCAAATGATATTTTATATTGTTTAGTTAATAATGCTTTGATTTCAGCTATGTCGAATTCAAAATGCATATAACCATTTGATTTAATTTTTTTAATTTTATATAATGATGTCATTTCAACTATGAATTTATTTTGTGAGCATTCATATTTATATCCATTTTCTTTTATATATTCATTGTATCTTTTATAGCATTCAGTTGTTGATAATCTGAAGTTAATATCTGCACCTTTTACTAAATAAGCTAAATAATGAACTATTGGACTTATACTATTTTCTTCTAGTTCCTGATGTAATTCAGATTTAGTAATATCTTTTGGATTGAAATTAGCAATATTTCTATTTTGTAAGAACTCTAAGAATGCTTTTTGATATTTTTTATTTGCGTAAATGTTATCAGCTAAATTAGTGAAATATTTTTTATTTGCTTCTGTTCCAAAGTTAATAGGTAAGTATTTATCACTTGCTTTGAAAATTACAGGTCTTCGAGAACCATTTTCAACAGGAAAAGCAAATAGACGATTAGAAAAGAAAATAAATCTACAAAAATTATCAGCTTTTATTGGGTCTTTATGTTTCCCTTCAATTGTTATTTTATCAGCTGTAATAATAAATTTTATATTCTCCATTCTTTCTCTACTTTCAATTGGATTTGTCTCGTTGATTGTAATTAATAGTTTACCTCCTAATATACTATTGAACTTTCCACAAATATTTTCTAATTTTTCTGTATTATGTGTATACTTATCATTAATGACATTAGAAATAAATCTACTAAATAAATCCTTACCTACACCTTCTTCGGAAATAAATATTAAAGTTGTATGAGGTAATATATGAGGTTGTTGAACTAGCTGAGCTAACCAATTTAAGACATATTCAAAATGCTCTTCATTATAGTTTACTAATGATCTCATATGTTCGAATATTGGTGAAAGGTCAACAGTTTCAGATTGTAAGTCATTGAAATGAACAAAACCATCAAATAAATTATATTGTGAGGATAAAACATTTTTTACATCACAATTGAATACAACTTCTAAATACTCATTCATTTCTGGATCTTCAGACCAAATTTGATAAAAGTTTTTAGACATTTCTTTTGTGGTTGTAACAGTAGTACCTTTTTTAGTTGTTTGTTGTTCATTATATTCAACAGTTACTTTTTTATTTTTGAAATATTCATGAATTTCAGCAGCAGATTTTTCAACTAATTTGTCACCTGTATTGATACAATATTTACCAATTAACTTGAAACAAGTTCTTTCATATTGTCTTTTCATTTGTTTGTATTCTTCACTTTCATAAAACATTTCCATTATACTATACTATATATAATATACTATAACATTTTATTTTTAAGTCATTTTATATATTTTATTTATTTTATATATTTTATTAAATTATTTAAACAATTATTGCATATATTTTTTTATTTTGACAATTTAGTTCAGAATATGGTTCCGAGGTTAGGTATAA
>CAZBMR010000168.1:0-3740 GCA_964492695.1 uncultured Lentimicrobiaceae bacterium
AGCGGGTATATTTCGGGGCCAAGTTCGCGTTTGAAAACCCTTGATGGCTGATAGAAGGCAAACACATTGATCCATTTATAACCAACCCGGAGCGTGGGGCCGAAGGTGTATTTTTCAAGCGAATTCATGCGTTTTTCCTTGATGAGCCTGTAGGGGCCGCCTTCTTCGGTTTGTCCGCTGTATTTGGTTTTGGCATCCAGCGCAATGCCCATTTTGAAGCCCACACCAATCTTCCAGTCTTCGCCAAACCTGAACTTAAACTCGGCCGGGATGTCGATGTAAACCAGGCCCACCTTGCTCTTTTTATAATCCAGATCGCTGTCGATGGGGCTAAACACGATCGTATCACCCTTCACATCGTCCACACGGCCATTGCTGTAGAAATTGTGGGTGCGGATGCCTGCTCCCAAAGCAAAAATATGATTGCTTTTGGCAACTTTGAAATTGTAGGAGGCTGAAAAACTGAAACCCTGGTTGATGGCCTGCATGCTGATACCTTCGGGGGCTTTGGTCAAAATGTCAGTATATACATCAAATCCAACAGAAACATTCTTGCTGGTTTTAGTGGTAATCAACTGAGCCTGTGATGAAAACAGGATTGCCAACAAAGCAACCAATAAAGCGGTTTTTTTCATATCCGATCGTTTATCAGGGTTAACGTTTATCGTGAGTGCACAAAGATACAACAATCTTTTTGCCTGTGAGGAGAATCATTCCTCAGGGTTCAACGCGGCTGTATTGATCGATGAGCTGCTGCATCGAACGGCTGTTCCACTTGGCTGCACCTGTTTTGCGGATCACCATTTTTCCTTCGGGACTGATGAGCCATGTGGTAGGAATACTATTGGTTGCAAAAACAGATGGCGCTGCCGACAGCTGCTGGTAGAACGGCATCGTGTATCCTTTTTTTTGCATGAACGCTTTGATGGTTTGCGGGTCTTCGTCGCTGATAAGCAAAAACACGGCCTTGTCAGCATAACCATCGTAGAGTGCCTGAATGTCGGGCATTTCGGCAATGCAGGGCGGACACCAGGTGGCCCAGAAATTGAGCAGGATGGTTTGTCCCCTGAATTGAGAAAGGCTCACAGCCTTGCCTTCCATGTCAACAAGTTGCCATTCCCATGCTTCGGCAGGGAGGCTTATTTGTTCGGAGGCTTGCATCGTTTTGGGCGAGGTGGCCATCAAACCTGCCATAAAGGCACTGATTTGCTTGCGGCTGGCAGGAATCAACATGCCTACAAGCAGCAGCACAAACAATACATCAGTGAATTTGCTAAACCAGCCTTTTGTTTCCCACCAGGTTTTCCAGCGTTTTTGAAGGTATGCTTTCATAGGGCATGCCGGCTTAGCCGATGAATCGGTTTTGTTCGCTGACGATGCGGGCACGTTCGTCGAGCAGACGGTTGATTTCATCTTCTTCAAGTCCGGACTGACGCAGCCTGCTGTCAATTTCTTCAAGCGTTAAACCATCTTTAATCTCAGACACAACTGCCTGATCTGTATAGGGTTCTGTTTCGCCCAGTTCGTTGCGCAGCTGCTGGATGAACATGCCGATCATTTGCTTGACAGGCTCGTTCATCTGGCCCATCATCTCCAATGAAATCTGGTCTTTCATCATCTGGTAGTTTCTGAGAAAAAGCCGCATTTGTTCCAGCTGCATGCGGTTGATGCCGGGCACATCCTCAATGGGATGCTTCTCCATTAGTTTATTGAAAAGCCTGAAAAGTTCATCAAGCTGTTTTTTAAGTTCTTCGTTATCCATGTCAACGTTTTTCGGGATGTCTTATCAACGCAAAAATCATGCAAATCGTTCAAATGGCAGCAAAATTACTTCCGCAGCTGACGTGTTGAAAACATGCTGTCGCGGAAATTTCCTTTCCTGTGGGCTGCCCTGAAATAACCCTCATTCACGGTTTGAACCTCCTCAATGGTATAGAATGCATTGGGGTTGTGGGTGTTGATGATTTCAAGTGCTTCTTTCAGGTCTTTCTTTTTGACGATGCTAAAGAGAATTTTCACAGGGCCGGTTTTTCCTTCGGCATCCATGATGGTCACTCCATAATCGGCGGCGCGGAGGTGGGCAATCAACTCAGTGGTGTCTTTTTTGGGAATCACCCTGATCACCACATTGCCGATCGACATTTTTTCAACCAGCAGAATGCCAATGTAGTTGCCGGCTGCAAAACCGGCGCCATAGCCGATGTAGGACATAAAATTGTCGAGTTGCTGCATGATCTGACCAATGGCTAGCAGCCAGATGATGACTTCGAGAAAACCCAGAAAAGGAGCGTAGTTTTTGAGTCCGCGCGAGACAAAGATCAGGCGGATGGTGCCAATGGTGACGTCCATGATGCGGGCCATGGCAATGAGCAGCGGCAGCACCACCCAGTTATAAGCCTCAGGCCCAAAGAATTCCTGTAGTGCAGCAGTCATAATTTTTGCTTGTGAATTTGGTTCAAAGATAACTCAAATTGAAAGTTGTTGAGCTATGTGTTTTGCAGCTGAACAGAGGAGCTTTGGCAGGCCGGTCGTTTTTGTATTTTTGCAGCAAATTTTCCATTGCCAATGCCATCTCACTTCACCCCTACAAACTATCGGTTGAAATCCTTTGCCACTGGTGCCGCGTTCGACGACAGCGGCTGGCTGCTCGAAGCACCCGGCGAAACCCAACCTACGCTCATCAGGGCAATATACGAGAAAACACAACTCACACCCGGAGATTCGGACATGGGCTTGTATCAATATGCCGATTGGCTGCCTGTTCGGCGGATGCTGGAAGGCTCGTCGGCTCCCGTCACCTATCAAAGTGAAGGGCTGGCCAAACATTTGGGATTAAAGCATTTATACATTACCTTCAGTGGCTGGTGGCCCGAAAAAGGCGCCACCATGCCCACCTGCTCTTTCAAAGAAACAGAAGCTTACAGCGTGTGTGGCAGGATGACACCTGAGATGCAACACAAAGTGTTGGTAGTGGCTTCAGCAGGAAACACCGCCCGGGCATTTGCCAGAGTGTGCTCCGAGAATCAAATCCCCTTGTTACTTTGTGTGCCTGAAGACAACCTCGATGCGCTGTGGTTCGACAAACCATTGAATCCGTGCGTCAAACTGGTGAGCACCGCTAAAGGAAGCGACTATTTCGATGCCATCCACCTGTCGAATGTGGTCTGTGGCTTTGAAGGTTTTTATGCCGAAGGGGGAGCAAAAAATGTTGCCCGTCGCGATGGCATGGGCACCACCATGCTTTCGGCCACCACTTATATTGGCCGCATGCCGGATTACTATTTTCAGGCGGTGGGCAGTGGAACAGGCGCCATTGCTGCCTGGGAAGCCAACCTTCGGTTTTTGGCCGACGGACGCTTTGGCAACCACAAGATGCAGCTGATGGTTTCGCAGAATGTTCCTTTTCAGCCCATTCATGAGGCATGGAAAGTGCGTTCAAGGGCCATGCTGCCTTATGATGATGCTGAAGCACGGCTTCATGTGGAAGAGATTGATGCCAAGGTGCTTAGCAACCGTAAGCCGCCCTACCCAATCGCAGGAGGCTTATTTGATGCGATGACGGATGCCGGAGGCGATGTGTTGCTGGTTGACAATGCAGCTGCCCGCGATGCTGCTCGCCTTTTCGAAAACCTAGAGGGCATTGACGTTCATCCGGCTGCTGCCGTGGCTGTGGCCTCGCTGATTCAAGTCGTGAATGAAAACCGCATTCCAGTTGATGCCACCGTAATGCTCAACATCAC
>CAZBMR010000169.1:0-3731 GCA_964492695.1 uncultured Lentimicrobiaceae bacterium
AAGTCAGCATCAGAACGGATAATGGCTCTCAATTTATTGCTTCCCTATTCCGTGAACATCTCAAATCAGCTGACATCTCTAACGAGTATATTCAACCTGCGACTCCACAACAAAACGGACATATCGAATCTTTTCATGCTACGCTCACTAAACTCGTCTGCAACAGTTATTTCTTCGATGATTTGTCCAGTGCCAACAACGTCTTACATAGATTCTTTCATTCTTATAACAATGTAAGAATAATGGAAGCAATACTTTTTAAAACCCCATACGAATTCCTTAATCTTTGGAAATCAGGGAGAATTACTGCTCAAACTGAAAATAAAAAGGTAATTTATTTCTTCAGAGAAGAGACCACAAGTCAAAAACCCGTGGCCTCCTCACCTGAATACTCTTGGGGTAAAGACAAAATTATACCTAATTCATCTAACTTTGTAACTATCGATTAATTTAGTCCAGTTTATAGGGGGTCGAACCACGCTTGCGTCAGCCCTAAACCCTAAATTCTAAACCCTAAACCACTCTAAACCAACAAATAAACTCCCCCGCTACTCCTTCACCCATTTTCCACTTTCGTTCAGGCCGGTGGGTGCGCTAAGTTGATACAGGTAAACACCTGAAGGTAAATGAGAAGTTTCAACAGTGCTTTCGGTTTGATGGAGCTGTTGCTGCAAAATGAGACGGCCGGCCTGATCAAAAAGCTGTAGTTGCGCTTTTGGATGCTGCATGGCTAAGCGTATGTGAAGTTGACTTCCCGGGTTTGGATATACGATGGCCTCCCTCATTTGAAATTCGGGCATTTCTAGCTGGCCGGTGAGCAAACCTTCACTGTTGAGTTTGAGAAGAAAAATGTCTCTTTTGTTTGCCTTTGTGCCCCCATAACGAAACCTTGTCCCTCCTATAAGGCAACCACCATCCTGTGTTGCTTTTATATTTGTCATCAAATAATACGCATCGCCACCATAAAACCTTTCCCATCGCGTGTTGAGCATACTGTCGGTTTGAAATACAACAAACCATGAAGGCTGGTTACCAAAATAAGGGTTGTTGAGAGACATATTATGCGTGCCACCAGCAAATAATGAATCAGGATGTTTAAAATCTATACCTTTCCAAAGAGAGGGAAAATCTACTGTATCCGTATGATGCCACGTCTGAAACAAATGCCCGGTTGTATCAATCGGATGAAATTGTTTAATGAGCGCAATATTATGTCCGGGCAATGGAGCTGCATTTTCGCCAATAAGGTAAAAAGTTGAGTCATTAACCCATTTGCAGCTTGTGTTTCCAAACATCTGATCAGGTATCATGCTATAATCCTGTATATTGAAAGAAGAATCCAATAGTTCAAGCCTCCAAGGAAACACCTTCAAAGCCCAATAACTTGAATCGTTGAGCTTTTTAAGATCAAAATAGATTCCAAGATTATCGACATCAGGCATACTCCACTTTAACAAATTAAAGGCTGAATCAAGCTGAGCGACACATGAAGTGAATCTGTTATTTGTCAAAAATACACTTCCGTAATACAGAAACTCAATGTTGCTATCAGATTTTGCAAAAAGTCCATCAAACCTCAGTTCCGGTAGAATGGCATGTGAATTTTCCTTTAAAATTTCTAAATCAGCGTTGAGTTTATATTTCAGTAGGTTAACGCTAGAATTTGTAAGACTATCGAAAGAACTTCCAAACACGTTTAGAAGATCATTCTCAGTAATATCTATTGAAAAGATATTAAGACTCTGCAAACTATCTTCGATGATTGAAAAGTTAAGTAACTCACCTGAATTATTCAACTTATAAACCAAGGAATACTCCCTGACTCCATTTTGGAATAAGACATTGGCTGCAATGATAAAATCACCATTGATGGTTTCCTGAATATCCATTGGCATAAGATCCTCAGAATACTCAATAACTGTTTGCCATCCTTTTTGCTGACAAAACAAGGTTATATTTGTAAAGATGAAGACTATTAATAAGATAGTGTTTTTCATTTTATATCTTCGAAAAAGACTTAAGCCTGTATTCTCCTGAACTTCCAGATACATAATTGTTATGTGTTAATAAAGCAAAATTATACAGACTTAAGTCGGATAATGAATAATACTTACTCCTCACCTTGTCCGAGGACTATCTTATCTCTATAAAATACTGTATAATAATGGAAATGACGCCCTCCACCTGACCACATCAGTAAATAATCACCAATTAATACATGTGAGAATTCTTTTCCGGGAGGCCTTAATCCCTCGGTAATGTCATTGATAATTTTATGGGATTGAGAAAGATAATAATTAAGTGTGTCACTTGTGAGGCAGTTCACCTGTGGATAGTTCCAACCTGTGTATAACCGTTCATTATAGTCCATGATTCCGTCAGCATAGCGTGTAACAAGATTCACGAACACATAAGGCACAGTGGAAACGGCCGGGTGATTGAGCTTCCATGCCAACTCGTCAGAAGCGTCCGAAACGCCATACATGCTGCCATCGCACTTGCCTGCGGGAGGATCACCATATACCTGCCCAAGTGTACCCCAAATCCAGTCATCACCCTCCTGAAACGGGAGATAAAGCCCTTCGATCAGGCGCAATCCAAAAACATTGGTGCTGCTGAGGTAGGCTGTTGTGCCAACAACGCTGTCTAAATTCACATCAGTCAGTTTGAGATAATTGTCACCCTCTCCCAGGGCAGACATCTGCTGAACGCGATCATTATCTATGTTTTGATACAGTGTAGCAATATCGTCCATGCCAAGCTGCCCGTTTTCTATCGTTAAGGCGTATGTCTGCTTGCTTACTTTTGTTGCCTCGTATTGCTGATCGGGACGGGCGTGATTGTAATTCTGCAGCGCTTCGGCATACCATACTGCCGAATCTATGCTCAGGCTTTCGCCTGATTTAAAACCGGTTGAAAGTTTTGTATCAAAGGCCCGGATTAGCTTTAAGATGGTACTGCTTTGTTGGTCAGTTGCCAATGTTTCGGTGTCGTTGTTAATTTTTTCTTTGCTGCATGATGTAAGCATCAAGCTTATTGTAAAAATTGCAGCAAAATAGAAACTTAAGTTTTTCATTTTTATTTTTTTAGGTTGGAAAAATGTTTGTTTTGTAATACTGTTGTATGTGTCTTTTCCCGGCCGCCTTGCCCACACTCAAAACAAGACGGCCCGCAGCCTCAAAGATCAACGGCCCCGGCCGGGCAGGCTTTCGGCCTGTATGATTGCGCCCATGGCTGCGCAAAGCGAGCTGCGGCTGCGTTGTGCAACAAGCATCGCACAGCACCAACTCCACCCAAACAAGAATAGTGTAAATGGGGGGGGGGTAAATAACTGAATATCAATTATATAGTTCATAACACTCGTTTTGCCATTGGATGGACTTTGATAATTTCCCGTAAAAGTAAAGGATGTTTTTTAAAAAACAAGTTAAGTTTTTGGACTTGGGTTAAATGTTTGGATGACTCTTAGCTTTTGGTACTTGGCTGTTATCTATCAATTTGGGATTTGAAAATTTCTAATTTGAAAATTGTGGGTCAAATCTTCAAATCTTCAAATCCGCAAATTTTCAAATCAACAAATCAACAAATCAACAAATCAACGAATCAACGCATCAACCTCCCCCGCTACTCCTTCACCCATTTTCCGCTTTCGTTCAGGCCGGTGGGTGCGCTCAGGTGATACAGGTAAACACCTGAAGGTAAATGAGAAGTTTCAACAGTGCTTTCGGTTT
>CAZBMR010000170.1:0-3731 GCA_964492695.1 uncultured Lentimicrobiaceae bacterium
CTCGCCGCTTAGCTCCACGTTAGGTGCATTAGTCTGGTTGGTTGCCAGAACCAATACGATGTAATACATTGTGTGCATTCATAGAGGGTGTGCCAATGAGTGTTACTACCGTCAGGCTCCAGCCAGAGATAGAACAGAACTTACAGGCCATGGCAGGTGCCATGCACAGAAGCAAGAGCTGGCTTATAAATCAGGCACTTAAAGAATATATTGAGCGTCAGGAGCTGGAAAAGCAGCGCTGGCAGGAAACACTCCAGGCAATGGAATCTGTGGCACAGGGCAGGGTGGTTTCCGGCGAGGCGGTGCACCAGTGGCTCAGCAGTTGGGGGACAGCCAATGAGTTGCAGCCACCCAAGGTTGGCTCGTGAATCTGGTTTATTCCGCTGAAGCCGTTGAGGATCTCAAGCGGCTCAGAGAATTCATAGCAGAGAAAAATCCTCCCGCAGCGAACAAGGTTGCGGCTGAATTGGTGTCCCGCATTGGGAGCTTGTGCACGTTTCCGGAAATAGGTCGGCGTGTAGAGTTGTCGCCAACACCAGACGTTATCAGGGACTTTGTCTTTGGCAACTATATCGTGCGCTATGCACTGCACACACAGTCAGTTGTTGTACTGCGCATCTGGCACCACTATGAAATCCGTGAATAATGTACCTAACAAGTCGCTCAAGGCCGCTTCGCTGGACAGCCCCAATCGGCGCATGCTTCGCATTTTATGCGCCGCTTGTGTCTGCCCCTTAGCTCGGCGTTAGATTTCAAGAAAGAGTATGCGCTATTACCTATTTCTGATTTTTCTACTTTCGCAGCCATCTTTCGCTGCTGATTGTGTTGTTCTCTTACATGGTTTGGGAAGAACAAACTATTCTATGGCTTCGCTTGAAAAGTCATTGATGAAAGAGGGGTATGTTGTTGTCAATGACAGTTACCCATCAAGAAAAGAAAATATCGAGAAATTATCTGCTGTGGTTGGAAAAGGAATTGAAGAATGCAAGAAGCAGCGTGTTCAAGAAATTCACTTTGTCACGCACTCACTTGGAGGCATATTGGTCAGAAGCTATTTTCAAACCAATGTTGTACCAGAGGCAAAGCGAGTTGTAATGCTTGGCCCGCCAAACCACGGAAGCGAAGTGACAAGCAATAACAAAGATAAATGGTGGTACAAACTATTTACGGGTCCAGCAGGGCAAGAGTTAGGTATAGAGCCAACCAGTAAGCCAAATCAGCTGGGTAAAATTTCCCTCGAGGTAGGCATTATTGCAGGTACTGAGAGCTTAGATCCGTGGTTCTCTCGTGCCATTAGCGGGCCAAACGATGGCAAAGTCTCTGTGGAGAGCGCCAAGCTTGAGGAAATGAAGGACTTTATAACCGTGCCGCATAGTCATACTTTCATGGCAGAATCTGCTGACGTCCAAAAGCAAGTTAGCTTTTTCTTAACTCAGGGGAAGTTCAAGCGTGAAATCTAACAAATCGCTCAAGGTCGCTCCTCGCTACGCTCGTCACTGGACAGTCCAAACCGGCGCATGCTTCGCATTATATGCGCCGGCTTGGCCTGCCCCTTAGCTCAACGTTAGGCGTCGGTGCCGTAGTGGGAGATGGTGAGCAAATGTTAGTTCGGATAATTGCCAAATGACACTCATTGCGTCATACCAAAAGAATAATGTAATCCTGATGGTTGGAGACCTTCTAGTCTCTGGAAAGAGAGAACAAAACTCGCCTCTTGATATCCCAACACGCTTCAGTGAACTTCAGCCCTCTGCGAATCTGCTCTTTACCCAACTTTCACAAAAGGTCGTAATAATAAATGACCATCTCGCTGTGGCTTGGGCAGGAAGTAAGATTGTCGCTAAGTATCTTATTGAACGTATTGCGGCCGAGCTATCAAAACCCTATAGCGGCAAGCAGATCCTTGAACTAATTCACAGTTCTGAGTTGTTGGAAGAGGAGATAAAAAGTGTCAGTTTTATATTCTTTGGATTAACAGATGACGGCTTCCCGAACGCTATCAATATTTTTGTTCAGGACTACCTCACTGGAGAGACTATTCTTGACCATCAAGAAAAATTCAAATATGCAGGTTCCGGCACCTACCACTTCTTTGACAGTATCGGCTTTAATTTCACAGAAGCTATTGGGCCAATAAATGAGTTCGAAATGGCGGTATCCAGTATCGTCGGGCGTTTAGCAATTGCTCTATATGAAGAGGTTGTGTCTGACATAACACATAATTACTATTATGGCGGAGGTTTTGAGCTACTTTTTTTCAATGGGAATGAGAGGCGCTTTGCGAAGCTTCCAATAACCTTTGTTTTTTGGCAGTATGATTCGGAAAGCGTTTCGCTAGCCGGACCTATCATTTCGCAAGAATATGATACCAATGGCTTTCTGTTTTTAAACCGCGTAAGTCGAAATGAAAAGGGCGAGTGGGGTCTAAAAAGATACGCAGTAGCAAACATTATAAACGAAGGACGACACGATCCTTTATTTCCAACCCCACCAAACCTCGACACACTAATCACAGTACATTACTTTACACCGCTAGAATCGGACAATGCCGTCAGAATGATGATTAAAAAGGAAGATAGTGCCAAAAAAAGCATTGCAATAAAGTACATTTCAGGTGAAAACACCATCAATGTAGAGTTGTCGCCCGAGTTTATGGACGAAGTAAGGATCGCGACCCAGTAATGTGCATTTTGATACCTACAGTGAATATTCGCCTAACAAGTCGCTCAAGTCGGACAGCCCAAACCGGCGCATGCTTCGCATTTTGCGCGCCGGTTCGGTGCGTTGCGCGCTTCGCGCTCCACTCTGCCGCTTAGCTCCACGTTAGGCATTTAGGAGAAAGTGATGCGCCTAGTAATTTTAGTAATGATTATTTTTTTGTCGGCATGTGCAAATGTACAACGCATTTCAGAGGGTGGTAAATATACCTCGTCCATGGGCAAGTTTGAGTGCCGAGGTTATCCGCTGGGTGCTGATATCCAAGAATCACTTGGTCCGCACGGGGGAACAATTCGTATTAATGACACCATCCGAGAAATTCGGTTTGACTTAGAAGAGTTTTCGCCAGTACTTAGCCAGGCTGAGCTCAATGCAACTAGAAGTGCTTTGTATGAAGGGTATTTTATGCAAAACACCATGCCATTGCTGCGTAGTGCTAGTGCAAATACTCAACCATTAGAAACAAAAGTTGTCACGCTTACCGAGCCTAAATCACTTAATGGCTTGCCTGTTTATCAGTCGGCAGTACTTATGCCTGACCACGGAGCTGTTCGCGGCCAGTTGCAATACAGTGATGGTCACTTCATGTATACCATGAGTAAAATTTCTCGCGTGAAGTCAGGTTGAAGTAAAGAGCAGCAACTTAAAGCGGCTTATGAGCAGCTTCTAATTGGTTTGAGCAGGTGTTATTTTCCGCAATAGGTAAACCGCTAAATACCTAACAAGTCGCTCAAGCGCGTTCAGCGCTTTGCGCTTCACTGGACGCCTTCAACCGGCGCTGCTTCGCATTGTCGCGCCGGTCTCAGTCGCCGCTTAGCTCTGCGTTAGGCGTCAGTGCGGAATGTCTTTGGCATTGCATCGCACGCTGTAGAAAATCCCGTGCCACGTTCACTGCCCGGCGTCCGCGCTTTCCTCTCACTCGCCAGTACCGAAGTTTCTACTACACAGTCAGGTAGCGCAGCTTCGGCATGTTCTGTCGGCAGGGCAGTGGGGCACTTCGTCAGCTTGCGCGC
>CAZBMR010000171.1:0-3698 GCA_964492695.1 uncultured Lentimicrobiaceae bacterium
CAAGCACCGGCAAAGGCCGACTTATTTTTTGATTAGCCGGCTTTCATAATCCTTTTCAAGCGATTGGCCTGGTTTTGAGGCCGAAAGCAATTGATAAAGGATTGCACCATGACCTCCGAACAGCTGCTGGCCGAAATCCGCGAAGCGAACCTCTCGTACCTGATGCTGGCCCAGAACCTCATCCGCCACGACAAGGCAGAAGCGGTTTTCCGCCTGGGCATGACCGAGGAAGCGGCCGACATCCTGGCCTCGCTCTCGGTGGCGCAGGTGCTAAAGCTGGCTTCGCGCAACACCCTACTGTGCACCTTCCGCGTGGACGACGAACTGGTCTGGAGCCTGCTGACCAACCACAACACACCAAAAACCAGCAAGATCGCCAACGAGGCCACCAACACCCTGCACGCCAACATCCTGATGGCGAGCAAGCTCTCCGAAGTGCTCTAAGCCACCTGCACTGCCTGTTGTTGTCTTTCGGAGAACCCGCTATGTCCGCCCCAGTCAAAAGTGTCTTGAACGAGGCCCGCCAAATCGAACGCGCCGCCATGCTGATCCAGATGGGTGCGCGTATGCAAGTACTGGAGTCCGAGACCACGCTCTCTTACGAGCGCCTAATCCGTCTTTATAAAGAAGTGGCGGGCAAGTCGCCTTCGAAGGGTCAGCTGCCCTTCTCCACCGACTGGTTCCTGACCTGGCAAGAAAACATCCACAGCTCGCTGTTCCTGAACATCTACGTCTATCTGTCCAAGGGCGTGGACCTGGACTCCGTCGAGCTGCTGACCAAGGCCTATCGCCTCTACCAGGAACAGGTCCAGATGGCGCAAATTGACCCCTTGCTGTCCTTCACCCGCGCCTGGCGCCTAGTCAAATTCGTCGATGCAAACATGCTGACCCGCACTGCCTGCTCTCAATGTGGCGGTATGTTCGTGACCGAGCCCTACGAAAATGCCCGCCACTACAGCTGTGGCCTGTGCAATCCACCTGCGCGTGCCGGCAAGAGCAAGGCCGCTGGCGCACTGACGCTCCAGTGACAAAGAGCACCGCACACACCTAGCTTAAAAACATCTCTGTTATTTCGACGTGACGCCGATACAAGGCTCGCTCCGGCTGCATGGAGCGCGTGCGGTGGGCGAAGTACCGCCACCAGGACGACTATAGGAAACCAAGCATCTTGGCTGGTGCCCCGAGCCGGGGTCGAACCGGCACGCCCTCTTGCGAGAAGCGGCGGATTTTAAGTCCGCAGTGTCTACCAATTTCACCATCGGGGCAGAAGCAACGCTTGCATTCAATCGCAGCATCGCTTGCTTAAACTTAAGCGAAATGCACGTCAAAAAAACACAGCAAAGCTAAAAAATACAAAAAAGGGAAGCATTACTGCTTCCCTTTATAAATTGGAGCGGGAAAAGAGTCTCGAACTCTCGACCTCAACCTTGGCAAGGTTGCGCTCTACCAACTGAGCTATTCCCGCACTACCTTGATTTTTCAAGGCACTTGCAAACTTGGGGTGGCTGATGGGGCTCGAACCCACGACAACAGGAATCACAATCCTGGACTCTACCAACTGAGCTACAGCCACCGTAGAAGCTGAAATTATAACGCAATTTTTGATTGAATTCGGCAAAATGGACAATCACGATCACAAAACAGGCTCAGGCCGAGATGCCTTGATCTGAACGCTAAAGCGTTGCTTGAGCAGTTCATAGTAAGCCGATGCTTCTGCTGAAGCACGTAGACGCTGGTATTGAGCGCTCTGCTGTGCCGCCAGTGTTGGATTGGGCGCGTCCCGCGAGATAACGCGCTGTAATCTAACGACGGCATAGCCTTCTTGGCCTAAATCCACCCCGATCCAGGACGGCAAACCATCCGTCGAAGCGCGCAAAACCTTTTCGACCAACAGAAGTGGCAGATTTGCCCTTTGAATGCGAGACACAGTCACTGGGGCGGGCAATCCCGACGCAGTCCCTGGCTGGGCTTGCCAAGCTTTCAATTGGGCCTCTCCATGGCTACGGGCAAGTGCTGCAGACTTTTCGGCGACGACCAAGGCACGCACCTGTTCTTTCACTTTGTCCAGTGGCAAGCGTGCCGCCGGGGTGTACTCCACAACGCGCCCTGCCACCATTTGATTCGGCCCAATCTCCAATGCCTCGGTATTGCGCTTTTTCTCCAGCGCCTCGGAACTGAACAACGCTTCGAGGAACTTGGGGTGAGCGAGAACGCCGAGCGCTTTGCCAGAAGGCTGACGACTCACATCTGTCGCCGATTGCAACTTGAGGCGCAGCTTTTCCGCCACGGGCTTGAGGCTGTCAGCTTGTTCATAGACGCTGTTAGCGAAGGTTTCTGCCACCTCCGCATATTTGCGCTGGGCTTGCTGCTGTTTGAGCTCTGACTCAAGGGTCGGGCGCAGCTCCTCAAAGCTGGGTGTACGCGGGGTTTTGATGTCGGTCAGCAGCACAATGTGGAAGCCGAACTCCGACTCCACCAAGTCACTGACTTCGCCTTTCTTCAAGGCATAGGCCGCATCTTCAAAAGGTTTAACCATCGCACCACGGCCGAAGAAGTTTAGGTCACCGCCCGCAGGAGCGGAACCCGCATCTTCGGAATATTTTTTGGCCAGCGCAGCAAAATCGGAGGGCGATTTGCGCACTTGATCCAAAATTTCGGTGGCCCGTGTCTTCGCCGCTGCGCGATCAGCAGCCGAAGCCGATGGGGGAAGGTTGATCAAGATATGACTTGCTCTACGCTCCTCCTTGCTGGCGAGGCGAACCAAATTTTCTTTGTAATAAGTACGCAGATCTTCTTCACTCAGAACAATGCCAGCGCGCACGGCTTCCAAATCTAGAACCAGGTACTCGACGTGAGCCTGCTCTGGTTGTTGGAATTTGTCGGGATGTGCTTGGTAATAGGTTTGCAGATCAGCATCCGCTACTGTCACCTTGCCAGAAAAATCGATTGCATTCCAACGAGCTACCTGAATTTCGCGCGATTGGTAGAAGGCATCCATGGCCAAGCGCACTTCGCTTGGACTGGCAAGCGCTGAATCCGCCACGCCAGCCATGACTTGGTTTAGCGACAAATCCCGACGCACACTGGCCTCAAAACCTTCAGGGGTCATGCCTTGGGCCCCCACCAAAGCGCGGTAAGCCTCCACGTCCAGACTGCCATTGGGCTGCTTGAGGGAAGCAATGGCCGGCATGGTCTGCAAGGTACGGGCCAGACGTGCATCGCTGGTCAGGAGATGCATTTTTTCGGCTGCCGCCGCATAAACGCGGTCCCGCACCATGCGTTCAAGGGTCGCGTAACGCGCCTGGGGCGAGTCAAGTAACTTGGGATCTACCGATGGGGCCTGGGCACGGATGCGGTCGGCCTCTTGTTTGTGGGCGTTTTCCCAGTCGGCTTGTGTGATGTCTTGGCCGTTGACACTGGCAACCACCGGACTTTTCTCGGTGAAGTAGTTGCTGTCGATCCCCACCAGCACAAAGGACGGAATGACCAACAAGAACAACAAGACCATGAAGATCTTGGAATGCTTGCGGATGGACTCAAACATGGGCGAACTCTCTACGGACAAAAGAAAAGGGCTTAGATTGCTCCAAGCCCTTGATCTAGTGGGTTTTTTGGTGGTGGGTGCTAACGGGGTCGAACCGCTGACCTACGCCTTGTAAGGGCGCCGCTCTACCAACTGAGCTAAGCACCCCACCTGA
>CAZBMR010000172.1:0-3662 GCA_964492695.1 uncultured Lentimicrobiaceae bacterium
GGTTAGGATAGTTTTGCTCGATCTTGAATTGGTTTCCTGCTTGTGGTTCATCTACTCCTACAATGCAGAAGTCAGCATCGGTGTAATAGAAATCCTTGATGTATTTAAACTGGGTTGGCAAAATGTCGCTGCCATCCTGCAAAGCCTGATAAACCATTGGAACATAATACCTTCCGTCAGTGCCCTCACGAGTGATGGGTGAAGCACACATAAAGGTTGCATTCCACATTGCAACCGAAAAAAGAGTGGTGTTGGTGGGTTCATCGGCGCCAGTCACGCATGTCAGGTCTGCAGTGCCCCATGGATTTGGTTTCAACCCGCGAGCAAATACATTAGGACGAGAATTATCGAGAACGTCTTCAAGGTCAGTGTCGAGCCAAGTGACAACCATTGTTTGACCATCGGCGCTTGCTGAGATTTGGGCACGATTGTCTTCAGAAATGTCACCAAATGTACCACGGAACATCCTGATAGCACCCAACTTAACAGCATGCCAGGTATCGCCGCCATCGGTTGTGTAGAAATCATAAGTTGCAAGCGAATAGGGGATTCCTGTTGAGATCGAATAAGGGTCTGAGCCCGTTACGCCAACAACTGCAGCGATATGGAGGTTGCCATTGGCATCCACTGCTATATCGTGATCGAAAGCAACACAATAGGGTATTTCTGTTCTGGCAGGAAGGGGTTCTTCGTAGAGTTGCGCAATCATTTCATCGGTCAACAAATCATTTACGATGGTAGAAAAACCATTTGGGCCACCAAGCTGTAGTCCACCTAAATCAGTCCATGATTCACCTGCATCTGTAGTTTTATAAATTACAGGATAACCACCTTTGAAACCACTGATGGCTTCTGCGCTTCCATCGTCGCTAAGAAGGCTGATGTAACCTGTTTGGCCATCGGCTGCAAAAGCAATTTTAGCATCGTAAGGCGCACCAAGATCGGCATCGGTAAAGTGGTCGATCAAATACTGCGTATATTCAAAATCATTGAGGTCACTGTTCCATGTTCCTTTGCTTAAGATGACATTGCCTTGATATGCTGCTCCAGCAATGTCTTCGTTTACATCCAAAGCAAAAACATGCTCATTGGTGATGTCAAATCCAGAGGGTAATCCGAGATACATTCCAGTGGGTGAAGAAAGAAGATTCTTGGTGCGCACAGTCATATCTCCCATGTTTACAACACCATATGCATACCCACCCCATCCATCGTTTGTGCCTTCGAGCACCGGAGCGAAATATACAAACCAGGCATTATTTGGATCATTGCCACCTGAAGGATTGAAGATACCACCATGTGGATAACGCGCTGCATCGGTGTAATATGTTCCGCCACTATTGTTCTCGGCGATGTAAATCTCATAGTTACTGGTCCAGGTGTTGCCACCATCCATCGAAAAGTCGATGCCCAGGTCGCCAGAGTAACCTCCCGGGTCACCAGCTCCTCCCATACGGTGCAAGTTAACAACTGCATTGAGATTACGGTCGTGCCAAACCATTGTTCTTGTGCCAGCATAGTAGCCGTATGCATTGGCGGATGTGCCAATATCCATCACGCTCACGATGTTGGTGTTTTTTTGTTGTGGCAGCCAATTGGGTGTTTCATGGCTTCCAGTGCTCACCACAGATCCCGAATTTACCGGATCTATGTGTTGGTGATGTCTCACTTTTGAAACAGTTTTCTGACGCTGTTCCACTTTCATAACCGGACCTTGCGCAGCAAGGGAAAGTGTAATACAAAAAGCAATTGAAGAAAGTAGAATTTTTCTCATGGTAATTAGGTTTTATGTAACATAAAATAATTGATGCAAAAGTATTAAAGTTTAGTTAGAATGCAAGTTTTGTGCTGAAATTTGTGCTGATGCTGTAAGCAAAACTTCTAAAAAAAAAGCGGGATCTTCCAAGAAAATCCCGCTTTGACTATTTTATATATCAACTGTTATTCAACAATCATTTTTTTGGTGATTTTTTTAGCACCGGTTGTGACGGTGTAAAAATACACCCCGTTTTGAAGGTTTTGGCTGCTTACACGCAAACTGTGCACACCAGCCTTCATTTCGGGATAAACCTGTCCGAGCACTTTTTGTCCGGTAAGTGAAAAAACTTCAAGACTTACCGCAGTGTTTTTCAGCAGGTTAAGCTGAATGGTGGTTACACCATTGAAAGGATTGGGCTGATTTTGACTCACGGTGGCAACGTCATCCATATTTCCTTCATTCAGTCCGGTGATGGTGTATGTTTTTTTGAAATCGGGAATGTAGTTAAACTGCACAGGTGTGGAAGGATTGTTTTCAGCATCCAGCTTTTGATAAATCCATGGTATGGTGCACTCCACGGAGTTGGAACCAACCGACTGAACAAATACGCGGTCGGGCATGGTTGCCCAGTTTGCTGTCCACATGGCCGGGCTGAACACCGTCACGTTTTCAACAGTACCGTGGGTTCCACCAGGGCCTGCATAGGGGATAAAATCAGTGAAATAAATATCCGGACGTGTATTGTCGGCTGCATCAGGGATATCGCTGTCTATCCAGGAGAAGAAAATAACCGTGCCATCGGGTGTTGATGAAATTTGATTGTGATTGTAGTGGCTCACAGTGCTGCCGCCACCTGTAAATTCTGCCTGAAATTGCTTGATGTTGCCCAATTTGTAGGCTTGCCAGGTGGTGCCGCCATCGGCTGACCAAATGTGGAGGGGGGCATTGTAGTCAGGACCGGTGAAAATTGAGCCGGCTTCCAAATCGGCCAGCATCACATTGCCATGAAGGTGTGGGTTGCCCCATGCATCCACCACCAAATCGTGGTAATAACCCATATAATAGGGAATGGCATCGCGGCTTGGCACCGGTTCCGGATCGTAGAATGCCACGAGCGCTTCATCAGTGATAAACTGTTTCACGCCTTCGAGACCTTCTTCACCACCTAGCTGAACTTCAAATGGTCCTTCCCAGTTTTCGCCTCCGTCAGTGGTCTTGAAAAGAATGGGGTGATAAGAGGTGTAGGGCAATGTGGTGGGGGCATTTGATAAAATGCTGATCCAGCCCACCGAACCATCGGGCGAAAATGCAATCTCAATGTCATTGATGCCATCATCGGGGTTCACATCAAAAGGCCATTCCTGCACCTCATAAACAAAACTACCTACACCTTCGTCAAAAGTGCCTTTGGCAACATTCAGTATACCGTCGAAGGTGGAGGTGGCGCCGTCCCAGGCGGTGCGCTCGTCAATAAACCATGCAGTGCCATTTGCCTGAATGGTGAATGCGGAGGGAAGAAACCAATGAATGGGTCCGCTGGAATTAAAGGAATTTTGGACAGGAGCTGACCCTTCTGCAAACTTCTTGGCGCCGTAACCAATGCCACCCCATGAACCGCTTACTCCCAGGCTACCGTCGAGTAGTGGGGCAGCATAAGTATGGTAGGCATTTTGGGGGTCGGTGTTTCCTTCGGGATTGTAAATGGCACCCTGTGGATAACGGGCAGGGAAATAACCGGCAAGTGTGGGATCGTAGTTTATTTGATTGAGTTGCCATGTGGCACCCCTGTCAAACGACACATCGTAGCCTATGTAGCTTGAGCTGGGAGTTTGCAGACGGTGCGTGAAAGCAATGGTGTTTAAGGTGTTGTTGGTGGCGATGCTGGCGGTTCTTGAACCAACAA
>CAZBMR010000173.1:0-3646 GCA_964492695.1 uncultured Lentimicrobiaceae bacterium
CCGGGTAGTCCTGCGCTGGGCGGCGCACCGCTTCGACGAAGATTGCCCAGCCCGATCCCAGACGGCGCAGCGCGCTATTGAGACGCGCAGTGGTCGCAATGAGCTCGGCAGGGGTCGCGCTGTCGAGATCGGGCCCCCGGAAGCGGGCAGAGCGCTGAAAGCTGCCGTCCTTGTTGAGCACCACGCCGGGCGCGACCAGCGCCGCCCAAGGCAGGAAGTCGGCGAGGCGGTCAGCCTTGTTCCGGTATTCGCGAAGCGAGAACATGGAGCGTCACACCCTCAGGAAATTGGGGAAGCGCAGATGCCGCCGGGCGACATCGACGAATTGCGGATCGCGCCGGGCCGCCCAGACTGCGACCATGTGGCCGAGCGCGAAGAGCACGAGCCCTGCGATCCACAGCCGCAGGCCGAGCCCGATGGCTCCGGCCAGCGTCGCATTGGCGATCGCCAGGCCGCGCGGCGCGCCGCCGAGCAGGATGTGCTCGGTCAGCGCCCGGTGGACGGGCACGGCGTAACCCAGCGGCAGTCCGGGCGGCGCGCCCTCCATCAGACCAGCGCTCCGCCGCCGAACGAGAAGAACGAGAGGAAGAAGGACGAGGCCGCAAAGGCGATCGACAGGCCGAAGACGATCTGGATCAGCCGCCGAAAACCGCCCGAGGTGTCGCCGAAGGCAAGCGCGAGGCCGGTGGCGATGATGATGATCACCGCGACGATCTTGGCGACGGGCCCCTGGATCGATTCGAGGATCGACTGGAGCGGGGCTTCCCACGGCATGGACGAGCCGGCGGCATGGGCCGGCATGACCGTGACCAGGGCGGCGGCAGCGGCAGCCAGCATGAGCGCGGATGCGCGATTGCGGGCGCGGGCAAGGGATCGGGTCATGAGCATTCTCCTTCGGTTGGGGGAACAAGTGGGATGAGGCGGTAGTTGCCGGCGGCATCGAGGCCTTCGACGCGGACCAGCTCGGACAGGCGACGACCGGTGCCGTCGCGGACGAGCACGGCGATGACATTGATGGTCTCGGCAATGAGGGCGCGCGGCACCGTGATCACGCTTTCCTGGATCAGCTGCTCGAGCCGCCGCAGCGTGCCGAGCGCAGACCCGGCATGGATCGTTCCGACCCCGCCCGGATGGCCGGTGCCCCAGGCCTTGAGCAGGTCGAGCGCCTCAGCCCCGCGCACCTCGCCGATCGGAATCCGGTCGGGCCGCAGCCGCAGGGCCGAACGCACCAGATCGGAAAGCGAGGCTACGCCATCCTTGGTGCGCAGCGCCACCAGATTGGGCGCAGCGCATTGCAGCTCGCGCGTATCCTCGATCAGCACCACCCGGTCGCCGGTCCGGGCGACCTCGGCGAGGAGCGCATTGGTCAGCGTCGTCTTGCCGGTCGACGTCCCGCCCGCGACGAGGATATTGGCCCGCGCCACGACCGCGGCAGCAAGAGCATCGGCGGATGCCGCCGACATGATCCCGGCCGCGACATAGTCCGCCAGAGTGAACACCGCGCCTGCCGGCTTGCGGATCGCGAAGCTGGGCGCTGCCACCACCGGCGGCAACAGCCCTTCGAACCGCTCCCCCGTCCCGGGCAATTCCGCCGAGACCCGCGGCGCAGCCGCGTGCACCTCCACCCCAACATGATGCGCGACCAGGCGGATGATCCGTTCACCATCGGCAGCAGGCAGCACTGCGCCCGTATCGGAAATGCCGAGGCCGAGCCGGTCGACCCAGAGCCGCCCGTCGGGATTGAGCATGACTTCGATGACCGCCGGGTCTTCAAGCCAGGCCCCGATCTCAGGCCCGAGCGCGGTGCGCAACATGCGCGCACCGCGCGTTGCTGCCTCGGACCGGATCGGAATAACGCTCATCGCTGCCTCGCAATTGCGCGCACCGACAACCGGCCCGCGTGACGAGGCGGATCAAAAGGGCATCAGATCACGGCAGGGCAACAAGCTTTTGATGCGAGCAAAGCGCAGCGTGCCCATAGAAACACTGGCGTAAGCGGCAATGAGGGAACCAGGGCGTTCGGCGCGTCTTACCCTAATTCAAATTTCGGGCCTGTTTCTGACATAAGCCGCCGCATATGTCAGAAACGTCCTAGCCCATGGGCAGGGCCGCAACCTTCAGCGCGCCAGGCGTTGCTCACTCTCCATCCGCCGCGCGAGGGCTGAGACGAAAGCCGTAAACCGCTCCTGCGCCTGTGCTTGCGCGGCCGGAAGCTGGCTGTCCGGTAATGCCGGGTTGGAGATGAGCCAGGTCCGCACGAACAGGGCGATGGCCTCGTTGCCGACCTCGACATGGTAATCGAGCTTGTCGAGCTGCCGCGAAATCCGGTCCAGCCGCCGGCTGAAGGCGGCTTCCATGCGTTCGGAACTGTCTGGTGACAGGAACGATGCCAGCGCCGCTTCAACAACGGCGGCCTGCGAAACCCGCTTGCGTGATGCGTAGTCGGCCAACTGGTCGGCAAGCTCGGGCGGCAGGCGGAAGGTGTGACGGGTGCGCTTCACAGCTCGATCCCGTCGCCGGGATCAAGCGCGGCCTGGCGGGCAACGGTCCGCATGCGATCAGATTGCCGCTGACTTTGCGCCAGATCTTCCTCGATCATGGGTTCCTCGAACTCGAACTCGTTGACCACGCGCGGCGGCGGTACGATTTCCTCATGGTCAGGAAGCTCGGGCTCCCGCCTGATACCGCCGTTGTCCGCATCGCCCTCCTCGTCATCTCCGGCGGGCAATGGCTTTGGCATTGCGGACTGGACAATCATGTCCGCCCAGGCACCAGCATTTACGGTGTTGGGCCCGGCTTTCCGGCACTCCGGTGGCGGCAGAACGCGGGCAGTCAATCGCTGGTCCTTGAAGTAGCGCGCCTTCTTGGCCCGGATCGGATGCAGCCCGGCCAGCATTACGATCTCGTCGTCAACGGGCAGCTGCATGATCTCGCCCGGCGTCAGCAAGGCCCGCGCCGTTTCCGAACGCGACACCATCAAGTGCCCCAGCCAGGGAGACAGTCGGTGTCCGGCATAGTTTTTCATGGCGCGCATTTCGGTGGCGGTGCCGAGCGAATCCGACACCCGCTTGGCGGTGCGCTCGTCATTCGTCGCGAAACAGACCCGCACATGGCAGTTGTCGAGGATCGCGTTGTTCTGGCCATAGGCCTTCTCGATCTGGTTCAGTGATTGGGCAATCAGGAAAGCCTTGAGGCCATATCCAGCCATGAAGGCCAGCGCGCTTTCGAAGAAGTCGAGCCGCCCCAGCGCGGGGAATTCGTCCAGCATCAGCAGCACCCGGTGCCGCTTGCTGTTGGCCTCCAGTTCTTCGGTCAGCCGCCGCCCGACCTGATTGAGGATAAGGCGGATAAGCGGCTTCGTCCGACTGATGTCGGAAGGCGGCACCACGAGGTAGAGGGTGGCCGGCTGCTTGCCCGTCACCAGGTCCGAGATCCGCCAATCGCATTGCCGGGTGACCTCCGCGATAACCGGATCACGGTATAGGCCAAGAAACGACATGGCTGTCGACAGGACGCCGGATCGCTCGTTCTCGGACTTGTTGAGCAGTTCGCGGGCAGCACTGGCGACAACCGGATGGACACCGGCTTTGCCCAGATGCGGCGTTGCCATCATGGCGGTCAGCGTCGCCTCGATGGTGCGGCGGGG
>CAZBMR010000174.1:0-3594 GCA_964492695.1 uncultured Lentimicrobiaceae bacterium
GTTGCCATGCCCGGATTGCCGGTGGGGTTGAAAAACACCCTTCCATCGGGCAAACTGATGCTGCTATACGCGCCTTTGAGCACCACCACCAGGCCAAAGCGTTGCGAAAACTCCCTTTGTTTCTCAAGGCGCTCAAAACCATTGACAGCCTTGCCCGTAAGTCGTTCAAACTCACGCACATGGGGTGTGAGGATGGTGTTGAGTGGCAAAAACGCCAGCCATGTGGGATGGGAAGCTAAAATGTTCAGGGCATCGGCATCGAGCACGGCCGGATGTTTCCACTCCTGAATCAACAGCTTGAGCAGCTTGGCTGTTTCCTCCTCCTGCCCAATGCCCGGACCAATGCCAATGGCATTGTAGGCTGACAAATCAGGCAAGCTTGCCAGGTGATGGCTGTTTACATCAATGCTCAGCATGGCTTCGGGTAGGGCACACTGCAAGGGAAGCACAACATGCTGCGGCACATGCACATGCAGCAATCCCACCCCTGACCGCAGACAGGCTGATGCAGCGAGCACAGCAGCGCCCGATTTTCCAGCCGAACCAGCCATAAGCAAAGCATGACCAAAATTGCCCTTATGCGCAAATCTTGGCCGCGACCGTAATCGAGTGCTGATGTCAGCCGATTCGGTTAGAAAAAACTTCTGGCCTTCCATCCGGTGCATATCAGGATGAAGACCAATGGAAACAACTTGCCATTCGCCCACAATGTGCTCGTTTTCAGCAAAGAAAAACGCCTGTTTTGGCCATTCGAAGGTAAATGTGTAATCGGCATGCACCACAGCTGTGTGAAGCAGGTCGGTTGCCCGGTCGGCAAACAGGCCGGAAGGAATATCCACAGCCACCACCACAACTTGCTGCCGGTTGATGAAATCAACCACCTGCGCGGCAACTCCTCCGATGGGCTTGTTCAATCCTGAGCCAAACAGTGCATCCACAACAATGCAATTTGCGGGCAAAGATTCCGGAAGCTCATGTGCTTCAGGAATTTGATGCACCTCTACCGCCGTCTGCTCAGAGAGGCGATTGTGGTTGACATGAAAGTCGGCACTGCCCTCTTTCGAAGTTTGTACAACATACACACGCACATCATATCCCCGCTTTGCCAGCAAGCGGGCAATGGCAAGCCCATCGCCTCCGTTGTTGCCCATCCCTGCAAACACCACCACCTCCTGTGTTGGCTGCAAGCGCAAAACCAATTGACGCACAATGGCTTCGGATGCGCGCTCCATCAGATCGATGGATGCTATGGGCTCATTTTGAATGGTATAAGCGTCGGCCTCACGCACAAAAGATGTGTTTGGAACTGCTATCATGGCAGGTAATTTCTATGAATTGAGTAATCAAAATTAATCTTTTTCTGCGGTCGAAGCTGAACCAAAGTTCTTGAAAGTGATGCATTCAAATGCTAAAACTTCCTTGATTTTTGCCAATAAAATGTTAATTTTGCATCCATAACAAACCTCTTAAACCATGAAACGAACGATTCTTGCCTTGCTGACTGCCATGTTATTTCTGGCAGGCTGCAACACCCAGACTTCCAAACCCGAGGAACAACAGATGTCGGAGGCTGATATGAAGCTCATTCAAACAGCCAAAAACTATTTCAGCAAATTGCCTCCCCCCAACGACCCCAACACCCCCATTGCACAGCTGGGTAAAAAGCTGTATTACGACGAAAGTTTTTCTGCGAACGGACAAATGAGCTGCAACACATGTCACCCCATAGCCAACTATGGCGTCGACAACAAACGCACCTCTCCCGGACACGATGGCAGCCTTGGCACACGCAACAGCCCCACCACCTTCAATGCCTATTTCCATGTGGCCCAGTTTTGGGATGGCCGATCGCCCGATTTGAAAGATCAGGCTAAAGGCCCGGTGCTTAATCCCGTGGAAATGGGTCTCAAGACCGGTGAAGACGTGGTGGCCATCATAAAAGCCTCCGAAACCTACCAAAACATGTTTAAGGCAGCTTTCCCCGGCCAGACCGACCCCATTACCTTCGACAATTTTGCCGCTGCTGTGGCCGACTTTGAAAGCACCCTTGCCACACCGGCCGCTTTTGACGACTTTTTGGATGGTGCTGTGAGCATGCTCGACGAAGACCAGAAGAAAGGCCTCAGCCTCTTCATCGAAACAGGTTGCATTGCCTGCCACATTGGCCCCGGCCTTGGCGGAAACATGATGCAACGCTTTGGTCTGGTGCATGGTCCATATTGGGAATACACCGGATCGGAGCTGAAAGACGAAGGAAAATTTGTTGTCACCGGAAACGAAGCCGACAAAAACGTATTCAAATCGCCTTCGCTGCGCAACATCGAAAAAACAGCCCCCTACTTCCACGATGGGAGTGTGGCAAGCCTCGAAGATGCGGTGAAAATCATGGCGAAAACACAGCTGGGCAAAGACCTCTCGAAAGAAGAAATTGATAAAATGATCGCTTTCTTCAAAAGCCTGACTGGGAAAATTCCGGATCACGCTTTGTAATTTTATGAAAACGCCGGCCTTGCAGCCGGCGTTTTTTTGTTCTGTAACCCTAAAATGACAAGATTGCATTTCGGATGACATCTCATGGGATGCTCCTTATTTGCCATCGAACTTGGCGTATCTTTGCAGGCCAATTGCCATTACGGTAAGTAGTGCCTAAAGTATGAAGTCTTTTCCGGTCCATTTCGCTTTCTTTGCCTTAACGATTGGCTTGTGCTGCATGGCGACTGCCTGCAAAAAACAGGCTGTACCCGTTGCACCTGAAATTCTGATTGCCGATGTAAAAGGCATGGTCATCAACGATAGTGCGCAAACCATCACTGGCTTTTACAACATTCCATCATCCATCCTGCTGGATGTGGACACCGACGGGGCACCGGATATCGACTTCACAGTGAATATCATCGGGTCGCCGGGCATGGGCCAGCATCCCCATGCTTCGGTGCAATCGCTGCATGCGCAGCTGGGTTTTTACGGATTCAGACATGCCGACACCACCTGGCTTGACGAAGTGCTGACCATTCATCAGGACGAAAATTATGTATATCACCAGACCATTTATAATTTTAACTGCCAGAAGCTTACACCTTTTTATAATTTCTATTCTGTAGCAGAAAACTTTCATCTTCAGGCAGTTGAAGCTAACGAAGCGCTGAAGGGCGATGCCTTGTTTGTGGCTGATACATTGTCGTTCATTCAATCATGGAACAGTCCGATGATCTTTTATCCATCACATGATACTGTTTATTCGCGTCAAAGTTTTACGAACTTCAGCTGTTTCGCCTTGCCACACAACACCGATCTCTACGTCGGATTCAAACTACAGAAAAGCCCTGAGCGCCTGGGTTGGCTGAAATTCATCATCAACAGCAACAGCAGCATTACGTTGAAAGAATGGGCCATTCAGTCGGTCCAATGAGTTACCTTTCGCGGTACATCATTTTGATGCTGATCCCCTTCTGCACCGACCAACCCTCCTTGTCAGTCACCCGCAAAGTGAGGTGGTAGTCGCCTTCGTCAAACAAGCCCTGCTCATTTGATGCAGGAACAACAATCTGATCATCTGTCTGATAGCGTGTCAGACCGGCAGGAATCTCTCCGTTT
>CAZBMR010000175.1:0-3506 GCA_964492695.1 uncultured Lentimicrobiaceae bacterium
GCATATTGGCTTTGCTCAGGAGAACAAGAAATCACCAGCAAACAGAACATGGCCTCAGATAGAAGTCGAAAGGACTTTTTGTGTGATTGATCAGAACATTCAGCCAGTCGGCATCTACCTATCAGTATTATTAAAAAGCATTATAATCAAAAACGAACCATAAATAAGTAGAGTACTAATCCCTAGATTGGTGAGTCTGCTTGAGAGATTGTTAAATATAAAATTAACATTATGAATAAGAGCATATTATTATTAGCAACTTTAGCTATTTCATTAAATCTACCAGCCCAAATTCAATGGAAATTCCATTTGGCTTTTGAAGATGCCACCGCTGCTAAAGATACCATTTGGTTTATATGGGATACATCTGCAACAGTTTATGGAATTGATACACTATTAGGCGAGGGAAACCCTCACATTGATTATAATGCGTTTAATGTATGGACATTAACTGGAGGAGCAGGTACGGGATATTTCGATACTACTAAAGTGGTAGCGTATCCTTATTATGGTCAGTTTAATGAAGTAATTAATGCCATGAATTTCGTATTACCTGTAAAAATTACATGGGATTCATCACTTTTTCGTGCGGACTGGTTGCCTACAGAGCCAGTGGGATGGGTGAACAGCGCATGGATTAGTAATGACTATTTCTTTTCTGTTAATAATACCGATAACCACTACTTTGATTTAGCATTAGA
The DNA here is from genome assembly GCA_964492695.1 of uncultured Lentimicrobiaceae bacterium. Taxonomy (GTDB): domain Bacteria; phylum Bacteroidota; class Bacteroidia; order Bacteroidales; family F082; genus JALNZU01. The sequence continues at coordinate 702 of CAZBMR010000175.1, forward strand.
CAACCAAACAATAATGCCAGATTCAACAATAGTCGGGACTGAAGAAGAGAGTCCATGGTTTTGGTTGCCCGGGAGTAATTTCCCTTTGGGGATTGGGTTAAGTCAGAATCCTACAATTTTTGTAAAAGACAACTTAGTCGAAAAAAGATATTTTATTTATCCCAATCCTGTTTCTTCTCTTCTAAAAGTTGATTCCAACCAAGAATTTTCCATCATTAGAGTTTTTAATATGCATGGGAAATGCTTAAAGTTTTTCAAAACGGTTTCATTTCCTTTAAACATTGACTTTGCCGGTTTCGACCGAGGTATATATGTAATTCAATTAATTTCAACCGAGAACCTATATTATTATGAAAAAATTATTAAAAGCAATTAGTTTTGTATTTATATTTCAATTTTTTGCACAGTTTGTCACTGCGCAATTCACTTGTTTGTTTTCAGATACAACCCAGTTTAATCTTCCTGATGATTCGCAAGAACTTTATGCAAGTAAAAATGGATGGCATTTACCGGCAAACGGCACAGTACGCGTGTTGTTTGTTTTTATTGAAATAGATTATGATACCGGTATCGATCCAAATCCGAATGGAACTAACGAATGGCCAGTAAATGCTTTGCCGGTATGGGCTAATAATTTTCTTGATCCCCAGATTCCGACAGGGCAATCAAATGGACTTCTTACACAATATTACAGGGAAGCTTCTCTTGGGAATTATAACCTGATTGGTGATTATCTTGTTGCTCCAAATAATGGTGGTGTATTTATGATTTTAAAAAGTTATGCAAATAGCGTTGGGCATGAAAACGCTGCAATCAACAAAATAAATCAGTTGTTAAATGGAAATGTTGTGACCGCAAATGGTCTTAATGATATAAGTTATTTTGATAACTGGACAACAACTGTAGCCGGAAAACCGAAAATTACTCCAAGTATTGACTTACCACACAAATGGGATCATATAATGTTTATTTGGCGCAACAGGTTAGATAGCCAAGGTAATCCTTACAATGGAACTGGAAACGCTTCCCCTTCGAGTATAGGCACGCCTTTGCTTGGTTATCAATCTGATTCCTATAGTAATTTTGGCACTTTTAAATCAATACCGTTAGCTATTGCAAGACATGAATACGCCCATTTACTATATGGCCATAATAATTTCCATAGCGCTGGAGGTGGTTGGGGAGCACCAAGCTCCTATCCTTATGATTATTGGATTCCACTGACAGGTGGATGGAGTATATTAGGCTTAAGTGGTAGCTCATTGCAAACTTGGAATGCGTGGGATCGACAACGCATGGACTGGAAAGCATCAGGCAACTCCTATAACCCATCAGCACGTAATGAAGGCAATTCAGAAGAAACCAATGGTGACCTAGATGCAACAAATGAAAATGATGCTGGAATATATACTTTACGTGATTTTGTTACTTTTGGTGATGCAATCCGCATAAAACTTCCTTTTATTGACCCCGAAAACGAATTTCCTGAATTCCTATGGATTGAAAATCATACTGGAATCGAACACAATGGAAGTGTGTTTGACAAATGGCAATACGAAGACGCAACTTGTGTAGAATCTTTTGTTGCAGGAATGATGGCCTATATCCAGATCGATAAGGATACCAGAGAATCTAGTAACAACAATGCAGTATATGGGTAACCCTTCCGCAACGGGCATCTTGTAAGCATTCCTAGAAGCCTTCAACTTTGCGCTCAAAAATAGAAATCATGAACAAAGTTGAAGTACGGCGCAGGCAGATGCTGGCACTGGTTGATGAGTGGCGTGGGAGTGGACAGTCGCAGAAAGCCTTTGCAGCAGCCAGAAACATCAAGCTTTTTACATTTCGGTATTGGATTCAAAGGCGGGACAAGGCAGAAAAACAAGCTGTGGCCAAGCACTCCTTTGTGCAGCTCAGTCCGGTGAGTGTGCCAGGGATCATCATCCGTTATGCCGGAGGCACAAGCCTTGAGCTTCCGGCCAACACGCCACTGCATGTGGTCAGGCAACTGATCAACCTCTGAGGCCATGCTCTCGGTTATTTCGGCCAGGTACTTTTTGTATCAGGAGTCAACCGACATGCGCAAAAGTTTCGATGGGTTGTGTGGTTTGGTCTCGGGCAAGCTGGGGCAAAACCCCATGAGTGGCGATCTGTTCATTTTTGTCAACAAGCCGCGCAACCGCATCAAGCTGCTGCGCTGGGAGGCAGGAGGCTTTGTATTGTTTTACAAACGACTTGAGCAGGGCACTTTTCACCTGCCCGCACCATCGCTGTCAACAGCCGGAAAACTGACCATCGACTACAGCGAGCTGGTGATGATAATCAATGGTATTTCGTTGGAAAAAGCAAGAAAAAACAAGCGATTTTATCCACAAAACAATGTTGAAAAATAAGTGCTAAAATCAACAATATCAAAGCGTTGATTTGCTAAATTTGCCTCATGGCAAGCACGGAAACAGTAACCATCACCAAAGCAGAATACGAAGAATTTCTTGCTCAAAAGAACCTTCTGGCAATGTTGCAACACGAGCTTGCCCAGCTCAAAAGGATGATCTTTGGAAGCAAAAGCGAACGTCATATTCCGGCCGATTCCAGTCAGCCCACCCTGTTTGAGCTGCCTGCCCTTGAGGTGCCTGAGCCAGTGAAGGAGCACATCAGCTACACCCGCGACAAAGCATCATCAGCTAAAAAGCCCGTACGTTTGGAACTGCCTGCACATCTGGAGCGTGTGATAGAAGTGATTGAACCGAACAATCTTCCCGAAGGTGCCCGCAAAGTCAATGTCAAGATCACCGAAGTACTTGA
>CAZBMR010000176.1:0-3500 GCA_964492695.1 uncultured Lentimicrobiaceae bacterium
AATCGCCGGCATTGATGCCTTCGCCCTGATTGACCAGATACACCCCAAACCAGATGACACCTACGATGGTGGTGAACAAACTGAAAATGATGAGCGAAATGAACAAAGCCCGTGCTTTCGATCCTTTGATGGCCACCTGGATGACCTCGTTGGTGCTTTCGGTATAGCGTTGATTTTCGAATGATTCATTGGCATAGGCTTTTACATTTGTAATTCCCTGCAGTGTTTCCTCCACAATAATGTTGGCCTGCGCCACCTGCCCCTGCGTTTTCTTTGAAAGTGAGCGGATGTGCTTGCCAAAAAAGCGTGCACCAATGGCCACCACCGGCACAAATGCGAGCATGAACAGCGTGAGCTTTACCGAGATCAGCGACAGCAAAATCACCCCGCCAAAGATGGTGATCAGTTGCCTGATAAACTGCGCGATGGTAAAGGTGAAGGTTTCCTGCAGAATGGAAATATCGGCCGAGATGCGGCTGTTGAGTTCGCCCACGCGCCGGCCACTGAAAAAATTCATGGGAAGCCTGATCAGGTGGTGGTAGGTGGTTTGGCGCAGCGAGGCCAGCATGTGTTGCGTCACCAGCTCAAACCAATAGATGCGCAGGTAGGCAAACACGGCGTTCACGGCGAACACGGCCAACAGGATCAGGGCAATCCTGTTGATGTGCTGCAGACTGGCCTCCGGATTGGCCTGATTGATCAAATCGCCGAGCAACATGGGGAATGCCAGCGTGGTGAGGCTCGAAATGGTGAGCGCCAGCAACCCGCCCACAAAGGCATATTTTTTGGGCAAGACAAACCTGAGGAGCGAAAACAGTTTCCTGAATCCTTGCCAACTGAATGGCTTCTTTTCCTTTTGATCCTGATTTTCCATGAAGGAAGGCTTTCTGATTTAAACAATCATTCTTTTCCGATGTTCATGCGCATTATACCGGCTGCAGCTCATCATTTCACCGGGTAATACACCTCGGTGATGTGGCCTGTGGTGTCGCCTTCGTTCAGGCCGCCGCCCCTGTACACCTCATACACGCCAGCACCACGCAATGCATAGCCAAAGTCGGCCAGGTATTCATCCATATCCTGATGCACCTTTGCCATTCCCGCCGGATCGCCCGTCCAAACTGCCTTTGCGGCCTTGCCTCCCTCCCATGCATAGTGGTGCACCTCGCCATGTTCACGCACTTCCTCGGCCACCGGATAAGCCACCCTGAATTTCACCGGCACATCTTCGGCCCAGTTGTAGTACACGGCAAATGCCGGTCCGGAAGCTGCCAGCCGGCCTGCTGACATGGTTTTCCTCAGGGCTGCATAATCTTCTTCCATCCTTTGCTCCAGTTGCGGCATCATGGCCGAGTCGAGGATGGCGAGGGCGTGGATGGTTTCTGTTTCTACCAGTTCGATGGGTGTGGGCAGTGGCGCGGCTTCAGCCAGGGCTTTCAGGTTTTGCAACCCTTTCTCCTGGAGGGGTTTCATCAGCCCCCCGATGAAATAACCAAAATAGCGCTGAAAGGGGTAACTAAGACCGGTCATGCGGAGTTTCCACTGCACCAGCACCCCGCCGGTGGTATCGCCAAAGGTCCACTCATCAAAGGCTTGCGCGCCGTTTGCCATCTCAAGCGCAATCGTGAGGTTTTGATAAGGATTACTTGCCACAATCTCCTGACTACCGCGCCTCCCGTCTTTTCCCTGCCACAGCAGCTTGCTGCCCACACCACGGCCAGGGCCGCTGAAGGTGGAGCTCAGGTCGTCTTCACCCGAGAGGAAGGGGCTCCAGCTTACCCATTGTTTCAGGTCGTTGACGAGCCGGAAAACCGTTTGGGGCGGGGCTTTGATGTAGATGTGCTGCTGTGTTTCGGCCTCTTTGCTGATGAAAAAGCCCAAAAAGAGCAGAAACATCACGAGCACAAGAAAAACACCTCCAATAAATTTTAACAGTCTCATTTCTATTGATTTAGAATGTTCATTTCTGCTTCAATACCGCCTCCAGGCGTTTCAGTCCTTCCTGCAGCACCGATCGCGGACAGGCCACATTCAACCGCATCTTGCCTTTGCCTCCGGCGCCGAAATCAATTCCCGGACTGAGCCACAGCCCAGCTTCCTGCACCAGCTTGTGGTGAAGTGCTTTGTCATCGAGGCCTGTAAATCCAAGGTCGAGCCACATGAGGTAGGTGGCTTCGGTGCGAAACACGCCTGTCTCCGGCACACGGTTTTTCAGAAAATCCTCTGCAAAAGCCACATTCGCAGCCAGGTAGGCCAGCAAACCATCCAGCCAGTCTGCACCCTGATTGAAAGCGGCTTTGGTGGCTTCGAAACCAAAAATATTGCCCATGTCGAGGTGCAGGTGCTGTATCTGTTTCTTGACGGTGTCTCTCAACTTTTCGTCGGAAATGATAAGCGAGGAGGAAGCCAGTCCGGCCAGGTTGAAAGTCTTGCTGGGCGCATGGGCCGTGATGGTGATGGCAGCCACTTCGGGCGATAAATCAGCAAACACGGTATGTTTATATGGTGGCAACACCAGGTCGTTGTGTATCTCGTCCGAAAGCACCACCACCTGATGGCGCAGACAGATGTCGGCCAGCTGTTCCAGCTCCTGCCGCTGCCACGCCCTGCCCACAGGGTTATGGGGGTTGCACAAGATCAGCAGTTTAGCGGTTTTGGCCTGCGATTCGAGTAGCTCGAAATCCATCACATAGCCTTGGTTTTCAAGCTTCAGCTGATTGTTCACCAACACCCTCCCATGGTCTTTCACAGCACTGAAAAAAGGAAAATATACCGGCGATTGTACAATCACCTCGTCGCCGGGCTGTGTGAGGGCCATCACCGCAAAATTCAGGGCCGGCACCACACCCGGCGAAAACAAAATCCAGTCTTTGTGAATGTCCCACTGATGGCGGCGTTTCATCCACGAAATGATGCTGTCGTAATAGGCTTGATCGCGGAAGGTGTAACCATACACCGGATGCGCGGCCCTTGCTGCCACCGCCTTACGGATAAAAGCAGGCGTTTCAAAATCCATGTCGGCCACCCACATGGGCAATACGTCAGGTTTTCCAAAAACTTTTTCTGCCAGGTCGTGCTTGATGCTTGCCGTTCCTTTTCTGTCAATGATATGATCAAATTGCTGCATTCATCCAATTTTTTGCAAATAAACGAAATTTGGGCCGTCCGAAGGTCTGAAAGTCTTAAAGTCTGGGGGTCTGGGGGTTCTAATGTATAATGAAAAGTGAATAATTGTTTAGGTCTTGGAGTCTGGGGGTTTTAATGTATAATGAAAAGTGAATAATTGTTTAGGTCTGGGGGTCTTGAGGTCTGAGGGTCTTTAAGTCAGAGGTCGGATGTCAGAGGTCGGATGTCGGAGGCTTGAAGGTCAGCGTATCCGCCTGACTAACAGTATTTTTCTTTGCGCCTTCACATCTTTGCGTGCAAAAAAAAAAAAAAAAAACTCGCGTCAGCCCTTTGAGACCCTTTGTGTTTCCTTTGTGCAACTTTGTGTAACAGCT
>CAZBMR010000177.1:0-3365 GCA_964492695.1 uncultured Lentimicrobiaceae bacterium
GTCGGCAGGGCTGGTTGTTTTCTGCTTTGGTGCTTGTCAGGAAGGATTGTTGCCATGAATGCGCGCATGTTTTTTAGCCACGAATGCGCGAATGGTTTTGATGCTAAGATTGCGCGAATGGGAAACGCCTACAGCGTTTTAGGCCTGACGGTTGCTTGTTGCCCCCGGATGAATCCGGGGGTTATTGCTGGGCAAGGCCTACGGCCTTTTGGCGTTGGTTGATGCTGGTGCGTTGATGCACTGGCTTTTGACTTGCAATTTATTTTACGAATATACTTCGATGATTAAGAACCATTTTATAGCCTGTAAGGCTATCCCAGTAATAACCCCCGGATTCATACGGGGGTGGATGACGGAGATACTACATGAACCCTGTAGGGGGTTGCCCTTTTCATGTACTTTCCCTTGATGGAAAGTACCAAAGATCAAGGGATGAACAGAGGGAAGCCTCCCCGCTCCCGCCAAACAGCGGAAATCTATGCAAGGTCCTGTAAAGCGCCATGCTGACAAGCTTCCTTAAAGAAAAATTGGCGGGGCTGAGCTGCTTTGAAGACCAATCATCAAGCATGGCACTTTACAAACAGCCCCTTTTGGGGGCTGCCTTGCATGATTTCCAGCTGTTTGTCGGTTCACGCCGGGCGCACGCTCCCTGTTCATCCCACGGCCTCCCCGCCCGACCCGGTGCAAGATGGAAGTGTTTTTAGGATATGTGAATTCTGTAATTGGATGAATCCGGGGGTTATTGCCGGGTAAGGCCTACGGCCTTATTGCTTGTTTTGTCGATTCGGCTTGCTGGTGCATTGCTGGGTAAGGCCTGCGGCCTTATTCATTTTTTTCACGTTTCGGCTTGTTGGTATATGCAGGGTAAGGGCCTCGGACTTATGGTTTCGGGAAGTGGCATTAAAAAAAAGACGCAGTGGCCTGGCGTCTTTTTCTCATTCTTTGGTTGATCTCCGGATCAGTTTTTTCCCTTCATGTCGAGGCTGGCGAATACGGAGTTGTTGGAGATGTATTCGGGCACCATTTCCTTCATGCGGCCCACAAGGAGAAAGATGTCTTTTTCGATGAGGGCAGCGCCCAAACTGTTGAGATCGCTCACAAATTGCTTGCGGTCAGTACTTTCGACACGTGCCCTTAAGATTTTGGGGTGATGGGTGTGGAGCGTGTTTTCGTTGTTGGTGAGCAGCTCTTCATAGAGTTTCTCGCCCGGGCGCAGACCTGTTTCGATGATTTTGATGTCTTTGTCGGGGATAAAGCCCGAAAGCTGAATCATCTTGCGTGCGAGGTCGTAAATTTTAACAGGCTTTCCCATGTCGAACACAAAGATTTCGCCGCCTTTACCCATGGCACCTGCTTCGAGCACCAGGTTGCAGGCCTCGGGGATGGTCATGAAATAGCGGATAATGTCTTTGTGGGTAAGCGTGACAGGCCCGCCTTTTTCGATTTGTTTTCGAAAGATGGGAATCACCGAGCCATTGCTGCCGAGCACATTGCCAAAGCGGGTGGTGATAAACTGGGTTTTGCCATTGTCAATGCATTGGGTGTAGATTTCGGCAATGCGTTTGGTGGCCCCCATCACATTGGTGGGATTGACGGCCTTGTCGGTGCTGACCATCACGAATTTTTCAACACGGTATTTCACCGATAGGTCGGCAATGGTTTTGGTACCAAACACATTTACGAGCACCGCCTCGTAAGGGTTCTCTTCCATGAGCGGCACATGCTTGTAGGCAGCGGCATGATACACAATCTGAGGCTTGTAGGTGGAAAAGATTTGCTCCATCCGCAGGTTGTCCTTCACATTGGCCACAATGAACAGGGCCTTTTCGAAGACATGCCGCAGCTTGTCGTCGTTTTTGATTTCGAACTGAAGGTCGTAGAGGGGCGATTCGGCCTGATCGATGAGGATGACACGTGCAGGATGGTATTGCAGCAGCTGCCTGACGATTTCGCTTCCGATGGAACCGGCAGCACCTGTCACCATCACCACTTTGTTGGCTACTTCGGCAGAAACCTGGTTGTTGTCGAGCCGGATGGGTTCGCGCTCGAGCAGCTCTTCGATGCGCACCTGCCTGATCTGGTTGGAGCTCAGTTGCCCGTTGATCCATGTGTTGATGCCTGGCAAGACCTTTACCTGCAGCCCCAGCTCGAGGCCCGTCTCCACCACTTCGCGGCGGAGGTTGACCTCAAAATTCTGGATGGCAATGATGAGCTGGTTCACCTGATAGCGCCTGATATAGCCTTGATTAAGGGCTTTGTCGCGCGAGAGCACCGGAATGCCTTCGAGCGTTTTGTTCACCTTGGAGTTGTTGTCGTCGATGAAGGCAATGATCTCGTACTGATAATACATGTCCTGATTCAGTGCATTGCGCGTTAGCATGCCGGCAGCTCCTGCACCATATATCAACACCCTGACACGCTTTTTCCGCTCGCGTGTGATGATGTTGTTGTACATGGACTTGATGATGAAACGGCTGCCAATCAGAAAAAAGGGTGTGAGCAAAAAGTGAATCACAATCACACTCAGGGGCGGGATGAAGCGCCTTGCTTCGGTGTAGGGGAGGGTTAGAAAATAAATGATAAGCAGTACAAGAAACGAAAGTCCTGTTGTGGTGAAAACACGCACAGCATCGGTGGTTCCGGTTTGCCGGATAATGCCGGTATAGGATTTTCCAATGAGAAATGCACTGATATAGACCAACATCACCAGCAGCGACTGGGATTCCATGATGTAGGGGTTGATGGCAATGTATTCGAAATTATGCCGGATGAGGTTGGCCATGATGTACATGCCATAAACCACCGTGGCATCGTAAAGGAGAACGATCCAGCGAGAAAGAAAACGGTCAGAGTATCTGGCAATTAATCTGTTGATCATTGCGGGGATATTTCAAATGGTTAGTTTATGTGGTGCAAATGTAGGTATTATTATGCTGGTGTCAAGTTGTTTTTTTGATTTGAAGATTCAAATGATTTGAGGATTTGAAGGCTGACGCATTGTTTTTTCTTTTCCACGGATGGTTACGGATGGCTTTCCCTAACGGGAAAGTGGGTTATTCTGGTCAGAGATGGTAATGGATGCGGCTTGCTGTCGGAAGTTAGGTTTTGTCCACGGATGCACACGGATGGCTTTGCCTACCGGGAAAGTGTCATTTAGTCCACGCATGTTTTGGATGTACACGGATTGCTTTCTGCATGCCTGCGGCATTTCGAAAGTGCTGACGCAAGATTTTTTTGGCACGCAAAGACGCGCTGACGCAAAGGACTGGTGCGTTGTTTTGCTGTCCACGGATATACACGGATGGCTTTCCCTACCGGGAAAGTGTCATTTAGTCCACGCATGTTTTGGATGTACACGGATTGCT
>CAZBMR010000178.1:0-3304 GCA_964492695.1 uncultured Lentimicrobiaceae bacterium
CCGAGAAGCCAAGCATTATGCTGACTTAATAACCGGTTGTCAAGAACTATGTGCTCCCAACATTTCCGATATGTGGCCGCCTCGTTATTTTTCAAGCCAGGCCAACAACGGCGCCCACTGCTCCAGATCTCGCCCATGACGCGATCGCGGCGGATCGAAGACCGTACGGCCCGAGGCGGCCGCATTGACGTAGTTCGAGGTGGGCCGAATGTAGGTCACAATCGGCACGTCAAAGTGCTGCAAAAACTCTTCCAGCATCACGGCGGCACGCGTTCGCGGATCGACCCGCATGGCCACAATGCCGACTTTATCGCGGTGCCCGCGGAGATCATTACGCAAACTGTTCAAAAAATCTTCCGTTGCCGCCATGTCAAACACGGACGGCACCACCGGAATGATGACCCGATCGACCAATCGCAAGTAGTCGCTAAGCTTGTAGCCTTGCAGGCCCGCCGGTGCATCAATGACGGTCACATCAGCCCCTTTGGGCAACGATGCCATGAGTTGGCCGCCGCCGAAAAACCCATTCACGGCGGGCAATCCTTCATCGCGGAACGACATCCAACGTAAGGAAGACTGCTGGCGATCGAGATCGCATAAGGTCACGCTTTTACCCTGATTCGCCGCCCAGCCGGCCAGATTGGTGGCCAACGTCGTCTTGCCGCACCCGCCTTTGGGGTTACACACCATGACTGAAGTCATAAAACATCCTCAAGCAATCAATAAATGCGCCATGTGCGCCAGTTTTGTTTAGACTGTTCAATTATAGATTTCTTTGCCTACGGAACCATCACGTCCCATGAGCTATAGCGACCCAACTACCCAACCCTCTTCTAAACAGCAGGGCATCCAGTCCATCGAAATCGGCGGCGCCATTCTCAGAGCGCTCATTACTTCCGGGCGGCCAGCCATGCTGAAGGACATCGCCCGCCTGAGCAACATGCCGCCCGCCAAGGCGCATCGTTACTTGGTCAGCTTTCAACGCATGGGCCTCGTTAACCAAGATCTGCAGTCGGCACGCTATCACCTCGGTCCCTTCGCCCTGACCCTAGGGCTTTCCGCGCTCGCCGCGCTTGACCCACCGCGCTTGTCCGTACCGATTCTTGAAGAGCTTTGTGACGAGATCGGCATGGGCGTCGGCCTCGCCGTCTGGGGCAGTGGCGGCGCAACGGTCGTGCGTTATATCGACACGGGCAACGCTATTTCTGTATCCCTGAAAGTTGGGCGCGTCCTGGCGCTCCATGACTCTGCAACGGGCCGATGCTTCACCGCCTTTGGTAGCAATGCGGTCGTTCAACAGGCTCTGGCCGCCGAACTCAAGCAAGTCGCCGCAGCCACCAAAACCAGTGTGGCCGATCTCAAGAAAGCCCAGGATAAACAGAATGAAGAAAGCCGCCGCTATGGAATCGCCTGTGCGGGCGGGAGCAGCCATATTCCGGGTATTAATGGCTTGAGCGCTCCGGTGTTCAATCACACCGGGCAAATGGTCGCGGCCATTACCGCCTTGGGGTCCGCCGGCGTCTTCAATGCTGATCCAAAGAGCAAAGAAGCCGCTCTGGTCAAAGCTGCTGCCGCCAAGCTCTCGAACCTGCTCGGTTACAACGAGGCTGCCGGTGACTCAGCGTGACGCGTTTGCTTGCGGCACTGACTCCGCGAGCAAACCGTTAATGACCAGATAAGGCACCAGAATCATCCAGTAAATCCAAGCCAGCGCCAGAAAGCGCAGCGGGTTGGTGTCTACGTACGCCGCAGCGGTCTGCACGAATGAATGACCATGCAATAGACCACGCACGCCCTCTTCAAGCACGCTCAAAATGATCACGACGAGCAGATAGCCCAGCGAGCGCGGCAAAATCGTCGACCACACCCGGTCTCTAGTCACATCGGGCATCGGCATCAGCAACTGTCCTACCAGCAAAAACTTGGCGCAAAGTGCCGCTTTGATCCAGGCAAAGCCCCAGGCTTCCAGCGGCAACCCTGCTTGTCCTTGCGTCTCATGCAACAACAAGTTTATTGCGCTGAACCAGACACCAAAATAAAGCGTCAGATGAAAGACACTGCGCATTTCTGATTCAAGACGTCCACGTAACGATTCATGCGCTGCCATTGAAGTCACTCCGTTACAAACCGAATAAATAAGCGCACAGTGCAAGCGTAAAAACGTTCACCGCCAAGGCCGCGAGACCGCTGATTTTTCGGTCGATCAACGCACCCAAGCAACCACCCAGGGCGAAAATCGCGACAACAATCCCGGCGCCCACAGGGTAGGAAAGAGACGCCTCCTGGCCCATCAACGCCACTGCCAGAGCCGCAATGACCAAAAACTGCGCGGCCACGACCAGACGACCGCCTGTTCGCTCGGCAATTTTCTGCGGTGGCGTATCTTGGTAGTTTGCCGGAGCCCAGCCCGGCGGTCGAAAAACCGCCAGAAATTTATCGCGCACACCCGGCGTCGCAACGGCTTTCTTCCAGATCGCCACATACTCGATCACGTTGGCCCAGACCGGGTTATGACTATTAAACGGTTTCACGGTGCCATAACGACATGGCTCCGTTTCTGGCTGATACGTGCCGAAGATTCGATCCCAGATCATGGTCACGATGCCGTAGTTCTTGTCGAGATAGATGTCATTCACAGCGTGATGCACCCGATGGTTGGACGGCGTATTCATCACATACTCCAGCCAGCCCAATTTTTTAATGTGATCGGTATGCAGGAAGAACTGGTAAAACAAAACCAACAAGGCCGTCACCAACAGTTGTTCGGGGGGCATACCAACGAGAGCCATGGGCAAATAAAACACAAAACCCAGAAACGGTTCTGTCGTCACCTGCCGCAGCGCCACCGAGAAGTTGTAGTGCGGGCTTTGATGGTGCACAACATGGGCTGCCCACAGTGCTGCCGTCTCGTGTTCCGCTCGATGCAACCAATAGTCACAAAAATCAAACAGCAGAACACCCGTCAGGATGCCAAGCCAAGAGCCCCAAAAGGGGTTTTCGTCCTGGCCCCAGATCCATGCATAGACCAGCATGTAAATGCCAATCTGAAAAAATTTAGTGACGAACTGGGAGATACTACTCATCAAACCGAGCGTCAAATTCACCACGGTGTCGTTAAAAGTGTAAGTGCTTTTTCCCACTTTCACGCCGTAGGCATGTTCGGCCAACATAAAGACGACGAACACGGGGATCAGGTAAATCAGCAGCGAATCCATGGTTCGATCACCCCAATCCGTTGCCGCTAGTGAATGGTGCCCCCAGTCGGAATCGAACCAACGCCTGATGATTACAAATCAACTGCACG
>CAZBMR010000179.1:0-3280 GCA_964492695.1 uncultured Lentimicrobiaceae bacterium
AACACATGATCAGTCAGTCGCTTAGCCTATACCAGCACACCGATGGCTTCGCAGTTTTCAGCCAGGCCAGCGACGACTACCCCTTTAGGATGGCCCACACGGTGGAGATCAGCAACATCAAGAATGGAAAAGCATTGGAGGCAGTGCGTGTTGACCCCCGCGAGATCATGGACGACAGCAAAACCTTCACCCGCAGCAACCCCTACCTCTACAACGGCAAGGAAGAACAACCCATGCCGGGGAAGTGGTTGGACTACGGAGCAAGGTTTTATGATGCGCAGTTGGGGAGATGGCATTCGGTTGATCCGCTGGCGGAGCAAGGAAGACGCTGGAGCCCTTATACTTATGCGTTGGATAATCCAGCCATTTTCATTGATCCGGATGGGATGTATTCAGAATTTTGGGCGAAAGCCAGAAATTGGTTTTTTGGCGGGACTGGCATCTCCTATACACAATCAACTGGAGAATGGGGCTATACTGTTGGAATAAAAGATGGAGTAGAATATCGAGATGGACTGACTGGAAAAGAAAGAACAGAACGCATCAGTGAGTTTTCAAAATCAAATATTCTAAACCAAGATGGTAACTGGACATTTGTTGGATCAATTTCGAAACCGGATAATTTAACACTAGCAGAAATGTGGCTCGATTCTCCTTCAGAAAATGTTGGTGAAGGGGCTTTAAAAGTAGTTGCTAATGTCGGGTATGGTATTGTAAATTCTCCCTTTTCACTTCTTACGGGTAAAACACTTGGTGGGACAGAACTTAACTCCAAAGAAAAAACTGATGCTTTTGTTGATGTTGCTCCCGGTTTGATATCTTTAGGATTAACCGGAACAAAATCGGTTGTTAAATTAACGGAGAAGGGATTAGATGGTTTCAACAAACTGGTGAAGGCTGTACCTGAATTAACAACTACAAAAGGGCTTCCTGCCGGTATGAAATGGCAAACACGGGCAGGCCAGGTATTTCAGTGGAATAAAGTCAGTTCACAAGGATTAAACAAATTTAATCAAGGGCTCAAAGCTATTTCTGTTATTAAGGAAGTAGAAAAAGAAAGGAAAAAGTGATGATACCATGGACTGTAACCATAGGAGCCCTTGTACGTTGGCTGGTAAAGGGTTGTAAAACGAGCCTAAAAGATGAGATTGAAGGAAATTTTCCCTCAAGTTGGGGTGGTTCATATGAACTAGAGAGTTATATTATCGGTATAATAACCGTAGTAATCATCTTAGCAATAATACTTTTTTTGTTTTTATGATAATACTTCTTTCATATTAGTACTGAAATGCCCAAGTAATCGGGGTTTTCTAGTATAGTCCCTATGTTGGTAACGCATCAGAGCCTGCTGAAAAACGTGTAATCGCTTATATAATTGGGTATTATGAGTATATTTGGAGGTTCAAATGCAAGGATAAATGTAACCCTTAAGCAACGGGCATCTTGCAAGTATTCTTAGAAGCCATCAACTTTGCGCTCTAAAAATGAAACAATGAACAAAGTTGAAGAACGACTACAGCAGATTTTGGTATTGGTTGATGAGTGGCAAATCCTGAGCAGAGGCAGTACAATTCTGATGTACCGAATGCAATGCGATCTTTTTCCTACTTTTACGACCACGATTATCGCCCTACCTACACCAGGTTGAAGGTGGGCGGCAGCACACAACGGCTCAACACCATGCAATACAACGAATTGTCGCAGTTGGAAACCATTGGTTTTCGTAATTCCCTTGATGGAAAGTACCAAAGATCAATAAGAAGTGACGGGTCACGGGTGACTTGTGATGAGTTGAAACTTTCCTTAAATCTGAAATCTTTGTAAGTGTTTCAAGAGCCTTATGCAAACAAACTGCTTTTTTCAAAGATGGGCAGAGGCATATGCCTTTAGTCAACGAACCAGCTTGCTAAAAGCCAAAAGCAAATAGACTTTAGCCCATTTTTGTGGCTTTCTTGCAAGATTTCCAGCTGTTTGTCGGTTCACCCCGGGCGTACGCTCGCTGTTCATCCCAAACCTCCCCGCCCTCCCGAATGCTTTCGGAGCCGGTCAGGATTTGAAGTGTTTTGTTCATTTGCAGGCAATAATTCGTGCCAGCCTCAGCAGATTTTTTGGCATGTACAAAAGACAATGAACAGGAGCAACAATAGATACGCTCTCCACAACATCCGACCGAAAAACTTTGGTAAAGCATTAGGTACAAGACTCTTTTTCTATGACAACCAAGTAAACTAAGGTTGGGTAGCCAAAATTATTTATCTTTGAAAAATGATTATTAAAGAAAAGATATCTCAACGGTCGCATGAGTTTGAATCATTGTGTAAGATTCACCATGTCAAATACTTGTATTTGTTTGGGTCAGCTGTTACAAACCGATTCGATCCTTCAAAAAGCGATGTTGACTTTTTGGTTGAGCTAGATCTGACCGACCCATTCGATCGGGGTGAAATGCTATTATCCTTGTGGGATGGTTTTGAGGAGTTCTTTAAACGGAAAGTGGATTTATTAACCGCACAATCCATCAAGAACCCTTATTTGAAAAGAAGTATTGATGCCACTAAACAATTGATTTATGACGGAACAGGGTCAAAAATACTTGTATGACATTCTTCAGTCAATTGATTTAATTGAAGCATTCACAAGCGATGTCAACGGTTTTGATGCTTATGTTCATGATTTGAAGACTCAAAGTGCAGTTGAACGACAACTAGGCATCATTGGCGAAGCAGTTAATAAGTATCATGCACTGCATCCGGGCATCGCCCTGCAACATTCGGAAAAGATCAGGGGATTTCGAAATCGGCTCATTCATGCTTACGATGCTGTTGATCCCGCCATCGTTTGGGTTATAGTTAAAAGGTATTTGTATCCATTGAAAGAGGAGATCAAACAAAAGATTGGGAGTTGACGATCTATCGTGGCGTAGGGTTTAATTCTAAAAACACAGCGTTTATATCAGACGGCATCACACAACAGCTCAACACCATGTAATACAACAAATTGTCGCAGTTGGAAACCAGTAGTTTATGTACTTTCCCTTGATGGAAAGTACCAAAGATCAAGGGATGAACAAAGGGAAACCTCCCCGCTCCCGCCAAACAGCGGAAATCTATGCAAGGTCCTGTAAAGCGCCATGCAGAACATTCCTGCTTTGAGCAGGATTGGCAGAGCTGAGCTGCTTTGAAAGACATTTCATCAAGCATAGCACTTTACAAACAGCCCCTTTTAGGGGCTGCCTTGCAAGATTTCCAGCTGTTTGTCGGTTCACGCCGGGCGCACGCTC
>CAZBMR010000180.1:0-3188 GCA_964492695.1 uncultured Lentimicrobiaceae bacterium
GGGGGTAAGCTGCGAAGCAGCCCCGTTTGAGGCGGTCAGCTTGAGCGACTTGTTAGCAGTCATTTTTCTGACAAGCCTAGCAATATTTTTTTGAATTCAGGTAAAGCTTTTTGATAATTATTGACCGGCGTAATTCCCAAGAAATTGTAAAAGTTTTTTTCGCTTTTAATAGTCGCCCAGAATATTGACATGGTTGAACCATCTTTTTCAACTACAAGGTCTTGAGACACGCACTCTAACTTAGCTGTTGTGCATGGACTTATTTTTGAAGTTGATATTACGCGACTTGTTTCTGAAGCCTTTCCTGATACAAGTTGTGAATAATGCAATAATTCAAGGCTTGAAACTCCTGACGGCTCAGAACTTACAACAATTACCCCGCCTACCTGCTCACTTCTTATTTCTATATCTACATTCTTATTTTCGTAAACTTTCCATTTATTAGAAATAGAAAGTTCAATTTGATTTTTATTATCTGATACTTTTATATCAGGCTTTCCTGATAATTCAGCAACACGAAGCAAGCCTCCAAATATAAAGAAAATAGAAACATAATTGAAAACCTTAATGTATCTTTTATAGTCAGATCGATTTTTTTTCGAAAGGCAAAATAGAGACGCAAACGCGCCAGGCCCAACAATTCCGCTGCCAATAACCATACCGACCAATACCGGTATGGAGTTCTGTTCTCCGTTAAGCGCACTCATTGCAAATGCAACAATGGCATTAGCAATAATTAAAAAAACAGCAAGAATATATCGCATGTATATCTCCTCTTCAAAATGACCGCTAACGTAGAGCTAAGGGGCGGCCACAGCGGCGCATAAAATGCGAAGCATGCGCCGGCTGGGGACGTCCAAGTGGCGTAGCCACGACCTTGAGCGACTTGTTAGGTTTACCTGGCTAAGTAAAAAGCTTTACAAGCCCATATATTACAAGACCAAGCCCACCAAACTGACATACAAACTGGATTAACGAACCTATTGGTCCGTAGAAAATTTGTGGCTGCTGAGACTCTGGCAGGTTTCTTGCCGAAGCCGCCCACCCCCCTACAAGAACGCCAACTATGATGTATATGAATGACATGCGCCCACCACAAAAAAGAAACCTAAATTTAGAATACCTCTGGGCATTTATATTGCTCAAAGCGTGACTTCTTAAAATCGCCACTCATGCCGACCAGAAATAGCGTTAACTGGCTTCCTCCCGACGATGCTATGAGTCCTTTACAACGAAAACTACAACTAACATATGACGAAGGGACAAGACATAACTCTTTCCCTGACTTTGATTTTAGTAAATCTCTTGGCCACGTTAGGCAGTCGTATTTTCCTCCAATAGGACAAGTGACAGGCTCAAACTCTCCAGCATATACGACAGTCATCCCTTCTAGTTCCTCGAAGTCATCCCCCGTGAAGGCATTCGTCATACCTGATATAAGCGCAAATATTACTCCAATAAATTTTTTCATGTGGCTTCTTCCTGTAGTAAACCTAACGTGGAGCTAAGCTGCCGCCGGAGCGCGCAGCGCGGAGGGAACCGAAACCGGGGCTAAACTGCGAAGCAGCCCCGGTTGAGGCGGTCGGCTTGAGCGACTTGTTAGAAGGCATTTTGTCTCTCTATTTCAACAATGTCTTGTTCAGGAACATTTTTCCATGCTACCTGCTTGCCCAGTACGAGTTTGACACCAAGCCCTGAATGTACAACTGCGACAATATGGCTAAACCATTTAGAACAAGACCAATTTTCAATTACGGTAGATTTGAAGCCACGAGGCTCCTCTGACCAATATACTCCAGCTGCCTCTCGGTATACATATTGATAAGACGGAATTCCCTCCCCAGCCAGACCCAACAGTAATTCACCTGTATCTAGTAGCTCTACTCTAGCAACCATCTCGGTGGTCATGCGCATGCCTTCTAACGTGGAGCTAAGCGGCGAGCACAACCGGCGATAGCCTGCGAAGCAGCGCCGGTTGAGCGAGTCCGGTGGAGCGCGAAGCGCGGAACGCACTTGAGCGACTTGTTATATGTAAACGACCCGACATCTTGTGGCTCTCCCTTTGCACTGGTTTGCCGCCCATTAGCACGGTTTCCGAGCGTTGGCCTGGAGGCGCGCCCCCTGACGAAGCCGAATGATGGCTCCCTATTGGCACAAACTTTACCATGGACAGCTTTTTCTACAACGCCATTCCAAACCAATGCGAGAGGAAAACGCGACACTATCGCCGCAGCGCGACTACGCTTCCAGATTGCACCCTGCTTCCTTTTATTTTTCTGCAATGGCTCTCAGCAAAAAGTACTCGCCAATTTCGTTGACATATAACGTGGAGCTAAGCGGCGAGCGCAACCGGGGTAAGCTGCGTAGCAGCCCCGGTTGGGCGAGTCCGGTGGAGCGCGAAGCGCGTAACGCACTTGAGCGACTTGTTAGGCCGAAGGCCGTTTGCTGTTGTTTTCACTGCCCCACTCTCCGACGCTGAGCATGGCACGAGACTATGCCAGGCGCGGCGGCCGCGCAAGGTTCTGACGAAGTGACCAAAATGCACCATTGCGTCGGCGCGATCCGAGGCCGCGCTGCTGAAAACGCCCACCGAAGACCTGCAAGAAAGAACGCGCGGAAGCTGGCTGAAGAACCCGGCACGGCATACCAACGAAGTGATGACGCGCAACAGGCTCACACTGACGCCTAACGCCGAGCTAAGCGGCAGAGTGGAGCGCGAAGCGCGGAACGTACCGAACCGGCGCAAACATGCGAAGCAGCGCCGGTTGGGGCTGTCCGATTGAGCGACTTGTTAGAGGCTTTTGCCACAATTTGCACACCTATTTAACAGCACCAATTGCAACGCAGACTCCTGATACCCTGTATAGCCTGAGTTATTAACCGTGCAAAAATTGCAGCCACAACTCTTGCACTTATATTTCATAGCGTTTCCAAATACAAGAAACTGCCCCATTGACAGTATAAATATGACAACGCCATAACCAACCATGCCAGGCAAAAAAAGCGCAAATAACGCCAGCACCACAAGAAACAAGAATTGAAGCCTAACTTTTGAACTATCTTTCATTTCATTGATTCCGCTTCACATGCCGATATTAAGTGAAGAGCCAGACGGCTATATATGCCAGCGGCACTAAGGGCCTGTTGAAAAACCCTGACTCAACAGTTGTGGTTTGATAAAATTCGTT
>CAZBMR010000181.1:0-3181 GCA_964492695.1 uncultured Lentimicrobiaceae bacterium
CGGGGCTGCTACGCAGCTTACCCCGGGTTGTGCTCGCCGCTTAGCTCCACGTTAGGCATTTTGGGGAAAGTATGGAACTACCCGCGGATATCCAAAAACAAATCTTAGATTACCTTCACTTAGAATATGGAGAAGATGCGAGTGATCCTTCGAGTCTCAAGTTAAGTGAAATTAGCTATGACGGACTGCATGAAATCAACGGAGTGCCGACACACTTCTTTAAATACGAATCACGATCAGGAAGGAACTGGGCAACGGTAGAACCCCATGGTGATTCATATCTGATAGGTATGACGTCGCGTTCACCAACTCCTTTAACAAAGAAAGAACTTTATAAAACAGTACACGTCGAGAGCTCGGAATATGAATTCAGTAAACGCTACGAGCTAGAAGAGTGGGGTGGTGGCTGCTATGGATTTTCCGACTACAGAGAAATACAGCTGCCTGGAAAACGCCAATTCAAATTGCTAGTTGAAGTTACAGCACATAGCTTTCCGACAGGCGTTACCGTATCAATAATTGAAGGTGATATCGATATTTATGTTCGTGGCTCTGTGGGGTTGGCCATTAGCTATGAGTCAAAAACCATTGGCTCTCTATGCATAACAGTTGGTACTGGACCGTGGGAATAAAAATGCCTAACAAGGCGTTCAACGCGGACAGTTTGTAGCGGGGCATTTGCTTCGCAAATTATACGCCCCGCTACAAACCACTCCGCCGGCAAGCCGGCTCCGTTCTGCCGGTTAACTTGGCGTTAGGCCTTAGGGAGTCAATCATGAGCAAATATGACGAAATCGCATCGAAACTGCAAACTTCCGTTCGAATAGGTGAAGAAGATGTAGATGTTGAATATGGTGCTGCAAAGGTAAATCAGTCAATTGTTCATACTAGAGAAGATTTGATACTTGTTGTTTCTCACTTATCTTCAATTAATAAGCAACTGAATACAGCAAAATTTGTTTTAGTGTGCATTTTACTGGCATTGCTGTATCTATGTTTTAAGTAAGCAATTAGGAGTGTTTATTTAAATGAATCTCTACATTGCAACAGCAATATCAGTTTCAATTTTTCATGGTATTTTTGCAACAAGTGTATTTAATGTTCCAACCAAAGGCATGAGTTTCGCATGGAAGGTCCATCAGTTTTGGTTGAACTTTCTAGGCTCAATCATAGGTTGGTGTGCACTTTGGGCCGTATACCACAATGTTTCACCATGCCTAATTGCTGCCTGCGCGAGCGAATATGGCTGGCCTGATGTAGGCCTGTTCCTTTTGGCATTCTTAGGTGTTACGGGTTATATCCCATTTACAGTAATCGGCTTGGCTAGCGGAATAAATCAATTTGCCATCAAAGCCATGGACTTAGTCAAATAACCATGCGGCCTAACAAGTCGCTCAAGCTCGTTCAGCGCTTCGCGCTTCACTGGACAGTCCTCACCGGCGCTGCTTCGCAGTATTGCGCCGGTTCGGCCTGCCGCTTAGCTCCACGTTAGGCGTCAGTGCGGAATGTCTTTGGCAATGCATCGCACGCTGTAGAAAATCCCGTGCCACGTTCACTGCCCAGCATCCGCGCTTTCCTTTCACTCGCCAGTACCGAAGTTTCTACTACACAGTCAGGTAGCTCAGCTTCGGCATGTTCTGTCGGCAGGGCAGTGGGGCACTTCGTCAGCTTGCGCGCGCTGTGTGCCTGGCTTACTCTCGGTGCCATGTGCAGCTTCCGGAAAGGGAATCGGGGCCAGAAATGATGTGCCATCTGCCTAACAAGTCGCTCAAGCTGACCGCCTCAAACGGGGCTGCTTCGCAGCTTGGCCCCGTTTTCGGTTCCCTCCGCGCTGCGCGCTCCGGCGGCAGCTTAGCTCCACGTTAGGCAAATATGAGAGCTGTTCCCACAATTCTCCTAAGCGTGTTTCTGATTTCATCCTGTACAAGGTACCAGGATGTAAATTCATGGGATGAAATTGATTTTAGAAACAATGGGGTAATTTGCGAGAGTTTTGTTTTAGAGTTTTTAGGTCACGTTGTTATGTGGCCTGACCTTGCAGATAAATACGAGCAATTCAAGCCACCTGGTTTTTACCACTATAGAGAGAATGTCCATATTTATTCAAGAAATCCGTATTACTGGCGTATAGAAGCTAATCTGCTTAACTTAATATCAATACAGGACTCATCCATTGTGGCAGAGTACAAGTTACTCGGGAAAAGGGAGAATGGTGTTTTAATTCAAGAGATGAAGTCTGGTGAAAAATATAGGTGTGAAATTTATAGGTAATTTGCCTAACAAGTCGCTCAAGCGGGACTGCCCCAACCGGCGCTGCTTTCAGCATAGCGCCGGTTGCGTACGTTTCGCGCTGTGCGCTCCACTCAGCCCCTTAGCTCCGCGTTAGGCACAATACAAACATAAGAGGTAAAAATGAGAAAATATGCGCTGGTAATTTTTGCAATGTCTTTTCCGCTCAGCTCTATTGCCATAGAGCCAATTAAAAGTTTTGATTCTCTTGAGAAGGAATACACATCTTGTCTAATGAAAGACGCAAAAAAACTGAAATGCACAGAAAATATTTTGAACGGCAGAATGCCGCCAAACCCGAATCAACAAGAACCTCTATCAGTGCAATTAGAACAAGTGCTTGTTAAGTGGCTTGATAAAGAAACTGTGTTTGCAATCCACAAAATTAAAACAGTAACAACAGGAGAATTATTTGAGAGAAGAGATTACATAATAGAAGATACATCAGGCTCTTTTATGCTTGCAGAAATATCTTTGATTAAGAGGCTAGATAAATGGTACATATATGAATTTAATTTAAGCAGCAAGAGGAGCGAGTTGGAAAGCGCATTAGAACAAAAATAATGAAATTTCGTGTTTTTAAATTAAGTTATTGGGTGTGAAATGAATAAAATTATCCCTTGTTTTTGTATTTTTCTTTCATGTATAACTGGGTGCGCACAGAACATATATGAGCAGGCAGATAAAAAAGTTCGCCTTGTAAGTGATGTTCCGGACGGCACTAAGTGTAAATTTATGGGCAGCCAAAGACAGGCAAGGATTGTAATAGATAGCTTATCATCACAGCTTGAAGGATTTAAAAAAGAAGCCGTCAACAATATGAAAGTAGCAGCTTTAGAAAAAGAAGCTAACTTTCTTATCATGACGCAAATAGAGCGCCCTTGTCCTGAAG
>CAZBMR010000182.1:0-3167 GCA_964492695.1 uncultured Lentimicrobiaceae bacterium
TGGCCCACGGCTTCTGGATACCTTCACCAGCCGACCTGACTGTACCTCGACCCATTCTGGCGTTTATCTCGTCGAGCGTTGCCATGAGGTTCCTAGCTCTTTGCGTCTCTGGCTCGTCAAATCCTGAGAACAGGTCTACCGGTAGCTGATTGGCCGGGCACAGCGACATCAGCATCACCCCAGCCTTCTTGTAGGCATACCCCGCCTTGTAGATTCGCTTGAGTCCATACAGCGCAGCTTCAGATAACCGGAAGCTGTTATCAGAGGCTTTCACCAGCTTCACTGTAACGGCATTGTTGTATTGGGGCTCGTCGGGTTTGAACGGATTGGTTTGCAGGAATACCTGGATGGCACCGGCCACATGATGCTGTTTACGAAGCTTTTCTGCCGCACGGCTGGCATAGCTGACCACAGCCTCATTCAGATCATCTAATAGAAAGATGGGCTGTCCGAATGAACGCGATGAAACGATTTGCTGCTTGGGTGGTGCCACCTCTTCCAGCGCGAGACAGCTCTCGCCGTTGAGTTCTGCCACGGTTCTGGCCAGCACTACATTGAATTCCTTCTTGATACGGCTGATCGAAACATCCCGTAGGTCTCTGACGGTCTGGATGCCAATGTCGTTGAGGCGCTCTTTGTTCCTGCGACCAACCCCCCAGACCTCCCCCACATCGATGCTTCCGAAGAGCTGAGTCACTTCACCGGTGGGTATCTGGTTGAAATTAACTACGCCATTAGCCATCTCTGGCACCAGCACCTTTTTGGCACTGTGGTTAGCAAGTTTGGCGAGCGTTTTAGTGCTACCGACTCCAACGCAGACGGGTATTCCGGTCCATTGCCTGACCCGCTGGCGGATCTGTATCCCATACTCGATCAAATCCCGATTGAACCCGGTCAGGTCCAGAAACGTTTCATCGATGGAATAGATTTCCTGCTCGGGAGCAAACTGGCCAATCACGGAGTGCATCCGCTGGCTCATGTCGGCGTACAGGGTGTAATTGCTACTCTTGGCGATGATGCCGTGCTGTTTAGCCAGGTCCCGGAGCTTGAACCAGGGAGCCCCCATTGGCACTCCTAATGCCCTAACCTCCTGACTACGAGCAACGACACAGCCATCATTATTTGACAGTACAACGACCGGTTTGCCTTCCAGTTCTGGCTGAAAGACCCGCTCGCAGGAAACATAGAAGTTATTGCCATCTATGAGGGCAATCTCAGTCACGGCTTGAGGCTATGCACGACGTTCGTGACAACACCCCAGACCTGGAGCTCCTGTTCGTCTTTGAACTCGATGGGCTGAAATTCTGGATTCGCTGGCAGCAACCGGATCTTGCCACGCTTCTTTTCCAAGGTTTTGACGGTGAACTGTCCATCCACGGTGGCAATAACAACACAACCATCACTGGCTGTAATAGAACGATCAATGATGAGGATGTCCCCATCATGAATCCCAACACCGATCATGCTGTCTCCCTTAGCCTTAAGCAAGAAGCTGGCTTCCTTGCGCGGCATCAGATGATCATTCAGATCAAGGGTATCCGCCACGTAGTCATCGGCAGGACTGGGGAAACCGGCACGGATCGTATGGCCGAAGAGCGGCACTTTGAAGGTTGTCGGGTTTTCAGCCAGTTTGACCGGGGTCAGGTGGCTAAGCCAACTGGATTCTGTCTTGCGCTTCTCGGCGAGCTCCGTCAGAAAGTCGATGACGATGGGCTTGGCACTCTCAGGGACACGCATGAGGCTAGTCGGCTCACCGAACTTAGCTTTACGGCCTGACCCAAGGCGCTTGCCGCCATGTGCTTTAGGTGGGTTCGTAGATTCCATGGGAAAGACTCTTGGTTTTGTACTTTTTCAAGAATAGCCTAGAATGACCCATCATGACTAGCCCGACAAATCTCTTTTCCGACTTACCCGGACACGCCGAAGAGGAGATATTCACAACCCTGTTCCATCGCCCAGGCTGTCGTATTGAACGGATCGTGTCATATGGCCAATGCAGTCCAGAAAACTTCTGGTACGACCAGAACTGGGATGAATGGGTGTTACTACTTCAAGGCTGTGCAGAACTGGATGTTGAAGGCCAAATGGTTAAGCTGGTTCCCGGCGATCATGTGCTGATCAAGGCGGGTCAAAAGCATCGCATTACCCATACCGATCAGAATCAGCCCACCATCTGGCTGGCAATCCATTTGAATGAACCTACCAAGATCTGATATGCGCCAACCCTACGCCAGCGTCACGCCCTACGTTACGAAAGATGGTTCGGAAATACGCGAACTGATGCATCCCACCGTTCAAGGCAATAAAAACCAGAGCCTTGCCGAGGCGACCATCCCCGTTGGCGGTAAAACACTTCGCCACAAGCATCTGATTACGGAAGAGCTTTATCACATTACCCAGGGCCATGGCCTCATGCATCTGGACGATCAAACGTTTGAGGTGTTTGTGGGCGATACGATCTGTATTGAGCCCGAAACCGAGCATTGCATTGAAAACATCGGTGCAGAAGCACTCGTGCTGTTGTGTTGTTGCAGCCCCGCCTATGCGCATGACGATACGGTACTGGTGGCGTAATTCATGCAACCCCTCGCCTTCGTTGACCTGGAAACCACCGGTGCTACCGCGTCTCAGGATCGCATCACGGAAATAGGGATTATACTCGTCGATGACACAGGTGTTCAGGAATGGAGTTCGCTGGTCAATCCGGAAACACGAATCTCGGGGTTTATCGAGAGCCTGACCGGTATTAGTAATGAGATGGTGGCAGAGGCACCCCGCTTCTGTGATTTAGCCAGTCGAGTCTACAAGATGCTGGAAGGTCGTATCTTTGTCGCCCACAACGCACGATTCGACTATGCCTTCCTGAAACAGTCTTTCCTGCGGGAAGAGATTGATTTCAGTGCCAAGACACTGTGTACCGTCAAACTCTCCCGCCGACTGTACCCGGGCCACCCCAAGCACAATCTCGACACCTTGATTGAACGTCATGGCCTCAAGGCATCAGGACGGCACCGGGCACTAGCTGATGCGCAGTTGATTCATCAGTTCTGGGAGAAGATACAAGCCACAATCCCACAAGAAACGATTCAGTCAGCCGTCAAAGCGTTACTTAGTCGACCGAGCACCCCAACGCATATCGATCTGACGATGATTGATGGGTTACCGGA
>CAZBMR010000183.1:0-3162 GCA_964492695.1 uncultured Lentimicrobiaceae bacterium
GATGCCCACGAGGTTGATGATGGCGTCTTTTACAGGCTGAGCTGTTTGGGCGTTTGTGACGGTGCCGACGATTTCGACTTGCTGGCTGGGTAAGGGGGCTTTTTTGCGCCTGGGCGCCTTGGTGTCGCGCAACAACATGTATGCCTGATACAACTCAGGGAGCGAATCCTGGTGGTAGCCGATGATCGGATCAAGTTGGTTACGCAGGGTTTCGCCGCATTGCTTCAGCAGCAAATATCCGTAAATCTATCCCAAATCTTTTAACAAAAGTCAATGCGCTTGCCGACTTTTCGGAGGGGACTCAAGGTTAAGAATCGCACAAAACGGTCAACGTTATTCAGGCATTGACAACTGATCACTCATCACCCATTACTCATCACTCATTACTTAAAGGTCTGAAGGTCTTAGGGTTTGGGGGTGTCTTGTGCTGAAAAAGATTTACACAAAAAGTATAAAAAACAGGATGATGCGTTTAGGTTAGAGATTTGGTTTTGCATGCTCTATTGGTTGTTGATTTTCTCCTAAAGAGTTGGCTTTGCCAAGCAGAAAATCGTCTGCAATCTTATTTAAAAGAAGCTTGTATTTGCCTGAATCTATCGGTTTTGTATGCCAGCTCACATTTTCGAGCCATTCGGTACGGAATGAAACCAGGCGTTGTTCCACGTCGAGTTCATTGATGAGTGCCTTTTGTTTGGCATGAAAAAAAACCTCCATCCAATTGAAAGAATAATTCGTTGAGAGGTGTATGATATCGAAAATGTCTTTTGGCTCATCGCGGCCAACGATTGCCGTCAATTTATTTGATAAAATATTTAAGGGTGTATCAATCAATCCGTATTTGGTTTCAAATGGCTTCCCAGCATGATAATCAATGTCGTTTATCAGCTCAATCTTTAAAAAAATGTCTTCATAGGTTATAAAGAATCTGGTAAAGTCGTCGGTGAAAAGAGATTGTTGCACATTGATTTCAAATTGTCCTTTAATTTTTTTATTCAGCTCAGCTATGTGGCTTTTGTAATGTGGATTGGCATTGGTAAAGAAATCAAGGTCATCGCTAAAGCGGTGGTTAAGATAGAATCGTCCAAGGGCGGTTCCTCCGGTAAGGTAAAAAGGAAGACCAAGGGCATACCACCAGGTAAGAAATTTATCCTGCAGATGGTATAACTTGCTGTAATCGTTTTTGGACGAATTCATATTTTAGCCGCAATGAAGGTGATCTGAGTTTTTTAATAACCTGATTGGTTAGTAATACATTTATCTGATTTGGTGATAACAACTCCAGAATCGTGAACCACGGGTAGGATTCAAGAAGTTTCAAAAAAATCATTTCCTGATTGTAATGCCCTGCCTGTTTCAAGTCACCGCGCAAAACAGCATCCATATCTTCAACAGGTATGTCGTAATCCCAAAGGATTTGCTTCAACATCAGATGCCGCTTTGCCGTTTCCATTTTACGGATTTTTGCAAATATAAATCTTTTTCGGAAAATTGATCCGAGGGGTCTTAAAGTCTAAATGGTTAGTGGTTAATGGGCTGAAAGTCTGAAAGTCAGTTCAAAGATTCGAGGATTCAAGGATTCAAGGATTCAAAGATTCAAAGATTCGAAGATTCAATCTTTGAATTCGATATCATTTCATCAGGTCGTCGAGTGATATTCCGCGGAAATGGTGGGTGTATTCAGTATAATCTTTGATAATGTGCGCGGCTTTATTTTCCAGGAGTGGGAGTGAAATGCGCTTTTTATTGCGTTTTACTTCGTAGAAATACAGTTGCTGATCGCGCTCATTTATTGCAACAATGTCAATTTCATGCATGCCTTTTTTGTCCCAATAAGTGCTGATATCCGAAAACTGTTTTGATTCCATCAAGGTTTGCCTGAAGTATTTTTCGAGCATCATGCCACTGTAGGTTTCGTAGTCGCGCTGGACAATGCTGCGCACATACTCAAAATTGCTGAGCTCGATGGCGCTGCGGTATTTGTAAATAAACCTGAACCAGAAATGGAGAAAATTGTCTTCGATACGGTATTTCACTTGCTTACCCGTGGATTTTGCTCCAAAAGGCCGGATTTTTTTGATGAGGCCGAACTCGTTTTCCAACTTATCGAGATAGCCGCCAATGCTTCCTTGCATGATTGATTCTATTTCGCTTCGGGCGGTTTTTGAGGAAGCAATCAACGAGAGTATTGAGAAATAATTGCCATAATCTTTACCAAATTCGTCGATCAACACCGCCTTGCCCTCGTTGAGAAAAAGGGAATTTTCCATCAGGATAAGGTCAAGCATCTGTTCCTTCGTAAATGCAGCTGCTTTCACGAATAGCTCCACATATTTTGCCACGCCTCCGGTGAAAGTATAGAACGCAAGCAAATCTTCTGCAGTATAATGGGGATGGTGGTCTTTGAGTATTGATTTGATGGTTTGAATGTCAAAGGGTTTTAACCGAATGCTTGCAGTGGCACGACCGAAAAGGGGTTCTTTGGCGTTTTGGAAGATTTTTGTCATCAAGGAGTAAACCGATCCGCAGAGGATGAGGTTGATTTTGCTCTGGTTTTTTTTGCTGTCCCACACATGTTGCATTTCGCTGTAGATGGAGGCATTGACACTTGCAAACTCTTGAAATTCATCAATAATCAAGGTGAAAGGTGTGTGTTGCGAAATATCCATCAAAAGCGCAAACACATGTTTAAAACTGCTCATCTTCCCATAAATGGGCGTGTTGAGTTTTAAACTTATTTCCTCTAAAAACTCCTCGCAGAGCAATGCTTCATTTTTTCTTTCAACAAAAAAATACAGCGTATTGCTTTGGGTGAAGGTTCGACGCAGCAACTCGGTTTTGCCCACACGGCGGCGACCCACAACAAAAGTCATTTCGGCCGATGCCATCGCCCGTTGACCAATTGCTTTCAGCAGGGCTATTTCATTTTCTCTGTTGTAGAACTGTTGCATGCGGTGAATTTTATTGCAAAGATAGCTTATTTATTGTAACAATGGTTACGGTAATGGGGGTTGCAATTAAAGGATTAGAAGATTCGAAGATTCAAAGATTCGAAGATTCAAAAGATTCGAAGATTCAAAGATTCAAAGATTCAAAGATTCGAAGATTCAAAAGATTCGAAGATTCAAAAGATTCGAAGATTCAAAGATTCAAAGATTCGAAGAT
>CAZBMR010000184.1:0-3124 GCA_964492695.1 uncultured Lentimicrobiaceae bacterium
CGGTCGCCATCGAGCTTGCATCGGCTTATACTGTGATCAGTTCTATTACCGGAAGGCATTGATCATGCAAGGAAACACGCAAATTATCGCGACCTTGAACCAGCTCCTGGCTGGCGAATTAACCGCGGTTGACCAATATCTGGCTCACGGCGAAATGTATGCCGATATGGGTCTGAACGTTCTGGCTGAGAAGTCTCTGCATGAGTCAGACCACGAGCGCCAACACGCCCGCGCACTCATTCAGCGGATCCTGTTTCTTGAAGGCATACCGGATCTCAGCAAGCGTGATCCGCTTCAGGTGGGCAAGACGGTCCCTGAAATGCTGAAGGCCGACCTGGCGGTAGAGTACAGCGTTGACCAGCACCTGAAAGCGGCGATTGCCCAGTGCGAACAGGCTCAGGATTACGTGACACGCGATATGCTATGCGTTCAGCTCGATGATACCGAGACGGATCACGCCTACTTTCTGGAAAAGCAATTACGCCTTATCGAATTGACCGGTCTGCAGAATTACTTACAAAGCCAGATTGGTACCGAACCAGCGGATCAGGCCTGAGGTTCATGATGAAAGGCAATGCACACGTTATCCAGATGCTCAACAAGGTGCTGACCAGCGAACTGACCGCCATCAATCAGTATTTTCTCCATGCCCGAATGTTTGGCAACTGGGGGTTTGAGCAGCTCAACGAATACCGTTACAAGCAGTCGATTCGGGTGATGAAGGAAGCCGACGAACTCATCGAGCGCATCCTCTTTCTGGAGGGTCTGCCTAACCTGCAACAGCTGGGCAAACTCCATATTGGCGAAAGCCCGGCAGAGTGCCTGCAATGCGATCTAACCCTAGAGCAAACACGACACAGACCACTCCTGGTGGAAGGCATTACGCTGTGCGAAGCAGAACAGGATTTTGTGAGCCGCGAGTTACTGGAAGATCTGCTGGAAACCAGCGAGGCCGCAATTGACTGGCTGGAAACCCAACAGTCGCTGATTGCTTCGGTCAGTTTGCCGAACTATCTGCAAACAAAGATCGGCGACGGGGATTGACGCCGGCCCAGGCTAGGTGGATTCACACGGAATAGGCCACCGCACCGCCAAACGGCAACCGCCCCCCGGTGGTTGCCGTTTTTTCATTCAGGCACTGGCGTGCGCAATCCCGGCAGCTACCGCACTGGCTCCCCACCGCTAGTAGGCGGTGCAGGTCTTCTACAGTGACGGCACCGGCATCAATGGCCTGATGCACCTGCTTTTCGGTGACGGCATTACAGATACATACGTACATGGTGGTTCCATTGCCTGAACATCATGGGACCCACTATATACGAATGAGAATTGTTGTCAACAAATCAATAGGCAATACAGGACTCGCAAACCGTGCCGGAGACATCCCGCCGAAGATGCGCCTCACGAAGCTTGACGAAGGGTGCCGAGTTCCAGGCCTCCATGAAGGACTGCTGATTCAGGTCGCCCATCGTCCAGTTAGCGGTGGCATCAAAACAGCAAGCGGATAGCCTTCCTTCGGCCGTCACATGACCTTCGGTAAAGGCCGACCAGCAGGGCAAAGGCTCGCGAAGTTGCCCGAGCCGGCCCTGATTACCCGCCGTTGGACGGTAGCCCAGTTCTTCTTCACGCTGGGTCGCAAAAGCACCCATGGAATAAAGAGGTAGCCAGTAATGTTCGTCGACATAGGGCGTCACCTTGTCTGCAATGAGCGCTTCCATCTTGGCGAACTGCTCCCCATCATATTTGATGGATGAGGCGAAAAGGCCGGTTTTATAACCCCCCGCTTCGCGGATCTCCCACGCAGCCCGCACGTTGTCGTAGGCACGGTGGAAGAGCTTGGCGGACACGCCCATGATCTCCTCGAATTGCTGCTCATCCGCGGCGTTGCACGACCACTTGAGCGAATCAAGTCCTGCCTTCATGCAGGCCTCGACCGCTTCGGGGAAGGCCATCGAGGCGTTAGAGGTTAAAAAGACATAGGGCATACCGATCTCCTGCTTGAGATAGCGGATGCAGTCGACGAGCAGGTTGGGCGCCATGAAGGATTCACCCAGATAGAACACACCAATTTCTTCAACGCCCGCTTCACGCATTTCTTTGGTAATGCGTTTGAACAGGTCAAGATTCATATCCCACTTGGGCTGAACTTCTCGGTTTCTGAGGGCACAGAATCCGCACCGATAATTGCAACGGGGTGAAATTTCAATTTTGACGCTTTTGGGTGCCGGTAAAACGGCCTTCTGGTACTCAGCGGGTATGCGGGTAATGGCATCAATGCGGTCAGTAATCATGGTCGTTGGGGCTTAGGTATTTTCGGTATAAAAAAGGCCCACCGCGAACGGTGGGCCAAACGCGTTTTACTGCGTGCTAAACCTTACTTCTTGGCCGGCTTGGCTTCGAATGGCTGAGGGCTCGGGGTATCCGGACCTGACGGCGGCAGCTGCGGCAGCTTGAAGCTCGGCTGATCACCGGTGAGCGTCTTCAGGAAGGCAACGATGTCGGCGTTCTCTTCCTTGCTGAAGTTACGACCCAGCTGGATCCGTCCCATGGTTTCAACTGCCTGCGACAGGGTCTTGGCTTCACCATCGTGGAAGTACGGATAGGTGAGTTCAATGTTGCGCAGGGTCGGCACCTTGTAATTGAAGCGGTCGGCATCCTTACCGGTCACGGCAGCACGGCCATCGGCAGAACCCTTATACGGCTCGACCACACCCATCTTCTGGAACGAGTTGCCACCCACTGCTGGGCCATTGTGACAAGCAACGCAACCGCTATTCTTGAATAGCTCGTAACCCTTCAGCTCCTGGGCGGTGATGGCATTTTTGTCGCCACGCAGCCATTGGTCAAAGCGCGAGTTCGGGGTAACGAGAGTTTCTTCAAACGCAGCAATAGCCTTGGTCACTTCATCAATCGTGATCTTGTCAGTACCAAAGACCTTCTTGAACTCTTCAACATAACCCGGAATGGTCGACAGGGTCTTCACAGCCAGTTCATGCGTAAAGCCCATCTCTCCCGGGTTGGCAATCGGGCCACCGGCCTGCGCCTTGAGATCGGAGGCACGGCCATCCCAGAACTGAGCAACGTTCAGGCTGGAGTTCAGCACGGTCGGCGCGCTGATCGGACC
>CAZBMR010000185.1:0-3122 GCA_964492695.1 uncultured Lentimicrobiaceae bacterium
CTTGGGGACGGCTGGGACAGCTTTTTCAAAGTCCTTATGCATACACGAAAAATCACACAAAAACCCCAGAGCCAGGTTCCAGAATTTGATTTTTCGCCGTGCATTAAGAGTTCAGAAAAGGTGTCCCAGCCGTCCCCAGACGGGTTTTTGAGCGGCTCAGAGGGTGAGGTCGTTTTCTTCGGTCGCCTCGTTTCTCCCTGGCCAGTCTGAGCTGCCGAGCCGCAGCAAGTTGACACGGCATCCTGGGAGATGAATGGCGATCCTCTCCAACGCACCGGCCGATTGCTCAGCGAGCAGGAACTGGCAAAGCTTCTGAACATCAGTGTTCGGCACCTGATGAACCTGCGCAAGGCAGGGCTGCCCCACCTGCAGCTTGGCGTTTCCATCCGTTACGACCTCCATGAGGTGTTTTGGCACATCCGTGATCGCCGCATGATTCCCTCGCGTCAGCCCGAGGGGGCTGCATCGACGGGAGAGCTTCGTCTTCAGGAGGACCGCCCATGAGCCACGATGCCTCTCTTCCGACGCGTCCAGGCATTGCGAACGCCACACTGCAACGGCTTGGCATTCGGTCGGTTTCGCCTGAAGAAGCCAAGAGCCTTGTCGGCCAGTCGTTTGCCGGTCTCTTCATCCCCTATGGCGTGCGAGTCCAGGGGCGTCCCTTTGGGCGCCTCAGACTCAATACCCCTCAGTCGGACCGAAAATACACCCAGGCAGTCGGCAGCGGTGTGCACCCTTACATTCCAGACTTCCCGGCACTCTTCGCCCAGCAGGACCTGGTGATCGTGGAGGGGGAGTTCAAGTCCATCGCCCTGTGTGAAGGGGGATTTCGTGCGATCGGCATCAGCGGATTCTATGGGTTCATGCACGAGGAACAGCTTTGCCCGAGGCTCGTGAACCACCTGGCTGACCATCCCTGCCGGCGAATCCTGTTCCTTGGCGACACCGACACGGCCCTGAACTATCAGTTTTCAGATGCGGCCGTGAAGCTGGCGAGACTCCGGGCTCCGGCTCCGGTCTTCCTGCCGCGCATTCCCTGGAACATGCCCAAGGGCGTCGATGACTGCCGTGAACACCTCGGTGAGGCCGAGTTTGGCGAGTGGTGGATGGAGATTGTAGGTCGGGCGCTGGAGGTTCCGGCCAAGCTGGAGCCGGGTCTTCTGGCCGTGGAGCTCTTCAAGGAAGCCCTGCCATGGCTGAGGGCCTCCGAGAACCTGGACCGCGCGCTGGTGCTGCATCGTCTTGGCAAGCTGGCCGGTTGCCTGACTCCGATCGCCCTGGGCGAGCTGGCGCAGCTGACCAAGAAGACCCTCGGCGTCTCCCATGCAATGCTCAAGCAGACGGCCAAGAGCACGCTGAAGAAGGCCCTTGCGCCCTTTGTGCCCAAGGAAGACTGGCAGCCGGTCATCGATGCGTATGGGGTGCCGGTGTTTCAGGGGGGCGAACATGAAGCTGTGGTCGGGCTCAATGAACGCTTCTGGGCCGGGCTGGTGGCCAGCCAGAACGAACTGATCTACGAGCCCATGGAAAAGCGGTTCTACCGTTACCACGGCCAGACGGGTCTGTGGCGCTCCGAAACCGAACCCAGCATGGAGCAGCTCAGCTGCAAGACGGTGGGAGGGGAGACCCAGTTCAGAGAGGACTGCCTTGAGCTGACGAGCATGCGCTTTGCCAAGGCGGTTGTAGGCCATCTGAAGGGCATTTGCGAAAAGGCCCATGTGTTTGCGCAGACGCCCCTTGGCATTCATGCGGCAAACGGCTTCCTCGTGATTGGCGAGGAGTCCATGGAGCTTCAGGAGTTCAGTCCCTCCCACTTCAGCCGCAACTCATCGCCCATCGTTTTTGATCCTGCAGCGCGCTGCCCGGTGTTCCTGGAGAAGGTGCTGCGCCCCGTTCTGGATGAGGACGACATCAGCCTTCTTCAATACTATGCGGGACAGTGCCTGCTGGGCAGGAACCTGACGCAGAGCATTTTGATTCTGCATGGCGAAGGGGGCACGGGCAAGGGCACCACCTCCAACGTGATTCAGAAGCTGGTGGGGGTGCACAACTGCCAGGAGCTGCGCACCGACCACCTGGAGGAGCGTTTCGAAATCTACCGCTACATCGGCCGGTCACTGCTCTACGGCGCGGATGTGGATCCTGGGTTTCTGCGCACCAAGGGCGCTCACAGCCTCAAGCGCATTGTTGGCAACGACCTGCTCACGCCCGAGGGCAAGAACAGCAACGAGGTCTTCAACATTCGGGGAGATTTCAACGTGCTGATCACCTGCAACAACCGGCTCTCGGTGCGGCTCTCCGGCGATGTGAACGCTTGGCGCCGCCGTCTGCAGATCATTGAGTTTCGCAAGCCCTTGGAAAAGACGTCCGTGATCCGCGACCTAGACAGCTGGCTCATAGAAAACGAAGGACCCGGCATTCTCAACTGGGCGATTGTCGGTGCC
Source organism: uncultured Lentimicrobiaceae bacterium (assembly GCA_964492695.1). Taxonomy (GTDB): domain Bacteria; phylum Bacteroidota; class Bacteroidia; order Bacteroidales; family F082; genus JALNZU01. Next base: position 2,445 of record CAZBMR010000185.1, read on the forward strand.
TCGGAGGTGCTGGCAGATGCCAGGGCCGGCAGAGCGCGTGCCCTCTCGGCGTCTCAGACGAGGCGGCTGGAGGCACTCTTGGGCATGTCCGACTCGATCCGCTGCTTCCTGACGGCGAAGGTGGAAAAGCGGGTGGGCGAGTGCCTCGAGAAGAACGAGCTACTGGAGGCCTACGCAGACTATTGTGGCGAGCAGATGTGGGATCCGCTCCCGGAGATGGCTGCGCGCAAGGAGCTCAATAACCGGATGCTTGAGATGTTTGGCTCCGTGGAGCGCAAGAGCGCCGGGGCTGAACGCAACCAGCGGGGATATTCCAATGTGGCCTTCATTGACTGAATCAACGACCATGAACACACCTCCACCTCCTGAGAAACCGGCCGTGCGCCGAGTCATTCCCTTGTCAGAACTTGGCAAGGCAGCCACCCCTCAACCAACACCGCCGCCTGCGGAAGGCAAGGCCGCCCCTTCCAAGCGGGTCTTGGATTCGGGACTCCCGCAATTCGGCCACCGCTTGCGCTCGCTGGATCCGCTGCATCCGGACTTCCGGGAACCCGCCAACGGTGAGTGGGTGGTGGGCCTTTACACCAGCGAGGACGGCAAGAAATGCCCGGTGCTGCTATGGGCCGACCCCAAGGTGGACTTGTTCTGGGACCCGAGCCGCCTCGAGCATGTGAAACC
>CAZBMR010000186.1:0-3114 GCA_964492695.1 uncultured Lentimicrobiaceae bacterium
GCATCGCTGATGGCGGTGAGGCTGCCAAAGCTGTAGTTAACCGTAAAACCGAGAGCACTTGCCATGCCTGAATGGGTGTATTGCGAGGGTAAAGGTAAGGGGATTTTTTGGATTGGTTGGATAAAAAAAAGCCCGGTTGCCCGGGCTCTTTATCATCATCTAAATTCAATCTCATAGCGTTTGAAATCAGCACTATCAGTTATCGGGTAGTCTAATCGTATTAAGGATTTTTCAGGTTCATCCTTTTTAAAAAAAACTAAATACTTCTCCCCCTCTTTGACCGTATAGAACTTTGAACTTGCTTCTGATGAATCAAAACCACATTGTCCATCCTTTCCAGCATACTCGCTATCATCCACAATATAGGAATAAGTCACATAGGAGTTACCGTGACGGCTGTAAACCAAATACTTAATTGTACCTACCGTAAGTTCTGCAGACTCAATGAATTTATTCCTTTCATTTGCAATATCCTTTCGGCAAGATGCTAATGAAAGTAGTAAAAATAAATACATATATAAAAATCTTATTGATTTCATATCATTAATATTTAGGATACCATAAATCATTCCAAATGTACGTAGGTAAATCATAAATATACTTGTCAAGACTAAGACTAAAGCTCATGCCTATTCGCATTTGGGAGTAATACATCTTATTTGTGAAGCTCATTGAACTCATATCATAACGATTAAAACCTTCCAAGGACTTGTGTGTTTTATGGTATCTCTTCATTTGTTCTCTTTGTTGATCACGTAACATAGTTCTTGTATCGTAAGTATCCAACACTCCCTGACCTAGGCTTGATACGGATGCATTAAGCCAACCACCAGATGTATAACTTTCCCAACCATTTTTGATGCCTAGTTTCAGGTCATTAGCCATCCAGGATTCATAAACGACACTTGATATCAACCCATCAACATTTTGCTGAATAAGGTTCTTAGTAACATTTTTAGCAAACTCATTACCAATCCATTTTGTGCTTCCTGTTCCAATTTTATCTCCAACACCAACTCCGGCAACTGCAAGATTAACAATAGCATTGGCTGTAATCTGTTCTACATTATACTCGCCCTCTGTGATTCTTCCATCATCAACCAAAGCATTAAGAGCCTCTCCTCCATAAGTTCCAGCAATTGAGCCTAATGGACCAAGATAATAAGTTGCTGCTGCTTGCCCACCACCAATTCCATAATAGGCAAGACCCTGCCCTACGCCTTTCTATTTACCTTCTTGCCAACCTTCTTTAATAACTCCCCTATGATTCCATGCGTTAAGGCCACCAGCTATATCCATTGTAATTGCCAATGGTAATAAAAATTGTGCTCCTGGTATTATTAAACAAAGTGCAGTAAATATTATTTCCCCGCTTGGATCGGTATATTTTAATGGATTGTTAAAAGCATAACTATACCTGTTGAAATTCTGGCTGTAGTCGGGTGCCTGCACAAAGGAGTCTGGACTTAGGAATCTCGCCAAAAATGGATCATACACCCTGCCATTCATGTTGATCAAACCAAACTGAGGCAAATGTTCGTGTCCTGTAAACCCACGGTCAAACATGGTGGAAGTAACGTTGTAGTCGTTCCAGTTGTTTGGGTTTCTTCTTCTGCCCCAGGGGTCGTAGCTCAGGCTTTCAACAAGGTTGCCCGTGGCATCGCTGATGGCGGTGATGCTGCCGAAGCTGTAGTTAACCGTAAAACCGTGAGCACTTGCCATGCCTGAATGGGTGTTTTGCGAGGGTAAAGGTAAGTGGATTTTTGGGATTGGTTGGAGAAAAAAAAGCCCGGGGTGGCCGGGCTTTCTCGTTATGGATAAGTTATTATCCAATTCATTCTATTCAAATCATCCACACTTAGTTGATACCTTTTTATATACATTTTATACTTTTTTATTGTATCGCAAGGCGTAGAATTTACAACACTGGGATCAAGAATAAAAAGTTGAAAATATATATTTGATAAACTTGGTTCCCAACCATATCTTTCATGAAAACTATATTCGCCTCCATGCTCAACATTATAATAAAGTGGTGGGCAATTAATTGTTGTATCAGGAAAAGTAAAACACGGTGAAACGCTAATGATGTTCGATGAATTATTTTTAATAATTATATCATTATGATAAATATCGTTTCTGTCACATTGTGTTGAAAGCAAGAAAATACTAAGTATGATATATATTAACATTTTTTTCATATTTATGTTGTTTTAATATTGCATATTATACCAATGTGCATTTTGAAATCCTGATATTATTACACCTATTACAGGGGGCAAAAACCAACTCATATAATCAATTACTTCCGGTTTAATAATCAATCTATTTACTAAATCCATATCATTTGAATTATGATAATCTACATAACCTCTTGATTTGTTGTGATGAATATCAATAGGATTTTCAGTGAAATTCCATCCTGTATTATTGTAGGTCCCGGTATAATAAAAACCATCAACATGTTTGTTGAAATATTTGAAAGCTCTTACATTAGCATCTTGTTCCACCGGATTAAAAGAATGAGGATGTGCAGCCGTGTTGACGCTTAAAGCACTGGGCAGTGCATATCTTGGATAATAAGCCCAACCGGATTTTTGACTTTGAATATAGTGGCCGTATTCATGCTGGAATAAAGGATTATTTGCATCAGCCTTTAGTCTATTGCCGCCCACAATGTAACTTCCTTGAGTTACTGCAGTCCAATCTTTTCGCGTTGAAACAACTGTTGCACCATATTTGTATTCAACCGACTCAACGCCTCCTTTTAGTCCGAAAGTATTATAGGATTGTGCTGTTCCCCATCCCCCGATTGTTTGTGGCAACTGCCATGTAAAACGTGAGATCACCTCCCAAAGCTGGCCTCCGGTGGATTTGTTTGGATCGGTAACAAATAAACCGCCCCATAATTTAGCATCGTTTCCAGATCTTTTGATTGCCTCGCTCATTCCTGCTCCCCATCTGTCACTTCCTGTGCTAAAAAAACCATGAATAAAACCAATAAGGTATGAGTCTATCAAGAAAAAGTTTCCTGATGGGTCAGTATATTTGAGCGGATTATTCACACAATAGCTATACCTGTTGAAATTCTGGCTGTAGTCGGGTGCCTGCACA
>CAZBMR010000187.1:0-3067 GCA_964492695.1 uncultured Lentimicrobiaceae bacterium
GGTTCATGGAATGTTAATTGCTTTGAAATGCCCGCCAGCACTTAGCTTCGGCCGTCAGCAGCAAGGCTAAGAAAACTCCGACACATAAGTACTAACTAATAAAATTTAGAAAATGATTTACAAAGCGCAATCTCAATTTACTCAATCTCTGCTTTCATTACCAGAAACAGGAATGGGTTATCAAATCATTGATGCAAAAAGACAAGGCAGATTTGCAACAGAAAGATTTGTAGTTTATAACAGTGAATTAATTGTCGAACTTGACAATAATTTCAACACTAATAAGCGACAAATACTTCTTGAGAGTTACACAAAAATGTTTAGCCAATCAGATTTTATAGCCTTGGAAAGTCCTATTTTAGTAAGACAATCAGCGGTGAGAAATGTTCGAACATTTTCTGAAAGTAGTATGAATACCAAAGGTAGACATTCTGGAACCACTGGGGCTATTGATAATTCTCCAAGATATGCAAGCGGTTCGGAAATGTTTGTGCGCCTTTCTGCATATCCCGATGATAAAAGAATAGATTTCGTTAAAATGAAACTAAAAAGTGGTTCATATACAACAACAGAAGCGGATTATCTGACTTGTAAAAAGTACTCAGACGACCCTGTTGATAGATATGCTTTACCAAATGATGAAACAATAAAATGGGCATTTTACATCAGACCTAAATCCAATGACCAATATAGACCTGGAGTAGTTCAGCCTGCAAATGGTCATAGTGGCGGTGGAATAGAAGCATTATTTGATAATGGGACTTCTGATGGAACTTATTTGGAGAAAAAACCATACTAAGAATGAATGAAAAAGTAAAATTGCCGCAAAAATACATTGACATTCTTGCTGACTTACCGGAACAAGGAATGGGTTATCAAATTGTAAATGTTACATTAAAAAACGGGACAATTTTATCTGACAGACGGGTTGTAAATTCTACCTATCTTCTACTTATGAAAAATGAGATAATAAAAGCATCGGATATATTGAATGTAGAGTTGTATAAACCGAAAGATTAAAAAGCCCAGCTGCCAATAATTAGGAGTTCATGTGGCACGCAGTGCCCAGCATGAACTCCCGGTTGGACGAACCCCCCTGGGAGAAGTTTTGGTTATGGAAATTGGAAGGGGTTTTGTTAGGTTTGTCGAAAAGATGGAAGGATATTTTGAAGAACGTTCTTTGATAAAGTGAATGAAAACGATGCACAATTGGGGTTGTGTTATAAGCATGTAGCCTGGTTTTCAAAGCAAATGTTCACCTCTCTCTTCTTATGCACGTGAATGTCCAAACTCCCATTTTTTCTGGATCAATGCGCCGGTATGCCAAAATGCCTAATTTTGTTTTGAACGAAGTTCTTGCCAGAACGCGTCAAAAAATATAGGGAACTATGAGTTTTTTCCAACAGACAGTCCTCCACAAACACCTCAAAGCCCTGGATGCAGAGGCAGTCAAAACTGCTTTTGAAACCTACAGGGCCTACTTTCACAACCCTGTGGTTCAGCAGAATATCCGCGATGCCAAAGAGGAACAGTTTCAGGAAGGGTTTTTGAGGGCACTCTTCGAGCAGGTGCTGGGCTATACACTCTATCCGTCGCCCAACTACAACATCACCACCGAGTACAAGAATGTGAAGGACAACAAAAAGGCCGACGGCGCCATCCTGATTGAAGGTGCGGTGCGGGCTGTGATTGAGCTCAAGGGCACCGACACCACCGACCTTGGCCGCATCGAAGCACAGGCTTTTGGCTACAAGGTGAACCAGCCCGACTGTGTGTATGTGATCACTTCCAACTTCGAGAAGCTGCGCTTTTATGTGGACAATGCCATCGAGCACATCGAGTTTAACCTGTTCATGCTCAGCGAGAAGGAGTTTGAACTGCTGTGGCTTTGCCTGGCCTTGCCCCATATTGCCGCCAACCTGCCCAAACAACTCAAGGCAGAGTCGGTGAGCCGTGAAGATGCCATCACCCAAAACCTTTACAACGATTATTCACGGTTCAAACACGCGCTGCACCAAAACCTCGTGGCACTCAATCCGGCGCTCGACCCACTGTTGCTTTTCAGAAAATCGCAAAAGCTGCTCGACCGTTTCCTCTTTTTGTTTTTTGCCGAAGACCGTCAGTTGCTGCCACCCAACTCGGTGCGGCTCATCCTCGACGACTGGCGCGCCCTGCAGGAACGCGATGTGGAAGTGACACTGTACGAACGCTTTAAAAAGTATTTCGGCTACCTCAACACCGGCTTCAAGGGCAAGCGCTACGATGTGTTTGCCTACAACGGCGGACTTTTTAAGCCCGATGAGCTGCTGGATGGTCTTGCCATGGACGATGAATTGCTTTATGCACATTGCCTCAAACTTTCGGATTACGACTTTGTGAGCGAGGTGGATGTGAACATCCTGGGGCATATCTTTGAAAACTCGCTCAACGAACTCGACGAGATCAAAGCAAGCATCGAAGGGCAGTCTGTTGAACGGAGCAAACGCAAAAAAGACGGGGTTTTCTACACGCCCAAATACATCACCAAATACATGGTGGAGCAAACCGTGGGCAGGCTGTGTGCCGAAAAGAAAAACGCCCTTGGGCTCGACGAAGACGCTTTTGCGATGGAGGCAGGCCGGCCGCGCAAAGCCGTTCAGCCCTTGTTTGAAAAACTGAGCACCTACCGCGAGTGGCTGCTGCAGCTCAGCATCTGCGACCCTGCCTGCGGTTCGGGTGCCTTCCTGAACCAGGCCCTCGACTTCCTGATTGCCGAACACCGCTACCTCGACGAGCTGCAGGCCAGACTGTTTGGCGATGCGCTGGTGCTCAGCGACTTCGACAAGGCCATCCTCGAAAACAACCTCTTTGGGGTGGACATCAATGAGGAAAGCGTGGAGATTGCCAAACTCTCGCTGTGGTTGCGCACCGCGCAGCCCAACCGCAGGCTGAACGACCTGAACAACAACATCAAATGCGGCAATTCATTGATTGACGATCCTGCACTGGCAGGCGAAAAGGCCTTCAACTGGCAGGCCGAGTTTCCGGAGGTGTTTGCCAAAGGCGGCTTCGATGTGGTGCTGGGCAA
>CAZBMR010000188.1:0-3029 GCA_964492695.1 uncultured Lentimicrobiaceae bacterium
GTGACCGTAACATCGCTCACGATAAAGTTGGTACTCGGTTCGCTCAGCGTAAACGTAATAAGCTCGGTTGTACCGATTATGCCGCTGCCGGACCGCGTTACGACGATGGTTGGCGCTGTGGTATCTACTTTGTAGCTAACGTTATCAGTCACGGCGTTATGCGTCAGCACGGCATTGTTACCTGCTGCATCTTTCAGCGTTCCGCCATTGGTGGTGAGGCTGTTGGCGTCAATACTGATGCCATTGATATCAGTCAAATCGTTGCCAATGGTGTATTTGAAGACCAGCGCCGTGGTACCTGTGCCACTAGAGTAGCTGGCGTAAACGGTTTGGCCGCCAATATTAAGCGCCAGCTGAGGGATCCCACCCGTCGTCACGATGGTCGTAGCTTCTGACATGGAAACGGTGAGCGTTACAACATCACCGGCGTTCAGCGTGCTATTCAATACGCCCGTGGCGCTGGTGATGGCAATGCTGCTAACGGTTGGGCCGGTGCTATCTACAGTGAAGGCGTCGGCATATTTACCGGTAGCGGTGTTACCCGCCAAGTCGGTCTGACGTACCTGCACATAATTGGCGGTATAACTGGCCGCACTGACATTAAAGCTGGTGCCCGACCCGGCTGACCAAGTCACGCCGTTATCAGTACTGTATTCCCAGGTGGCACCAGCCTCTAGCCCGGTAACGTTGATGGTATTGTTACTTGTCACTCGATCAGCCGTGCTGATGCCGGTATCTGCCGCTAAGGCCAGTACGGGTTTGACAACAGTGGTATCCACCATGTAGCTGATGTTGTCCGGTACGGCCAGATAGGCGGTGGCTGCATTGAGGGTATTGCCAGCCGAGTCCTTATAGGTTCCAGACAACCAACCAGAACTTGATGGATAAATGCTGATACCGTTGATGTCTGTCTGGTTCGCAGCAATGGTGTAGCTGAAAACGATCTGGTTAGTCCCTGCCCCAGAGACGTAATTCGCCCATACCCATGTTCCACCCACTGGATTGCCAGCGCTGGTTGCCTGTGTGCCACCGATGTTGAGCAGGACCATACCCGATGTAACGGTGGCGATGGCTTCCGACGTTGTCATGGTGACGTAAACGACATCACCGGTATTGAGCCGATTATTCTGAATACCTGTCGCACTGGTGATGGCTATACCAGTGACGGTTGGTAACGTGCTATCCATCAGCAGTGCCGTGCTGGAGACCAGCGACAGATTGCCTGCCGCATCAACGGCATAGGCTTTATAAGAGCCATCAACTAAACCTGTCGTGGCAAGTTTAGTATTGGTATTGGCGCTCACTGAGACGCTGTTCCACAAGCTACCATTCGCACCCGTGATGTCAGCAAGCGTGTTGACGGTAACACTGTCTTTGACCAGGTATATCGTGCCCACTTCAGTACTTTTAACAACTGCATTCCCGGAAGTGCTTGTGAGCGTGGCTGCAGTGAGCGTTACAACCGGCGGTGTAATGTCGACAGTGAAGGCTGTGCCGGCAATGGCAGTAGACGTATTACCCGCCACATCGGTGACTTTAATGCTTGGCGTGTAGGCGCCATTGGCCAGGGCAACTGGCGCGGTGGGCACGGCACCACCATTGGTCACTGCGGTTGGAATGGCGGCACCGAGATCCAGCGTCCATTTACCGTCTGAGCCGGCAATGGTTGTGTAGATATTGGTGCCAACAGTCACGTCTACAGTAGCACCGGACTCCGCAGTGCCCGCCAAAACTGGTGTGGCATCATTGGTTTTATTGTCACCTGTGGTGCCGGTGTCACTGATGGCAGCCAGTGCAGCTGTGCCGGTGGTTGGCGCAACCGTATCGATGGTAAATGGCGTGCCATTAATGGCACTGCTAGTATTTCCCGCTGGGTCAACAAGCACAATCGACGGCGTGTAGGTAACGCCATTTGAAAGCGTATTGGTGGTAACACTCCACACGCCATTGGCGTCAGCTGTAGTCGTGTATGTCGTGCCGTTAACAGTGACCTTAACGGTCACACCTGGTTCTGCCGTGCCCGTTAGCGTGGGGGTGGTGACATTGGTGCGGTTATCGCCCTTGGTACCGCTATCACTAGAAGCATCCAGGCTACTGGTAACGCTATTAGGCGTGCTGGCATCAACCGTAAAGGCGGTGCCGTTGACCGTAGTGATATTACCCGCCTCGTCGGTGCTCGTAATAACCGGGGTATACGTGCCACTGCTGAGCGCAGTTGTTACAGACACGCTCCAGGCACCCGTACCATCGGCCGTTGTCGTATAGGTTGTGCCGTTAACCACCACGCTGATGCTGGCATAGGCTTCTGCAGTGCCGATCAAGGTAGGCGTCGTCAGTTTGGTCAGATTATCTGTGGTGCTGGTTCCGGTATCGTTTGTTGCATCATGCTTCAACCCACCCGCCGGCGTAACAACTGCCAGATCAACCGTCATTGCGGCCGTACTGCTTGTTGTACTAATGTTCCCCGCTGCATCGGTTTGTTTAACCTTGATCGACCCGATTGCATAAGTGCCCGCTGGCAACACAAAACTGCTACCCGACCCGGTTTGCCATGTGCTTCCACCATCAAGGCTGTATTGCCATGAGCTGCCAGCTTCGAGGGCGGAAACGTTAACCACACCATTGTTGGTAATGCCATCAGGCGATGAGCTGCCAGTGTCGGCGGCCAGAGCAAATGTTGGTGCTGCAATCGTAGCGTCTACCACAACCCGGCCAGCAGTACTTGCACTGTAACTGCCGTGAGTCGCCTGCACTGATACTGCGTAGGTTTCGCCATCGACCAAAGTGTTGGCCGGGACGCTATAGCTCCAGACGCCGGTCGTGCTGTTAAAGCTCGACGCATGAACGCTGATCGTTGTGCCACCACCTTGCGGCGTGAGTGTCACGGCAATATCAGCTGCTACGAACTGCCCAACGACGGCGGCACCTGCTGTCGAGGTAAGAACGCCATCCAATGTAACAACTGCACCCCGCTCAGCACCATTGACGATGTTGTCACCGGCAACAGTGTTAAGACTGATGGCTGGATT
>CAZBMR010000189.1:0-3026 GCA_964492695.1 uncultured Lentimicrobiaceae bacterium
ACAACAGCACAAACATGGGTCGCATCTGTTTCCCCTTGGTGCGTGTGATGTAGCCAGTTACCTTATCGAGGAGTGGAATGCGCGATCGCATGGCTTCTCTGAAGACCTTTTCAAAACGCGCTAAATCATCGCGAATGGGTAACTTAATTTCATTAATCTCAGCCATTTATGTATATTGGAAGAAACATCTTCAGTGTGTTAAAAAATCATTTCACGACAAAAATAGCGCTTTCTTTTGTATCAAAGTCCAGCGCACCGATTTAGACATCAGGTTGCACAGTTAAAAGAGTTTAAAATGCAGTTGCCTGATGCCATCTCGTAAAAAACGGTTGATAATGAACATTACAAAGAAGGTTGACATTTGAAACTTTCGCAGGGACAACCTCAGTTTCAACGGCAAGCCAATATGGAGTCATTGCCTCAAAATGCCTATTTTTGCATGAAATCTAAGTGCTATGCGTCAACGCTTTTTGCTTTTATTGATTGTTTTGGTAAGTTCATGCAGCAGCCTGAAAAAGCTACCACCCGGACAGGCCGATGCCCAAAAAGCTTTCGATGCTGGTGATTATACCACCACACTCTCCATCCTGGAACCTATATTGTCACGTCAATTTAATTCAAATAGTGGCGACACATTGAAATTCTTTGAGCTGGCAGGAAGTGCCGCACTGGCGCTTGCCGATACAACAAAGGCAGAGCGGTTCTACAAACTGGCTGTTTACCATCAAACAGCGTCGGCACAAGCATTTGATTTTCTGGCTCAACTATACCGCAATCAGGGCAATCTTTCCAAAGAAGTGATGGCGCTCGAAGGACTAGAGCAGCAATATCCTGAATCTGCCCAAGCAAAAAAATCCTTGCCCGTTTTGTTTGAACGCTATGTGGAAACGGCGCAATGGGAGCAAGCGGCAGGATTGTGGCAACACCTCCAAAAAGACAGCAAGGCGCAACTTCTCGATCAATGGATGAGAGTGGCCATGCAACTCAAAAATGATGCTGCCTGCGATGAAACGGCTGAAGCCCTTCTCGCTAAAAATCCAGAACACTATGAAGCCAAAATGTGGAAGGCAAAAAGGCTGTATGACCAAGGCGAAAAACGCTATCAGTCAGAGATGGAAGCCTATGAAAAAAACAAAACCAACTCTCAATATGTCAAGCTGTTAAAAGGACTCGAAACCTCCACAGCTGATTTTAAGGCTGCTTTGGGTTTGTTCGAAAGCCTTTTTAAGACTTCTCCTGATCCGCGAACCGCCTTATACATTGCAAATATCTATGCACGCTTTGGCGATGAAAAAAATGCCACCAAATACAGAAAACTTTCCTCCGTTAATCCCTAACCATCGAACGATGAGCATCAGCAATCCAGAAAAACGCACCGAAATCAGCGAATTGGGCGAATTTGGTCTGATTGACCACCTGACTAAAAATTTCGAACTCAAAAACCCATCCAGCATTATGGGGGTTGGCGACGATGCTGCCGTGATCGACCACAATGGTTATCAATGCCTTGTTTCTGTTGATCTGCTGGTTGAAGGCGTGCATTTCGACCTCACCTATACCCCACTGAAGCATTTGGGATACAAGGCTATCGCCGTAAATATTTCTGACATCGCGGCCATGAATGGCAAAGCACAACAGGTGGTGGTAGGCCTCGCTGTTTCAAACCGATTTCCTGTGGAAGCCATCGAAGAAATTTATACCGGCATGCGGTTGGCTTGCGAAAAATACAAAGTTGACCTGGTAGGAGGCGATACTACCTCGAGCACCTCTGGCCTCGTATTGTCAGTGACAGTGATCGGCATCGCAAAGCCCGAAGAAATTGTCTATCGCAGCGGCGCCAGGGTGGGCGACCTTTTGTGTGTGAGCGGCGACCTCGGCTCTGCTTATATGGGTTTGCTCCTGCTCGAACGCGAAAAAGCAGCATTCAAGGCCAATCCCGACATGCAACCCGATCTGGAAGGATACGATTATGTGCTTGAACGCCAGCTGAAACCAGAGCCACGAACCGACATTGTGAGGATGCTCCGTGAATCAGACATCAAACCCACATCTATGATTGACATCTCGGATGGGTTGGCTTCAGAGATTTTGCACCTGTGCAAAGCCTCCGGAACCGGTTGCCGCATTTACGAAGACAAACTGCCATTCGATCCGGTGATGCTCAATACTGCCGACACCTTTAAAATGGTTCCAGCTGTGGCTGCATTGAACGGAGGTGAAGACTATGAGCTGCTTTTCACCGTCAAACAGACTGATTTTGAAAAAGTAAGATCTCTCAGTGGCATCAGCATCATTGGTCACATGACCGAAAATATGGGTCATGCCGATATGGTGACCAACGACAATCAGGTGATTGAACTCACTGCCCAGGGTTGGGATGCGCTGAAACATTGAACATTTTTTCAATCAACCTCATTTAACACCAATACCCAGTGAACATGAAACAAGCACCCAACACAGTGGATGCCTACATCGCCACGTTCCCTGAAAAAGCACGAGAAAAGCTGCTTACCCTGAGAAGCATCATCAGACAGCATGCTCCCGAAGCCGCTGAATCCATCGCCTATGGCATGCCAGCCTATAAACTTAACAAAAAACCCCTGGTTTATTTTGGAGGCTTTGAAAAACACATTGGCTTTTATGCCACCCCGAGCGGACATGAAGCGTTTAAAAAAGAACTATCAAGTTTTAAGCAAGGAAAAGGCTCCGTGCAATTTCCACTTGATCAGCCACTTCCTGTGGAGTTGATTGCTGAAATGGTGAAGTTCAGGGCGGCCCAAAACAACGAAGAATAGCCCTCGTCTTTTGAATCATTGCGATACCCATGAGTCCAGATCACCCGCTTCAAGCTGTCATTGCCTCTATACCCCACGCGCCGGGCGTGTATCAATACCTTGACGAAAGTGGAAAAGTGATCTATGTTGGAAAAGCAAAGGATTTGCGAAAGCGTATTGGCAGCTATTTCGTTAAAGAACAAACCGGAAAAGTGCGGGTGTTGGTAAAGCGCATCCGCGACATCCGTGTGA
>CAZBMR010000190.1:0-3025 GCA_964492695.1 uncultured Lentimicrobiaceae bacterium
CATAAACTTCATTCACTGGTTTTCTTGCTGGATAAACTTGTGCATACACTTCTTCAAAGTTTTCTGCAGTTACTCCGATTACAGCTTGTGTAACTAATGGTACGTCTCCCCAAAGTTGTACAGCGTGGAAATAATACATTGCTCTCATTACAGAAGCTTCCGCAATCATTTCTTTTCTTCTTTGTGCAGAAAGAGATGTATCAGGGATTTTATCTACATAATTGATTACTTTATTACAGTTGTTAATACGCCCGTAAATGTAGTTCCAGTCTCTGCTTACGTTACTATTGGTAGCAAGAATTCTGTATTCTGATTGCTGTGCATTTTGAGGGTTGTCACCACCTTGGTAAGCAACATCTGTCTGTGCATCACCATTAAAGAAGTAATCTAACTGCCAATATTCATTACCTAAATCATTATAGATGGTATTCATTAAATCTTCTGCATCTGTTGCAGTTTTATAAGGAGTATCGCTTAACTCTATTGGTTTATCTGTAATAGGTTCGGTATCTAAATAATCTGAACAAGAAACCGCTCCAAAAGACAGACCTGCGCCTAAAATTAAATAATTTATGGTTTTATTAAGTTTCATAATATTTTATATTAAATTTTATACAAACAATGATTAAAAATTAGCTTTTAGACCAACTACAACTGTTCTCACTTGTGGATAAGTACCATAGTCAATACCTAAGATTCCGTTAGAACTTGCGAAAGCATTTACCTCTGGATCAAATCCTGAATAGTCTGTAATGGTATATAGGTTTTGACCTGTTACATAAACATTTAGCTTGCTAACTCCTTTAAAAGGATTTTTGAAATTGTACCCTAAAGTTACATTTTTAAGTTTTACGTAAGATCCATCTTCTACGAATCTATCAGAAATTACCATCGCAGAAAGAGAGTTTGCTCTTGGTACATTAGTTACTTGTCCTACTGTGGTCCATCTATCAAGTACTGCTGTAGATTGATTTTTGAAGTCATTCATTAATTCTAGTTCGAATCTAGAAGCGTTATAGATATCATTTCCTACAGAACCTGTAATTAATGTATCTAAGTACCAGTTTTTGTAAGTAAAATTATTAGAGAAACCGAATGTATAATCAGGATTTGGATTTCCTATGAAAGTACGGTCACCTGTATCAAAGTTTCCATTTCCATTAAGGTCATTATAAACAATGTCCCCTGTTTGTGGATCTACTCCTTGCATTTGATAACCATAGAAAGAACCTAAAGGCTGACCCGCAGTAAATCTTACTAAATTATCCATACCTTCAATAAATACTTTGTTTATAACAGGCATGTATTTTAACTCATTGACTTTATTTTTATTGAATGAAATGTTGAAATTAGTATTCCAAGTGAAGTTTTCATTCTTAATATTGGCAGTGTTAAGGGTGAATTCCATCCCTTTATTTTCCATAGAACCTACGTTTCTTAGGATGTTACCAACTGTAGGACCCATTTCGATTGGCATAATTAAATCATCAGTAATTCTTTTATAGAAATCTGCAGAGAATTTAATTTTATTGTTCAATAATCCTAAATCAACACCAAAGTTGGTATCTGTTGTAACTTCCCAACCTATATCTGTACCCCATTGAGCAGTTTCCCAAACACCTCCATCTCTGTTTAATCTGTCTAAATTGTATGAAGAATAGAAAGGAATACCAGATGCGTTACCTGTTTTACCCCAACCTCCTCTTAATTTAAGTTCAGAAATAGAGTTGTTATCTTTTAAGAAATTTTCGTTAGACACTAACCAAGAACCAGAAACACCTGGGAAGAATCCCCATTTTTTTCCTTGAGCTAGAGCAGAACTACCATTTTGACGGAATACTCCCATTAAGGTATATTTATTATCATAAGTATATACCATTCTTCCGAAGAAAGATAATTCTCTAAGGGTTTCTTCTCTGTATACTTTATTACCGTTTTGAGATTTTTCAAACTCAAATGTAGTTACATCAGAAGGGAATTGATTACCCCAATAATATTGCACCTTATTGTTACGCTCATGCAATTGATGACCTCCAATAAGGTTGAAATCATGAGCTCCTGTTTTAAAAGTATACGTTAAAGTGTTTTCAACATTGAAATCTTTGTATGTAGAATTAGTTCTACTTCCTGTTCCTTTTTCTTGTCTTCCATAAACTGATTTAAAAGGATCAATGAACGTTTCGTTTTCTACATCTATATAATCTAATGAAACACTTGGTTTATACACTAAATTTTTAAGAATATTTACTTCAAAACCAATATTTGATAAGAATCTCTGAGTGTTTGTATCATCATATCCTCTATATTGGAATGCTACTGGGTTTTCCCAACCTGCAGTGAATGGGTTCATTGCAAACTGACCATCTTTATAACCATCAATATAGTTACCAGAAGCATCCATATCTCTTACCATAAGCTGGTTAGCGTAAGCTGGCATAAATGTAGGAGTAGTAAGAGTACTTAAAATAACCCCTGCTCTAGCACCTGCAGCATTATCGTTGGTATTTTTGAATTTTGTGTTAAAGTAGTTTAACGTAGTGTTTACTTTTAACCAGTTCGTTACTTTTGCATCTAGGTTAATTTTTGCAGAAACTCTATCAAATCTAGAAGGAGCAACTGTACCATCAATTCCTTGATAACCTAAAGCTGAATACCCTTTTATAGCTTCATTACCAAAAGAATAATTCACATTATAGTTTTGGTCAAAACCTGTTTTGAAAACTTCTTTTTCCCAATCTGTACTAATTCCTGCATATCTAGGATTATTAATCGTTGGCAAATAATCATTTCCTCCATTTGCATTAATGTCTGCCATTAATGCTTTATATTGGTCAATATTCAATACATCTACATTATTAGAAATTTTAGAGAATCCCCAATAAGCATTAAAGTTAAGTTGAGATTTATTTGTTTTTCCTCTTTTAGTCGTAACAATTACTACACCAGCAGAACCATTAATACCATAGATTGCAGTAGAAGTTGCGTCTTTAAGAACGGTAATATCTACAATGTCATCTGGGTTAAT
>CAZBMR010000191.1:0-3009 GCA_964492695.1 uncultured Lentimicrobiaceae bacterium
CGGCCACAAGCCGACCTTGACGATCACTCCCTAAAGCTATTAGAGAGACTTCCGGTCAACTTAGTCAAGAAGTAAGCCTAGCCAGGGCGATGACGCCAATCAATTCACCGCCCTCGTTATGCGCTAAGGAAAAACTTATATCCATCAAAGCTGTCGATCCGTCTCCGAGCATAGCTTTGGTACGCACAGCGCTGTCTCCATGTTTGACAGCGCCTGCCTCAATGGCACGATGAAACCCTACCCAATGGGCATTCCTGAGATGTTCAGGAATGATGATGTCTAGACTACTCCCCAACGCTCTATCTTTAGATAAACCAAATATCACCTCGGCACGACGGTTCCAGACCTGAATCACACCTCGAAGATCTGACACCACCAGTGCATCGGGTAGGTCGTCCAACAGACGCTCACTAATTTCAATCGACATTTTGAGGACCCTTGTTTTGGGTTAGATCAATTCTGAGATGGTCGGTTACCGTCCAAGCATAGAGAATCGAGTCTTCATTGAAGATAGTGCCCGTGGTGCAATCAGACCACCACACTTTTCCTCCGGCACCTTCCCCTAAATATCTCCATATTCTTTTCTCGCCAGAACAGAGCTCGATTGAGTAGGTGTGATTAACCAAGAGCGCCAGATCCATTTTAGTTAGCTCTTTTTCGATGCGTCGGTACTTGTTGAATCCTCAATACCCCAGTCGCCATGTTCGTACCAGTCGTCCCCCAGCAACTCAATAGGATGTTGAGTCCGATCTGAACCGTTTCCACATCGCAGGTCGTCAACTGAGCAGTATTTGTCGCAGCCCCAGCAAATGCGTTCTGGATGCTTTGGGTGCAGGGGAATTTTTTTGGCCATTGAGCTATTTCAGCAGTTCTTAACGCTGTGGCTGACAGAAAGTCAGGCTGTTGTCTGGCTTTCTGTTTCTGGGTAAGAACTCGCCGGAATGAGTCCTTGAGGATTCATCAATAGATCGGCAAGCGTGTAACCATCCAGTGCCAAAAACATCGCATTTAAAGCTTCTCTGAGTATGGTATTTAATTGGCATGCCCCCTGAATGCGGCAGGTTGCATTGGTGCCAAAGCATTCAACGAGCGTGAAATCACTTTCGGTATTGCGGATTACATCACCCAGCACAATGTCTTGCGGTGCACTTGCCAAGCGCAAGCCACCGCCTTTGCCCCGAATTGTTTCGATCAAACCGCATTGACCAAGGTGATGCACGACTTTCATCAAGTGGCTTTCAGAAATTCCATGCCCTGCAGCGATCTCGCTGATCGTTACAAGGCGTTCTGGTTGTGCGCCCAGATACATCAGGACGCGCAAGCTATAGTCAGAAAAGGTAGTAAGGCGCATGCCTGATTATAAGATATATTTTGTATGTTGCTTATAGGGCGGGGCTCTGCTAGGATAAAGATGTATTTTATATACATCTTACATCAGAGAACGGCGCAGGCCGACCCAATAGACGATACTCAAAATGATGCCAAAGCCGTCTTCAAATAGAGAAGTCATCAAGATCACCCCAATCTCCGATCCAGACTCCAAGGTCTATCCGCGTTCAATTAAGGGGTTCTATACACGCTGGCGATGGGGATGCGTTTGGTTAACTCAGCTGGTCTTTTACGGTTTGTGCTGGGTAACCTGGAATGGCCGACAAGCCATATTGTTTGATCTCGATAAACGTAAGTTCTATCTATTCGATCTTGTGCTTTGGCCGCAAGACACGATCTACCTCGTGTTTTTAATGATTCTGGGGGCTCTAACGCTTTTTTTGTTTACTGCGGTCGCGGGGCGTATTTGGTGTGGATATGCCTGTCCGCAAACCGTGTACACGGAAATATTTATGTGGTTCGAGAAAGTCATTGAGGGCGATCGATCTCATCGCATGAAACTCGATGCAGCACCGTGGACAGCACGAAAGCTGGCAATCAAAATTGCCAAGCATGCATCCTGGATAGCTCTCTCGCTTTGGACCGGGATCACTTTCGTCGGCTACTTTATGCCGATACGTGAGCTGTTTAACGATCTGCTGACCCTGTCGCTCGGGGCTTGGTCTGGATTTTGGGTTGTGTTCTACGCCGTTGCCACCTATGGCAACGCTGGGTTCTTGCGCGAACAGATGTGCCGGCAAATATGTCCTTACGCCCGATTTCAGTTTGCAATGCTCGACCCGGATACGCTAATTATTGCCTACGATAGCGTGCGAGGAGAAACTCGTGGTGCACGCTCTAAAGGGAGTGACCCGCAAACTCAAGGCCTTGGCGATTGTGTTGACTGCAGCATTTGTGTCCAGGTCTGCCCCACCGGGATTGATATCCGTAATGGCCTGCAAAATGAATGCATTGGATGTGCCGCCTGTATCGATGCCTGTGACCAGGTGATGGACAAAATGAATTACCCGCGCGGACTGATTCGTTATTCAACAGAAAACGCTGTGAACAAGCGCTATACGCCAATGGAGATCTTGCGTCGAGCTGCTCGGCCACGAGTACTAATCTACACTGCAATCTTAGTTACTCTTACTGCCGCCACCGCTTGGTCTCTAGCTACACGGGTTCCCTTGAAGGTCAATATCCTGAAAGATCGCAATGTGCTTTATCGCGAGGTAGACGACGGCTCAATCGAAAATATTTATCGCCTACAAATAATGAATACAAGCGATCAGACCCGAACCTTTCACATTAGGGTTTCAGGCTTGGACGGCATCCGCCTGACTGGTGGCGATCAAATTACAGTGATCGGTGGCGAAATCGGTACGCAGACAGCAGCTGTCAGAGCCGATCCAGGCACTTCAGGCAGCGGCGCAAAACCAATCTCATTCGACATCATCGACGTGGCAGATCCGAACGTCGCTGTCTCCGAGCCCTCAAAGCTATTGATGCCCTAACAAGGCCAGATACTGGGCGACAACAACTCAATGTCTACTGCTTCTGCTGGCGTCGCCTAAGACATTAACAGTAAAGAGCGTTTGGGCTTCAATGTGTTGTGGCGGCAATGGCGGCTTTGGGTCG
>CAZBMR010000192.1:0-2982 GCA_964492695.1 uncultured Lentimicrobiaceae bacterium
TACGGATTTTGGTTTGTGAATGTGCCCGGGCTGCCACAGCAGGTGGCCCGGGTTTCATGAAGCCCGTTTAACAGAAGAAACTTTAAACTATAAACAACATGAAGTATTTTACATCCAACAACACCAAAAAACAAACTGCCCCAACAGTGAAACTATGCTGGCTGGCAGCCATCCTGTTTTTCGGGTTCACTGCCACAGCCGCAAACCAGGTAGTTACCAGCAACGGCGACTCTGGTGCGGGTACACTACGCCAAGCCATTGCCGATGTGGGCGCTGGTGAAACCATCACCTTTAACCTGAGTGCAGGCAACGAAACCATTATTTTGACTTCTGATGAGTTACTCTTTAAAAATCAGTTCATTCTATTAATTTAGTGATTTGAAAAAAATTACAGTTAACTTTAAAATCTACAGTCGATGAAACAATTTTATACACAAATTAAACAGGAAAATCAATCGTTCGTTTATCTGAAAACAATATTGATATTGCTATTTACTGTAAGCATGTTTTCAAATTATGCACAAAGCCCAGGTGGAGTTGCAGGTTCCAACCTTTGGCTCAAAGCGAATGATGGGGCTACCTATAGTGGAAGCAACCTAACTGGCTGGACTGACCAAACAGGAACGAATACGTTTACCTTGACAGGTTCAGCAGGCTATACTACTAATAGCATCAATTTTAATCCTACAGCATCTTTTGAAAATAATGTAACAGTAAACCAGGTCCCAATAAACTATTTGACCGGAAATACACCTATAACCTATGTAGATGGATTTGCAGTAATGCGAAAGTCTTTTGCTAATTGCGGAGCCCTGGTAGGTAGCGATGCCATTACCACTAACTATGGAGTTGCTATTTTTTCAGGTGAGGCAGATAACCAAATGTGGGTGGGGAATGGTGTAAATAATGCATATCAGCATTTTGTAAATCCTGCGCTCACAGTAGGCAACGTCTCCCTGGTAAATTTTGATATTAGTCCCACCGCTTCGCCCTATGCAACAGGCAGAATGAACGGTTTAGACCAAACGATCATCCCGGGTTCGGCAGGCGATTTTTCGAGTATCACCTTCACCCCACGTATTGGGGCGACTAACAATAACCAATCGTCATCGGGATGGCAACAATTCAGGGGAGAAGTCGCAGAAATTGTATTGTATCCAAGCAGTCTTTCCACTGCCGAAAAACTAAAAGTGGAATCGTATTTGGCTCTCAAGTATGGAATTACGCTCGATCAGTCGGTAACCAATTACGTTGCTTCCGATGGAACTACTGAATTATGGAACAACGCAACTTACTGGAACGATGTCTTCGGCATTGGTAAAGACGATGCAAGCGGTTTAAGCCAAACTACTTCTAACAGCATCAACACCGGTAGCGGTGATGGCACCGGCCAAAGCACCAAAGGAAATATCGTATTGAGTAATGCAAGCAGTTTGGGGAATGGTGACTTTTTATTGATGGGGCATGATAATGCCGCCTTGACAGAGCAGACTTCTGACGTTCCAACAACTGGTCAAAGAAGAGTAGCACGGGAATGGATGGTAAAGCGCACAGGAGATCCGGGAACAGTGGATTTGAGTTTCGATATTCTCGGACTAACATTAACAGGAACTACTGCTGCAGACTTTAAGCTATTGATTGATGCAGATGGCGACTTTAGCAGTGGGGCTACTGTGGTGGATGCCGCCAGCTTGACCGGTACTAAGGTGGCTTTTACCGGAGTGGATATTCCTGATGGAAACTATCTGACCATAGTTACTGCTGCCGCTCCTCCTGTCGCACCAGGTGGTGTTGCAGGTGCCAACCTCTGGCTAAAAGCCAATGAAGGAGCTACCAATAGTGGAAGCAATCTGACCGGCTGGACGGATCAAACAGGAACGAATACGTTTACCGTAAATGGTACACCCGGTTATTTATCAAGTGGGTTAAACTTTTATCCGGCGGTTTCTTTTGATAATGCAGAAGCAGCCGATGTAAGCCCGGGGGATTATCTAGCTGGAAATACACAAATAACCGTTAAGGAAGCTTTTGCCGTTTATACAACAACAAACGCAGCAAGTGGCGCACTCATTGGCTCGTCGCTGGCATTTTCGGGTGGATACGGAAGCCAGATTTTTGGCGGGAAAACAGGAGGCGATGTTTATGTGGCATCCGGAGAAACTGGTAAATCTTATTCGAAAACATTCGCAACACTTCTAAATCCTTCATTACCTGCTGTGGTGGGTGTTGATCTCTTTACCGGTGGTTCATCAGTAAAAATCTACATCGATGATATTGCTGCACCTGCCACCGTAAATGGATCGGCCACTTTTAGCGATATTTCCCTTACGCCCTGGATTGGCGGAACGAATAATGGAGGTAATAGTTCAGGGATTAACCATTTTAGAGGAGAGGTAGCTGAGATTGTCGCTTATAATACCAGTCTAAGTGATACGGATAAGCAAAAGATTATTTCATATCTCAGCATTAAGTATGGAATTAAAATTTTCCCCACCACTTTGAATTATATCGCATCCGATAATACCGTTGTCTTTGACAATAGTCTTACTAATAGCTACAGAAACGATGCGTTTGGTATTGGTAAAGACGATGCAAGTGGATTGAACCTGACACAATCAAACAGCGCTGGCACCGGCAGCGGCAATGGTACCGGGCAGAGCGGAAAAGGAAATATTGTGCTGAGCAATCCTTCTGATTTGGGAAATTTAGAGTTTTTGATGATCGGGCACAACAACAGTGCCTTAAGTGCACAATACACCGATCTGCCTTCTTCGGTGAAACAAGCCCGCATTGCCCGCCAATGGAAAGCGGATCGCACCGGCGATGTGGGAACTGTTGACCTTTCGTTCGAGTTGAACGGCATCAGCCTGCCCGGAACCATCGGCACATCCACTACCGACTTCAACATCCTGATCGACAGTGATGGTGATGGCGACTTCAGCAATGCCTCTGCCACCAACCCAACTACCGTTAATGGCACAT
>CAZBMR010000193.1:0-2972 GCA_964492695.1 uncultured Lentimicrobiaceae bacterium
CCACCACGCAAATTCCATGCAAACGCAATTTTCGCACTTCCCACTTTTTTCACGCTCCAGAGGAGGCTGTGAGCCGCAGTGCCCTGCATGGAGCCGCCAGCACGCGCACAGAGGCGCATCCTGTGTTCACTGGAGTTCGCCCTAATCAGTAAAGTTGCGACGCTGATTTTCCCATTTGCCTCGGCTTGTCGGTGTTGTGGCTGCTCCCGTGCCCTTCGTTTTGACGCACGGCCCGAGGCATGACCGATCTGCCCGCCGTCCTCGCCCAGAAGCTCCTCCAGCACGACATCGCCAACCTCGTCCGCCGCGTTCAGCAGGGACAGCCCCTTACACCGGCTGAGCGCTCCATGCTCCAGGGCATGGCGGATGCTCCGGCGGCCCCTCCCTCATCTCCCGCTTTGGTCGGCAGTTTTGTGGAGCTGGCGGCCGTTCTGGGCGTCACGAGGCGAACGATCCAGACCTGGCGGAAGCGCTCCGATGCACCCAGGCCGACCGCCGCAGGCTTGCACGAGGTGGAGGCCTGGCGGGAGTTCATGCGCCAGGCAAAGCTCGGGGGGCAATCCAGCCCGGAGGAGGCCCAACTGCGCCTGCGTCGGCTGCTGGCCGAAACCCAGGAGCGGGAGATGCGCCTTCAGGCTCGACGCGCGCTGTATGTGTCGCGCGCCGAGGTGCGGGCGGAGTGGAGCCGAGTAAAGGCCCGCGTAACGAGGCTGCTGAGGGAGAAGTTTGAGCAGGAGCTTCCCGGTGTTCTGGTCGAGCTGGAGGCGGCCGAGATCCAGTCGGTGAACCAGAGGGCGATTGATGAAGTGTTGAAGAGGCTCAGCCAGGGAGAGGCCTAGCCATGAATACGCTCCAGAGCGCCTGTGGCCGCTTTAGGCCACTCCTGAGCATGGCAGCAGCCCAGAGCTGGTTGGATGCATCCACGGCCTCGGGAACCGCCCAGGAAAACAACTCATCAATAGCAAGGTTCTAGGCATTGGCTGGCCGGTCTCATTTTTCACCCCAGTGGGCGCACACTCCCGCCTCGACTTCGATGGGCACCTGCGGGAACAGGGAGGCCATTGCCTCGATCATGGAAGAGCGGACCAGTTCGCAGACCTGCCCTGCGATGGACTCGGGCGCCTCCACCAGCACCTCGTCATGCACGGTGGAGATCAGGCGGGCACCATCGGGCAGGCGCTCCGCGATGAGCACGAGAGCCTGCTTCATGCCGTCAGCTGCTCCACCCTGGACGGGTGTGTTCACGAGGGCGGTGAAGCGTTCCCATTCGGAAGCGGTTTCCGGGATGAGCCGACGGCGGCCCAGCACCGTGCGCACTTCGCGGGCACCTTCGTCGGCCTTGTTGCGGCTGACGCCGTGCCATTGCCGCAAGCGGTCATAGGTACGGAAGAACTGCCGACGGATCTTCTCGGCTTGGTCCGGCTCCAGGTGCACGCCATAGCTGGAGGCGGCGTAGCGCACGAGGCCGGGGGCACTCTGGCCGTAGAGCAAACCGAACGATGCCGCTTTTCCTGTCTGCCGGTCCGCCTTGCTCACGTCCTCCAGGGGCTTGCCCAGCACCTCGGCTGCGGTCTGCTTGTGCAGGTCCACGCCGTTGCGATACGCCTCGATCATTTTCTTCTCCCCGGCGATCACGGCAGCAGCGCGCAGCTCGATCTGCGAGTAGTCGGCGACGATGAGCTTGTGACCGGGGCAGGGGATAAAGCACTCACGCAGTTCACCTCGCCCCACGTTTTGCAGGTTCGGCTCCTTGGAGGCAAAGCGACCTGTGGCCGTGCCGGTTGGATCGAAACGGCCATGGATGCGCCCATCCGGCTTTACGCAGTCCAGGAGTGATGCAGCCTGTTGGGCGAGCTTTTCAGCGCCTCGATAGTCGAGGATCAGCGGGATGATCTCGCCATCGTCCGCCGCCTTGAGCGTTTCCTCGTTGGTGTTCTCCAGCTCGATGCCTGCAGCTTTGAGCGCTTCAAGCAATTGCTGCGGGCTGCCTGGGTTGAGCTTGGGAAGGTTGAGCTTTTGCCGCAGCATCCCGGCATGGTCGGAGGCGGAGGAACGTGCCCTCGTTTCGATCTCTCGGAGCTTGGCTTTGTCCACGGCAATGCCAGCGGCTTCCATCTCGACGATGACGGGCACGAGATCGAACTCCAGACGCGCCACCCGGTCGAGACCCTCGTGTTCCAGTTCGCCCCAGAGCTTGTTGGAAAGCGCCTGGAGGTGGAACACATCCCGGGCGGCATAGGCGAGCTGATCCTCGGTGAGGAACATGGAACCCCAGTCCGAACGGCTGTGATCCGGGGCGGGAGCAATGCCCAGGTAGCGTTCCAGGCACTTGTCCAGGTCGTTGCCGGGTTTGGTGCCAGCGGTCAGCAGGCGTGCAGCGGTAAGCGTGCAGAACACGCGGGAGGCGCGCAGGCCGCACTTCTGGCGCAGCCAGAGGAGATCAAAGGTCGCCTTGTGGGCAATGATCTCGGTGGCTTCGAGAGCGGGCTTCAGCTCGCCAAGGTCGTAGCCAAGGGCGCGAAGGTCGAGCAGCCACGGCGCATGGCCTTCCACGCAAATGGAGAGGAGGCGGATGTCTCCAGCCCATGGGTCAAGCCCATCACCTTTGCGCGAGCCGTAGGTTTCCAGATCGAGGCCGACACTCCGAGCAGAGCGGACAGCAGCCGTAGTGGCAGGGAGATCAGCCGGAGAGGTAACCAACCGACCGATGGGCACCTTGGGCACTTTGGGCACATCCTCCCCCTCCGCTCTATATATCTCTTTTTTATTCTCTTCATTTTTATAAATCTCTGAGGATTTATTTTCTCCCGTGTGTGGCAGAGCTACAAGGTGCCCAAAGTGCCCAAAGTGCCCATCGGTTGAGGCGTCTGGGGTCAATTTCGGCGCTCCAATGCTGGTGAAGAAGTCGCCAAGAACATTTCGACCGGTGTTTCCGCGCTTCGTAAACTGAAAGCGATGCTGCTGGCTCTTCC
>CAZBMR010000194.1:0-2945 GCA_964492695.1 uncultured Lentimicrobiaceae bacterium
GTGGCATTGCTCACGGTTTTAACGACACTTAAGTCGGCAGAGCCAACAGGGGTTGGGGTTGCAGTGCTCGAATTGTTTCCTGAGACCGGGTCGGCCTGGCTGCCGGTAATGGTTGCAGTGTTGGCGTAGTTGCCTGATGGTTTCACTGTGGCAACAATTGTCAGGGTTGCAGAACCACCATTGGCTATATTACCGATGGTCCAGGTTGGTGCCGACCATGTGCCGGTTGAAGGTGTTGCACTCACCAATGTATAGCCTGATGGCAAGGCATCACTCACCGAAACGCCCGTTGCTGCGCTGGGACCATTGTTAGAGGCTGTAATCGTAAAGGTGACGTTGCTTCCCACATTGGGTGTGGTATTGCTCACGGTTTTAACGACAGCAAGATCTGCCGCAGCCGTGGGAACAGGTGTCGAAGTGCTGCTGTTGTTACCTGGTGTCGGGTCGGTCTGGCTGCCGCTTATGGTGGCGGTGTTGGCATATGTCCCGGTCGAATTAACGGTAGCAACAATGGTCATGGTGGCAGATGCACCGTTGGCCAGGTTTCCGATGGTCCAGTTTGGTGCAGCCCAGGTGCCTGTTGATGGTGTGGCACTTACGAAAGTGTAACCGCTTGGCAGGTTATCTACCACTTTCACGCCTGTGGCTGCCACAGGGCCATTGTTGGTGGCTGTGATCGTGAAAGTTACGTTGCTTCCTACGACAGGTGTAGCATTATTCACTGTTTTTGAAACAGCCAAATCAGCAACAGCCACTGGCACAGGTGTTGAGGTGCTGCTGTTGTTGCTGCTTGTGGGGTCGTATTGTGTTCCGGTTATGGTGGCGGTATTGGCATAGCTTCCCGTGGTTTTCACGGTGGCAACAACCGTTAAAGTCTGGCTTCCACCGTTGGCAAGGTTGCCGATTGTCCAGTTGGGGGCAGACCATGTACCTGCTGAGGGTGTTGCGCTTACTAAAGTATAACCACTTGGTAATGCATCTGTTACGACCACATTGGTGGCGTCGTCAGGTCCGTTGTTGGTGGCTGTAATGGTGAAGGTAACATTGCTGCCCATATTCGGTGTGCTGTTGTCAGCAACTTTTGTAACAGCGAGATCGGCAGATAACACTTTTACGGTCACAGTAGCAATGTCGCAATCGGATGGTGATGCATTCATGCAGATCTTGTACACAAGGGTGTAGGTTCCGCCGGGCGTTCCGGGCGCAACGGTCACTTGTCCGGTGCTGGTATTCAACACGATGCCAGGGTGTGAGGCAGGATCAACCAGCGAAATGCTCACCTGCGAAGGATTGACAGGTGATCCATCATACAAGTCATTTGTCAGTACATTGGCTACCGAAACACCACCTGTGCTGCTGTTTAAAGGTGTTCCAACATCGTCCACAGCAATGGGCAATGGATTGTTTACCACATTGGGATTGGAAAACACGCCTCCTGCAACACCCAACTGAACCGAATAGAATCGTTCGGTATTGGTGCGGGTCTGACCCAAAGCAAATGAAATCTTATTGTTGGGATTCAGGAAGTTGGCAATAAATGCAGCGCTGTTTTCAAAGGTAACCCCGTCGAGCGAATAGCTGATGCCAAGAAAACGGGTTCTTCCTGAAGTGCTGTTGGTTGAGATGGTAAGGCCAGTGGGGTTGTTTACTGTGTAGGCTGTATATCCTCCCACCTCCACATATTCGCGGTTATTGGATGAGCTGCCGTCTATGTCAACACCAGTGAGGTTGTAGTTGTAAACAAACACTGATTCGTTGTCGGCGGTGTTGAAGAATTCCAGCTCATATACCACATAACCACCGCTGGTGGATGTGGCACCAATACGGGGTTGAAACCTGGTGGGAACACCATTTTCGACATCATCGTCAAAATTGGTGATGTTGGCGTTCACCTTTTCTTTGATGGTCATCAGGGCATACACCACAATGCCATCTTTAGAAATGACATTGGCATATTTGTGAACCGAACCGGCATTGGTTCCATTGTTGCCGGTGTTGGTAATCACCGTGCGCTGTGCATTGGTGAAACTCATCGTTTCTCCTTGCAAGTCAAGGATAAACGATTGAGCAACAGAAGCAATGCTCAAGAGCAAAAGCACTGGTAACAAAACCAGTATTTTCCGGTTTGTTATCGACCACTTTGTCAGAGTAGCTTGTAATTTCTTTTTCATATGATTTCAGGGATTAATGGATATCTGCCAAATTATTGAAACTGGAACTGAAGTACATCGGACGATAGGGGCAAATCGGCTGTTTTTGCTCCGAACCTGAGCTTTACTGCTGTTTCGTAGGTGGGCACCGTCAGCTTCATCGTATAAGGCTGATTGGCCGTCAGATATGCCTTCATATAAACAGCTCCGGAAGTATTGCCAACTTCTGCAATGCCAGCTGCCGGGGCAGTTAGTGTAAGGCTGATGTTTTTGGTCGTTTTCCAATTAAAGGATGCAGGAACCTGCAGCTCTTCCATCGTTTCAGGAGCCTTTGGCTCTTCAACAATGTCGCGGTCTTTTCTGCAGGAAACAAAAGCGAATGACACCGCCAGGATAAGAAGCAAATTACGTGTTTTCATGGTCTATTCGGTATTACAACTTTTCATCATCGAAAAGCATGCCATGAATTAATTATTTTTATAAATATATGATAAACAATAATATAAGTATTTTTACTTATTTTGGATAACGTTTTCGATATGGACATTATTCCAAAAACAGGAAAAATATAAGTGGTTTTACGTACAAATTTACCGCCTTCCTGCTCAAACGTCAAGCCTTTTTGAACACATCAGACCTTGCTTTTCGACTTATTGTGAAGCAAAAAAAAGACCGGATCTGCACCCGGTCTTTTCTTTGTACCCAAACTTTTATCTTCTATGGTTGCGGAATGGTATAGATCAGTGATTCGTTGCGGTAGCCGGCCAGGTTTTTATACCAGTCGGGGAACTGCAC
>CAZBMR010000195.1:0-2931 GCA_964492695.1 uncultured Lentimicrobiaceae bacterium
TCTCGATGCAGCCATTAATGGTAAATAAATAAGATCGTGAGATCAAATCCCACTATGGGAAAGATATTGTTATGCAATCGCAAGGTTTATCTTATTATTGATTAGCAATAAGTTAATTATTTCTTTCTTTTGTTCAACGTAAATAGCGGTCCCTACAGGGCGTGTTTTCCGTCGAAAGTATCCCCTGTCGATCAAACGTAACGCCACAAACAAGCGCAACGATGTTAGCGAAATAACAGACAGCAGACAGCAGACAGCAGAACACGCAGCTCGTATCTCTGGAGAGCTACCAATCGAGCGCAGCGACGAGTTCTCTGCGGTGAGCTACCGCGGACACGCCGTCGTGCTCACGGGCGCGGACGACTCGTCTCTCGGCTGCGTGGAGGCGCTGAACCTGCGCGAGAACCGCTGGTGCTTGCTGTCTCCGCTGCCGCTGCTGCTCGCGGCCTGTGCAGCGGCGGTGCGTCGTCCTTCTCCTCGTCGCTGCGACTCTGCGTCTGTGTGTGTGAGAGAGGAGGAGGAGCTCTTCGTCATCGGCGGCGTGCACCGCACCACTGGACAGCGATCCACGCAGATCTTCCGCCTCACACACTCACGCGCACACAGCGAGCGGGGCCTCTCGCTGCTCGCGGACGACGACGAGACGATGCAGAGCCTCTGCGGCGTGTGGGAGAGCTGCGAGGGGCTCTCTCTCTCGCGGGGTCGCTCCCACCACGGCGCGGTCTTCTTCCGCGGGCGCTGCTGGGTCGCGGGAGGACTGCTCACGGGCGAGTTCACCGCCACACGCTCTGTGGAGGCCCTCGACTTCGCGCAACACACGCTCACCGCGATGCCGCCCATGCTCACTCCGCGCATGAACACACAGCTCGTCGTCATTGAGACGATATACAACGACAGCAGCAATAACAATAACAATAACAATAGCGATAGCAATAGTGATAAGAATAGTGATAACATCAACAGTGGTGGTGAAAGAGAGCCTCGTCTCTTCGCCGTGGGCGGAGACATGAACGGCATCGCACACGCGTCCTCGTCGTCGATCGAGGTCTTCGACGAGCGGGAGCACTGCTGGCGGCGAGAGACGCTCTTTCCCGCTCGCACACCGCAGCGCGCACGCTGTGCGGTCGCGGCGCAGGGAGAGCGCATCTACGTCTTCGGCGGC
Source organism: uncultured Lentimicrobiaceae bacterium (assembly GCA_964492695.1). Lineage (GTDB taxonomy): Bacteria > Bacteroidota > Bacteroidia > Bacteroidales > F082 > JALNZU01. The sequence continues at coordinate 1,163 of CAZBMR010000195.1, forward strand.
GCGCACGGCAGCCAGGCGCTCTCCTCGTGGGACTTCTATGACGTGCGGCGCAGGTTCTGGGGCTCGGAGGTGCAGGAGCAGCTGCGCAGCGATGATAGCATCGTCAAAGATATCGCTGCACGACATGCATTGTCTCCCCGAGATGTGCAGCTCTTGCTGAGCGTGGACTTCACGAAGCTGCTCGGCCGACCGAACGGCGCGAAAGGCACGCGAGCTGTGTCGATCAGTGTTTGACCTCGTCGTGTGTCGATCTTTTTGCTGCACCTGCTGGTACTATAGCGTGTGCTGCAGTTGGAATCGTGTTGAATGAAGACTTAGCTGTTTGGCTTTTTGTTGTTAATTTCGTATCTATTTCAAGGTTTAAGAGGTAACAACAAACACAAAAATACTTTGTGGCAAGCATGTACTCATCATGTGCTGTGCTCTCGTGTCGTGGGGTACTCGCGACGAAATAGAAAGCGTGAGGATGCGTGTATGTATGTGTGCATGTGCATGTGAATGTGTGTGTGTCGCAAAGCCTTTTGTGCCGCGTTACACTTCACAGGTCAGAGGTCAAATCCTCATAAACATACACTGAAATCTATGTCTTCTTTCTTTTGTATCGAGAGAAGTGCACCGCGAATCACACCCATTAAAATAGACAACTTTTCGCCTCGTTGCGTGATCTTATTCGGAGTTGTGCAGGTCGCCGTGCCTTCTGTCTCGGTTCTACTTGGAGAGTGAGCAGAGGAGAGCAATTGACGAACTCGTCGTCGGACATGGATGAGCGTAACAAAAGTAAATAATGAAAGTATGCAGAAAATTAACATGATTGCAAATTATCAACTTCCTCACCCATAATCTCACGCAAGATAATGAGGATTGTTCATATTCAATTCATTTTTGTTCTTGCTTCTCTGTCTCGTTATTATTTAAGTCTCTTCATACACTGAGTGCATGCCGTGCAGATCGTGCACAGTTGGTGAGTGTGTATGGCTGGTTTTCATCTCATAGATACTCCTTTTAGCGATGATTTGAAGAGAGCTGGTGGTACTATGTGTGAGTCTATCTCCGCTTAGCAGACCCAGATGGTCGAGTGGTAAACCCCTCTCGATGCAGCCATTAATGGTAAATAAATAAGATCGTGAGATCAAATCCCACTACGGGAAAGATATTCTTATGCAATCGCAAGGTTTATCTTATAATTGATTAGCAATAAGTTAATTATTTCTTTCTTTTGTTTAACGTAAATAGCGGTCCCTTCAGGGCGTGTTTTCCGTCGAAAGTATCCCCTGTCGATCAAACGTAACGCCACAAGTCAATCGAACCAACGCGGCGATGTTTGATTGAGAAACAATAACAACAGAAAGACAGAGAGCAGAGCACGGCAAAGGTGGCCGATGTGTATCTCCGTACTGCGAGGGACGACCTGCCGCTGAGCCTGTACCCGCTGGTGATGAGTCACGACAGCGCGACGGGCGAGCTGGACGAGCGCAGAGACGGGCTTATCGCGGCCTGGGCGAAGACGCAGCCCGCCTCGCTCGTGGGACAGCTCGACTGCGGAGCGCGCGCCTTCGACTATTGTACCGGCCCAAGCTGGAGGCGAGCGGAGAGCTGTTCGCGCACCACGGCGGCGTGACGGTGCGCGTGCCGATGGCCCAGTCCGTGAAGAGCATTCAAGGCTGGGCGAGCGAGCACCCCGACCAGCTGGTGCTGCTCTACCTGTCGCACTTCGAGGGCGACGGCTGCGAGGAGGAGACCGCGAAGCTGCTGCGCACACTGAGAGTGAA
>CAZBMR010000196.1:0-2929 GCA_964492695.1 uncultured Lentimicrobiaceae bacterium
TGTTGATTTATTTAACCAAAATGAATTTGCCCTGAACGATTTCGGACTTTGCAGCAGTTTGGTAGAAGATGGTGTAGGAATACGAACCGCTGTGATGCAGGTCGGTGCTGTGGATGGACAAGTTGTGCGCGCCGGCATCGAAGACCTCGTTGGCGATGGTTTTCACCAGCTGTCCGAAGGCGTTGAAGATTTGGATGCGCACCATTCCGGCCTCAGGCAGCGAGAAAGCGATCTGCGCCTCCACGGTGAACGGATTGGGAACCACCTGATGGGTGATGGCCTCGCCTGAGGCGACGCCTGAGGCAATGGAAGCCACTTTCAGCTGCATGCCCTCGATGAGCTGTGCATCGGTTGAAGCAAACTCGGTGATGGGCAAGAGCTCCATATAGCGGTCGGCAGCACTGATGGGCTGTTTGAGCCTGGCTTTGAGCACCATTAGCGGCACATCCCTGTCAACCACAAGCCCTTGTTGATCGAACCAGGCCAGTTTGATGACACCAGTTTCGTGGTTGATGGAGCGAACCTCAAAACCTTCCACATCCAGCACATCCATCAGGTTGGTGTTGAACTGCAGGCCCAGGGTGATGGCACCAAGCTCCCCGTTAAATGTAGCAAATACGGGAATATCCACCAGCTCGCCTGCCTGGGCATTGATCAGCTGCTCATAGGCCAAAACAGCCGAAGTTTTCTGCTGCGCCTGCGGCACAAAGGAAGCACTCAGGTCACCAGCCGGGATAAGGAAGATGTTGAGTGCATTCTGGCCCTGCACAATCATGCCCGGGTTGCCTTCATAATACACCTCATCAGCAGCTGAGGACTCATCGTAAGTGCCATGCGACTGGAAGATGACTTCCGGTGCATTGGGATAAAGCGAGCCTGTGCTGCGCGAACCGGCCACAATAAAGTTGTGGCGGTTGTTGGGGAACACCGGCACCGATTCGTGGTTGACGATGCGGTAGGCCATGGTCAGCGGATCGTTGGCGGTGACGCTGCCCGAGGCATTGACATCGGCAAGCTCTATGCCAAAAGGCGTGTAGCCTCCACCAGAAGTGGACTGTATCCAGGGGAAGACGTCGTTGAAGGGGAATCCGGCAGCCATCATATTGGCAATGAGCCCGTCGAGACCGGTGACGCCACCCCAGTTGTTCCACAACCACGACTCAAACAGGAGGTTATCAGGCGTCTGTTCCCACAGCCTGACAGCGTAATCTGCAGACTGATCAAGGCCATCGAAGCTAAAGGAGCCATTCCCGCCGACAAGCTGGGCAGCGCCCTGCGGAATGTCGTTTTTGAAGAGCTGCACCATAAACCGGGCATCAACAGCTGTTGCTGCGGTTTCGAGCGGATTGAAGAACCTCAGGTTTCCGCTCAGGCTGGCATTCGAGCTGAAGTTGGCATAGAGCTCTGTGTAGCAAAAGTCGAGCACCAGCTCAAAGGATGGGTTTTCGGAAATGAGCACTCCCTGAGCGTTGGTCCAGCCATTGAAGGCGAATCCAGGGGCAGGGCTTGCTGTAAGGGTCACCGTGCCTCCCAGGATCAGGTTGCCCGTCACTGTGGTTGTTCCTCCGTTAGCAGGAACAGCCTGTGTGTTTACCACAAATTCGTACACAGTGACCACCACTTCATTGCTGCTGACAACATTGGAAGTTACGCAATCCAGACTTGAAACCAAATCGGCTGAAACCACATCACCCACCGAAGGGGCGTAGTAGAATACAGCTTGCCAGGCGCCGGCCGGAACGCCATTCACCTTCCAGACAAAAACCGGATTTTCGCCGCCGTTCACAGCCGTTGCAGTATATTGCACATTGGTGCCTTTGCACACTGCGTCAACATTGGCTGCAATGGTGAGGGCGGGTGTGGCGGGTGTGGTGATGCTGAGCTGCAATGCCGAAGATATCTGGCATAAGCCCTGTGTATTGGCAATCAGGGTGAGTTCCACGCTTCCTCCTGCCACATCAGCCGCACCGGGGGTGTAAACAGGATTCAGCAGGGTGGCATTGCTGAAGCTGCCATCGCCCGAACTGATCCAGAGCACGCCATTGGCGTTGCTTGCGCTTGCTTCGGCCAGCGGGAAGGTGCTGCCTGCACACACCGTGGCGTTGTTTCCTGCAAAGGCAGCAGGCGTGGGCTCAATCAGCCACGAAGCAGTATTCAATTCGCCATCATAGCAAACATCTGCCATTCTTTGGGTAGCCACCTCAATTTCTGACAGACCGGCCGAAGCAATGAAGCTGCCCGGGGTGTAATTCATCCATACAGACCATATATTACCGCTTCGGGTTCTGTAAGTCATGACATCCGTTCCGTTGCCACCCTGACCACCGCTGCTGGTGGCACTGACGGTGGTGCCTTCGCAAACCATCACGGCATTGGGTGTTTTGACAATCAAGCCTGAAACGGCGGGTTTTTCAACAGTCCAAACAAATGATTCAATGGCCGATGGTGCACAAACACTGGCATCACGGTAGGTTCTGATCTCCACCTGGCTGAGGCCTGTGGTTGAGATTGCCACATTGGGGGCGTAGGCTGCCCACTCTGACCAGCCCATGCCATTGTGCAGGCGAAACTCCAGCACATCCTGGCCATTGCCGCCGCTCCCTGGAAGCAAACCGGCTGACACCCCGGTTGATTCGCACACGATTCCTTGCATGGGCGATGGGATCAGGTCTCCTTCAACAGCCGTTGGTTCTACGCTCACCGTCCACTCACCTGCCGATTGCAATGGCGTCAGGTGGCAGGTGCCATCGTTCACATAGCGGCGGTAGGTGGTTGTCACTGCCAGACCGGTTGGTGGCGTATAGCTGGCTGCGTTTGCCCCGCTGATGGCTGCCATATAGTTATCGGCCGAACTCCGCCAGCTGTAGGTGATGCTTTGGTCGCCGCCGTCTGCATCGGCCACACTTGCAATGGTGGCAGGTGTTCCGCC
>CAZBMR010000197.1:0-2928 GCA_964492695.1 uncultured Lentimicrobiaceae bacterium
GCTCCTTGATATAAGGAGCTGTTTTAACGGCATGTGCAACCGCGCCGATTCCAATGGCTGAAACAACAATTAAAACAACTAGTGCGATCATGACAGCATGTATTAAGAACGTTTCGTCAAACACAATATGCGCTGACGGCTCAAAAGTAAGTTTTTTCTGAAAGCTCCAAGCATTAATTTTAAAAAATATAAACAATAAGTTGTTGATTTATTAACAACTACATTCTCACTTCGCTTTGGTTATGCCTTTTGTATGGCTTCTGCTCACGTCTGACTGTGAATTTAATTGGTAAAAGTATAAGTTGTTGGTTGTCAATTTCTTTTCAGGCCATCCTGGTTTTGCTAAATGAAGCGGGGCTAATCAGCAGCTTATTAAACAGCCGGCCCTGCATTTGTTCTGGATGAAAATGCACCAAGGGTATTATTGTTATTTGACCCCGGTAATTACGCGCATCTGCAAAATGTATTTGGATGCACGTATCGCCTCTTTTGAAACGAAATTTGAATATTACTTGTTTTAGAACCCGGCCGGCATTAACTTTACAGTCTGCTTATCAAATTGAACTCTGATTATGAAAATCATTCTTTCAACCGATTTCAGCGAAGAGAATGCGATGCTGTTTCCTTATGCCATTGATCTTTTGAGGGTTACAGGTGGTAAAATCATTCTCTTTCACGCCTTTATGGATCAAATACTGATGGGTGACAGCAGTTTCCCCGGAGGCCTGGATGCCGATACTTTTTTCAATAGGGAGCTTCTTGCCGAAATGGAGCAGCAAGCCAATGCCTTTATGGAAGAAAAAAAGCATTTGCTGGAGCAGGAACTTAAAAAACAGCAGTTGTCAGCTATAGGGATCGAAACCGTGTTGAAAGGCGGTGATCCTGAACAAGAGCTCATTTTGCTTACAGAAAATGAAATGCCTGATTTGATTCTGATGGGTACATCAGGCAAGGGCCAAAAGGGTTTTTTAGAAGGAAGCATGGCCAAAAGCCTGATGGCCAGGGTAAATGTGCCGGTGCTGGCCATCCCCGTTGGTTATCATTGGCTGGCAAGCAGCCAGGTGATGTATGCCACCAACTTCAGTGCTTACGAAGTGCTCGTGCTGAATCAGCTGTCAGCCCTCATCAAACAATATCAGCCAGTGATCCATGTGGTTCATTTTGTGCTGGATGACAAGGATAAGAAGGCGGCAACACTGATGGAAGAGCTAAGGCAGGCGTTCAGGGATGAAGAGCTGAAGGGACAAATGCGCTTCGAATTGATCCACACCGGATCGGCCCGTGAGGCTATGAAGCTGTTTTGCGAGGAACACCAGGTGAGCCTGGCAGCCTTTATTGCCCATAAAAGAAGCTGGCTCGATTACATCTTTAAGGACAAAGTGGGGAAAGATGATTTCTTTCAGCTGGGCATTCCCATGCTGACGTTCAGACTCCCTGAGTAGCAAGCCGGTAAAGCTCACAAAGTTTTTCGGCCACAGCCGAGGGGCTGTTTTTAGCAACTACTTCGTTTCGGATGCAGGTTTTGTTGTATTCCAACTTTCTATCCAGAAAATCCTGCATGGCATTCAGAAGGGCCGTTTCGTCGCCCGCCTCTACCAATACGCCATTGGATGAATCAACCACCTCAGGAATGCCTCCAACGCGCGTCGCGATCACTGGCAGGCCACATGCAAAAGCTTCTGGGATTACAACTGGCAGGTTTTCGTAATGACTGAACAAAACCAGCGCATCGGCTTGCGAAAGTGCATCGGCCAAAGCGTTCGACTCGAGCAATCCTGTGAAAGATAAAACCGGTTCGTTGAGGTTTAATGCTTCAGCCAGCCGGCGCATGGCAGCTTCGTCCTGCCCCTCGCCAACCATGACAAATCGAAAATTGTTCCGGACAGATTGAAGTTTGGCCACAGCTCGCAATAAACCAGAGATGTTTTTCGACTGGTCTTCAAAACAACTGATATGGATAAAGGCAAAGGGGCGATGTTGCGGCCTGATGGTTGGGACAAACATATTGGTATCCACCACATTGGGCAAAACGTGATAGTGTGAATGCTTGAGCTTATGGGCCTGCATGGCTTCTGCCAGATTGGTCGTAACGGTTGTAACAAAAACACTGTCCCTAACTACAAGCCGGGTAACATTTTTTCTCAGCCAGCCTTTGTAATCGTTCCTCAGCGGAAGGTAGCGCGACCAATGCTCAGTGATGCCGTAGGGGATGTTGTTAAATAGCTTCATAAGCCAGGCAAAAACGCCAAGACGCGTCAGCACATGCACATGAATGAAATCTGGCACAAAGCCTTGCTTTTTCATCACCTGCCACGCCAGCCACATGGCGCTAACGAAGCCCCATATATTGAGCACTTTTGCAAACAAGCTGTGATTTTTGGCATAGTAAACCTTGATCTCGAGTAGTTGCGCTGTTTTTTCCACCGTCACTTCCCGAACCTTTTCAGAATTGATGTCAATCTGATGCAGGTAGATCACCGCTACTGTTTTTTCGGTCGCAAGTGCTTGTGCGTGCCGCCTGATGAAAAGGCCTGGCATTGGATCGTAACGATTTGGATACCAACGTGCGAGGAATAAAATTTTTTGTGGTTCTTTCATGTCTGTGGTATTAAAATCCGATCGACCGCATGTATGGCATTTTGTGTGCGCACCGCATCATGACCTCTGACAATGCTGAAGGGGAGTTTTCGTTGCATCAATGCATCATAATACATATCGAAAATCTCTTGTCGGAGGGTTGGATGTTCGCGCAAGGGGTCGGGCTGCCAGGCCAGGTCAATGTCGCACAAAAGATAATGATCGAACGTCTGCCTGTCAAGGAGCTTTTGGACGGTTTCGGGAATGGTTCCGAAAACCACCTTGCACCAGATGTTGCAAACCAACATTTCGGTGTCGGCAAAGCTTATGTGGGAAGGGTTGTTTTGGGCA
>CAZBMR010000198.1:0-2901 GCA_964492695.1 uncultured Lentimicrobiaceae bacterium
ATCGGCTGCAAAATGCCGTAGGGACCGGTGCGCATCGGGCCGACGCGCTCCTGAATCCAGGCCGAAATCTTGAGCTCGGCCAAAATGGCGATGAGCGCATACACGAGCACAAACATCAGTGGCAGACTGATCACGGCCAGCACCGTGAGCAGGTTCACACCCCAGAGTTCCCATATAAAGTTAGTTTGCTCCATATTCAATGTTCTTTTGTTCTTGTTTATCTGTCCACTTCGCCCAGCACAATGTCAATGCTGCCCAGGATGAGGATGAGGTCGGCAAACATATAGCCTTTCGATATTTCGGGTATCACCGAGAGGTTCACAAAGCTTGGTCCGCGTGCCTTCAGGCGTTCGGGCTTGTCGGTGCCATTGCCCACGATGTAGAAGCCCAGGTCGCCCTTGGGGTTTTCGGTGCGCATATACACTTCGCCCTTTGGCAGCTTGATGCGTTTTGGGATGTTGGCTTTCACATCGCCTTCGTCGGGCATCTGTGCCACGGCCTGCTCGAGGATGCGGCACGACTGTTCCATCTCGCGCATGCGCACCATGTTGCGGTTCCAGCAGTCGCCCACCACACCCACTTCGCCCATCCCAACGGGGATGTCGAAGTCGAAGCGGTCGTAAATGCTGTAGGGCTCGTCTTTGCGCAGGTCGTGCGCCAGTCCGCTGCCGCGCAGCACCGGTCCGCTGCAGCCGTAGCTGATGGCCACATCGGGCGTGAGGATGCCCACATGGGCCGTGCGCTTGATGAAGATGCTGTTGTGAATGAGCAGGTTCATCACCTCTGCATTGGTTTTGCGCACCTGTTTCACCACATTCAGCACATCCTCCTTGAAGCCGGGATAGGTGTCGCCCGACACGCCGCCTACCCTGAAATAGTTGTAAAGCAGGCGTGCACCGGAAAGTTTTTCGAGTATCCAGATGATGTATTCGCGGTCGCGGAAATAAAACAGGAAGGGGGTGAAGGCACCGGCGTCGAGGCCAAAGGTGGCCACTGCAATCTGGTGATTGGCAATGCGGTTGAGCTCTGCGGCAATCACACGGATGTATTCCACCTTCTCGGGCACCTTGATGTCGAGCATCTTCTCCAGGGCCATCACATAAGGCCATTCGTTGTTCATGGCCGAGATGTAGTCCATCCGGTCGATGTAGGGGATGATCTGCGGATAGGTCATGCGCTCGCAGTGCTTCTCAAAGCTGCGGTGCAGATAGCCCAGGTGGGGAACCACCTCGGTCACAATCTCGCCGTCCACTTCCACTTCAAGGCGCAGCACACCGTGGGTGGAGGGGTGTTGCGGACCAACATTGATGCGCATCCTGTCCGAATCAAGCTGGCTGTATTCCAGGTCTAATCTTTTTCTTTCGCTCATAACACAGGCTTTTGCTACACTTTCATTCCGTGATAGGTTTCGGGCGCTTGATAGTCTTTCCGCAGCGGGTGGCCTTCCCAGTCGTAGGGCAGCAAAATGCGGATGAGGTTGTGGTGGCCTTCAAACTGCACCCCTATCAGGTCGTATGCCTCGCGCTCGTGCCAGTCGGCCGTGCGCCAGAGGCGTTCCACCGTGGGCACCACGGGATTGCTCTTCGGGGCTTCGGTTTTGATCACAATCTTGTGGCGGTGCTGCATCGAATAGAGGTGATACACCACACCCAGCTGCTCGCCCAGGTCCATGCCGCTGAGGCTCATCAGGTAGTCAAAGGCCATCGTGTCTTCGTCGCGCAGGCTGTGGCAGATGTCGAATACCGCCTCGGGCACCACCCGGATAAAAGGGTCGGTCTGTGGCACGTCAACCAGCTCAACCACCTGATCGCCATAGGTCTTTTTGAGATAATCGTATATTTCTTGTGCTGACATAAGCGTGGTTTTTATTCGATGCCCAGTTTTTTCCGTTTGTTGAAGATCGACTGCTGACTGATCTTTTTCTGCAGCTGAATCATGCCTTCCTCAAAGGCTTCGGGGCGCGGCGGGCAGCCGGGGATGTACACATCCACCGGGATGATCAGGTCGATGCCCTTGAGCACATGGTAGCCGTGTTCCCAGTAGGGGCCACCGCTGTTGGAGCACGAGCCCACCGAGATCACATATTTGGGTTCGGCCATCTGCTCGTAGAGAATCTTGATGCGGTCGGCCATCTTAAAGGTCACCGTGCCGGTGATCATGATGAAGTCGGCCTGCCGCGGACTGGTGCGCGGGATGGTGCCAAAGCGCATGAAGTCGAAGTGCGAGGCATTCATGGCCATGAATTCGATGGCGCAGCAGGCCAGCCCGAAGTGCAGATACCAGTCGCTTTTGCTGCGTCCCCAGTTGAGCAGCTCTTCCACCTTTCCGAGAACGATGCCCCCGCCTTCGTAGGGGTCGTCGAGTTTATTGAGAAGTCCCATAAATCTTTGTTGAATGCTTTATGATTTTTTCTTGCCAACCACCAGGTCTTCCAGCTTGGCAATATACGGACGCGGCTTGTCCCAGTCGAGATCGCCCTTGCCCCACACATAGATGAAGCCCGCGGCGAGGATCACGATAAAGATGATCATCTCGATAAAGGCAAACCAGCCCAACTGCTTGAACACGAGCGCCCAGGGCAGCAAAAACACCACCTCCACATCAAAGAGCAGAAACACGAGCGCAATCACATAAAAGCGCACGTTGAACCTGATCCATGGCTCACCAATGGGTATTTCACCGCATTCGTAGGTGGAGTTTTTGATGGGATTGGGCTTGCTTGGGCGGATGAGGGCGGCTGCAACAAGGGCAAAGCCCACAAACACGGCCCCAAGGATAAAATACAGCAGGATAATTCCAAATTCTGACAGCATAGGTGTTGAAGTTTGAAGCGGCGAAATTAGCACATATATAGATAGGTGTATTGTTGCGTTTAAATTTAGAATCATTCCATATTAATGG
>CAZBMR010000199.1:0-2895 GCA_964492695.1 uncultured Lentimicrobiaceae bacterium
GATAATCTGGATACACAAAATATCCAGCCTTGGGGTTATTTCCCACAATTTGACCCTAAACCTGATGCAGTTGGGAGTACAGGTGTGGTCACTTGGTTAGGAAATCTGAAAAAGTATAGAGTCGTAGATGGAGTTTTAAAAGATCGTGATTCTAATACGATTACCAACAGTAATGGGCTTTTAAAAGATGACCTTAATGATTATTGGGCAGATACATCAATTAAAAAAACCATTGAAAAAGAAGTGGATGGCGTACAAATAAGTCAGGAAGTGAAGGTTGGAGGAGCGTTAAGTCGTATGTTGCTGGGTTATAGTACAGCCCAGACCCCAAATGAAAGGAGAATTTTTACGGATCGTACTATTAAACAAAATAGTACAGATAATAGTCAAAATGATATTGGTACTATAAGTTCAGGTAACCTTATAAAGTTGGGGCGAGATGACTTTATTTCTACCAGTTCAAATTTGTATAAACAAGACCCTAAAAGAGCATATCTATTGTCATTATTTGGTTATCCAGTGGGCAAAGACTTAGCTTATAACGTTGAACTATATCCTAAAGAGGAAACATTTCAGACTGAATTAGAACAACTCATTCAGCAAACGCCAAAAAGAGATTGGTTAATGGGATCTGTAATGCACTCCAAACCGATCTTGATTACTCAGGAGGGGACTACAAAATACGATGCAGAGAATAAAGTGACTACCTATGATAAACGTGATGATTTAATTGTTTTTGGTACGACACAAGGCTTGTTACATATAGTACGTGCAGGCACATCTGCAGGGGATGGAGATGCAGGAAAAGAAGTTCTTACCTTTGTCCCAAATGAAATAATTGAAAAACAAGCAAAAGGCTTTTTGTCACAAGACAATCAGTCATCAAATTTGCAATATGGCTTAGATGGGCAATGGACAGCTTATACTGAGTTTGTCACGAAAAAAGGCACAAATGTTAATGAACCTGTAGTGACTGTGAAAGGTGGTAAACAATGGTTGTATGGTGGGTTGCGTATGGGAGGTAAAAGCTATTATGCGCTAGACCTATCTGATGTGACATCAAGTAGCGGTACGCCAAAACTTAAATTCCATATTAATCCAGCAGGAACATGTAGTACCACAAATGCTTTGGGCTGTATGGGGCAAAGCTGGTCTAAACCAACGCTTACATGGGTTAATTGGCAAGGCAAACGTAAACTAGTGATGCTAGTTGGTGGTGGTTATGACGCTGCATACGAAAGTTCTGTAGATTATACCCCAAGTAACACAGATCAAGGCGCAGGCATTTATATGTTCGATGCAGACAATGGTAATTTGTTATGGTGGGCAAGTGCTAATGCAGGATCAACCAATACCGCAACCAACAAAACTTATGCTGCCGAGATGAAGCGTAGCGTGGTCAGTAGCATCAAGGCTATTGATCGTAATAGTGATGGTATTACTGATCATCTCTACTTTGGTGATTTGGGCGGACAGGTTTGGCGTGTTGATTTAAATGCCTCATCTAAGGCAGGAAAGGATGAAAACTTCGCTATTCGTGCAGTGCGTATTTTAGATATGTCTGGCTCAACCAAAGTACCTCGTTTTTATAATGCACCAAACTTCACGATTCATAATTCAAATAATGGACTGTTTGCTGCGGTTAGTACCGGTTCCGGTAATTTGAGCTATCCAATGTCTGCATCTACTAATACTGATGATGGTGTATATGTAATATATGATAAGGATGTAACACGTCGTAATTTAGCTGTATTAACAACATCAGAACTATATACTCAAGATGTTAAACCAAGTGCCACAGGTGGGAAAAAGCTGATAAAGAATACCAATGGTATTACCAAAACTACCCTTACCAGTGGTGGATGGTACTATCCTCTAGGAACAAAAAAGCGAGTTTTAAATGAAACGGTTGCAATTGATGGTGATTTATATGTAAGTATCTTTGATTCATCTGTTGATATTAATGATGTGAACTGCGCTGGTGGTGTACGAGGTGAAAGTAACGCAAAACAGTTCTGTCTACCTTATGGTGATGGGGATTGTAAACCTGTTCAGGATTCAGGTAGTGGCACTGGAGGAGGAAGTTCCGATGAAATTTTCTTAGGTAAAGGAAATGTTGGTATTAGTTTTGGGGGGATTAGCCGAGACAGAAATATCGTACTGAACTTGCCAACAGATAAAACATTAAGAACATATACTGGAAAAACCAAGTTCGTTTCCCAGCGTTGGTATGAGCGTTAAGGCGGGATATTTATGAGAAACAAAGGTTTTACCTTGGTTGAATTGATGATTGTTGTTGTGATCATTGCAATATTTGCTGCAATCGCAATCCCAAGTTACCAGCAGTTTGTCCGTCGTGCAATTGCTTCACATGCTGAACAGGAAATGCAGCGATTAGCAAATTTGTTAGAGAGACATAAATCACGGAATCTTAATTATAGAAATTTTGAGACTACTTCTGTTGCTATACCAACAGGTAAAACAGGGTCAGAAAAGCAATATACAGTCTACATACGTGATGCAACGACTCCAGCCAATGATTTAAAAAATAATGAAGCTTTGGGTCAAGGATGGGTTATATTGGCTGAAGCAAATTCTAAAATAAACTATGGTACAAGTTGTACCACTTGTAATGTTTTACAAGAACAGAACTATAGTTTTCTTTTAACTAGTAGTGGAATCCGTTGTAAAACAAAAGATAAGTTAGTGGAAAGTGAGGTCTTAACCTCGACGAAGCTAGCATCAGTAACCCCATGTGGAGCAAACAGTGAAAGTTGGTAAGCAATATGGATTTACTCTAATTGAGCTTATGATTGTCGTGGCAATTATTGGGATTTTGGCTGCCATCGCTTATCCATCCTATCAGGAGTATACACGCAAAACTAAACGTGTAGA
>CAZBMR010000200.1:0-2865 GCA_964492695.1 uncultured Lentimicrobiaceae bacterium
ACCTATGCCACCAACGGGCAGGGTATCTACGCCATCGACATGCAGCAGGGGCAGGAAGGCGAGATTGCCCAGTACCCCAGCCCGGAAGAACTGTGGAACCTGACCTTTGCCGAGCAGAACGAGTGGCGTAACCGCTTTGCTGCTATCCCGTTTGAAGACAAGGGCGGCACCTGGGGCTCTCGCTATTACCAGGACATCGCCATCAACCGGGTGCTGGAGGCCATCGCCAACAAGCAAGAGCGGATCTTGCTGACGCTGGCGACGGGCACAGGCAAGACCTTCATCGCCTTCCAGTTATCGTGGAAGCTGTTCCAGAGCCGCTGGAACCGGAACCGCGATGCCCAGCGACGGCCGCGCATCCTGTTCCTGGCAGACCGCAACATCCTGGCTGACCAGGCTTATAACGCTTTTTCTGCCTTCCCGGATGACGCGCTGGTGCGGATCGACCCGGCCAGTATCCGCAAGAAGGGAGCTGTGCCCAAAAACGGCAGTATCTTCTTCACCATCTTCCAGACTTTCATGAGCGGGCAGAATGGCAGCCCCTATTTTGGTGACTATCCGCCGGATTTCTTTGATTTCATCATCATCGACGAGTGCCACCGGGGCGGCGCCAATGACGAGAGCAACTGGCGCGGCATTCTGGAGTATTTCTCGCCGGCCGTGCAGTTGGGCCTGACCGCGACCCCCAAGCGCGATGCCAACGCGGATACCTATGCCTACTTCGGCGAGCCGGTGTACATCTACTCGCTGAAGGAAGGGATCAATGACGGCTTCCTGACGCCATTCAAGGTCAAGCAGATCGCCACCACCATGGATGACTATGTCTACACGCCTGATGACATGGTGGTGGAGGGCGAGATCGAGGCGGGCAAGCGCTACGAGGAAAAGGATTTCAATCGCATCATCGAGATCAGGGAGCGGGAGCAGTATCGCGTCAAGATGTTCATGGACATGATCGACCAGAAGGAAAAAACACTGGTGTTCTGTGCCAACCAGACCCATGCGCTGGTTATTCGTGACCTGATCAATCAGATGAAGGCCAGCACTGACCCGAACTATTGCCACCGGGTTACAGCGGATGATGGTGCTTTAGGTGACCAGCACCTGCGTGATTTCCAGGACAACGAGAAAACCATCCCGACCATCCTGACCACTTCACAAAAGCTTTCTACAGGTGTCGATGCGCGCAATGTACGCAACATCGTGCTATTGCGGCCAGTCAATTCGATGATCGAATTCAAGCAGATTATTGGCCGTGGTACGCGGCTGTATGACGGCAAAGACTATTTCACGATCTACGATTTCGTGAAGGCACACCATCATTTCAATGACCCTGAGTGGGATGGGGAGCCTATCGAACCAGAACCGAAAACCCCGCGAGGTGGCGGCACTAGCGGCGGCAGTGACGAGCCAGGCACACCCGGCCCGGAAGCCGAGCCGAGACCATCAAAAATCAAAGTGAAACTGGCAGATGGCAAAGCGCGCACCATCCAGAGCATGACGGCAACCACGTTCTGGAGTGCAGATGGCAAGCCGATGTCGGCCGCACAGTTTCTGGAGAGTCTCTACGGTACGCTGCCGGAATTCTTCAAGGACGAGGATGAGCTGCGCAAGATCTGGAGCAGCCCGGATACGCGTAAGACCCTGTTGGCCAACCTGGCTGAGAAGGGCTTCAGCCGAGAACCGCTGGCCGAGATGCAGAAAATTATCGAGGCTGAAAACAGCGATCTGTTTGATGTGCTCGCCTATGTGGCATTTGCCATGCACCCGGTTACACGCGAAGAGCGTGCCAACAAGGCCAAGGGTCCGATCTGTACGCACTTCGAATTCAAGCAGCGTGCCTTTCTGGAGTTCGTGCTGTCGCAGTATGTGAAGGAAGGCATTGAAGAGCTTGATGGCGAAAAGCTCGCCGATCTGCTCAAGCTCAAGTACCACAACTCGATGGCGGATGCGGTTAGTGAGTTGGGCAGACCTGAGCAGATACGGGAGGTTTTTGTTGGTTTTCAGCAGTATCTCTATCGATAATTGACAGGAGACACTTCGTGTTGCCGATGAAGGGCAGGGTGTTATCTTCAGTATTTTGGTTTGTTGGCTGAGATATTCTTATGAGTAAATTCAGAAAAAATACAAAGGGAATTGGAGAAGGGGTGGAAGATATGCTTGCGCTGCAAGAGTCGCTAGCAATGGCCAATGATTTGCTGTCAGTGATAGGCGATCTTGTTGGCAAGTCGGAGCAACATGCATTAAGCAAAAAAGATAGAGATAATATTGAAAATAGACTTTTGCTGTGCAGGCGTTCTTTAGATGGGGGAAGTCAAGGTGATATAGCACTTTGTTTTTACTGTCTAGGTAGGTTGTCGTATCAGCATGAGCTGTCACTTGGGGTCGGGCATGACAGAAGAGCTCTGGAAGCCATTGCGGTTAATAAGATGGCTATTCGGGACAAAAAAAGAACTGCACCTCTTCTGGCGCAGAATGAAGCACATCGCGAAGTGATAGAGATTGTTCAGGATATTGCAAAAAAATTATGGGAGAAACCAGGTCATCAAGATAAGCGTATAGGGGCTATGGCGGATTGCGTATGGGCTGCAATATGTGAGGATGACAAGTATCGGGACATGGTTAATGATCATAAGCGGTTTCCCGATAAAGCGAGTGGCCTGAAGCCCTGGATTAGAGAGGTCGCCCCTCCTCATGCCAGCAAGCCGGGCAGGAGTAAATCAATAAAATAATCATTCCTGGCGTACGGGAAATATATTTAGCGTACGGGCGATAAATTTTTAGTTTCAAGCAGTCTTGGCATCCTGATCGCACTTATAGCGTGCTACGAGGTGCCACCATGCCCAAGACCATCTACCGGCTTCC
>CAZBMR010000201.1:0-2854 GCA_964492695.1 uncultured Lentimicrobiaceae bacterium
CGTGTATGAGGCGCTGGTCAGCGTGTATGAGGCGCTGGTCAGCGTGTATGAGGCGCTGGTCAACGTGTATGAGGTCCGGGTCAGCGTGTATGAGGTCCAGGTCAACGTGTATGAGGCTTGGTTCGCTTTGGATGAAAATGGCCTCGGGCGTTTAAAAAAAATTTTTCGTGCATTTGTCCCCTAAAAGGGACAGGAAAGTGACAGTTTTGGGTTTTTGGTTGAAATATCTGTTCCTGCTTCCGCACTTAACAGGTTAGCCACGAATGCACGAATGAAGGACCAATAAAAATTTTTCGCGCATTTGTCCCTTAGAAAGGACAGATTCTAATTGCAAGGTATTGAACGCGTAGGGGCGGCCCAAAAAATAGGTAGCCACGAATGCACGAATGAGGGACGAATTGGGCTTGCGCACCTAATATATATGTAGCCACGAATGCACGAATGAGGGACGAATTGGGCTTGCGCACCTAATATATATGTAGCCACGAATGCACGAATGAAGGACGAATAAAAATCAACAATTCAATCATTCGCGCCATCAGATAATCGGCCTCAAATACCCGGACTGCCAAAATACATTCGCGCATTCGCGGCTAATAAATATCGCATTCGCGGCTAATAAACATCGCATTCGCGGCTACCTCATTATCGTGGCAACCTTCTATTCGTGCAAAGTGGAATTGAAACCTGCCTGCGTTGATTCATTTCAGACGAAAAACAGCACAAATGCCCCATTTTTCTGACTAATAGTCGCAATGTGAGCCCCAAAACGGTGCTTTCGCGATTTGTCCTTTGCAATGTCCTTGACAGACCCTACTTTTACAAAGTAAACCATTCCCTCCATCCATAATTCAATCATTCATCAATCAAATTTTTGATTGTCGTGCGAAATCCGTGCGAGATGATGAAAAATCTGATGGCATGTCTTGTTTGAAGCAAGTTATAAAACACTTGTATTCAGCAAGTTGGAAACATGTCACGTTTTATTAATTATTAAATGATTGGATCATGAAAAATGAATCATTCTCCGGAGGGCTGGAAACAAAATCCGACACGGCACTCCTTCAACTCATGGCCGGCACAGATGAAGTGCAGCGGCAAAAAGCCTATAACTGCTTTCACGCACGCCATAGCGAAAAACTGGCTGGCCTTTGTGGCAAGGCATGTAAAAAGCAGGCTATTATTTACGGCCGCGAATTGCCGGCTGTTGTGTTCCACAACACCTTATTGGAGGTGTATCAACATCCGTTGGAGGTGCTGAGGCGGTTGGAAGAAGAACCGGATGCCTCAGGGAAAAAGCTCACAGTGGAGGTGTTGCTGAGTACGATGGCAAATGAAGAACTTGAAAAGGAAACAAATGGCGAGCATAATAAATATGTCAGCCTGAACACGCGGGTAAAAAATGACGCAGAGCTGAACTGGTTTGCACTGCAGAAGAACCCCGTTGGTGAAGCGGAAGT
Organism: uncultured Lentimicrobiaceae bacterium; assembly: GCA_964492695.1. Classification (GTDB taxonomy): domain Bacteria; phylum Bacteroidota; class Bacteroidia; order Bacteroidales; family F082; genus JALNZU01. The sequence goes on from CAZBMR010000201.1 coordinate 1,461, forward strand.
GGTGGACGAACGAAAGCGCCTTGCAGATGCAAAGGCACTTGGTGCGGACCTCCAACAGCTGGATGCAGCCTGCAACAAGCTCAAGCCACGCGACAAAGCACTCATCGGTTTTATCAAAAAATATGAACCGTTGGGACAACACCTTCCTCCGGAAGAAAAGGCGCGGTTTTTAAAGGAATGGGGTTTGAGTGAATTAAATTTTCGCAAATGCAAGGAACGCAGCTTTAAAAAGTTGCGCGACAGTGTGCTGGAAGCCCGGCGGAAACGTGCAGCGCAGGACGGTTCGGACAGCGACGAAGCGGCCGTGGGCTAAGCCGGACCACAGCAGACCCATGCCCCGCCGAAGCCGGTTGATGCCATGCGCGTTTTGGCTTCCGGCGGGGCAAATGTCCGCCGGCAGGTGGCGGCATGTATCTGAAATCGAACCAGGGTAGTATTGAAACCATAAATTTGTAAAAGATGTATTTATGAACAGATCAGCAAAGAAATATGCGGACGGAGACCAGCGCTCCAGGTGCCGCATAGCCATGGAAATGAAGGGAGAAGCATTTCCGACAAGCCTCGCCACCTGGCTGGCATGTATGAAATTGATCGAAAGCGAAGCAGCCCCCGGGCAGCCGGTTCCTTTCACAGCCGAAGAAATCATCCAATATGGCAAGAAACGGCATTGCCAAAAAGACCCGAACGCCACCTGGCATGGTACCACAGACGAACGCTGACTGACCATTGCATTCAACACAGGCTCGAACAGCCCGACCCTCATCGTTTTGACAGACCAAAAAACCCGGCATACTGCAGCTGCTTTTGCTTGCCTTACAGCTTCCTTTTGCAGCCTGGCGGGAGTTTTTTTGGCACGCAATGACGCTAAGACGCAAAGAACCCTTGCGGTTTGAGAGACACTGTGTTCTGAAGCTCAGCGTTTCATTGGCTTGCTTCCTTAGATTCATTCTAAATTTCCCACACTGCTTGCCATTGATATCAAACTTTCACTTACCTTTAGCACCTGGTTGTGCAGCCTGTTGCTTGCGCTGCATTGCTAAGAGGTTAAAGGAAAAAATGAAGAGCTGTGATGGACGCTGACGAAGTGTTCGGATGGCTCTTTTGTGGTTTTGATAGTTAATGGTTAATGGTTAGTGGTTAATGGTTAATTTCGGATGGCTCTTATGTGGTTTTTGAGTGGGTTGGATAAATGGAGATGAAAGCATGAGGATGTGATCTAAAATGTATAAAATGAAGAACTTGAATGTGAAAATTTAAACTGATGATAAATAACCTGAAGCGGTGGATGCAATGGATAACACAGTGATTCAAGGCGGAGTAAAAAAAGTGAAATGTGTACATATATGCAGGATGCTGTTGTATATGTGCAGTTTTTACGTACATATAAGTAAGTT
>CAZBMR010000202.1:0-2850 GCA_964492695.1 uncultured Lentimicrobiaceae bacterium
TAACGTTTGAGCTAAGGGGCAGGCACAGGCGGCGCATACAATGCGAAGCATGCGCCGACTGGGACTGTCCAGCGACCAACGGGAGCGACCTTGAGCGATTTGTTAGGCATTACTTGGCACCGGCAAATATTTTTTAACACCTGCAGGGATAAGCTTCAAAACATTACTTCTTACAGAGTGCCATGCAGCAGAAAGGAAAATGAGCATTGCACCAATGAAAACACCAGATATAGCAAAGCCATTACTTACTGCACCGTAGGACTTAAATAGCTCTGAAAATGCGTAAATAACGTACACGAGCGCAGAGACCATGAGCGCTCTCCTGTCTATTGCAAGAGACACTATGGCGAGAACAAGATACATAAAAACTACTATAGCTACCGCACTGGCAGACGCACTGCCATCTTTTACGCCAAGGAGCGAGAAAACAGGATGCACTATTAGTGGCGATGCAATTAAGTGCAACCAAAAAGCGACGTCAGACTTTCTAGATTTTCTCTCTGTATCTTGCGCGTCCCAGTACATTGCGACTAAAAATGACATAACTCCACATGCAGCAATGACAGAATTTACATAGCCTTTAAGCTCTGGAAACTGTATTACGAACACTGAAATTATGAAGCCAGAAAGGCACCCAACACCAGCTGCAACAGTAATTGGAACTTTAAATTTAAACCAATGAAGCAAAGTCATTAATGTTGCGGCGGCACAAGCGAGGACAATTGATATTTCATCATTGACTCTGTATTCCTTAAGAAGCGCTACAGAAAGACCAAAAATACCAACTACATAAGCCCCAAGAAACAATATGGCAGGCAGTGCAAGCTTACGCTTCAATACAAAATACACCGAGAGAAACCAAGAAATTAATGCGGCAACCAGGAACCCAAGCGGCTTACTCACTAAAGATGAAAGCCACCCAGATGATACGAGAAATAGCAATGAGGCTATTGCTACAAAAATGTCATTGAATCCAGATATAAGCCTAAAATTTTCTTCATCTACGGACTGAGTGTTACTCGAACTCTCTATAAACTTTCGAAATAAATTGACGGAATTTTCATCTAGGACACCTGCTTTCACTGCCGAGTATAAGTCTTCATCAGTATACATTTTGACGATTATCTCTTTTATGAATGCCTAACGTGGAGCTAAGTGGCGGCCGAAACCGGTGATAAGCTGCGAAGCAGCACCGGTTGAGGGCGTCCAGTGACGCGCAACGCGCGGAACGAACTTGAGCGACTTGTTAGGTGCCTACTTTTCATTTTTAGATGAAAAATATTCATGAATTTCAGATGGCAAAAAAAGTGTGTCACCAATAAACGAAAATGGAATATCAAAAAACACAAATACGCCTTCTCCAAAAGATTTGTTTTCATTGTCCGTACCAAAATACCTAATGTCCCAATATACCCCGCTATACACTGGCGGCATATCATTTTTCCCCCCCTCTCCCATTCTGCTTGCAAGAGTTCCACATGAACTTAATATTAAGCTCAAAGAAATATAGAAGCAGATTCTAAAATAATGCATATGGAAATCTTTTTCGAAGTATAAGTTGCTTAATAATTGCTGTGGATGACATTGCTCAGGCACCTAACGTGGAGCTAAGCTGCCGCCGGAGCGCGCAGCGCGAAGGGAACCAAAAACGGGGTTAAGCTGCGAAGCAGCCCCGTTTGAGGCGGTCAGCTTGAGCGACTTGTTATACGCAAAGCGACACCGGTGAATAGGAATGCAGGCTTGCGGCATGTGACTCCCTTTCTAAAGTATTTCTGCCCTGCCCAGGCCGCGCGCTGGCTGACGCAGACTGAATTTCCACGAACTCTAGCAGGAAAGCGCGTGGCAGCCTACGAACCACAGCACACTTTTGCCGACCCTGCCCTGCCGCGCCTTCTGACAGCGGACTGGTTCAATGCACTGCCCAGCCAGACGCCTATTCCGCCACCCGAAAGGAAAACGCGGACACAACACGCTCCCAACCGGCACACACTAACCAACAACAATTTCGTTTGACGTATAACGCTTTGCTAACCGGCGGACGGGCTTTTGCATTTTTGTGAAATAATTTTGCGAAGCAAAATCACAAAAATGCAAAGGCACGGCCGTCCAGTGAACGTAGTGAACGGGGTTGAGCAACTTGTTATGGGTTGACAGATTATAGCACGAGTACCATAATATATTAAATATTGGTACTTTGAGGGCGTTGATATGGCTAAAAATACGAGTGTAAGCCTTGGTGATCATTTTGATGGATTTATTGCTAACCAGATAAATACGGGAAGATATGGCTCGGTTAGCGAGGTTATTCGCGCGGGTTTGCGCAAACTGGAGGATGAGGAGCGTAAAATTGAAACCCTGCGTGCTTTGATATCTGAAGGGCGTGCTAGTGGTACAGCGGAATACAGCTACGATGGTTTGATGCGCGAGCTTGATAATGAGCTTGGCAAATGAGTACATTTTTTGTTTCTAGGGCTGCACGAGCAGATTTGAAAAATATTGCTGCATATACTCAGAAGGTATGGGGTGCAGAACAACGTAGAATCTATCTAAAAGGATTGGATTTAGCATTTCATTTTTTGGCGGATAACCCATTAGCTGGAACTCCATGTGATTACGTTGTAGAAGGCTTGAGAAAACATAGTTTTCAAAGTCATACAATATTTTATGAAAATGTTAGTGGCTCAACACTTATCGTTCGTGTTCTTCATCAAAGCATGGATATTGATCGTAGCTTTCAAGACCCATAACGCAGAGCTAAGGGGCAGACGCAAGCGGCGCATATAATGCGAAGCATGCGCCGATTGAGGCTGTCCAGCGCCATTTATGGCGCGTCCTTGAGCGACTTGTTAG
>CAZBMR010000203.1:0-2849 GCA_964492695.1 uncultured Lentimicrobiaceae bacterium
CTGACAAACTGACGTTTTTCAACGATATGCCAGTGGCCGGTTCGCTCACCATGACATCGGTAATGCTGAGTGCCTGATGCGGTTTTTCAACATCCGAATACAAAAGCTCAAACAAACATCAGCTTTCAACTGAATAAAGAATTGATCCGCACGAGCTGAGCAGTTGGCCTTTCATTGTGAAAATGTGTATTTTTAACCACTTTTTCACCAGCAACCTTATTCAAAAATATCGACCATGAAAAAACACCTGCTTTTGATGCTGTTTGCCATTTTGTGCATGATCCCCACCGTTCAATCCCAAAAATTCATCGAAAGAAACGGCGGCCATTGCTACACCATGAAGGTGGCCGATTATCTTGTCCGTACCTACGAGTTGAACGATGTGGCCTCACTTCAGTACCAAAACACCATGAAAGAGGTGTATATGATTGTGATTCACGATACCAAAGATGAACTGGAAAAGGCGGGAATTGTCTTTACCGGTGCTTCAGATTTTCTTGGAGGCTTTGTGGGCAATTACAAAACTGAGGCTGCCGACAGAAGATTGAGTGAGGAAAAGGCCTTTAAAGAAAACGGTGCTTCTTTTGCGCAGGTTGAGCTCAACTGGACCGAGGATGAAAATGCTTTCTACATGTTGATCACAGCCATCGAAACGGACAAGGCCTATTACAAAATTCTTATGTGGACACTCGGCCAGCATGAAACCATCTACAAAAGTGATTTTGCAGAGATGGCCAGAAGCCTGAAAGACTGATAAATATGTTGATGATTGGGGAATCGCCCCATTCCAGTCATGCAGACAAAAGGCCATTTCCGGCCCTTTTCCTGAATCATCTGGCTTAAAACCTGTATCCCACAAAGAAATCGAGCCGTCGGGTTTGGTTGGGCAAATCGCCACGGTTCACAAGCCAGGTATAATCCACGCCGGCAAACAGGCGCAAGGTGGTTTGCAATTCGGCGTGCAGGTGCACAAAGTGGGGTTTAGGATAGCTTTTGTCCTCCACAGCATTGCTCACCGACACCAGCCTGAACATGCTGATGGAATAGGAAGCAAAGGTTTGCAGCACCAATTGGTCAGTGAGCACAAAATCAGCAAACAAAGAGGGGCCCGTGGTCCAGTAATAGCCCTGCGGCTCGCCGGTGCTGAGGTTTACTGGCTCGCCGTTGAGGCGTTCGGCATAGGTTGCCCCGATGATGTAGTCGTTCAGGTTGAATCCGGCTGCCAGGCTCAGGCGCTTGCCCTCATTCACGTTCCAACCCCAGCTTGTGCTTCCGATAAGGTCAGAAAGCACTGAGCCCTCTTCGCGATCGACTCCTTCATTTGTTCGAATTTCGCGCACCAGCAAGCTGAGCAGGTCGCCAATGCTGCGATTTTGCCAAAACATGCGTGTATCGCCTTTGTCGAGGTTGTATTTTTTATAATAAATCTGCATCGTGATGGCAGCCACACGGTGGCTTTCAGCATAAGGTGCTTCGGGATTCGACATGATCGTGAACACGGGCACCACCCCAAAGTGAAATTCATCGTACCAGGGTTTTTTCTGTTGGTCGAATGTCTGAAAGCTTTGTCCCTGTATAGAAAGGGCGGAAATCAAAGACAGTACCGGGAGGATTGCGAGAATGAACTGTTTCATAGTCGTTGCAGTTTTTTTTTGAACGGAACATCATGAATAAAAGTTGCCTGTGGCAACGAACCAAAAATAAACTGCCGTCATGCCTTTTCAACTACGGGATTGATCGTATTTTTTTTCTGATGGGCAATGCACCGGCAACAAATCAAATATCAAACCACGATCAAAAGGCCGTTGGCCTTGCCCTGCAAGAACCCCCTGATTCATGCGGGGGTAACAAGCAACCAAGAGGCACAAAACGATGTAAGCATTTGCCAAAACTGAAACACTTACTGCCTCCACCAGGCCAGATGCGCCATGATATTTGCTTCTTTACAACAAGGAAAAGTAAAAGAAAAGAAAAAACTAAGCCCTTTTAAGGCCACGACCCAGATCGGCAAACAACTCTTTCAGGTCGTCGGGATCGATCATTTTGGTGATAAAAACCCCTGCCATTCCGGCCACCAATGCAATGCCAAAGCCCACAAACCAGGGCACCGGCAGGATGCTGCTGCCACCAATCACGAGAATGAGCAGGATCACAAATTCAGAGAGCCGCCACCAATACAGGGCTCCGAATCGCAGCTTGAAGATGCGGAATGCCAGCGCAATCTGAATGCCGGCCGTGATGGCCTGAACGCCAAAACTGGCCCAGGCGGCGCCCACAGCCTGAAAGCGCGGAATGAGTATGATATTCAGCAGCAGGTTGATCACCACGCCCACGGCTGCCACGGTGTTGAGCAACCTAAGGTTTCCGTTGGCAGTGAGCAGTGTGCCAAACACATAGGTCACCGACACTGCCACATAGCTGCCCATCAGGATGCGCAGGATGAGTGTAGATTCGTCCACATAGCGCTCAAAAATGCCGGGGGTATAGGCAGGCAACGGGCCATAAAGCAGCACCATCAGCTCCTCGCTCCAGGTCATGGCAAGTCCAGCCACGATGAGGGTCATGGCCAAAATAAGGCTGAACGACAAGCGTACGAGCAGGCTCACCGGCTCGCGGCGTTTGAGCATGGAGGCAAACATGGGCAACAGCAACACGCTGAACAGCAGCGAAATGTTGTTTCCTGCATCGAGCAACCGGAAGGCTTTGCCGTAGATGCCCGTCTGCACCAGTCCCTGCTCGCCGGGCAGCAAGCGCTCAATCAGCACAGGCTCGAGGCGGTTGTAAAAGCTCATCAGCAACACCAGCAAGGCATAGGGCAGGCTGCGCCGGAGAATGGTGAGCATAAAAGC
>CAZBMR010000204.1:0-2786 GCA_964492695.1 uncultured Lentimicrobiaceae bacterium
TGTGGATCGTGATTTTCAACCACAAGGCAGAGTCGCCCACCTTTGTCATTGCCATGACGGGTGTGGCATTGTGGTATGTGCAGCGGCAACGCGGTCTGCCGGGGCATGCATTGCTGGCATTGGCCATAGTGCTTACCTCGCTCACGCCTACAGATATTTTTCCACAAAGTCTCAACGAGTTGTATGTGAAACCCCTGGTGCTGAAAGTGTTGCCATCTGTAATCGTTTGGTTGGTGGTGCTGTTTGAGATGGGAAGCATGAAAAAGGAGGACATCACTTCCAACTAAAAACATGCCAAAGATATGCGTATCTTTGCCGCCCGAAATTCAACACTGACACATGGGTTTTAAAGACGAAATACAACGCCGGCGCACCTTTGCCATCATCAGCCATCCCGATGCGGGAAAGACCACACTCACCGAAAAGCTGCTGCTCTTTGGTGGTGCCATTCAGGTGGCAGGTGCAGTGAAGTCGAACAAGATCAAAAAAACGGCCACCTCCGACTGGATGGAGATCGAACGGCAGCGTGGCATCTCGGTGGCCACCTCGGTGATGGGCTTTGAATACCAGGATGTGAAGATCAACATCCTCGACACCCCCGGCCACCAGGATTTTGCCGAAGACACCTTCCGCACCCTCACCGCCGTGGACAGCGTGATTGTGGTGGTTGACGTGGCCAAAGGCGTTGAGCCTCAGACAGAAAAGCTCGTCAAGGTGTGCCGCATGCGCAAAACACCCATCATCATCTTCATCAATAAACTCGACCGCCCCGGGAAAGACGGCTTTGAGCTGCTCGACGAAATAGAGCAAAAGCTCGATCTGCGGCTCACACCCCTGAGCTGGCCCATCAATATGGGACCAAAATTCAAAGGCGTTTACAACATTTTCGAGCGCAGCCTCCACCTCTTTGAACCCAACAAACAGCGCGTGGAAGAAGGCATCGCCTTTCACGACCTCAGCAATCCGTTTCTGACGCAATACCTGGGCGACGACGACACCCACACACTGCGCGAGGAGCTGCAACTGGTTGAAGGCGTTTATCCCGAATTCGACATAGACCAATACCTGAAGGGAGACCTTTGTCCCGTGTTTTTTGGCAGTGCCCTCAACAATTTCGGTGTGAAGGAACTGCTCGACTGCTTCATCCACATCGCGCCGCGTCCGGTGGGGCGCGACACCGAAGAGCGGCACATCGATCCGGCTGAGGAGCAGTTTACAGGTTTTGTATTTAAAATACACGCCAATATGGACCCCAACCACCGCGACAGGATTGCCTTTGTGCGGGTGGTTTCGGGCAAGTTTGAGCGCAACAAACCCTATCACCATGTGCGCCTCGACCGTAAACTGAAGTTTTCGAACCCAACGGCATTCATGGCACAGAAAAAAGAGGTGGTGGATGAAATGTTCCCCGGCGACATCGTGGGTTTGTACGATGCCGGCAATTTCAAAATCGGCGATACGCTTACCGAAGGCGAACTGTTGCACTACAAAGGCATTCCCAGCTTTTCGCCCGAACTTTTCCGCTATGTGGAAAATGCCGACCCCATGAAGTCGAAACAGTTGGCCAAAGGCCTCGACCAGCTCACCGACGAAGGTGTGGCACAGCTGTTTACGGGCAAGGCGACCGGACGAAAAATTATTGGAACTGTAGGGGCACTGCAGTTTGAGGTGATTCAGCACCGGCTGTTGCACGAATATGGTGCAAGTTGCCGCTACGAACACATCAACCTTTACAAAACTGCCTGGATCACCAGCAGCAACAAGGCTCAGCTGGAAGATTTCAAAGCCCGGAAAAGCTCCTACATCGCCCTCGACAAAGACGGACGCGATGTGTTTCTGGCCGACTCACCCTATGCGCTGCAAACGGCCATGGAGAAATACAAAGACATCCGCTTTCATTTCACATCTGAGTTTTAGTTCAGGCCAAATTCTTGCTAGACGGTGATTTTATCCGTCATCAAAATTGGATAGCGTGAAAAGGCATTCACCATGCTAAAACTATCTTTGCATCCTTTTCTATTGCTAAGCACGACACAATACCATATTTTCGCCCATCAAAGGTTGATGATTATTGATACATCTACAGACAAATATTATCGAGTTATGAAGCAAAAAGTTTTTACAATCAGACGGTTAACAAGGATTTCGGTTTTCATTCTGGTCACATCTTTGTCGGTGGTTTCGTGCTGCAGTCAACAACAACTCACACAGAACGAAGTAGTTGCAGCGGCATCGGTTGTCATCACAGAGCAGGATGTTGAGGCTGTACAAATGGCCTGGGGTGCCGGCATCGTGGAGATCGGGCAGGTTTATCAGCAGCAAGGCGATTATCGTAAAGCGGCCGAAAACCACATTCGCAGGTTTTATGCCTACGAAAACGGCGCTGTGCTTTTCAAGCCCACCATGGCAAGGGAGCAGCAGTTCAGGACAGATTTCAGGGGTGCTTTGTCCTACTTTGTTGGCGGCGATGACGAATTTGAGGAAGATCACGGTTTTGCATTGAAACCTTGGCGTTCAGTGCGTTGGGAGCGTACGGGTGTGAAAATCATCGGAAACATGGCCGTTGCCATGGGGAACTATTATTTTCTTCCTGTGAATGGCGATGAAGAAGTGAAAGTGGAGTATTCGTTTGCCTACACCAAAGATGCTCAGGGTGAGCTTCGGATAATCCTTCATGACTCACATTTGCCTTTCGGAGGTGCACATTAGCGAAACTCTGATCATTTGGTCAAATAACCCGGTCAAGCTTTGTGATGCATTTCCGGCATCTGTCGCATGATAAGTCT
>CAZBMR010000205.1:0-2778 GCA_964492695.1 uncultured Lentimicrobiaceae bacterium
GTAAACAAGCTTTATGAAGTGGAGGAGTGAGGATTCCCCGACATGAGGGTAGGACAAATTGATTTTTTAAAATGAAAATTGGACTTTTCCGATTTCTTGATTTTTTAAGGCTTATGAGCGTCTGGATGATTGACTGTTCCCCGTGCGTCCGATGATTCATAACCAATCCTTTTGTAAAATTTTAGTCTTTTAAATGTTGTTGAAACAGCCTTCAATGAATGTTGAAATGCTGTTGAGCGGTAATTGGTGAAGAAATGCAAAACGCCGCAATACTACCTTTTTTTTAGCCCAGGTTTTTATGGATGCGTAACAGACCGCAATGCCTTTTTTTTGAGAATTTAAAAAAAGTTCATTGCCATGTCAGAAAAAATGTTATTGCATAAAATGAACAATGTTCAATTCAGGATTTCTGAGTGTGTAAAGAAAAATAAATCGTGCGAGTTATAATCTTCTGTTTTTTTTCCTTATCTTTGTGTTGAATCGATTGTAATTAACTGAATATAAATGAGATAATAGAGGTACTTTTACTAATGGACGAAATACTTTTCGGGTTAATAATCATCCAAATGCTGCAAATTAGTTTCGATCAATGAATACAAATGCCAGAATAAATGATAAACTTATGGAAGGAAAAATTGATGATGATCTACTAGATCAATGTCTTCTTTTTAATAAATGTGCAAACCCTTCTTGCAATATTTTCAATAAGGATGAAAAAAAGAGCACATTTCCTGGCAAAACTAATATGAGCAAATTGAGAAATAATTGATGATTGAATGGGAAGTTTTAGACTCTGTATTGATCAGTTTGCTGGAACAGGAGGATTTGGATTTAGGAGTATAGATGAACCTAAATTTTAAAAATGATTAAAATGATTAGAATTACCGAAGAAGGACTTTTGTACAATTTAATCATAGATGCTCGTATGTGGATTCACGTAAACAGATCATATACTGTGGAAACATCAGCTCTATCTGGATCATATAGTTTAGTGCATGATTCATTTGGCGATAAAAGTAAAATATGTCTGACAAGTAATGAAAGATGAAAACGATAAGGATTCAATACAACGTTGTGATAATATGAGCGATGAATTTTTAACCGCTCGTGCAAAACCAGTAAGGGTAGTTCTGCAGTTTATGTTCAGGCTGCTGCTTGTATTGCTGCGTTATCATTTTCGGCAAAACATACTGTTGCAAAAGCGGTGGTGGCTACAATTGCTTGGCAGGAATCAGCAGGCCGGTCTTGTGAAAGAAGCAGACAGGGTGTTGTTGTATCAAAACATTCTGAATCTTACCACTGAGCTGCATGCAAAGATAGGAAACAGCATGGTGCAAGCACTGCTCGAAAGGGTGATATATAAAGGTGAGTACCTGAAAGTGTTGGATGAAGGGCATCGCCAGGGTGGCGACCTCCACAAGCCAAAAACCTACAAACAAAGAAGCCTGCCCGATAAGCGACATGAGACGCTAGTGCGGATAGGCAAAACAAGCCCGGGTCTTTCACCTCCGTAAGCCATAAACGTCTTTCGTTGAGAAAGTAATTGTATTGTTCGAAAGGGCAGGAACATAACACAAGGCCTTCAGGGTCAGTGAATTTATCAATTTATAAACTAAAAAAAAAGGAAAATGTATATTATAGCAAAATACAGATTGGAGAAGCTTAAAAATTTGAAGCAGCTTTTCCAGGATTATCAACAAGTTTTCGCTGAAGTAACACACGACAGTGAAATAGTGGCCAATTTTATTGGGGTTGTAACGGAAATAGAACGTCTGTCGAATACCATCTCAATTCCACAATCGGTTGTAATACAACAACGTGTTGTGTTTAATGAAAGCATTAAACGCGAGATAAAGTCGGCGATTGTTCGCGTACATAGTATGACTAAAATGTTGAACGACAACACCTTTAGTTTAACAATTGCGCACTTCAGGTTGAAGATGCGACGTATGCCAAGTGCCGACTTATCCAGCCGGGTGGCGGAATATTTGATTGAATATGTTGGGGCTCATCCTGCTGAAGCAGCTGCTGTTGGTCTAACGGCAGAAAAATTGGCAGTTTTAACCAAACTCGTGAATGACACGAAAGCCATTCGGTTGTTTACTAAAACCCAGTCTGATTTTCGTAAGTTGGATCAAAACCAATTAAAAACCCTTTCAATACAGGCAACGAGGTTGCTCAGGGATGAGCTTGACTGGTTGATGGCTGATTATCAGGTATCAGAACCAAACTTGTTCAACCGGTTTATGATGCTAAGGCAGCATAGGAAAGGACATGCAAAGCCGGAAACATTCACTGAACTTACTGGTACTGTTACCAACAGGGAAACAGGTATGCCAATAAGTGGTGCAAAACTGAAACTCATCAACATTCGTGGCGATGAAGTGGAAAGTGATGCAGATGGTTTTTACCATTTTGATGAACTGGAACCTGAAGCCTACCAAATCACTTGTGTGGCAGAAGGATATCAGACTGGTAATGCAGTTGCATTTAGGATTCAACGTGGTGAATCACTTGTTGTTGATTTTGAACTCATTCCTGTGGCAGCTGCTGCATAATCCGGAAATCTCGCTTGATGGTATTAAGTCATCAAAAAAGAGGCTGCCCTTAAGGGCAGCCTCTTTTTTTTAGAAATGCTTGGTTGTAGTTGGTGAATTGGATTTGAAAATAGAGGGTCATGCAAGTGAGCAGCTTGTTGTTATCCAAAAAAGCAATGATATTCGTCTTCATCCACAAGGTCAATAAACTCCTGAAAGGTATTCACAAAAGGTTTTGGCG
>CAZBMR010000206.1:0-2759 GCA_964492695.1 uncultured Lentimicrobiaceae bacterium
CGTTGGGCGGGGCATGGGGCTAGGCTGCCCGAAGGCTGCCTTCGGGTGTCGGTGTAGGTTTCCTTGATTTTTTGCGGTGCCTGGAAGTTTGTTATGGTGGGATCGTGATTTTGGTGAGGTGATTGTGATGCGCGGTGGCTGGATCGGTATTGACCTCGATGGCACGCTGGCGGTTGAGGTGGTTGGTGGTAAGGCCACAGAGATCGGCGCTCCTGTCCCTGCAATGGTAAATCTTGTGAAGTCGCTGTTGGCGCAAGGCGAAGAGGTTCGTATTTTTACTGCCGGGGTGGATGGCGGCACAGAGGCGCACCTGGCCGGGTATGACAACGGTCACGAGTATGCCGATGTTGAGTCCATACGTGAGGCAATACAGCGCTGGAGTGAAATACATGTTGGCCAGCGATTGGCTGTCACCAATATCAAGACGTGCGCGATGAAGGCTTATTTTGATGACCGCGCAGTCCAGGTCATTAAAAATCTTGGGGTAGTGGTAGAGATCAGGGATGCCGCTTGATCAGCGATGTTGTGAGGATGTTCCTATGCGAGTAGGTACGAAGGTAAAAGGTTTGTATCTTGGTGTTGCCTTCATGGGTGTGGTCTCTGTTTGCCGCGCCGACGGTGGCGCGTGCGAACACGTTGTTACGCTGTTCGAGCCAGTCAAGGTGATGGGCATCGACCGTAGCACGCTGACGGTCTATACCAAGCCTGACGGATCTCCTGTTGACTCTGGCGAGTACGATGATGTGCTGGAGCCTGTGGTGACATCTCGTGCCTTTTCCGTTGTATGACGCGGGAATGCCAACACTGCTGTTTTCCCCTGGCGATGGCGCTGGTCGTGAACGGTTGAATGTTGTCTCTCTCCGCTGATCGCTATCGCGCTCGCGGTATCAGTTAGTGGTCTTCATTCCCGGTTCGCTGTAACCGCGAGTGCGTGGCCTGTGCGGTATGTTGGTTCAACTCCAACGCTGCACAGGACATTTTTATGGCTAATACCTCCGGTTTTTCTGGTGCCTCAAAATATCGCTCGAAAATTGTTGTCGCGTGCACTAACGCTAGCGGCGAACCTGATCTGTTCTTTTTTATCATGGAAGGCATCCCTGCTGATGCCCTGAATGACGGAGAACACTACGATCACGCCAAGCGTTACGCGGAATCGCAAGGCTATGAAGGCGATATGGTCGTTTTTGATAGTGGCGACATGAGCGACGCATTTGCCGGTATTTTTGCCTGGGGATCTGCGTCCGTTGCCCAGTATGGCGACTGCTAATAATTTATCCGATTCCAAACTACTCACCGCATCCAGAGGTATTTTATGACTCCTTTTTCTTCTGACCGATCAAAGATTGATGCTGCTTTGTGCGCAGCAAAAGAATTCGCCATCAACGACGTGCTTAATCTGCCGCCAGAAGAGTGTGGCAATGAGTGCAAATGGTTTGATTATTATTTTTCTGGTGATGTCGCCGAGTTAGAGGATGGTCATGTTTTTACTCGCGACTGTTTTCACTGTGGTGCTTTGCAGGATATTCTGCTTTCTTCGGCACAGTCATTTCTTTTCAGTGCCGGAAAGCTGCTGTGGCCTGACGACGGCGTGATGCCAGCACGAGTAATGACAGAGTTGCGCACAGGAAAGCCTGTCGAGTGCCCTACGCATCGAGCTGTGACCTTCCTGCTGGCTCGGGTAGGGTTTGCTGTCGTTGAACATGCCGCGTGGTTGCATATCGTTTTGTCGGGTGGGGATGCGCGCAGTGATGATGATGTTTTTGCTGCTTTCCAGCAGGCGATTACTCGGTGGATAAATACGACCGATGAGGGCAGGGCGGCGTGGTACAACTCTGGCGAGGACTTTAATATTGGAGACCTGATGCATGAGGGTGGTGATCTGGCTCCGTTTATGGCAGAGGTGGGTATTTGTAGTTATCTCGTGGATTTTATTTCCGTAACAACCAATCGCCAGTACGACACGGTGTTGGTTGATCGCAGCCTGCTCAATCTTCCGGACGAAGATTGAGTTGGGCGGCGAGGCGGGACGGGCGGCGCTGCATTTCCCTGAAAAAATCCTGTTTTGGGATGTTTTGTATTCTGAATACACGATCAAGAAAACAGGTGCCTTATGTTAGCTGCCGCTCAGAATACCGTTACCGCCCAGGCGTTCATTCCTGATGTCATCACCAAAGAGCTGGCGTTCGCCAAGCGCGGCGATCAGCGCAAGATCCGCCTGTCCACCAATTTCCTTCCCTTGATGGGATTCGAGCCGGGACAGCGCCACTCGGTTGAGGTTCTTGGCCTGCACAAGGGTATTCGTATCGCGTTTGACGCGAACGGCGCGCAGAAGGTATACAAGCGTGAATACAAAACCCGCAGGAACAACCCGTTCGAGGCGGTGGTTGAAATCGGGGCGAAAAACATTATCGACGAGGCGATGCCAAGCTATGCCGAGCGCATGCACTTTACTATGCGCCCAGGCGAAATCATTATTCGCCCACTGGAAAACCGTACCTTCTCGATTCGTCGAAGCCTGAAGGCCTCTGATAACCCTTTCGCGGCCTTCGTGGCAATGACCAGTGGCGTTGATATTCGCTGCCTGCGCGACACGGGTTTCACTATTGATTCTGTGCTGGAATATCGTCCGCATGAAGCACGCGATAAAAACGACCTGACGGAAACCGGGGCGCTTAATGCAATCGCCAACTCCCGTCCCCGGGTGTTGATCAATGAGGATATTTCGCGGGTCAGTTGGGATCGCGTTCAGGAGTTGATGC
>CAZBMR010000207.1:0-2687 GCA_964492695.1 uncultured Lentimicrobiaceae bacterium
ACGCCCAGGCCGTTGCTGGCCGTATGGTTATCGTTGCAGGCTTCGATGTCGACCCCGTCGTTGCGATAGCTCCATCCCTGATTCCAGTTGGTGAAGCTGTTGGTATTCAGGTGGTAATTGGCTGTGTCGGCATCCCAATAGCTAACCGAGCATTTACCCAGGTCGTAATCGCTGAAGTTGATGGCGTCGCTCACATGGTGGTTTTTAAAAGGAAGCGAAGTGTTTTGGTGGGGTTGGCGGATCATGGCGTCGATCACATCGCGTTGCACGCTGCAGTTTTCGATGCGGTGGTTTTCAGCCCAGTCCAGCACTGCCTCAAAGGCTTGTTGTGCCGTCATTTGCGGACTTCCGGTTTTCCAGAAGGAGATCAGGTTGTTGTACGAAGGGCTTTCGGGAACCATCAGCACATTGTTGATGCCGGCTTTTTTCACGGGCCACCACGACCAGCCGATGTCGTTGGCTTCGCAAAGGGCAATGAGGCTGGTGAACCAAGAATTGGAGTTTTCGCCTGATTCGCCCAGCCAGATGGGGATGTTGTGTGTGTTGCGCAGGTTGATCATCCACTGGATGGATTCCTGGGTGTTGTAGGTCCAGTATTTGTGAAAGCTGTACACCATATTGTTGTCCCAGGGCGGCGTGAGGCCTGTGTAATCATTTGCAAACCAGTTTCCTTCGATGATGATCATATGGTTTTGGTCCACTTCGCGGATGGCATTGGTGATGTTGACATAAGTTTGTTTGAGCAGGGTGCCATTGGGAAGGTCCCAGTTGGGTTCGTTGATGAGGTCGTAACCACCAATCCAGGTTTTGTTGGCATAGCGTTGCGCGAGTTTTTTCCACAAGGCAACCGTTTTTCGGCGGTTTTCGGCACTTTCCCACAGCGAAGGTTTGGTGGGATCATAATCCGAGATGTTGGCATCGTGCCCTTGTCCGCCAGGTGCGCCATGCAAATCGAGGATCAGGTATATTTCGTTGTCTTCGCACCAGCGGAGCAGGCTGTCGATACGCACAAAACCGCTTTCGAACCAGGTGTCCTGACCGATAACAGGTTCATCCTCAATAGGAAGGGTAAACCATTTGTAGTGCATGGCTACCCGCACGCTGTTGAAACCCCACACTTTCATCGAATCCACATCGCGGCGGGTGAAGTGGTTGTTGAGCCAGTGTTCGTAGAAAATGTTGGTGTTTGCCTCGCCGATGGTTTGAATCAGCTTGTTGCGGAATTGCGTCTGTGTGCCGGCAAAATCGGCAGTTTTCATCATATAGCCTTCCTGCAGCAGCCAGTTGCCGGTACCAATACCCCTGAGAATGATTTCGTTGCCGGAGGCATCGAGGATTTTTTTACCACTTCGGTGCATGAAACCCTGTGCCGAAAGGGTGGTGGTAATGGCAAACAGTGCCAATAGAATGAAGATCGAATAAAAGATATTTTTCATAAAAATTTGTATTTGAACTTTGCCAATGCTCGGTTTTTGGGCTGCGCTTGCAAGCCTCAAAAATAATGCGAATGCAGATGCAGCCATCGGAATTAAATACATCAAAAATGCATCAAAGGGCGGATGTTTTTCATTTTCAGCTGTTAAGATAATCACGGTTCTGATGCGTTTCGTTGGCGTTTCGGAGGATACTTCGGATCACTTTTGATTGTATCCTTTTTCACAATGTGATTTTTTTCACACATCCCGTTCATTGAATGCCGGATTTGATTACTTTTGTTTCTTTTTTCAGGAATCGAATCAATAACAGGAAGATATGAAAAAATTAGCAGTTGTCGCTTTCGGAGGAAATGCACTTTTGAGGGCCAATGAAAAGGGGACGATTGATGAACAGGAAGCCAATGCATACGCTGCGTGTACGAATCTGATCAATTTGATCGACCGAAACTACAACCTTGTGATCACGCATGGCAATGGTCCGCAAGTGGGAAATATTTTGCTTGCCAACACGGCCGGACATAAGCTGTATGGTTTGCCCGACATGCCGCTCGACATCAGTGTGGCCTACTCGCAGGGATTTATTGGTTATGTGATTGAACAGCAGTTGCGCAATGTGTTGATGGCACGCGATATGGACCGCGATATCATTTCCATCATCACGCAGGTGCTAGTGAACAAAGACGACCCGGCTTTTCAGAATCCTACCAAGCCCATCGGTCCGTTCTATACGCGTGAAGAATCAGAGCAGATCAGCCTGGAAACAAAAGCAGTATTCAAGGAAGATGCGCGCGGAAGGGGCTGGCGTAAGGTTGTGGCATCGCCCACACCTTTGGTCATTTTCAACCGTCAGACCATCGAAAAGATTGCCCGCGAAGGCCACATCGTGATTGCCGTGGGTGGAGGAGGCATTCCGTGTTTCTACATTGAGCAAAACAAGCTGCAAGGTATTGATGCCGTGATTGACAAGGATTTGGCCAGCTCGCTGCTTGCATCGCAAATCAGGGCCGACAAGTTTTTCATCCTCACCGATGTGCCCAAGGTATGCATCAATTTCAATACGCCTCAGGAGAAGGCACTCGACCGCATCACCATTGCCGATGCCAAGAAATACCTGGCCGAAGGTCAGTTTGGCGAAGGCAGTATGGCACCAAAAATTAAGGCTGCCATCAAATTTGTGGAGCGCAGCGGAAAGGACGCCATCATCACCGAATCAACACTGCTCGGGGTGGACAATGGAGGCACGCGCATTAC
>CAZBMR010000208.1:0-2682 GCA_964492695.1 uncultured Lentimicrobiaceae bacterium
CAACAGGTGGATGTGGCCATCATCGAGACCGGCATGGGTGGCAGGCTCGACAGTACCAATGTGATTACACCACTGCTGAGTGTGATCACGAATATCGGCCTCGACCATACGCAATATTTGGGCGACACCCTTCAGGCCATTGCCCGGGAAAAGGCTGGCATCATCAAGGCAGGCATTCCGGTGGTGATAGGGGAGAGTCAGTTTGAAACAAAGGCGGTTTTTGAGACACAGGCCTCAGCCATGCAATCGCCGATCGTTTTTGCCGATCGTATTTTTGATGCCAACCGGCTGGATGTGGGTGATCAAATGGTTCAGGTTTTTGATATCTGGAAGAACAGTCAGCTCTTTCTGGAGCGTCAGGAACTGCCCTTGCTGGGGCATTATCAGCAAAAGAATGTTGTCACGGCTTTGTGTGCTGCGGAATTGCTACGCAGGCATTTTGTGCTGGAGGAGCGCGACCTGCGTGACGGCCTCGAAATGGTGGTGCACCGCACCGGTCTGAGTGGGCGCTGGCAGGTGATCAACCGCAATCCGCTTGCCATTGCCGATACGGGTCATAATGTGGACGGACTGAAAGAAGTGGTGTATCAGCTGCGTCAGATGCGCTACGGACAACTGCATGTGGTGCTTGGCATGGTGAACGACAAATCCATCGAGGCCATGTTGCAGTTGCTGCCGCATTCGGCCATCTACTATTTCTGCAAAGCAGATATTCCACGCGGATTGGATGCCAACCTGCTGGCTGATAAGGCCTTCGAAGCGGGCCTCAACGGCAGAACCTTTGAGTCGGTGCGCAGTGCCTATTCCAATGCGCTGAATGCTGCCCGCCCTGATGATCTTGTTTTTGTAGGCGGAAGCACCTTTGTGGTGGCGGAAGTGGTGTGAGGATTTGAAATCTTGCTATTCTATCTTGCTTTTCTTCAATAAGTCATTTTGTGTTTCAGGAGTTGATGAATAATCATATCCATTAGCGTTGTGATTTTAAATCAGATGAGATTGATCATCATCCGCTTGCCCGGATATCATCAGCTGATGTGTGCCTGTTTTCATATGAGGTACAGCTTAAAAGTTGCTACTGTACTTTCCCTTGATGGAAAGTACCAAAGATCAAGGGATGAACAGAGGGATCTCCCCGCTCTCGCCAAACAGCGGAAATCTATGCAAGGTCCTGTAAAGCGCCATGCCGATAATCTTACTTTAAGCAGACGGGCAGAGCAAAGCTGCTTTGAAGACATTCCGTCCATGCATGGCACTTTACAAACAGCCCCATTTGGGGGCTGCCTTGCAAGATTTCCAGCTGTTTGTCGATTCACCCCGGGCGCACGCTCCCTCGCCGAAAGCTTTCGGCAATCCCGCTGCCTCCCCGCCCTGCCCGGGTAGGAATGGAAGTGTTTCTAACATTGGTTCTTGAATAGGATCATGAATAGACAATTCAATTTTGAATGAATAAACTTTTATGCGCTTCGATGGATTGGAATGAACATAAACCATATGGTCATCAGCATACTGCAGTATAAATTTTGGGTAGTAAAGGTGGTGGAAAATACTGAAAATTTAATGTGAAATTTTGGTGCAGCATGCCGAAAGCTGCTTTACATTTGATGTAAATTTTTCAGCTATGAAATCAGGCCTCGCTCAAATCCAATCTTTCCTATCAAACAAAACTATTGCCATTGTGGGTGCAAGCTGCAACCCCAAAAAATTTGGCTATCAGGTGACGGAACATTTGGTTAAACATGGCTACCATGTCGTTCCGATTCATCGGGAAGCTTCTGAAATTCTTGGCTTGCCCTGTGTACGCAGCATCGGAGATTTGCCAGCCTCCGTAAGTGCAATTTGCATTGTTGTCCCCAAACACGAAACGGACGATTTATTAAAAGCTGCGCTGGACAAGGGAATCAGGGAGATTTGGATTCAGCAGATGTCGGACGGACCTGAAACAGCTGCCATTGCAGCAATCAGCGATGCCAACATTGTGAGGGGCAGGTGTATTTTCATGTACTCCGAACCTGAGGGGGTGCATAAATTCCATGAAAGGATGAACAAGCTTTTCCTGACTTACGCCCGCTAAGCTTTTCTGTTTTGCGGACTCAGGTTGAACTTTTCGGGATGCCGGGCATAGCTGTGGTTCATATAATAGTGCTCAATCGTCTGCAAATCGACATTGTAATCACCGCTGGGATATAGGATTGGACCGAAGCCGCCTTTTTTGTTTTTGTAGTCGAGATAACCCATGGCGATAGGCACGCCAGCCTTGAGTGCAATGTAGTAATAGCCACGTTTCCATTCTGTTACAAGCCTGCGTGTGCCTTCGGGGGTGACCACAACATTCAGCACTTCATACTGATCAAACAGGGCTGCCACCTGATCGACAAGGTTGGTGCTCTTGCCCCTGTCAACGGGAATGCCGCCCATTTTTTTGACAAGAAATCCCAATGGGTGTTGAAACGCCTCTTTTTTGATGAGAAACTTCACCGGTACGTCCAGGTACCAGTAGGCAAATCGGCCCACCACAAAATCCCAGTTGCTGGTGTGGGGCACGGCAATGATGACACATTTTTTGATGTGCGACGGAATACCTCCGGTGATTTCCCAGCCGGCCAGCCAAAGCACCAATCGTGCGAAATACTTCATAGCTGATGGAGTTTTTGGCAAAAATAGGTTTTTTTAGGTGATGGGTGA
>CAZBMR010000209.1:0-2675 GCA_964492695.1 uncultured Lentimicrobiaceae bacterium
GGAGAACAAGAAATCACCAGCAAACAGAACATGGCCTGAACCGGGAGCAAAATGGACTTATTGCGTGATTGGTTGGAACAACCGTCCGGCTGGAGAAGAAAAATGGGCTTTGGCAGGTGATACGCTCCTAAATGGAAAAACGTGGTCAATGATAAAAAAAGAAAAGCAGACAGATGGCCATACTGTCCCCATTTACTCAAATGAAAATGTTTTAATCAGCCGTTTCAGCAACGACAGCATTTACAGGTTTGTGAACAATAAGGAATATCTGCTCTTTACTTACAACTTGAATGTGGGTGATGTGCTCACCACTTTTCGTGCAGCTGCATGGAATAGTGGACAGGATTCGACTTGTAGCTCACAACTTCCGCTTAAAGTTATCGAGAAAAGCGAAGTGATGCTTGGCAACAGCGTGCTACAAAAGTTTGTGTTGGAAGACACCCTGTTTAGGCATTTGTATCCCAATTACAATGACGATCCTATCAGATATGCCTTTATTGAGCGCATCGGTGTTGTAAATAATTATCAATTTATGAACACGCTGGAACAACCTGGCAGATGTGATTTGTATATTGAAACAAGTTATTATGGCATTGGAAAATACAGCGATGACAACTTTGAGCACATCTATGGCGAATGTAAGGGTGTGGGGTTGATAGAAAACGAATCTTCTGACCAATCACTGCGAATTTATCCCAACCCCGCCAACAACTGGGTGAGTTTTGCCTATACACTCGAAGGCGAGCAAGCACAGGCGGTGCTTGAGCTACGCGATGCAACCGGCAAAACGGTGCATCAGGTGCAGCTCAGCCAGCCTAAAGGTGAGTATGTGTGGGACACCCGCGAACTACAGTCCGGCTCCTATTACTACAGCCTGAAAACTGCCAACACCACCAAAACCGGCAAGGTGGTAATAAGTAAATAAACCTCTAACATTCAGCTTAAGGTTGCAGGCCTGTTGCCTGCAACCTTAAGTTTTTAATAACATAAACCAATGAAATACATCATACCACTTCTGCTGTTGCTGCTTTCGGCAAGCCTCAGCCAGGCCCAGGAGTTTGTTGTTCTTTCCCAACATTGCTACGGAGGCACTTATATTGAAGCTCCCTCCAAGATACAAAAAAAGCCCGGAGGCGGTTATTACGTTTTTGGAAACACTGGATCTAACGATGGGGATGTGGGCTTCAACCACGGACAGAGCGATTATTGGTTGTTCGAAACAGATGCCAACGGGCAAATTGTATGGGAAAAAACGTATGGGGGAAGTAACGCTGAGGGAGCCCTCAGTTTTCTTCGCACCCCTGACAAGGGTTTTTTGCTGTATGGTTATACCTTTTCCCGGGATGGAGATGTAAGCTGCAACCACGAAGGCGAATCTGCCGACCTGTGGTTGGTGCGCACCGACAGCCTTGGAAATATGCTGTGGAGCAGGTGCTACGGGGGTACGCACCAGGAATTTGGCGGAAAAATCATTCACGACCACGAGGAAGGCCACTTTATATTTGCTGCCACCACCGGCTCTGTTGACGGAGACATTACGCACAACAACGGCACCTACGATTTGTGGGTGGTGAAGTTAGACCCTGAAGGCAATATCGTTTGGCAACATGCGTATGGAGGTGCAATGCAGGATTATGCAAACTCGATCAGCCTGACATCCAATGGCGGCTATGTTGTGGGTGGAAATGTAAGCCATTTACAGGGCAATCCCATCAATGGAGATCTGAATTGCCGCCAAGGCTTGCCCACCGCATTAGGTACAGCATGGCTACTAAAACTCAATGAACAGGGCGAAATTGAATGGCAACAATGCTATGGAGGCGATATAGGCGAAGCTATTTGGGATGTGATTCAAACACCTGACGGAGGTTATGCCTTTGTGGGGCTAACCAAATCAGGCAACGGAGATGTCAACTGTTATCATGGCATTCCCGGCGTGACTGGTGAATTTGATACCTGGATTGTGAAAACAAACGAAAAGGGTCGCATCGAGTGGCAGCGCTGCCTTGGAGGGTCTGGTTTTGATGATCCTCAATTCATCAGACTGCTTGATGATGGCACCTATCTGGTGGGTGGGTACTCCGACTCGAAAGATTTTGAACTTAGCTGCAGCCCATCCGTCAATGGTGCATCTATCGGAGCGCTGTACCGCATATCTGCCGATGGCGAGCTGTTGTGGTCAAAATGCTATGGCAGTCGTTATGGAACTGAAATCCGCAATGTTGAAGTCATCTCTCCCGATCACTATGTATTGGCAGCTCAGGCCAGATCCAACCACGATGGAGTAAACTGCAATATTCATGGCTTTTACGACATCTGGCTCGTCGAAATCATGGACACCACCGTTAGCATACAAGAGCAAAGGCCGGCAGCTACTACCGCAGCTTTTCTGCTTTATCCCAACCCTGCCACCACCACCACCTGGCTGCAACTGCCCGGGCACACGCCCCTAAGCCCCATGCAGCTGCAGCTCATCAGCCCCAGGGGCGGTGTGGTGTATGAAGCTGCTGCCAGCGGGCGTTTTCATCAAATCGCGCTGGAGCACTATCCGGCTGGCCTCTACCTCGTCCGCCTCTGGGACGGAGAAAAATGGCTGGTGCAGAAATTGGTGAAGGAGTAGAGGAGGAGTTGATTTGTTGGTTTAGAAGGGTTTAGGAGTTTAGAGGGTTTAGGAG
>CAZBMR010000210.1:0-2655 GCA_964492695.1 uncultured Lentimicrobiaceae bacterium
AAGTCGTGAATGAAAACCGCATTCCAGTTGATGCCACCGTAATGCTCAACATCACCGGTGGGGGAGAGAAGCGTTACAAGGCTGAACACCATTTGCATTTTCTTCAACCTGACCTTGTTTTTGGAGTGGAAGCATCGGTGGAAGAAGTTAAGAAAAAAGTCAGTTTGCTGAAATGGTAAATCAATTTCCTGCCACAGGAATCAGCTTTTGTGCTATTCGTTAAGGCTGCCGTTCAAACATTTGAGCACTTAGCCATTCATTATAGCGTATTTGAATGAATCTGAAACAACCGTGCAATTTTAAACTTAAAGTTTAAAATTGCACGGTTAAACATGTAAACCTGATGGATGAGGATGCCAGCCTAAAAACCAGGTTTTACATCATTAACAGCCACCCGATGAGTGAAGCCGGAAAAATTAGCCTGCCAGAAAACGGGATAGGATTGTCGGTTCAGATCCTAAAAAGAGAACAACCTATACGCAACTGTAAAGTAAACTGCGCTGTTCGTAGTTTCCCAATAATCTGTATATTGAGATAATTCAGCCTGCTCAAAAACATTGGTGAAACCATGATAATAATTCAAGCCGATTTTCCATTTATTGAAGCTGTTGCTGATGCCGGGTTGAAGGCCAAATTCATATTTTGCGGTTTCGGGACTTGTTTCGGTTCCTCCCACCAAAAAACCATTGATAAGCGCCATTTGTATGCCAAGCTTTTTGAACACAGGCACTTCAATGCCAACAGGAATTCTAAGATAGTTAAACCTGAAATGGTTTTCTGCTTCTAAAATGTTCCAATCTTGCGGATACACAAGATTGCTTTGCAGAACATAAAAGGAGCATCCTGCAAAAGGTTGAATGTGTTTGTTTTTGTTGAGCTGTACGAGCAGATCGAGCCCGGAAGAAAATCGAAAATTGCTTTCAATGTTCTCATTTTGAAATCGTTGACCATTCAATTTGCTCAATCCGCCTGAAACGGAGAGCGATAGGTCAAATTGGCCAAAAGTCATGCCCGACACAAATAGCAAGACCAGGAGCAACTTTGCCGGCAAGAAAGCATGCAAATCAGTTGCTTTCATGCGGAAGGAAGGAAGGAAGGAAGGAAGGAGGGAAGGAAGGAAGGTGCGAAACCTTCGCCCATGCGGCTTTTGTTGGTTGGGTTGGCCGCTGAAAACCCCTCAAGATAAAAGGATTTCATGGAGGAAATGTTAGATTGTTTATGCTCGTAAAGGTAAGGTACTTTTTAACCGCAGCGACATGATGCATAAAAATATTTTCGATAAAAATATTTTTAGTTGATTGAAGATCAATAATATATATATAACTAATTCAATATGAGTTTTGCTATTCAGCTTTATAAATGGAATTTTGGTTGCATGCTTAGAAAAGAAAAAAGTCTGCCAAGAAGAGCCTTGGCAGACATTATTACAGACGGTTTTCTGTGGTCATTTAATCGAATGAGTGCAGGCGATAGGCAATATTGAATAGTATGATTCTGTTGAAATGACGAAAATCAGACTCCCTTATAAAACCAAATCCAAGGGCGTCATTAAAACCAAAATAATAGGACAGACCACCTCTCCAACTTTTATATTGATAATAGATCGCCGGTTGCACTGCAATGTCCCATGTAGCAGCTTTTGGAAGATATGTGTTTCTGGATTTATTGGCTATTTGAAAGCTGTTTACGCAAGAGGCTTCGAAACCTAATGACTTGTAAATACGAATTCTCAATCCAATGGGTATAGCAAGATACTGAAATCTGTAGTGTGAACCAGGAATAGTATCAACACGTAGTTCCTGATTAGCGCCGGTGAATGAAAAATTAAGGCCAATAAATGGTTTGAATCTGGATGGGTTCTCCCAATTCATTTCTGCACCCAAACTACCTGCGATAATTGATTTTAACTCAAATCCTGCCTGAGTTTTATCTCTTTCTATTTCATTGAAGTAATTTCCAAAGCCTGCACCTGCAGTAAGATAAAGATCAAACTGACCGAATGTCATGCTTGACACAAATAGCATGATCAATACTAAATTTGTTTTCATTTTTTGATACTTAAAAGTTAATAACCACAACTAATTTCTGCCCAATTGTTAATACCAAGTGCAGAACTCTTTGCTTTGCCTTTAACTTTAATAAAGGTAGGTGTTGGGAAATTGTCAAAATCAATGTTTGCTGTCATATCACCCATTCCATTACTTGCACCGTTGTAATAAATTTCCCACCCTCTTGAGCTTCCTTTATATCCACTTTTGTTAGAGACTCCACCAAGTTCGGTGTGAATAATAGATGTACATGTTTGACTAATATAATAGTCTTGTCTGGGCACTTCTATTTCGCAATAGACATCTTTATATTCCAGATTTGTTCTATAACTATTCCAAATGCCAAATCTTTTACGTTGACCAACAATTCTTAATTTTAATTCAGCGTAAACGTATTCTATTGAAGTATTATTTGCAGTGCACCATGAGCTGGCGAAGTGGGTTTTATAGGTAAAAACTTCGAAAATAACTCTGTAAGTATTTCCATTTGTGTATTTCTCTATCCTTTTGTAGTTTCCGCAATTGCTTTCCAAAGGGTCTAGTTGAACATTACTTACATAAAAGAATTTTCCATCTGAGAGGTCATCGTCAAAGTCTTCATTTAGGG
>CAZBMR010000211.1:0-2614 GCA_964492695.1 uncultured Lentimicrobiaceae bacterium
CTGCCTTCCTTCGATTTTTACAGCCGATATTCCCATCTTTATCATTTCTGGAAGTAGCTCAATTGTATTGAGGCTGGTGGGTTCCTCAAGCGCGTAGTAAGTGTCATTTCCAACCTCAAAGCGCCCTTTGCATAGCGTCGGATAGCAAGACTTCTCGTTAGCGGCATATCGATCTAATAGAACTCCACCTAACCTTGACTCAAGCCCTTTAGGAGTTTTGTGCCATTGGACAGCTTTAGCTGGTGAGCAAACGCCAGCAGTGTTTGGAGACTCACCAGTTACATATGAAGAAAGTATGCACCTACCTTCAACCATGACACATAAACCACCAAATCCGAAAAGTTCGATCTCTACGTCTGTGTTTTCTACAACGTGAGACACCTGTTGAAGAGATAGGACACGAGGCAATACCGCTCTTTGGATTCCGAAATGATCACGGTAAAAATTGATGGCTTCGTAGTTGGTTGCTGAGCCTTGAACTGATAAATGTAGACGAAGTTCTGGATGTGTCTCACATGCGTACTGGAGTAATCCAGTATCTGCCATAATCACCGCGTCAACTCCCAGTGTTGCTGCGTGATCAACAGCTTCAGTCCATTCCGACCAACGATCATTCTGAGCAAAAGTATTGAGTGCAACTAGTACCTTTTTGCCATGGCTGTGAGCATAATTTACGCCAACACGAATGCTATTGTGATCAAAGTTAAGCCCTGGAAATGCACGTGCATTAGTCGTGTTTTTGAACCCAAGATAAACAGCGTCTGCACCATTGTCTACAGCAACTTTTAGAGCCGGAAGATTTCCTGCTGGGCAAATGAGTTCAATCGACATAGATATTTTCCTATGCATTTTCTGAGAGGTGCTAACAACCACGTCGCACATTGTCCGACACAATGATTCACCATGAAATACCCCGAATTGGGTAGCTCGTGCATAGATGTTCTTGATCTAAATCAAGAGGGTAGTACCTCCGAATGTGTATTTTCACAGCGGTCATGACGTGAAATGATTGAGCTCACTTTTTTATAGCTATCAAAGGGAGATTCATCATGGGTGGTTGTGCGTCTAATCACGCAAATTCAGAGGGCATCTATGTTTTTGATGCGCGCGGTGTTGCAAAGCGCTTTCGACATGCTGCAATTTTTGGTGCTCTAGATTCGTTAAATCCTGGGGAGACAATGCGCTTCTATAACGATCACAACCCATTGCCTTTACTAGATCAGCTTCTGGCACGTTTTGGGTCTGCGATTGATATCAACTATGTTGCCCAAGAACCTGCCGGAGTCATAATTGATTTCAAAATGCGCTAACTATTGCAGGAAATAGATAGGATGAGTGCTCTCAAATCGGTTGCAAGTGGTGCTTTGAGGATTATTCCATTTGATGGATACGAGTTACCGTATGAATCGACTGAAAGCGCTTTGATGAGAGCTTTTACGATGATCAATCCAGGCGAGGTAATTCGACTTTCTATTGATAGGAAGCCGCATACAGTCATTATCAAACTTGCGTTAAAGTATGGCTCGAAGCTTATTTTCCAATACCTTCATAATAGAGATGGTGGCGTGATCATCGACTTCAAAAAAGTGTGCATGTAATGCAGTACCCAGCATTTTATGACGATATCCCTAGACTCACCGTTTATGATCCTCTTGCTGGATTCTTGGGGTCAACTTTAGGCGGAGTTATTGACTATAACTATGTAGATGTTGTGAAACTTACGGGGCATTCATGTCCGACAGTTGCATCCGCATACTGGATGACATATCTGGCAATTAGATGTCTGTATGGGTCTGAACTACCTTGCAGGGGAGGGCTTCGAGTTGAGTTCAGTGAGCCAAGAACTGAAGGTGTTACAGGGGTTATGGCCAACGTCGTTCAAATGCTGACAGGAGCAGCTGGCGACGATGGGTTCAAAGGGCTCTCAGGTATTTTCTTCCGAAATGGTCTGATGAACTTCGGGGTAGGAGGCACCCGGAAAATTCGATATCAACTACGAGATAACCTTCGTCATGTGGATGTTTCTGTAGATATGTCTAGGATACCGATATCTAGAGATCTCAAATCACTTATGCAGAAATGCCTTCATAGTGAAGCAAACCCCTCTGAGTTAGCCTTGTTTGGAGATCTCTGGCAAGAACGCGTCAAGAATCTTATTCTTGAATATGGTGAAGACAGAGATGTTTTTAGAATTATAGTAGGTCGATAATTCAAACAGTTAAGAAGAAAATTGAAGAAGATATTCCCTATCAATCCCAAACACCCAGAGCGTGTATGCTGGGGATGTGATAAGTATTGTTCTGTTGATGATTTGCGATGCGGAAATGGATCAGACAGAACCCAACATCCTATGGAATTGCTCGGGGATGATTGGTATGAGCATGGTGACTGGGGTTTAGATATTCCAAGTTTGGTTAAATCTAAAAACTAATCTTGCTAGAGAAAAAACATTGTGACTGATAGTCCGTAGCGAGTTTCTATTCGGAGACTGTCTAACATCAAAATATATTGTGTGAAATCGCATACGCTAATATCAATGTTCGTCATCTACCTGGCGACTTGGATGTGTTCATCATCACTCTTCACGATCTAACCACATTTCGATACTGATTGA
>CAZBMR010000212.1:0-2614 GCA_964492695.1 uncultured Lentimicrobiaceae bacterium
GCACCGAGCGCAGCCCCTTGTTCAGGAGCTGGCTGAGTGGAAAATGAGCCTGTAAATGAAGTTTTTGCCATCACCACATCAGGTGGGGCGGCAAGCTGCAACCAATTCAAATCAATTTGCTAATTTTGCGCCATGATGAACCAGGAAGAATTTTTCAAAAAACTCACAGCCCACGCCAAAGAGTATGGGTTTGTGTTTCAGAGTAGTGAGATTTACGACGGCCTCAGCGCTGTGTACGACTACGGCCAAAACGGCGTCGAACTCAAAAACAACATCCGCCGCTATTGGTGGCAGGCCATGGTGCAGTTCAACGAAAACATCGTGGGCATTGACTCCGCCATCTTCATGCACCCCACCATCTGGAAGGCTTCGGGCCATGTGGACGCTTTCAACGATCCGTTGATTGACAACAAAGACTCCAAAAAACGCTACCGTGCCGATGTGTTGGTGGAGGACTACATGGCAAAGATTGAAGACAAAATCAACAAGGAAGTAGAAAAAGCCCGCAAGCGCTTTGGCGAAACCTTTGATGAGCAACAGTTTGTCACCACCAACGCCCGTGTGCTCGAGCTCAAGGCACAACATGCCGACACCGGCAAAAAACTCTACAGCATCATGGAAGCCAATGATTTGGTGGCTTTTAAGCAGCTGATCGAAGACCTGGGCATCGTTTGTCCTATCTCCGGCACACGCAACTGGACCGATGTGCGGCAGTTCAACCTGATGTTTTCCACACAGATGGGCTCTACGGCCGAAGGCGCAAGCGAAATTTTCCTGCGCCCCGAAACGGCTCAGGGTATTTTTGTCAATTACCTCAATGTGCAGAAAACCGGCCGCATGAAAATCCCGTTTGGCATTGCACAAACAGGAAAAGCCTTCCGAAACGAGATTGTCGCGCGGCAATTCATCTTCCGAATGCGGGAGTTTGAGCAGATGGAAATGCAGTTTTTTGTACGTCCTGGAGAAGAGCTCAGCTGGTTTGAGCATTGGAAAAAGGAACGCATGAAATGGCACCTTTCGCTCGGCATTCCGGCTGCAAAATACCGTTTCCACGACCATGAAAAGCTGGCGCATTATGCCAATGCCGCCGCCGACATCGAGTTTGAGTTTCCGTTTGGTTTCAAGGAGCTCGAAGGCATTCACTCCCGCACCGATTTCGATCTGGGCGCGCACCAGAAATTCTCAGGCAAAAAAATCCAATACTTCGATCCGGAGCTCAACCAAAGCTATGTGCCTTTTGTGGTGGAAACCTCCATTGGGCTCGACCGCATGTTTTTGGCCATGCTCAGCCATGCCTACCACGAGGAAAAGCTCGAAGATGGCAGCGAACGTGTAGTATTGAAACTGCCGGCCATGCTGTCTCCTGTGAAAGCAGCCATCCTGCCATTGGTGGCTAAGGACGGACTGCCCGAGAAAGCACGCGAAATATTGCAAAGCCTGCGCTACGACTTCTATTGCCAGTACGAGGAAAAAGACTCCATCGGCAAACGCTACCGCCGTCAGGACGCCATTGGCACACCTTATTGCATTACCGTGGATCATCAAACGCTGGAAGACAATACCGTTACCCTGCGCGACCGCGATACCATGCAGCAGGAACGTGTGAACATCAGCGAGCTTCATGCACTGATTGCCAAAAAAATCAGACCGGAGTATAACTAAATCGAACAGGTCAGACGTTTTTTGAATAGAACGAACCTGCTGAATCACAATGTCTCTTCAATTGACATCATTTTCAGCAGGTTTTTTGTTTGTTGAAATGAACGTTATGGTTATTCTCTAACACAATGTTGGATAGGTTTTTAATATTCGTTTTCCATGCGTTCCATGTGTTTGGCCTGGTAGGGCATCTTCTATTTGCCGGATTGGTAAAAACCCTGTTACCGCGCGACAAATCGTGCGGCAACAGGGTAAAATGTTTATTCGCAATCAACCGATTCATTGTAGTCATCAACTGTAATGGTGTAATACAAAGTGTATGTAATTGGTTTGTTTTGATCAAATAGACCGGGGGTGTAATTGTCGTATTCCCGGTAATCAAAAATTTTTGGGCCAAACCCATTACTAAGCCTTTTATAGCTTAAACAACGGTTATTGCTGAATCGAATAACAACAGAATCACCATAATTTGCAGGGTCATAAAACCTAAAAGGAACAGCAACCTCTTCTAAAGTAGTACCTGTTTCAACTGCTTCATTAGCGGCAATTTGAAAATTTTTGAAATTGACACCGTTCCTGTCATATACCTCCAACACAAGATCGTAAGCCGTTCCGTTTTTGTAAACATAAGTTATCGTTTGCAGATAATCAACACGCTTTCCGCAGGAGTTAGCCAAAACACTAATCCCAATAATCAAAAAGAGCGTCCAAATTGTCTTTTGTTGCATTGTTGTATAGGTTTTTAATATTCGTTTTCCATGCGTTCCACGTGAGTTGGCCTATCAGTGCATCTTCTATTTGCCGGATTGGTAAAAACCCTGTTGCCACACGACAAAACGTGCGGCAACAGGGTAAAATGTTTATTCGCAATCCACAGATTCGTTGTAGTCATCCTCTGTGATGGTGTAATACAAAGTGTATGTGATCGGTTTACCGTATTCCATTAGTATCGGAT
>CAZBMR010000213.1:0-2603 GCA_964492695.1 uncultured Lentimicrobiaceae bacterium
TGCGAATTCCGAGGTCATCGCGCGCGGCGTTCCGATTTGATCGCGCGCGGCATTCCGAGCTGATGGCGCGCAGCGTTCCGAGAATTGTCCGCGCATCATTCCGAAATGATCGCGCGCAGTTTGGGGTGGGGAGCACCTGATCGTTGGTCCATTCCTTCGGCCGGATAACGGCGGGAGGAATGCATGCCGACGAGGAGGGTTGCGATGCGTCATGTGCGCGAGATTTTGCGTCTGAGCCTGGATGCCGGGCTGTCGACGCGGGTGGTGGGCGAGCGGGTTGGGATCGGCCCGACGACAGTCCGGGACACGCTCCGGCGTTTCGGGTGGTCGGGGCTGACCTGGCC
The DNA here is from genome assembly GCA_964492695.1 of uncultured Lentimicrobiaceae bacterium. Lineage (GTDB taxonomy): Bacteria > Bacteroidota > Bacteroidia > Bacteroidales > F082 > JALNZU01. The sequence continues at coordinate 345 of CAZBMR010000213.1, forward strand.
GGTACCGCCCGGAATGACGGACACTGAGCTGGAGGGACGTCTCTACGGCGTGTCCGGGGTAAAACCCGGGCGCCGCAAGCAGCCCGAGCCCGATTGGTCGGTGGTGGCGCGCGAGCTCAAGCGCAAGCACGTGACGCTGCAGGTCCTGTGGGAGGAATACTACGCGGCGAACCCGGATGGGTACCGTTACAGCCGCTGGTGCGACCTGTTCCGGCGCTGGGAGGGTCGGCTGCCGCTGGTGATGCGCCAGAGCCATGCTGGCGGCGAGAAGATGTTCGTCGATTATGCGGGCGACACTGTGCCGGTGGTGGTCAACCGTCGCACTGGCGAAATCCGGCAAGCGCATCTGTTCGTGGCGGTGCTGGGAGGCTCGAGTCTGTCGTTCGCCTGTGCGACCTGGACCGAGCAGTTCGGCGACTGGATCGAGGCGCATAATACTGCCTTCGCCTTCTTCGGCGGCGTGCCGCAGTTGCTGGTGCCCGACAATGCTAAGGTGGCGGTGATAAAAGCCTGTCACTTCGATCCGATGGTCAACCGCAGCTATACCGACATGGCGCGCCATTACGGCACTGCGGTGCTCCCGGCGCGGCCGAGGAGGCCGAAGGACAAGGCCAAGGTCGAAACTTGCGTCGGCATTGTGGAGCGCTGGGTGCTGGGCCGGCTGCGCAACCGGATCTTCTACAGCCTGGCCGAGCTCAACGCCGCGATCGCGCAGTGCCTTGCTGATCTCAATGAACGCCGTGTGCTGCGCCAGTTCGGCAAGACGCGCCGTGAACTGTTCGAGGAAGTGGACGCGCCAAACCTCAAGCCGCTGCCGACGGAGCCGTGGGTCCATGCCCAATGGAAGCGTTGCCGGGTCGGGCTCGATTACCATATCGCGGTAGAGCGCCATCACTACTCGGTGCCCCATCGCTTCGCCCGCCGCGAGGTTGAGGTCCGTTATACGGCCCGCACCGTCGAAGTGTTCCTCGCCGGCGAGCGGATCGCGGTGCACATGCGCGGTTCAGGCAATGGGCGGCACACGACGGTGCCCGAGCACATGCCCTCCAGCCATCGGCGCTATCTCGAATGGACGCCGGCGAAGATCCGCGAGGAAGCGGCCCGGATCGGGCCGATGCTGTCGCTCCTTACCCAGAAGATCATCGAGGATCGCCCGCATCCCGAGCAGGGTTATCGCTCGTGTCTGGGGATCATCGGCTTGGCGAAGCGGTTCGGCGCGGAACGCCTCGAAGCGGCCGCGCTGCGCGCGCTGGAGATCGGGGCGCGCAATTACCCTTCGGTCAAATCGATCCTTGAGAAGGGGCTCGACAAGGTCCCCGTGCGCCAGGCTCCGGAGCGTGCGGCGATCCTCCATCCCAACATCCGGGGCTCCGATTACTACCATTGAAAGGAAGACGATGCTCAAACACCCGACACTCGATCAGCTCAACCAACTGGGCCTGACCGGCATGGCCCATGCGTTCGCCGACCTGGAGGTCAACGGCGATGCCGCCAGCCTCAGCCATGGCGAATGGCTGGCACTTCTGCTCGACCACGAAGCGACCTGGCGAAATGACCGGCGCCTTGCGCTACGACTGCGCCACGCGAAGCTGCGGCATCACGCCGTGCCCGAAGACGTCGACCATCGTGCCGCCCGCGGGCTCGACCGCAGGCTGTTCGACATGCTGCTCAAGGGAGACTGGATCGCGGCCCATGAGAACTGCGCGATCATCGGGCCGACCGGGATCGGCAAGAGCTGGCTCGCCTGCGCAATCGGCCACAAGGCCTGCCGCGACAACTACTCGGTCCTCTACACCCGGTTGCCGCGGCTGATGGACGATCTCTCGCTGGCCAAGGGAGACGGCCGGATCGCGGTGCGCATGAAGAGCCTGGCCCGGGTCGACCTCCTGATCCTCGACGACTGGGGTCTTGAACCGCTCGACGGCAACGCCCGGCACCATCTGCTCGAGATCCTTGAGGACCGCTACGGTCGCCGCTCGACCATGGTGACCAGCCAACTTCCCGTGGCGCGCTGGCATGAACTGATCAACGATCCGACCTACGCCGATGCCATCCTGGACCGCCTCGTCCACAACGCCCACCGGCTCGAAATGAGCGGAGAATCCATGCGCCGTCTCACCCCGGTGGCCGCCGCTTGACCAACGGCAAAGCATAGTGCCACAACACAGTGACGATCAGGTGCTCCACCTGCGCGCGATCAAATCGGAACGCTGCGCGGCATCAGATCGGAATACATGCGCGCGATCGTCGGAATCCGCA
>CAZBMR010000214.1:0-2567 GCA_964492695.1 uncultured Lentimicrobiaceae bacterium
CCAGGCTGATCTCGTTGGTATTGGCTTCCAGCTTGCTGACATCCAGATCGCGCGCCAAACGGTTCCAGGCTTCGATACGCTTGTCGGATGGGGCCATGACGCTATCGATGCCGTAGAGCGTGACGCCGCGCAAAATGAAAGGCATCACGGTCGATGGGAAGTCGGCGCCGCCGGCTAGACCGCAGGCAGCAACCGCCCCGGCATATTTCGTCGTGGCACAGGCGTTGGCCAGGGTGGTGCTACCGACCGAATCAACGACGCCCGCCCAGCATTCTTTACCCAGCGGCTTACCTGGTTCGGCAAGTTCCTTGCGGTCAATGATGCCCGCAGCACCCAGCGCTTGAAGATGCGCCGCTTCTTCAGGCCGACCCGTCGAAGCGATGACGGTGTAGCCCAGCTTCGCTAGCAGCATGATCGCGACACTTCCGACGCCGCCATTGGCACCCGTGACCAGAATCTCTCCGTCGCTCGGCTTCACGCCATGTTTTTCCAAGGCTAGCACGCAGAGCATGGCGGTATAGCCGGCGGTGCCAATCGCCATGGCCTGCCGTTCGTTAAACGCGCTCGGCAGCGGCACCAGCCAATCCCCCTTGAGTCGTGCCTTTTGCGCAAGGCAACCGCTGTGCGTTTCACCGACGCCCCAACCATTGAGCACCACCTTGTCGCCCGGCTTCCAGCACGGATGCGCGCTTTCAAGAACCGTTCCGGCCATGTCTATGCCCGGCGTCAGTGGGAATTTGCGCACCACTGGCCCCTTACCGGTAATGGCCAGACCATCCTTGTAATTCAAAGTGCTCCAGGCGACCTGAACCGTCACATCGCCGTCGGGCAATGCAGATTCATCAAGCTCCTTGAGTTCACAGCGATAGCCGGCGTCATCCTTGTTGATCTGTAGGGCGCGGTACATGACGGTCTCCGAAATTGTTGTTATCGGGGCATTCTATGTCGGCCGCGCCAGAATGCAAACGGCCCGAGGTTTGGAGATACCCTCTCGCCTCTAAACCGCCAATGGCAGCTTTTGTGGCTGTATCAGACTTTCCGCAGGGATACCGAACTTCTGATGCAGTTTCCAAATCATTGCCAATGTCAGTGGTCGGTTTTTGTTAAGAGTCTGCGAGCATAGTTTGTGATTTTTAGTCATTGTTATAGAATGAAAAAAATGTATTTTTTATCATAGGTAAACGAGCAATAATTGCTATGTCTTCCACAGGTATGCTCCTCAAAGATCGGATCAAGCGTTCTATCACCCAACGTGGTGATGAGGTGTTTGTTCGCAACGAATTTGCGAAGTTTGGTAGCCCCGCTCAAATTTCTCGTGTACTTCGTGAACTAGTGGCGACTGGACGCTTGGTTAAGTTGGGCGTTGGCATCTACGCCAAGGCAAAACCAAGCATTCTGACGGGCAAGGCGATTCCCGTTCGACCAGTAGATGTACTCGCGCCAGTTGCATTACAGAAGCTGGGCGTCACCATCAACCAAAGCCGCCTTGGTAGCGCCTATAACTCAGGTCAGACTACGCAAGTACCCGCAGGCATGGTGATCAATACGGGCAAACGCCGCATCAGCCGACGCATTGGTTTTGGTGAGCGCGTTGTGACTTATGAAACGACTTCTTGAGCAGCAAATTGAGCTTATCGATGCCTGGGTCGCTGAAAGCGTGGCCAGTGATATCACGCCTGCTCTTTTAGAGAAAGACATCCACGTCACGGATGCTTTAATCGCCCTGATGCAAATCGAGCATCCCGCACTATCTTTGGTCTTCTGCGGCGGCACGAGCCTTTCTAAGGCTTACGGCATGATTGAACGGATGTCAGAAGACATTGACTTAAAGGTTGTGCCGCGAGACCCATACATCAGCCGTAGCGCCCTCAAGCGGGATCTCAGCAATTTAAAAGCAGATGTTACAACTGTGCTTTCAGGCATTGGCTTAGCAGAAGATGTTGAAGCAAGAAAGGCTCTCAATGAAAACCGTTACATTGGGATGCAATGGTTTTACAGTTCTGCCTACGAATCGCACGGCAGTTTACGCCCTCACCTGAGCATTGAATTTACAACCAGAACCCCCAGGCATCCAGTTGAAACAAAAGAAATCGGTTACTTGCTAGATAGGCTTTTGGAGAAGCCAGGCTCGGCAGAGGTTGCCTGTGTTATCCCGGCCGAAACGCTTGCAGAGAAAGTGCTGTCTTTTCTACGACGATATGCGCAACACAACGCTGGAAAGATGGAGCAAGCATGGGATAGAGCACTGGTGCGCCATATCTACGATACTTATTGCATCTTTCACGCAAATCACACATGCCTAGAAACGGCAAAACTGCATTTTAACGAGCTCATAGTTGAAGACACTGTTCAGTTCGGGAAGCAGTTCTCTGAATTCTCAGACAGACCAAAAGCAACACTGCTTCAAGCTTTGGCAGATGCCGAGTCAGACCCAGAGCTTGTTGATGAGTATCAGCGCTACCTGTTGCCATTGATATTTGGTGCAACTCGCCCCAGCTACGAAGAAGGTTTCTCGGTGTTTAAGGAATGTGCCAAAGCGCTTCTAGCGAGTGTCAACAGCAACGGTT
>CAZBMR010000215.1:0-2553 GCA_964492695.1 uncultured Lentimicrobiaceae bacterium
TAGGAAATATAATGGTCAGGACAGCGAAATCAGCGCCTTACTTGGGAAATGTGGGTTGCTAACAGGAATATATCCGTTTCCCGTTGCGTAACTAACGTTAGGAACGCTACTGATGCCAATTAATTTGTTTAGGGCGTTGCATACTGATGGCTGCACACCAATAATCCTCAAGATAACATCGAACTTTTCAGTCCCAGCTCCTGGCCAAGCCATCATATAAAAATCGAAGTGCCCCGGAGTGGGCCAGCTTGTTTGAGTCGGTCAAGCGTTTTGGTTTGAATATCGTTCAAAAGTGGTAGGTGTTGCGCCGCCGCCACTAGCAGAAAAAACTCTGCAATCGTCACTGCTGCATCTATTGTTTACGTAATTCGTTTGGGAAATTCCGTCGACCCTCTTATTTCTATACTCAAAAGATATATTTTCCGGTTTGATATCATCGATTAACTGCATACGCAGGAGTGCAGAATCAACTTGCTTTAAGAAATTCACTATCGAAGATGCAGCAAGATCAGCATTTTCAGATGACATGGACTTCCCACCCCCGCGCAGTGAGGAGGTCACGGCACTGGCGAGGGCAGCGAAGAGAACGACTGCAAGCAGGATCAGGAATAGGATATTGCCCGCCTGCGTTTTTGGGCGGGAAGACGATCGGCTACAGGGTCGATCACAAGACATTGACGTTACAGCTTAACATCATCGATTCTCATAAGGCAAGCGCCGCCTGAATGTTTGAAAAACGAACGTTTTTCGAGCATCGGCGATCGGGCCGACCGGCCCACGGAAAACTGGCCTCTTGCGTGTTTGAAAAACCTGATCGAAAATAGCCGTATGAAAATTGGCTATGCCCGTGTCTCGACAGACGAGCAGACGAACGCCGCTCAGCTCGCCGCGCTTGAGGCGGCAGGGTGCGCGCCGATCTACCAGGAGAAGGCCAGCAGCCGCAGGCACCTGCCAGAGCGCGAGCAGGCGCTTGCCGGTGCCCGTGACGGTGCAACCCTTGTCGTGTGGAGACTGGATCGCTTGGGGCGCACCATGTCGGACCTGTTGGCCGTCCTGGACCAGATCACCGCTCAGGGCGGGCACTTCGAGAGTTTGACCGAAAAAATCGACACAACCGGCGCAGCAGGCCGCGCAATGCTGCACATCATTGCAGCCTTTGCGCAGTTCGAGCGTGATACGATTAGCGAGCGCACCAGGGCAGGGCTTGCCGCAGCTCGCAAAGCCGGACGCATTGGCGGCAGGCCGAGAGCGTTGACGCGCCAGCAGATCGAGCAGGCGGCCCAGCTCATCGAGACGGGCAATTCCGTGCGGGCAGTCGCCCGCACATTCGGCGTTGCGCCGTCTACCTTGTCCACCGGACTCGACAGGATTGCGAAGTAGTGTCGAGATAAAGCAGCCGACTAGGCGCGGCTGCTCGCACCTGGTCTAATCGTAGGGGGTAATAAATGTTTGGCCTTTTCAAAAAGAAGAAGAAATCAGATGCCCAACAAGGCATTGAACGTTCAGCCCTGACACGTCTATGTGAACTTCACGAAGAACTGGGCAACGATGTTACGGAGCTTTATAGCGAATTTGAAAGCTATAATCCCGCCGAGCTGCGATTTTTTACCATGTCTGCCGTGTCAGTTTTCGTGCAATCGTTCGGCAATCTTCCAGAAAGTGAGATGCGCGCACTAGTCGAGAAATTCACAGAGCAATGCGTTGCGATGCTGTTGTTCTATATGCCGAAGGCCGACTATTCACAGGTGCATAATGCCTTCATCGCGCGGTTCCCGGCTTATCCACACTTGATAATCGACGTGTTTAACGCCCAAACTACCGAGGCCGCACAAGAATCAACCTTTGCACTGATTTCCGCAATGGATCATTACATTCGGGTCGAGCGTGGCGCGTTTGATGTGTCTATAGCTGGATTGAAGATTAGCGCGATCCTCACTGATCTTGCCATCAATGTCCGAAACGCAACTGCGCAGGGCTAACCCGGCTTATTCATCGGGTTCGGTCAGAAGGGTTGGCGGGAGTGGTTTAAGCGATTGCTTTCATGTAGGAAAATGGGTGTCTAGGCCATTCCTGCAGCGAGGCAATTTATGCCACGGACCACACCCGCCGGGAGCGATGATAGCGCGCCGGGATTTTCGTTTCCAGCAATCGGGCGCAAGAAGATCACAGCCGCGTTCGACGGAGGTCGGCTCACCTCGGATGGCGGTGTTCTGCTGCTGGCACAGGCCGAGCGCGCGATGGGGCTTTGCCGGCGGCTTGCGGCTTGCATTGCCGATCCGCGCGATCCTGCGCGGGTGATCCATCGCCTTGATGACATACTGCGTGCCCGCGTGTTCGCGATCGCGTGCGGCTACGAGGACGCCGATGATCTCGACGCTCTGCGTGACGATCCGGGCTTCCGCCTGGCGCTGGGCAAGCTGGGCACCTCCATCAACCTCGCCGCGTGACGCCATTTTGGTGAGCGAGGGCTGATCAGAGGGTGTTTTTGCCGGATTGAGGCCTGATTTGGCCGTTTCTGGGCTGGCCGTTAGCGGTTTTCCTGTTTTGCAGGCG
>CAZBMR010000216.1:0-2552 GCA_964492695.1 uncultured Lentimicrobiaceae bacterium
CGAAGACCGTGAACAGCGGCCCCTCGCCCATCGGCGCCTGACTGTTGGCGGCCGCACCAGCGAGGATTTCGTCGAAGTCGACCGGGCCTTCCGGGCCCTGCTGCAGGCTCGCGGGATCGAGCGAGGCCGCCGCCGCGAGCCCGGCGTCGCGCAGGTCTTCGGCCTCGGTCTGGTGCGCCTCGCCGCTATGGGCCACGGCGTCGACCAAGGCCTGCGCTTCCCTGACCTGCTCGCTCCCCCGCGCCTTGATCGCCGCCAGATCGAGGTCCTCGACCGTCTGCGCGGCACTCTGGGCGAGCGCTGCCGAGACTGCCGCCAGTGCTACAAGGCCGGCGGCAGCACCCGCGCGGGCGCGGGTAAGATGGCGGCGCATGACGGCTAACCTCCTCACAACATGCAGCAATTGCGTTTCCTCCAGACGAGGTAGCCAAAGTCCTCGCCCTTGACGGGAAACGACTTGCCGGTGTGGGGAATGATCGTCGTCGCGCCGATGGGGGCGCAGGCGTAGCGGCCCTTCACGGTGGAGACGGGATTGGTCATCTGCAGCCGGTATTGCTGCTTCCTCATCACCGGCATCAGGTACTTGTGGCACAGCGCCTTCGAACCCATCGTCCCCCAGGCGAGCGCCTGACGGTGGACCTTGTAGAGCATGCGCTCCGCGACGAGCCGCGAGGCCTGGACCGGGCTGACATGCGCCGAGACATGGCCGTTCAGCGGATACATCGAGCCGTTGCAGCCCGCGCACCAGAACATCTGGTCGATCGGCAGTTTCGCGGTCGAGGCTACGCAATCGGCGGCGCAGGCGGCTGATGCGAGCGGATTGGCGAAGAGCGCGACTTCGGGATTGAGAATCGAGGTCAGTGCCGAATCCTGCCAGAGCGGGTCGAGCTCGGTTACATAGGCAACGTCGAAGGTGGTCTGCTCGAAGCAGAGGAAGTCGGTGAGGATCTCCATCCAGTAGAGCAGCGGGTAGATGTAGTAGTGGGCCTGCCACTGCGACGAGTTCTGCGTCTTGCCGCCGACCTGGCTGCGCCCCTGGACATGGCCATTGCCGATGTCGAAGCCGGGGTTGAGCCCGATCCCACCGAGGTTGGGGAAACACCAGGCCTTGTTGGTGACATCGACGAGTCGCACCGGCTCCCAGAAGCCCACCGAGATGCCGATGCGCGGGATCGGCGAGCCGCAGGCGCACAGGGGAAATGTCGGGTTCTTCGGATCGGGGCGCGAGCCCTTCCAGATCGAAAGCCCGCCGATCGACAGCGGAAACAGGCACGACCAGCACACGTCGGTGATCGGATTGACGAACTTGCCGTGGCAGGTGACGGAAGCCCGCGCAGGCACCGCGCCCAGCATGGCAAGCGCCAGCACGGCGAGAGTGCCAAGCACCAGGCGGCGCAGCCGCTTCATGGCTCTTCTCCCCGGTTATGGCTCTCGTCGGCGCGGGCTTTGGCGCGGAAATAGACGACTCCGACGATCGGTGCCGTCACCAGGAGCAGCAGCGCCGGTAGCGCACCCAGAGGACCGAACAGCGCGACGCTGGCCGTGTTGAGATGAGCTGCAATGGCGAGGCCCATGCACAGCAGAACCAAGGTCCAGCGCAGCCGCCTGAGGCGCGGCGTCTCGGGCGCGGCCATTGGGGTCAGCAGGAATGCGAGCAGCGGATGCCTCATGACGTGCGGCCTTTGGGGGCGAGCGGCACTTCGCTGACCTTGAGCGCCTTGACGCCCCTCGAAACTGCGGCCCCAGTGACCACAGCGGGGGAATGGCGGATGCCGAATTTTGCGGTCAGCTGCCCGCCCTGGTCAAACCAGAACCGGCGCTGGTAGGGCTTCATCGCATCGAAGGGCGAGCCGGCGACGAAGATGACCTTGGCGCGTGCCGCGCTGTAGGTCCTGACCGCCCAGTCGATCTGCGCCGCATCTCTGCCGTCGACAAAGACCAGGTCCTGGCCGAGCGGCACATGATCAAGCGGGTTCACCCGGGTGCCGCGCGGTGCGATCAGGTTGCCCTTAGCGTCGACAATGTCGTCCTCGAGCACCATAGAAGGGTCGTAGAGCCATTCGCGCCGCGCCGTCGCGGGCGTGAGACCATCGACCGGCTTGGGGCGGCGCACACTGGCAACCGCCTGCTCGCGCATCTGGTTTTGCAGTCGCTCGATCCCGCCATTGGCTTCGAGGGTCCGAAGCCGCGTCTCGATCGTCGCCAGCAGGTCGATCTCGATGATCGGGAAAGTCTCGCCCATCTGTCCGTGGTCGGCGGCGCGGACCGCCGAGACGAGAGGCCATCCGGCAAGCGCGGCAAGGCCGAGCGCGAGGGCAAGGCGGGGCCGCCGCCTCACAGCAGCGCATCCCCGGTGCCGACGATCCGCTCGGCGCAGACGAAGCCGATTGCGGCATAGCGGCTGTCGAACCCGTCGGGATGCGCCGTGCCAAGATAATAGCAGCGCTCGGGGATCGGCCCGGTCGGCCCGGGCGCCAGCGTCTCGCCGCGTTTGGTGAGGGGTTTGAGCGTCGCGACCGTTTCGCCGTTGACCTTAACCCTGTTGCCCTCAC
>CAZBMR010000217.1:0-2549 GCA_964492695.1 uncultured Lentimicrobiaceae bacterium
TGTTGGCGCCGATTGAATCTTGACAGTGTGTGCCGATCCAATTTTGATAGGGGGCTTGTAGCCAGCATTTAGTTGGCTGGCTGTGGATAACTATAGCCGCCTACTGGGCTTGCACCTCCAGACTGGTATCGGTCTTTCTGCTCAATTCCCTGGATTTGATCTTTACCTTGGCTTCCTTGGAGCTGTGCCGGAAGCGGTAGGACTCATTGCCGGTTTCAACGATGTGGCAGTGATGGGTGAGCCGATCCAGCAATGCTGTGGTCATCTTGGCATCACCGAAGACGGCAGACCACTCTGCAAACGTCAGGTTGGTGGTGATCAGAACGCTGGTGTGCTCGTATAGCTTGGACAGCAGGTGGAACAACAAGGCTCCCCCTGCCTGACTGAATGGCAGGTATCCCAGTTCGTCCAGAACGACCAGGTCCATGCGCATCAAGCTCATGGCTATGCGCCCCGGATTTCCCTTGGCCTTTTCCTGCTCCAACGCATTGACCAGATCTACGGTCGAGTAAAACCGCACACGCTTGGCGTGATGGGTCAGGCCGGAGATGCCCAGTGCAGTTGCCAGATGGGTCTTGCCAGTGCCCGGCCCTCCAATCAGGACAACGTTCTGCGCGTCCTCTGTGAAGCCCAAGGTCGCCAACTTCTTGATCAGCGCTCTGTCCACGGGAGAGACCTCGAAGTCGAAGCCGGCAAGGTCGCGGTGAATCGGGAAGCGAGCGGCCTTCATCTGGTGGGCGATGGAGCGCATGTGCCGATCCACGTCTTCCGCTTGAAGCAGGTGCTCGATCAGCCAGCGTGAGTTCTGGATTGTGGAGCCACCATCCTGCTCCATGAGGTCAGCCCAGGCGCTGGCCATACCATTCAGGCGCAGGGCCTTGAGTTCGCTTTGCACATCGCGTTTGGAATCAGACATGGATGGCTCCTTGGTTATCGTTGTGGGTGGGGCGTAGACGGTCGTAGCGGGCGGTATCGGCCAGCGGCAGTTGGGTCAGTTGCAGCGTGGTCTGTGCCTGCTCGGGCCTGGGCGGTGCATTCAGCCGGGCCAGCACATTGCGCACATGCTCAGCACTGACGCTGCCGTTGGGCGTGGCCCCTTCGAGCACCAGATCAACCGCCACCAGCACGGCATCCAACCCCGCCTGCGGCACGCTGGCCAGCACCTGGGCCATGGTGCGGTCCCCGCCAGGGTGCCTCAGAAGAGATTTGCGCAAACGTTGCAAGGGTTCGGGCAAGTCCACAAACGGCGCACCGTTGCGCAGCGCACCGGGCTTGCGCTGCACCAGTTCAATGTAGTGCTGCCAGTCATAGGTGATCTGGCCACTGCCCGGCGTGCGGGCGTGGCTGGCAATGATGGTTTGCGCGCAGGCAATGTCCACCCGGTTGGGGTACAAGCGCGTACTCACCAGGTGACCTGCCCATTCGCAGGGAACGGAGTAGCGGTTGCGCGCCACGGCCACCAGGCAGGTACTGCTCACCCGTGCGGGCTTCTCCACATAGCCATCAAAAAGCACGGGCATGGACATGAGATGGGGGCGCTCCAGCTCCAGCATCTCGGCCACCGTGAACTGCTTGTGGATGGGATGCACAGTGTCTGCCCATACCGAACGGCACCGCTCGCCAAGCCATGCATTGAGTTCGGCAAACGACCCGAAGCGCCTGCTGGCAGCCTCGATCCAGATCCGCCGGCGGCTGTCCTGCACGTTCTTCTCCACTACGCCTTTCTCCCAGCCCGAGGCGACGTTGCAGAAGTCCGCATCAAACAGGTAGTGGCTGCACATGGCCGAGAAACGCGCATTAACAATGCGCCCCTTGCCCTTCTTGACCTTGTCCACCGCTGTCTTCATGTTGTCGTAGATACCGCGCCTGGCAACGCCACCCAATGCCTGGAAGGCACGGGTATGGGCATCAAACAGCATCTCGTGGCCTTGCCCAGGGTAGGCCACCAACCAGAAGGCACGACTCGCGCACAGCTTCAGGTGCGCCACTTGCAGCTTGTAGAACACGCCGCCGACCAGCAGGCCTTCCTCGCTCCAGTCGAACTGGAATGCCTCGCCCAGCTCGAAACTCAGGGGAACAAAGGCCCGGGTGGAGTCCTTGGCGCATTCCACCCGCCAGGCGCGGATGAAGTCGGTCACGGCGCTGTAGCCTCCTCGGTATCCCTGGGCCTGGATCTGCGTATACAACGCCTTACCACTGCGCCGTGCGTTCTTGGCCCGGTGGGCATCCGTGCGCAGGGCTTGCTCCAGCACCGGCACAAACGGCGTGAGCTTGCCCTCAAGCTTCTTGCGTTCGTACTTCGGGGTTATGTCGCCGGGGGCCTTGAGCCACTTCTTGACCGTGTTTCTGGCCAGTCCCGTTCTTCTGCATATCTCTCCGTCAGAGAGTTGGTCGCGCAACTTCATGCGCCGCACCTTGCCAATCATGTCCATGGTGATCACCTATTACATCCCTGCTGAAAGTTTCAGCAGAGCAGTGGAACACCCCTGTCAATTTTCGATCGGCACTTGCCCTTTCAGACTGTCAATTTTCGGTCGGCGCCAACAATG
>CAZBMR010000218.1:0-2530 GCA_964492695.1 uncultured Lentimicrobiaceae bacterium
GTGATTTTCAATGAAGTAATTGTGAGAACTGACCAAATTATCAAGTGTTTGAATGTACTCAGAGATAAAATAAAACTCCTTTTGAGTGTTTTGAACTAAAGAAACGCTGAGAGCGTCCTTTAATTCTTCAAATGAAATTGATATCCAATTTTTGTCTTTTGCAACTTCTTTGATAAGGGTAATAAACCCATAATAGATTTTTACTTTACCTATAGACTTGTCTTTTTCAATGGTTTGTTTGTATCGCTCTGTCTGAAAGTTATGTTCGGACGATTTTAATTTATTTTCAAAATAGAATAAAACATTAGACGCCTTCACTTTTAAATCGACTCGATTTATCTCCGTGGAGGCCTCAATTGGTCCAATTAGCAAATCAGATTCTTTCAAGTAAAAGAGCTTTTTAAGAAAACCTATGTTATCAAATAATTTTGGCTCATCCAAATTCAGAATCCAAGAAAGCATCTGATTATGAATTTTTTCTCGATCTGCGATCATTAGTGAGTCAAGAAAAGTCGTTTGCATTCTTGCAATATTTCTGAAAAATAAATTGAAAATCAGTAATATAATACATCAAAATATTCTCGAAATCCTATTGGATTTTATATCGATTCGCGGACCATTTTTAATTTTAAGCACTACATCGTGATGAGGTCGTTTGTAGCAATTAAACACTTTGTCTCCAACTTGAGGTTGATCTTTTCTTTGACGAATGGCAATTTCACCTTGATTAGTTTCGTAGGTAATCATAGGTAATTCACTTTCATCTCTGGGGTCGTCCATTGCTAATGTTGAATCTGCTTCCTTAAGGAGGTTTAATTTGATCTTATCAAATTCTTCTTTATTTATTATCCCCCGATTTAGAAGATCGGTTAACTTGGTAATTTCATCAGCAATTCCAGCGGAACCTTTTTTTGAAAGGCTATCAATTGCTTGCTTTTGTTGCTGCTGAAGGTCAATCAAGTTTTTTTCGAACTCTAAATCACTTAGCCTTTTGGACAACAGAACAACAATAAGACCAATTAGGGGACTTAGGATTAACGAAATAAAAAAAGCACCTGCAAACCCAATTTTGCGATTAGAGCCAAGTAATCCAATGATTAATACCAGAAACAGGTATGCAAAAATGTAAATCATTAAAAACATAATTCGGTAATTAGTTGATTAAAAATATATTATAGAGAGTAACTGCCACACTAACAAAAAAAGGACCTAAAATTAGATTGTAAAAAACAACGTGATGTTTTGGTTAGGACAAAAATATAAATTCAATTTGGATCATACCTTTTATTTTATACGTACAAACAAAAATTCCTAAATTCGGAAAAATGTCAATGACTTTTTTTAATGGCCGGAAAAAGTTATCAATTATTGTCAGTCTTCAACAATTGTCTCTGCAAGAAAGGATTTACTCCATTCATTGAGCAAATGTTTATAATGTTGTTTACACTAAGCGCAGAACCGAACAAGTCCATTCATTTCTTCTGATCAGATCATGACAATAACATTGCCTTGAGCTTGCTCAGCGGTTTAAATCTTCGTAAACAGCTTCTCATCAATCGCAGATTTCCTATCCTATGCAGCGGCGAATGCATTAACTTTGGCACATCATTCTGCCAAACCAAAGCATCATGCCTAAAAAAAAACCTATTCCTTCAGGCGTTAAAAGCACCCTTGCAGCCACCATTCTGAGTATTTTCGGATCGAGCCCCTTCAAGCCGCTGAATTATAAACAAATCAGCAAGGCATTGAGCATCAAGGATAAAGCCGGTAAAGACCTCATCCACAACATTTTGGTGGAGCTGGCCAAAGAAGGCAAACTCATCGAAGACAAACCCTATCGCTATACGCTGAGCAAAGCCATGATTCTCGAGTATGGCGAGAAAAAAGAATATGTCACCGGCAGGGTGGATATGAAAAGCACAGGAAAAGCATACGTCATTCCGGATAAGGGTGGCGAGGATATTTTCATTGCTGCCAACAACACTGCCCAGGCCCTGCACGACGACACCGTGAAGGTTTACCTTTTCCCCAAACGCAAAAACCACAAAACCGAAGGGCAGATTGTCGAGGTCGTCGAGCGCAAGAAAACGGACTACGTGGGTGTTATCAGCATCTCGAAACAGTTTGGCTTCCTTGTTCCTGACAGCGCCAATATGCCGGTGGATATTTTTGTGCCCAAAGAGGCGCTCAACAAAGCCAAAAACGGCGAAAAAGTGATCGTGCGCATCACCGAATGGCCCGAAGAATCGAAAAACCCTTTCGGCGAGGTGATCAAAGTGTTGGGCATGCCTGGCGACAACAATGTGGAGATGCAATCCATTCTGGCTGAATACAATTTCCCGCTCGAGTTCCCAAAAGAAGTGGAAAAGGAAGTGGAAAAGATGGGGCATGGCATCACCGAAGCGGAGATTGCCCGCCGGCGCGACTTCCGCAACGTCCTCACCATCACCGTTGACCCCGGCGATGCCAAAGATTTTGACGATGCCCTCTCGCTGCGCAAGCTCGACAACGGCAATTGGGAAGTGGGCGT
>CAZBMR010000219.1:0-2523 GCA_964492695.1 uncultured Lentimicrobiaceae bacterium
CGGCATGGGCGAGCTCGCGCTGTCGTCACCCGATTGCCGCGCGGCCTGGGCCGAGAAGCGGCGGCGCTTCCTCGGGATCGAAGGCGGGGAGCCGTCACCGGCCCCGCAAGCCGAGCCGCCGCACCTTCACCAACCGTCAGTACAGGACCAGTAACATGGGCGGCACCGGCGTCGTCGACCGCTTCCTCGACATCTTCTCACGCTACATCGATTCCGGCTTCGGCCTGCTGTCGGGCGAGGTCGCTTTCATCGCGACCACGCTGATCGTCATCGATGTGACGCTTGCCGCGCTGTTCTGGACCTGGGGCGAACAGGACGACGTCATCGCCCGCCTCGTCAAGAAGACCCTGTTTGTGGGGATCTTCGCCTACATCATCGGCAACTGGAACAACCTGGCCCGGATCGTTTTCGAGAGCTTCGCCGGCCTCGGCCTGAAGGCCAGCGGCACGGGCTTCTCCTCCGCCGAACTGCTGCAGCCAGGCCGGGTCGCGCAGGTCGGGCTCGATGCGGCGCGTCCGCTGATCGAGGCGATCTCGGATCTGATGGGCTTCGTCAGCTTCTTCGAGAATTTCCTGCAGATCATCATCCTGCTGGTCGCCTGGGCGCTGGTCGTTATCGCCTTCTTCATTCTCTCGATCCAGCTGTTCGTCACGCTGATCGAGTTCAAGCTGACCACGCTCGCCGGTTTCGTGCTCATCCCCTTCGGCCTGTTCGGCAAGACCGCTTTCATGGCCGAACGCGTGCTTGGCAATGTCATCTCGAGCGGGATCAAGGTTCTTGTGCTGGCGGTCATCGTCGGCATCGGCTCGACCATCTTTTCGGAATTCACCAGCGCCATTCCGGCCGAGCCGACCATCGAGGATGCGCTCTCGATCGTGCTGGCGAGCCTGACCCTGCTGGGTCTGGGCATTTTCGGTCCCGGCATTGCCAACGGCATTGTCGCCGGAGGCCCGCAGCTGGGCGCAGGTGCCGCCGCAGGAACTGCGCTCATGGCGGGTGGAGCGGCTGCCGGAGCTGTCGCCGGTGCGAAACTGGCAGGCGGCGCGGTTGCCAGTGCGGCTTCCAGTGTTGCCCACGGCACATCGCGCGCCGCCGGCGGCGCCACCACCGCCTATGCCATGGGCTCGGCGGGCAAGAGGGGCGCAGCTGCCGTCGGATCCGGCATGGCAGCGGTCGGTGACGCTGCGCTCGGCGCAGCAACTTCGCCGCTGCGCAAGGCCGGTGAAGGAATGAAGCAGTCATTCCGCGATGGCGGCCGTGCCGCGATCACCAATACGGGCGGCACGATTACCCCCGGCCCCAACACTCCGCCGCCGCCGCCAACCGATGGCGAAACCGGCCCGCCCGCCTGGGCCAGGGCCATGAAGGACCGGCAGACCCTCGCGCAAGGCGCCACCATCGCTGCCCACACGCTCAAGGCTGGCGACAGCAGCGGTGCGGGCGCTTCCATCGACACCTCGGAAAAGGACTGACGCATGTTCCGACGACCCTCGATCCGCTACGGCACAACCCCGCAGGCGGAGACACCCTACCAGCGCGCAGCCCAGGTCTGGGATGACCGGATCGGTTCGGCCCGGGTCCAGGCCCGCAGCTGGCGGCTTGCCTTCTTCGGCGCGCTCGGCCTGTCCACCTGCCTGACCGCCGGGATCATCTGGCAAGGCGCGCGCGGCAGTATCGTACCCTGGGTGGTCGAGGTCGACAGGCTGGGCGAAGCCCAGGCCGTTGCCCCGGCGGATGCCGGTTTTGCACCGTCCGATCCTCAGGTCGCTTTCCACCTCGCGCGCTTCATCGAGCAGGTCCGCAGCGTGCCCGCCGATCCGATCGTCGTGCGCCAGAACTGGCTCAGGGCCTATGATTTCGCGACCGACAAGGGCGCGCTCGCCCTCAACGACTATGCCCGGACCAACGATCCCTTTGCCCTCATCGGGCGGGAGCAGGTTGGCGTCGATGTCACCAGCGTGATCCGCGCATCGCCGACCAGCTTCCGGGTCGCCTGGGTCGAGCGCCGCTACCGCGACGGTAGTCTCGCCGAGACAAGCCGCTGGACCGCGATCCTCACCACCGTGGTCCAGCCCCCGCGCACTCCCGATGCCCTGCGTAAGAACCCGCTCGGCATCTTCGTCAATGCCATCAACTGGTCAAAGGAACTCGGATCATGATCAGTCAGACCCGGCGCGCGGCGCGCGCCCTGACCTTCGCTGCCCTCAGCTCGAGCCTCGCGCTCGTCTATCCCCTGCAGGCCCGGGAACACCCGGCGTCCCCGCCTGCCGCGCCTGCGACGGTCAGCGAGACATCGCAGGCGCCTGCTTCGGGCGCCCGGGTGGTGGCGATCCCCGTACCGCTGCCGCTTCCCGGTCAGCTCAAACCCTTGCCGCAGGCGGAGCCCCCCGCCGCGGGCCGCTCCCGCCTGACCCGGAGTCACCCCGCTCCGCGCGATCAGGTGGGAGCGGCAAACGATGCCGCGCGGGTGCAGCCTGACCGCACCGGCTTCGTCAACGCGATCCAGCTCTATCCCTTCACCAG
>CAZBMR010000220.1:0-2522 GCA_964492695.1 uncultured Lentimicrobiaceae bacterium
GTACTATAATTGTCTAATTTGAATTGATTTAAGGTATTCCTCCATGAAAATAGTGTGCTCTCAAAGTACATTCCATTAATCTTATTTAGTTTCCACAATCCATAATATACCCCTGCCGCACCATGACAGATAAATGGATCAATGCAACCATTCTCTGCAGGAACAATTCTTTCATTAAGGGAAATTAAAATCTCTTCATAAACCTTAATTATTTCAACACTTATAAAACTATAATCAACAGTTTTGCTTATAGCAATACAAATACCCAAATCACCATAACACCATGCAAGCCGACTCGGGACTTTGCTTGTTTCATGATTTAATGATAAAGTTGGAAAAATACTTTGTCCTTTTTTCACAAACCTCTGTGAGATAATATAATTTGATAATTGAATAATATTTGTTTTTGTAACCTCTTCTAAAATGCCTCTATCGTAAATTTTGCATAATAACACTAACAGACCAGACATGCCATGGGATAATGAAATATTCTCTCCATAAAGCAAGTCTTCTGCTATTCGAATCTTCGAGTTCCATTTCTTTTCAAGTTCATTAATTTTGATACCAAAGTTATCAACCGCAACGACGAATGATTCCAAAGCCTTAATAGTATCTTTGCTTAATGGTTTGCTAAGAAAATAAAGAGCGATTCCAGATGCACCATATAAAAACTCATAATTACTCTGATCAACCCATTGAATCATAATCCTACTTAAGAGCTTATCAAAGTTATCAAATGTTTTTATGAATTCTTTTTCAAGTATTTCACTATCAACAAAAAAATTAATTAACCATCCAACGCCACAAATACCCTCTGCAAATGATATTTTCGGGAAGTTAGCCTCATTGAGTGCGGAAAATAAAGTCTCTAATTGTTTCTCAATTTTGCATATGAAGCGACTATCCTTCGTACACAGATACGTCTGACCATAAAAAAGCAAAACACTTCCAAGTCCGTTATAAAGTCCATAACCATTAAGTAAGTGTTGATATTTTTCGATTGATATTAAAGTATCTTGTACTATTTTGTCTAAGGATGTCTTGCTTGAAAATTCATTCATTTTTCAAAAATAATCGTTAAAGAACTCCAGTTCTTCATTATTAAGTCCCAAATAATAGACTCTTTCCTTTACTACATTTTCTATAGACAAAACTTGTCCTTCGACCAATCTTATCCTTAAGTCCTTTAACTTCATCTTTTCAACAGTATTACCATGTGTTAAAAAAACATATTTATTATTCAATATCAACTTATGTCTTAGTTTAATACGAAAGTTTATACCCAAGACTAAACCGATTCCTCCCAAATAGAACATATATTCATGGCTTGTATTATTTTCGACTTTTGATAAATAGAAGAACCCAACAATAATCCAAGCTAATCCAATAATGATAAAAGTATGGTCTACATTAAATACAGAACTTACATTTTTAATTTTAATTTTTGCTTTTCTTGTCATAGTATAGTAATAAATCGTATCAATAAATAGTACTCCCATAGCAAGAATAGAAAAAGTTTTCATGGCAATTACTCTATTTCTGATCAGGCAATCAATAGTAAAAAAAAACAAAAGAATGCACAGCGTAATGATTTGATTTCTAGTTTTCATTTTTTCATTTTTTAAAATAATCCCCTCACATTTTATTTGTGCAAGGGGATTTGTTGATTAATGGTAATTAGGACCCACAAACGGTAGTAGCACAAAGGTCATATTCCGAAAATCGAGCTTCATCGATCGTGAGGCACATTCCACCTGCAAGCCAGCCCGTAGTATCTGGTGTTAGACCTGATGCTAAAGAAACCAAACCGCACCAAAAACTAGATGCACCACCGTTGAGAATTTCCATTTGATTTTCATTTAGCCTTGATACCGTTTGTTTATTTAACGATAACTTTGGGTTTCTTGATATTTTATTCATTATTAGTAGATTAAATTAGATTATTTTTACAATTAGTCCTAAAACGAAACATGCACGTCAAACTATATTTTGCCTGACGCCCACCTCGGTCGAACTTATTCTTCCCCAGCCAAAAGATATACTTGGTTGTGCAATAAGGTATGTAAGGTGCACCTTCGAAAATCTGTGTAGGGGGTATATCGTTCTTACAAACCAAAAAGCCATTCAAAGCCGTACCATGAAAAAGGCAATTAGCTTTTCTAAGGTTGGTGTTGTTGTTTGTATGGCATGGTTGATTTGTCATTGCAAGGTTTACTGGATATTGATTGTATGATTAACTTGATAATGCCGGCATTGGTTCTCTTGTTTAAGTGCGATAGTTGTTCTCTGCGTTTTTCGATATTCGTTAAATGTGTTTTTTTGTCGGTGCAATGATACAACACAACCTACGCCAAAAACTGGCGCACCTGCGCCAATCTTTCGTTTTTACTGAACTTTTTTTGTTGATAGCGTAACAAATTGAAATAAAAGCATATAGAGATGTTTTTAATTAAAAAAAACACGCCATTGCGAAAAAAAGGCCCTGTGAAGCATGAAAATTGGTGATGCGCCTTTTCAATTTG
>CAZBMR010000221.1:0-2509 GCA_964492695.1 uncultured Lentimicrobiaceae bacterium
ATTACTCCATAAAAAACTCCAACACCCCTCCTTCTGCCAGACTGTTGTGAGAGAGCTGTGTGCCCCGGATGCGTTTGCCATTCAGCAGCACTTTGCTAACGCGCACATGATCAGGCGCTTGTCCGTGTGCCACAACCTGCAGCGTCTTTCCATGTGGCAGTTGCATCCTGGCCGATTTCACCAGCGGACTTCCCAGTTCATACACATCCGACCCGGGCAGCAGCGGATAAAAACCCAGCGCACCAAAGATGTACCAGGCGCTCATCTGCCCGGCATCGTCGTTGCCGCACAACCCATCTTCACTGTCGCTGTACATCGTGTCCAAAATCATGCGTACGCGCTGCTGCGTCTTTTCGGGATGACCGGTGTGGTTGTATAAAAATGCGATGTGGTGGCCCGGCTCGTTGCCATGCACATAGTTGCCGATGATGCCGTCGCGCGTGATGTCTTCGTTGCGCTGTATGTATTTTTCTTCCACCGGGGTTTCAAAAATCATATCAAGGTGTTTTGCAAAGGCCTTTTTTCCGCCCATCATTTCAATCATGCGGTCGGTCTGATGCGGCACATACAAGCCATAGTTGAGTGCACTTCCTTCGATAAAGCCCTGTCCGTGTGTGTCGAAGGGATCAAACTCAGGCCTGAATCTGCCATCCGCCAGGCGCGGGCGCATGTATCGGGTGCTGCGGTCGAACACGTTCAGAAAATTTTCTGAACGCTGCAGGTATTGCCTTTCCAGTGCGGAATCTCCGGCCAGATGGGCAATGCGGGCGATGCACCAGTCGTTGTAAGCATATTCGAGCGTCTTGCTCACCGAGTTGGGACTTTGGTCTTCGGGCACAAAGCCCTTCTCAATGTAAGCGCCCAGGCCATCAAAGTAAGGCACATTCGAGGTGGCCACGCAGGCATCCAGCATGCGGCGTACATCGGCGGTGGTGGTGCCCTTGACCAACGCATCGGCCAGCACCGACACGGCATGATAGCCAATCATGCACCAGTTTTCGTTGGCATAATGGCTCCAGACGGGCAGCATATGGTGCACACTTTGGTCGTAATGCGCCAGCATGGCATGCACCATGTGGTTGTTGCGTTCGGGCTGGATGAGGTTGTAGAGTGGATGCAAAGCCCTGTAGGTGTCCCAAAGCGAAAAGATGCTGTGGTTCACAAAACCATTGGCCTGATGCACGTTCTGATCGAGACCGCGGTATTCGCCGTTCACATCCTGAAACACCACCGGGCTCAGCATCGAATGATAAAGTGCGGTGTAAAAGGTGGTCAGCTGTGCCTTCGTCATCATCTCCACTTTGATTTTCGACAGCTCGTTGTTCCACAAATCGCGGGCATGTTGACGTGTTTTAGCAAAATCCCAGTCGGGCAATTCTGCCTGCATGTTTTCAAGTGCATTGGCGGTGCTCACGGCCGAGAGGGCAAACTTAACCTGTAGCGGTTTTCCTTCCCTGGTCCTGAAACCAAACCAGGCGCGCAGCTCACGGCCTGCCATTTCCGGAAAGTTTTGCGTTTCGTCAAATTTGCGGTAAAAACCTTTGTAGGTGGGCTGATCGGCGCGGTAGCGGCCATAGGTTTGCATGGGTTGCGAAAAGCGCATGGCAAAATACACGGTGCGTGTGCGGGCCCAGCCGGTGGTTTGTCTGTAACCAGTCACGGTGGTGTCGTTTTCCACCCGCACAAACGTCCACACATTCTTGCCCTCATAGTTGTAGATGTTTGCCATCAGGTCGAGCACCAGGTGGGCACTGTCGCTGTCAGGAAAGTGATAGCTATGAAAACCCGTACGTTCCGTGGCTGTCAGCTCCGCTGTGATGCCCCCATCCTCCAGTTGCACACGGTAATAGCCCGGCGATGCCTCCTCGTTGGCATGGCTGAAGCGCGAAGCAAAACCTTTTTCACTGTCGAGGCTGCCGTTTGGTCCGTCAAACAGGCGGTCATTCACCGGCATGAGTAAAAAATCGCCCAGGTCGGAATGGCCCGTGCCGCTGAAGTGGGTATGAGCAAAGCCATAGATGAGGCTGTCGTCGTACTGGTAGCCACTGCAATAGCGGTAAACCTCAGCGTTGTAGCTACCATCGTCGTGATACATCCCCACCTTGTTGGTTTGCGGACTGAGCTGCACCATGCCAAAAGGCACGGCCGCACCGGGAAAGGTATGGCCCATGTTTTTTGTCCCAATCATGGGGTTGACAAAGGCTGCGAGGTCGTTGTGGAGCACAGTGCTGTCTTTTCCGCCGGCCTTTGCCTCCGGAAAACCGGCTGCCATTAAAAAGAGTGCGAGCCAGCTTGATAAGAAGATGTGAAATTTCATTGCAATACCAGATATGATGGGCAAAGATAGGCCATAGTCGGACTTTTTTATTGATGGACAATGCATCAAATCATCTTTAAACTTCAAAACCATGAAAGGAGGCCACAGGCCTTGCCGAGCAAAAAAGCCCTGACTCATTCGGGTGTGACAAGCTTCCGTCAGTTATAAAACGCTGTAGGCGTTTCCCATATC
>CAZBMR010000222.1:0-2502 GCA_964492695.1 uncultured Lentimicrobiaceae bacterium
TGACCTTCGAGGAATGGAGCCAGGTCGCCTCATCGCTGGGCAACGCTGCCCGGGGTATCGCCTTCGTCATCGGTGACTGGCTGGTCTATGGAGAGGCCAACTTTCGCAAAGGGCCGGCTGCGAGCCGTGTCGCCACGGACGCCTACGATGCCGCCATCCAGACCACAGGCTTGGACAGGAGCACCCTCCACAACTACGCCTACGTCGCCCGGCGTGTGGCCAGGAGCCGCCGCAACGATGCCCTCGCCTGGGAGCATCACAAGGTGGTCGCCAAGCTCCCCGTTGCCGAACAGCGTCGCTGGCTGGCGCTGGCCGCTCCCAAGAAAAACCAGCGGGCTCTGAGCACCATGCGCCTGCGCAAGAGCATCCTCGCCGGACGGGTGCTGACTCCGGAGGAGATGGTGGCTGACCCGGCGGACCGGGGCATGAAAAACCACATCCCTCATATCAACAGGCTGTGTGCCTGGTGGAGTGACATGAAGGACAGCAAATGGCCCCAGCGTGCCACAGCTGAGCAGGTGGAAGCCCTGTTGCGTGACTTCAAGTGGGTGATGAAGATTCAGGATGAGCTGAAATTGCTCTTGGAATTCAAGCGCCGCAGAAAACCCTGATGCCCAGTTCCGAACATCCGGCGGTCCTTTTCAGCTACTGCCTTGCCATCGACGGGCGGGAGTTCCTGGTGCGGGTCATGTTCTCGGGCCTCATGCTTTGGGATGATTATCAGGCTCGCCGACGGTGCTACGGCAGCACAGCACCCATGGCCGGTGATGACCCATTCACGGTGGCCCTCACGATGGATCCTGCCCTGCTGGCTTGGTTTCAGGAGCTGGCGGCAAGGGTCGAGGCTGGATCCTGGGGGCTCAAGGACGAAGCAGCCTTGGATAAGAGGCTTGCCCCCATGTTCTGGGATCGGGTCAATCCCCACCTGCCCAGCCCTCTGGCCCCACCATCGCCATAAAAGCCTCCTACAGCCGCTCGTAGATCTGCATGATGGGCAGCAGGTCGCGTTTGAGCTGTGCACGCTGTCGGGGTGATGCCTTCTCCAGCCAGCGCTCGCGCTGGAGCCCCGCCCACCAGGCGCAGAGGCGGTTTACCTGCGGGATGTGATTGGGAATGCCCCGGTCGGCTGGATCCAGCTTCATTTCCTCCGCATTCAGAAGCCTACCCGCTTGAATGCTTTTGCGCAGGCGACGTGTGGAGATCCGCTCCGAGCTGCTGCCGACCCTCTTCAACCAGCGTGTTTGCTCGATCATCTCCAGCTTCGCCACAATCTTGTGGTGCTCCCAGGAGAGCGTTTCATGACGGATCGTATGAGGCACGCGCCTGGCTACATAGGCGTAGGTGGCCAGCGTGGTTCGGTCCAGCCCGGTGGCTTCAACGGCTGCGGCATAATCTTTGGCAGACACGCGCGATTTCGACTTGAGGCCAGGCGTGGCAAACTGCGTCTGCCCATACACCAGCCAGTCGCCGATGAGGAAGCCAATGCAGCGCGAGGCCTCATGAAGCCTTGGTGCCATTGCGGCCCATTCGGCGAAGCTCAGGGGGGCGTGAACGGTAAGGCCGGTGCGGCCAACGGTGAACTTGGGACAATCAGGTAAAGTGAGGCTCATGGGACAAGGTCTTGCTGGTTGAGTTGGTTAATGCGGCGGCGGCGGTAGCTCTGGCGTGCTTCGGTGGAGCGCATGGCGCGGCTGGGAGCCAGGCCGAGAGCATCGGTGAACTCCACGCAGCGCTTGCTCACAGCAGCGCGCGTCACGCCGTGACGACGGGCGATGTCCGTCATGGAATCCCCCAGGTAGGCAATGCCGGTGGTCAGGGCGAGGCACTCGACGGACAGGCGCACGTTATCCTTGCTCAGCAACTCGCCCACCAGGCGGCGAACCAGGTGCAGCACCTCCTCCCGATCTGAACACGGATCCTCAGGTTCAGCCCCCTCTTCGGAGTCCTCCTCAAAGGTCTCCGGCAGGACGGCGCAACGGCTTGCTTCAGCCACGTCTCGAAAGCCGCTTCCCGCAGTGTCAGACATCAAAGGCTGGTCCAGTCCCATGGCTGCCAGCTGCTGGCGTTCTTCGGGCGGAAGTGAGTCCACCCAGGCCTGATAAGCCTGCTGGTAGTCTGAATCGCTGCGGCGCTGGCGACGGCAGTAGTGGGTGTCGGGATCATCCTGGAGGGAGCCTTCTTTGTGTGGGGCCACCGTTTTCACAGGCGCACCTCCTTGGATGGAAGGTTGGCCGGTGCATGGCCCAGCAGCCATGCTCTCACCTGAGGAGGATCAAAGCGGATGAGGCGGCCGATGCGCATAAAAGGCAGACCCTCCGACCGCAGATACCCGACCTGCCGAAGGCTGCACTGGGCGTAACGCGCCACATCGCGTGCGGTCCAGAGTTGAGGGGAGGCTGGTCTCGCCTGCGTTTCCTCGGGCGTGGCTGCCCCTTCTTGCATGTTGTTGCTCATGCACGGGGGGCGATGTCAACCAACCAGCCATCTTCGTTGCGCAACGAA